>JAPKBR010000009.1 GCA_028823345.1 Planctomycetota bacterium
CATCGTGGAACGAGGACCATGGGTCGAGGCCTATGTGAGCTTCCAGCATCAACGCAATCGAAAAGGCAAAGACGAAGAGACCTATTTGCAGTCGCGTAAAGCGCGCGAGGAATTGGAGAATGGCTGACCGGTTCACGGAGGCAGCATACGCGACGGGCTTGGGAGAGGACCAGGGTGGTGCTCGTCGTTCCCCCAGGGAACGTGCGGGCTGGGCCGGACACCAGGTCCTCCATGGAGATGCTGCCAAACTTACGGGCTGGCCGGTCGGTGAAGGCAATCACCTGCGGAGAGACTCCCGCGAAGACGAGCGTGTCGCCGGTCAACGTCGCCTCGGCCGCATTGACCACAAACAGCCACGAGGCATCGCCCGACCCGGACAGGGTCCAGTGCAGTGGCAGCGTTGTAATTTCCCTTTACAGATACGGCGTGGCGGAGTTGTTGAAGCGCGTGTCAGGCTCGACCAACCTCCAGTAGCACGAACGGTTTGGTATGCTACTCGGATGTTCAATCCCCAAATGGAGTTGCTACTGACCGTACTCGTCGCCGTGGCCGGTGACACCCATTCCGACGGGCAGCCGGCCGCGAGCTGGGCCGACGCGCAGGCCGCCATGGCGGTTTGCGGAGAGATCGAGGAGGACCTCGAACTCGCCATCAGCGCGCAAGACATGGACGAGCTGCGTTCGATCCTCGAGCAGTGGCTCTGCGGCAAGCGCCATCTGCTCGAGCACGACCGTGACGTGTTGAAGCGGGCGATGAAGGCCTACCGCAAGAGTTTGAAGGTCACGGTGCTCGCTGCTGAGTCGACCCTGGGTGGCGGACCCATGAGCGGCGGGCGCAAGTCGACGATCATTGGTGTCCGGCCGCCGGATCGATACCCGTCCAGCGTGTGGAAGGAACTCGTTCGCCAGGGGCGTCTACTCGATGCGGACCATGGTATTTACGAGCTGCCTCCCGGGTGAACAGCGGACGTCGCGACGAGCACTCCGGCAGTCACAAAACGAGAGGTACGGCTGAGAAGTGATTTGGTGGGGAGCCCGGCGGCGGAAGCTGGCTTTCTCACCCCATCTATCCGCTGCGGGATGTTCCGGTCCTGAACCAATCATGAGAGGACATGTTTGCGATAGTCCCCCCGACCCCCTATTCTCGTTCTCGTTCTCGTGGTCTAAGGGACCAAACGAGTGCTGGTGGAACAATGGATATGAGCAACTCCGATGGAAAAGAAGCCGCGCGCTACCACGACCTGGACGCGCTGAGAGCCGTGGCGATGTTGCTCGGCATCGCGCTGCACGGGGCGCTTTCCTTTGTCCCCTTTCCTTGGATCGTTCAGGACAGCGAGCAGAACTCTGCCTTCGGTAGCTTCTTCTTCTTGGTGCACGGGTTTCGCATGCCGGTGTTCTTTGTCATGAGTGGTTTTTTCACGGCCATGCTCTGGCGGCGGCGTGGCCTTTTTTCCACCCTCAAGCAGCGCTTTCTGCGGGTGTTTCTGCCGTGCATGGTGGGCCTCGTCTCGATCGTGCCGCTCAATCACATGGCGGGCGAGTTCGCCCTAATGCAAAGAGACACTGCCGGGTCCGGGTCCGGGCTCATCGCCCTCGCGCGCGGCGGAGACCTGCAGGGCGTTGAAGCGATGCTGGCCCAGGGGGCCGATGCAAACAGTCAATTAGAGGATCAGTCGAGTGCGCTTCACTGGGCTGCCGTCTCGAACCATCGCGAGATCGTAAAAGCGCTTTTGGCCGGCGGTGCAGACATCAACATCCAATCCGCGGACGGGGGCACCGCCCTGCATTGGGCGGCCTTTTTGGGGGAACCCGAGACGGTGGAACTCCTGCTTGAATCCGGGGCGAACCCAAAACTGAAAAACAACAAGGGTGAAACGCCGCTCGACACGGCCTTGCACCCATGGGGAGAGGAGGTCGCGGGGATCGCAGGGTTTCTGGTGGAGATCATGCAGCTCGATGCGGAGCTCGCGCAAATCGAAGCAGACCGGCCGGCGGTCATCACTGCCCTCGGTGGGCGCGTCCCCGAAGCCTTCACGGAGGTCAACCCGGAAACACCCGAGGAAGCCAAGGCGGCTACGGATGCCTGGGTCATGGGTCTCTTCATTAAAGACATTTTTGGACACCTCTGGTTTCTGTGGTTCCTGTGTTGGCTGGTGATGGCGTTCTCCCTGTATGCCCTGTTGGCCACCGTAACCCGCCTAAAAAGTCTCCCCGGCTGGCTGATTCTCTCCCCGCTGCGCTACGTGTGGCTGCTGCCCTTGACCCTACTGCCCCAACTTGTGATGCACTCGGGTGGTGAACAGCCGGGCTTCGGCCCCGACACCTCCACGGGCTGGCTGCCCTTCCCTCACCTGCTGTTTTACTACGCAGTCTTCTTTTTCTTCGGCGCCTTCTATCACGACGCCAAAGGTTCAGGGAAAGAGATCGGACGCAGATGGTGGATCAGCCTGCCCCTGGCCATCTTTGTGATTTTCCCCCTCGGCATGGAACTCTCGGTCGCCCCCACCTGGAGCCTAGAGGTGATTCCGGAGGGTCTCCACCACCTGTGTGGTTCGGCGGTGCAGGTGATCTTCGCCTGGCTGATGATCTTCGGCCTCATGGGTCTCTTCCGGGTGCTCTGCGCAAGAGAACGCCGGTGGATGCGCTACATCTCTGACTCCTCCTACTGGCTCTACCTTCTTCACCTGCCGCTGATCCTAGTCGCGCAATCACTTGTCAAGGACTGGCCGCTCTCGCCCTTCCTCAAGTTCCCGCTGGTATGCGGGAGCGTGACGCTGGTGCTCTTGCTGAGTTACCAACTGTTCGTGCGCTACACCCCCATCGGTACATTCCTGAATGGTCCGCGCAAGCGCGGAATTCGGGCGTTGTCCTCCGCAGGTTGAGGGATGATGGGGTGCCCACAGGGACACCCCATGCGTGCACCCGTGGGGTAATCCCCCGGGGGCTGAGGGAGTTCTTATTTGGCTCTGAATCGGTCTTCTTGGGGCCGGGAATGGTGGTTCTAGGGCTTTTGGGGGTTCTTCGGCCCGCGGGGCGCTTGAGGCCCCTACCTGGCGGGCAAGGCACGGCCATTTATTCCTGATAGCGAAAAGAATTCCACTTTTCGCCCCTCGGGCCTCAACCAAATGGCGGCTTGCTGTCGATCCCTGAAGTTGTCACTGGCATTGCGCCTGTGTCCTCAACGGAAAGATCTTCAAGCATGAACAGCGCCCCGCACACAAACCAGCCACGTCCCCAGGACAAGGAGCTAGCCCAGGCCATTGCTCGGGAATTGAAGTTGCCCCTTGCTGCAATGCGCGCGGTTATCGGTGGTTTGGCCCATGCGGAATCGGCAAGCCTCCCCATCCTGATAGAGGGTCTCTTGAACGAGCTGGACCGCTTGGATCATGGGATCGGTGGACTGGTGGAGCTGAGTACGCCCCACGAAATGCACCCCATCCAATGCACCGTAGGCGAGGTCATTCGCGCAGCTCAAGGCGCTCTGCCATCCAAGCGCAAGGAGCAAGTGCTGGTCGCCCTGGAGGGAGCCCAGACACGGATCGTTGTGGACGCGGTGGAACTCGAACGTTGCTTGAGTTCTTTGCTCTTCGACGCGACCACGGGCACCAAAGAACCGGTGCTGCTGCACAGCTTCATCGACGGATCCCAATTGGAGGTCACGATCATCGGCGGCAAGCACGACTCGGCCACCACGATCGACCAGGCCGTCACCATCCAAGAGCTGTCTCGCCTAGGCGCGGAAGTCAGCACTTTAGATTCCATGGAACACGCAATCACCATCAGCCTGCCCCTCGCGGAGGAGCCCTCATGAGTCAGAATCTTGAAATTCTATTAGTAGAAGATGAGGCACTCATTGCGAGGTCTCTCGGCCAAGCCCTTGAATCCCGCGGACACCGCGTGCTGATCTGTAGTAACGCTGAAGAAGCAGCGCTGCAGCCGGAAGTGGACGTGCTGGTCACCGACATCAACCTTGGCACCAAGTCAGGACTCGACCTGCTTGCCGACCTTCGTGGTCGCGGAAGCAAGACCCGGGCCGTGGTGGTCACGGGCCTGCCCTCCTTCGAGGCCTGCCAGCGCGCCCTGCGCCTGGGGGCTTCCGAGGTATTGGCAAAACCCTTCCGTATCGAGGAACTGGTCAGGGCAGTCGAGGGCAATGTCCCCACCAGCCTGGCCCCACCCACCTTGACGGCCTTCTCCACCACGTCCGACGAAGACGCCCCCCAGCGCATCGGGCGCAAAGTCAACGCCTTCGCCCTCGAGTACGGCGCGCCCCTCGCAGCCCGCGCCCGCATCGCCACCGCCTGCGCGGAAATCACAGACAACTGCTTACAACATGCCTATGACGACTGTGAAGGATCGATCACGACCCAGGCCTGGTTCGAGGGCTCGACTCTCTTGGTGCGCATCACCGACACGGGTCCGGGTTTTGATGTGTTGAATGAAGGCCAAAGCGATCCAGCCAGCGTGTTCGAGGGTGGATTCGCCCGGGTGTCCTGCCTGGTGGAAGGGTTGGAAATCCAATCAGCCCCAGGCCAAGGCACGCAAGTCACTTTGCGCACCCACGTCGCGAGCACCCGCTTCGACAACGATGATCCGGACCTTTCCGATGTGGATTTTTTCCTGCCTGGTGAAGCTTGCAAGTTACTCCGCAAGCTCGGTGAACCCGATGGCATGGAGCCAAATCAAGTTCCCGCGCACCTGGCAATCTGTGTTGGTCGCCTATTGAGCGGACCCGACCCCAAGACCATTCTTCGCACCCCCATGGGGAGCTAATCATGACGACTGAACACCAAGCATTGAACGAAGGCCAGATGCTCTTCGCTTTCCCCGATACCGCAGGCCTCAAGGGTCCCTGCGAGGCGGAACGAAGTGTGCCCTCGACCACGCATCTCGCGTCCACTGGAAGCCCAGAATGCGAGAGCCACGATTGCCGCGAGCTAGCCAGCGAAGCGGTTCAAATGGCCCTTGCGACCAAGCCCATCGAACATCAAGACAACTGGGACATTCAGGTTTTAGGCGCCCCTTTGACCTGCGGCGCCGAGCCCACCGAGGTGCGCCAAGCCCTGCGTAACCTTGTGCTCAATGCCCTCGACATGCAGCCCAACGGCGGCCAGGTCATCATTCACATCCAACAAGAAGACAACTCGATTGTCTTCTCTGTTGAAGATAGCGGCCCAGGCGTTGCGCCTGATGTTGCCCATCGAGTCTTCGAACCTTTCTTCACCACGCGAGCCGAGGGCACAGGCCTTGGTCTTGCCCTAGTCCGCTCCATCGCTGAACTTCACGGTGGTCACCTGCAACTTGACCCAAACCCGTCGCCCCTCGGCGGTGCTTGCTTTCACTTTTCCCTCTCCGCCACAGGCTAATCTCATGAACCTAGAACGAATTCTGATTGTCGACAATGACAACATCTCCCGCGAGTTCCTCACCGAAACAGCTCGCGCTCTTGGCTATCGCGCCGAAAGCGCCAGCTCTGGGGAACAAGCCCTGCTGCGCATGGAAGACGATTTGCCCGACATGGTTTTGACCGACCTGCCGTTACCCGGCATGGACGGACTTCAACTGGTGGAGGCCATGCAAGAAAAGTGGCCCGGCCTGCCGACCGTGGTCATCACGGGCCCGGGCTCTGTTGAAACCGCCGCGGATGCCATGAGCCAAGGGGCTGTGGACTTCTTGATGAAGCCCTGTTCCCCGGAGACTCTCAAGGTGACCCTCAGTAAGATCTTTCGCCAGGCCCGCCTCGAACGTGAGAACGCCCTCTTGCGTCGTCAAGCCAGCGGATCCGAAGGCCCCGACACGGTTGCGGTGAGCGAGCCCATGCTGGCCACCCTGCGTTTAGCCGCACGGCTCTCCCAATCCACAGGACCAGTTCTGGTCACCGGCGAAAACGGCACGGGCAAAGATCGCGTGGCCCAATACATCCACCAGTGCAGCCCCCGCGCCGACGAGCCCTTTGTGCGAGTCAACTGCGCAGACCTCTCGGAGTCTTTGCTTGAGTCCGAACTGTTCGGGTACGAGCGTGGCGCCTTCACGGGCGCCCACCGTCAACGCATGGGACGTTTTGAGTTAGCTGCAGGTGGCACCTTGCTGCTGGACGAGATCGGCAAGATTCCCATGACCATGCAAACCAAGCTCTTGCGCCTCCTGCAAGACGGCGAGTTCGAGCGTGTCGGAGGGCAAGCCACCGTTAAGGTGGATGTTCGCGTGATCGCTTCGACCAACCGGGACCTTGCTGCGGAAGTAGCTGAGGGACGCTTTTGCGAGAACCTTTACTACCGCCTTCATGTCCTGCCCATCAATGTCACTCCCCTGCGTGAGCGCAAGGAAGACGTGATGCCCCTGGCCGAGCACTTTGCCAACTTCTACGCCCGTAAGAACGGCACCACGCCCCCAGTCTTTGAGCCCGAGTGCCTCAACCTGCTGCGCGCTTGGAACTGGCCAGGCAACGTGCGTGAGCTAGAGAACGTTGTTCACCGCGCCGTGATCCTCTGCCAGAACAACCGGATCTGCCCTAACGATTTAGTCTTTGGGACATCGACCGCAGGCAGCAGCGAAAACGTTACTCCACACAGCTTTACTCTGAACGATCCGGCAATCGCCGGCGCTATGGCCGACAACGAAATGGCCGACATTGAGCGTATTGCGATCCTGGCTACGATCGAGTCATCCGGCGGCAACAAGACCGAAGCCGCCCGGCGACTTGGTCTTACCGCTCGCACTCTTTCCAACAAGATGAAACTCTGGAGAGCCTCCGGCCTGGTTGCCTGAGCGGAACGTTCAAATAGAAGCCTTCAACAAGAAGACGACCTCCTGATAGGGCTGATGTCAGCCAGCAGGTCTAGTCAAATCGTGCAGGCGAGAAGAACTCCGGCTTGAAGGCGGCCACTGGCCGGCCTTCGATCATCTGCACGAGGCCCTCGCCGATGCTGGGAGCCAAGGTGTAATCCAGGCCAGAGAACCCGGTCACGACCCAGAGGCCCTTGACCGAGGGCACCTCACCCACGATGCCGCGACCATCGGGGGTCACGCTGATATGGGCGGCATTCGAACCGAGGTCGCTTAGGCCCTCATAGGCGGGCAAACGCTTCACAACGGCTTCGCGTGCCCATTTGGAGAACTCTTTCGTAGCAACCTCAGAGCGCCCGAGGGGCGTGTCCAACTCGGGCAAGTTCGTGAATCCGATTCTACCCACGCGGCTGCGTCCCTGCTGCGGATCGCAACGAATGTAGAAGCAGTTGCCCCGGTCGATCAAGACCGGGTGGGCCACGGGCAGGCTCTCAAGGGGGTCGGGCAAGAAGCGCGTTTCATGCCCTCCGGCATCATCCAAATCGTCCTCCTCGTTGGCTTCAACCGAAGGCATCTCTACAAAGTGCTCCTCGGTACGCAAGACCTGCAGGGGCCATTCCACCCCAAGTTCACCCAGCAGCTCGCGGGTCCAAGCCCCTGTGGCCAAGACCACATGATCGGCCTCGATGAAGCCCTTGTCTGTTTCGACGCCGGTGACGCGACCGTTCTTGACGATCACGTGGGGATCGGCCACCCCTGATCTAGTGGTGGCGCCGCGGGCCCGGGCCAACTTGGCAATCGTGTTGATCGTGCGCCCGGGGTCCAAGAAGCCCCCCTCCGGCTGCCAAATCCCCACCGCGTCGTCGGCAACTTCGATGCCGGACACGAGCCCTCGCATTTCATCCGCGTTCACTTCATTGGCGACGATTCCAAGAGCCCTCTGCATTTCGAGGTCCGCCTGATTACTGGCCTTCTCCTCACCCCCAGGTAGAAAGAGCACGCCCGTCTTTCGGTAACCCACCGATCGTCCCGTGTGGGTCGTGATGTGAGTGTATTGCTTGAGGGAATCACGAGCCATACCGGCCAGCATCCGGTCGGAATAGGCAGCATGCACGATTGCTCCCGAACGACCGGAAGATCCGGCGCCGAGACGGGACTTCTCGATGAGCATCACCGGCTCGTTGAGCGGGTCGCAACGGGTTGCAGCGTGGAGCGCAATCGAAACGCCCATACCGCCCCCGCCTACAATGAGAATCTTGGCCTTCACGTGTCGTCCTCCATAAGGCTCGCATTATAGCGACCCAGGCCGCTCTGCCGCAGGCGTTAAAAGAGGCACTCGGAGCCCATCGTCGGTGCGCAGAAGAGGGGTTTCCCGCGCTCACAATCGATGGGCCCCGAGGGCCTGGTTGGAAACTGACCAATGGCCAGTTGAACTCTTGTCTGAACACACATCCGAGGAATCCCAGGCGGTGGGGGCCAAATTCCGAAGAATTCCCAGAGAATTCCCCTGGGGCACGGTTTGAGGACAAGAACCTGCGCCCCTCTGCCCACCCAACAGGCGAGAATCCACGGCCCATGGCCACCACCCGCAACACCCGTCCGATCCGCATCGGCTCCCTGACCATCGGGGGGGATGCGCCGATGATGGTTCAGTCCATGGCCGCCACCCGCACCCAGGATGTGGCCGCCACCCGCCGGCAGCTAGAAATCCTGACCTCCGCGGGCGCGGATCTGGTCCGCATCGCAGTGGACAGCGCGGCTGATGTGGCCGCCCTCGCCGCCGTGATTGAGGGTTTTAGTGTTCCGCTCTCCATTGACCTGCAAGAGAACTACGCCCTGGCCAAGGACGTGGCGCCCTTTGTTCAAAAGCTGCGCTACAACCCCGGACACCTCCACCATCACGAGCGCAATAAGTCGGTCGAGGACAAGGTACGTTGGATCGCTGACGTGGCCCAGGCCAATGACTGCGCCCTACGGATTGGCTGCAACGCGGGATCGCTAGCTCCGGACTACAAGCAACGTTTCGGTGATGACCACACGGCGGCCCTCGTCGCCCAAGCAGTGGACCACTGCGCGTTCCTCGACAAGATTGACTTCAGGGACTACTGCGTTTCAATCAAGGACTCGGACCCCCGCCTGGTAATTGAGGCCAACAAGAAGTTTTCCGCCGAGCGCCCGGATGTCCCGATTCACCTGGGAGTCACCGAGGCGGGCATGCCCCCCGACGGAGTCATCAAGACCCGAATCGCCTTCGAACAGCTCATTTCACAGGGTATTGGCGATACTTTGCGGGTTTCGCTAACCGTGCCCTTCGAAGATAAAGGCCAAGAAATCGTCGTTGGACGCCAAATCCTCGCAGACATCGCGGCGGGCAGATTCCGTTCCGTGCCGAAAGGATTTTTTGACGGTCTTAACATCATCGCCTGCCCATCGTGCTCGCGGGTTGAGAACGAACGCTTCATTGAGCTTGCCCAAGAGGTTAAAGAGGCCACGAAGATCGCGGCCGAGCACGACCTAACCATCGCGGTTATGGGTTGCCGGGTGAATGGCCCAGGCGAAACCGATGACGCTGACCTTGGCCTTTGGTGCGGGCCCAAGACGGTCAATCTCAAGCGTGGGACAGAGACCGTCGGAACCTATAGCTACGACGAAGTGGTTGAGGCCCTGATGGGCGAACTCAAGGTTTTGATCGATTAGCCCGGCGCAGGGTTAAATGCCCAAGACCAAATAACACGCCGGCTCCGAGCAGGTACGGCAAGGCACCGGGCAGGGCACCGTGCACGTCCCGTTTGACCATGTTGTAGGACCTCCGCTGCCCAAAAGTCCTATACGGATCGTGCCCGTAGCCCGCATCCGCAACGGTTAGCACAAAAGCAATCACCAGTACGATTGAAGCCCCGATCAGGCTGCGTCCACGCAGCCGTAAGCGGGCTGCGCGGGCGGGACTGGGAGCAAAAGCCTTGCTGGCCTGCTCGGAATCTTGGGGCTGGGGGTCGCTCACGGAAATCGCTCCCGGGTATTCCCAGGGAAGGGGTCCAAGCCTAGCAATCTTCATGCCCCCAAAGCCCACAGGGGACGGCCATGTTGACTATCCTGTCTCGCCTCAAGGCGGCCTGTTCTGGGCCCTTTTTTCCCCCACGGAATTTCCCCATGAACCCGCGCGAGCGCATGCTAGCGGCCTGTCGGCGACAGCCCACAGATCGCCCCCCAGCTTGGATGATGCGCCAAGCTGGCCGTTCCTTGCCCGAGTACCGCAAACTGCGAGAAGGCCACACCTTCATGCAGATGTGTCACCAGCCAGAGCTAGCATCGGAAGCAACCCTGCAACCGATCCGCCGCTTCGGCATGGACGCTGCGGTGGTCTTCTGCGACATACTGGTGCCCGCCGAGGCCATGGGCGTTTCGGTTTCGATCGAAGAGGGCACAGGCCCAATCCTGAAGCCTTGCGTCCGCAATGCCGAGGACGTGGAACGCCTGCGGGATTTTGACGCCAGAGAGCAAACAGCGTTCTTGGGCGAAACCCTACGACGGGTACGCAAAGAGCTTGGCGAGGAACGTGCCATGCTCGGTTTTTGCGGCGCTCCGTTCACTCTTGCCAGCTACATGATCGAAGGCCAGAGCTCGCGCAACTACGAGAACACCAAGGCGTTCATGCTGGGGCAACCCGCCGCCTTTGATCGCCTGGTGGACCGCATCGTGGACAATTCCCTGCCCTACCTCGCCATGCAGGTGGAAGCGGGCGCAGACGCGGTCCAGATATTTGACTCATGGGGAGGCACCTTGGATGCGCGCACTTGGCGCGAGCGCATGCTGAAACCGGTCACCCGCTTGGTCAAGAACACCCAGGACCTTGGCGTTCCCGTGATTCTGTACGTCAACGGCTGTTCACACCTCTTGGAACTGCTGGTGGAAACGGGTGCGGATGTGCTCTCCATTGATTGGCGTATAAATCCGGCTGAAGCCATCCGGCGCACCGAGGGTAAAGTCGCCTTCCAGGGAAATCTGGACCCGGTGACCCTCTTTGCTCCCCCGGAAGTGGTGCAACGGGAAGCCTTGCGTACCATCGCGGCCTTTAAGGACGCCCCTGGCTACATATTCAACTTGGGCAGTGGCATCCTCCCCAAGACCCCGCTGGAATCCACGACGGCCCTTTGGGAAACGGTCCTCAAACCCCAGGAATCCGCGGACTAAGCATGCGCCTTCCGGTCAATAAGAAGCTGCTCGAGCGCTACGCCACCAGCGCTCCACGTTACACGAGCTACCCCACCGCCATTGACTGGGTTGCGGACTCGTTTGAGCCCCTGGACTATGCCCAGCACCTGACGAACGCCGCCAACAACAGCAGTGACCCGCTCTCTGTTTACATCCACATTCCTTTCTGTGCAGAGATGTGCCTGTATTGCGGTTGCAACGTGGTCATCACTCGCCGGGAAGACCGAGTGGAGCGTTACCTCAAGCAGCTTGAGACGGAATTCGAGCGGGTCGCCGAAACTGGAATCGGTCGGCGTCAGGTACACCAATACCACTGGGGTGGAGGCACTCCTACGCACCTCACTTGTGATCAAATCCGTCGCGTGCACGCCATGTTCACCAAGGTGTTCACCCTGACCGATGACGCCGAAGTGGCCATCGAAGTGGATCCGAGGGTCACCAACCAGGAACAGCTGGAGGTTCTCGCTGAGTTGGGCTTCAATCGCATCTCCATGGGCGTGCAAGACTTCGACCCCAAGGTGCAGGAGGCGGTCAAACGCGTCCAACCCAAGGAAATCACGGTTGGCCTGGTTGAAAGCGCACGCAAATTGGGGATCGGGTCTGTCAACTTAGATCTGATTTACGGCCTTCCCCACCAGTCACGGGCCCTGTTCGCGGAGACGGTCAAAGAGACCATTATCCTGCGCCCAGAACGCGTTGCGCTGTTCCACTATGCTCACGTTCCCTGGATGAAAAAACACCAGACGGCCATGGACATGGAATCAGCCCCATCGAGCGAGGAGAAGATCGAGATCTTCCTGGATTCGGTAGAGGCCTTCCAGGATGCGTGATACGAGTACCTGGGCCTAGACCACTTCGCGCTTCCCGATGACGAGCTAGCAGTTGCTCTCAAGAACCGCACCCTGCACCGGAACTTCATGGGCTACACCACCCGCGCCGGAACAGAGATGGTTTCCTTTGGAGTCTCTTCCATCGGCGAAGTGGATGGCTGCTTTGTGCAAAACAAACCTGTCGAGATCGATTACTTGACCGCTCTTGAAGGGGGCGGCCTGGCTGCCCTGCGCGGGCACAAGATGAGCGGCGAAGACCGCCTCCGGCGAGATGTCATTCTTGGGATCATGTGCAACGGCTATCTGGACAAGCAGCAAATCCAAGAGCGTTATAGGATCGATTTCGACCAGCACTTTGCCGCGCAACTCAAGGCTCTGATCCCAATGCAGGACGACGGGTTGGTCCTTCTGCACGCGCATGCCATCGAGCTGACCTCCCTCGGACAAATGTTCATGCGCAACGTAGCGGTCCAGTTCGACAGTTACTTTGCAGCTCGCCAGGACCAAGGGAAAACGGGCGAGGGCACTTTTAGCAAAACGCTCTAGGCCTATGCAGGAAACCTACGATGTGATTGTGATTGGGGCCGGGGCAACCGGCCTGGCTTGTGCACACACCCTCCACCGCAGCGGGGTCGAGGTACTTTGCCTTGAGAGCGGGCGTGCCCCGGGAGGCGTTATGACCACCCAGCAGGAGGGAGGGTTTCTGTTCGAGCAAGGGCCTAACACTATTCCCGCCAGCGCGCCCTGCTTTCGGCGCTTGACCCAAGAGGCAGGCCTTCTCGACCGCCTGACGGTCTCCAACCCCGCGGCCTCCCTTCGGTTGGTCTATCGCAATGGACACCTGCACCCATTGCCTACGGGACCCCTGGAGTTTGCACGCTCCAAGCTGCTTTCCGTTCGTGGAAAACTGCGGCTCATGAGCGAGCCCTTCCGGCCCATGCTGAAGGTTAGGCCTCTTGATGCCGAACCGTCCCTTGAAGAGTTTCTTGTCGACCGACTCGGGCAAGAAGCGGCCCAGGTCTTGGGCGGAGCCTTTGTGCGCGGGGTCTATGCGGCTGAGCTCGATGAACTAGGCGCCCGCAGCGCATTCCCCCGGGTGTTTAATCTGGCCAACGACGCTGGAGGAATTGTGCGTGGCATGATCAAGGCACGCAAGGCAACCAAGAACCAACCCGGTACCCCACTGCCGGGGCCCAGTGTGCCGCCGGGTAGTTTGCTTTCGTTTCCAAGGGGCCTCGGCGAACTCCCACTGGTCCTGGCGCGTGGATTGGGGCAACGCCTGCAGCTGGGCCGCGGAGCAACCGAGATCGAACGGGGAGCCGGCGGCTGGGTGGTGACCGTGGATGATGGAGCGCGTTTCAAGGCCGAGTCCATCGTCTTGGCCACCGGTCCGCGAGACGCCCATGGGCTCCTGGCCATGGCAACCCCGGACAGGACAGATGTACGCCAACTTCTCGACTTGCCCACGGCCAACATTTCCGTCGTCCACCTGGGTCTTAGCCAAGCAAACCTGCCCCCGGCGTTTGGATTCTTGGTGCCCCCCGATGCTGAGCCGGTGGGTTCGGCACCACGACTCCTCGGGGCTCTCTTCCCATCGAATATTTTCAAAGGGCATGCCCCCGCGGGCGGAGCCGTAGTCAGCGCCATTTACCACAGCACCAGCTTGGCGGGACTGGACTCCAAGGCTTCAGTGCAACTGGCCCTCGACGACTTGCGACGCGGCCTTGGCTATCAGCCGGGCACCTTGGAAACCGCCCGCATCCGGCACTGGAAAGGGGTCATCCCGCGGTATGGGGTGGGCCATGATCGCAAAATGGCCGATTTGCACAGCACGGTGCGCAGGGCCCTCCCTAAGTTCGTCATGGCAGGAACTTGGCACGGGGGTGTCTCGGTGGAAGATCGTTTCAAGACTGGAATCGCTGCTGCGGAAGAAACAAGTGCGCTGCTAGACTCCGGGTCCAAGGCTCACCTCGAAGGAACTGCCCCGTGAACTCCATCCAGCTACTAACGGTCATTTTGCCGCTCCTCTATTTTTCGGCGTCATCCCTCTATGGCATGGCCTACGCTGAGGACCGTCAACCCACGTGGGCCGCCCGCGCTCAACGCAGCGTGGTAATTATCGCCATGGCTTTGCACGTTTGGCTCTTCTTGATTCACAACAGGGAGAGCGGCGAATTCCCGGTCCAAGGTATAGCCCTGACCGTGTCCGCTGTGGCCTTGACCACCGCCCTGCTCTTCCGCGTATTGACCCTGCGGATACCCCAGCCCTCGGTGGGAACATTGGTGCTCGGCACGGTTGGCTGCCTGCAGTTAGTTGCCTCTAGTTTTGGTCCCATGGTGGCAACCGGGAGCGCAAGCCCCCTGGATGCGGTGGCGATTCTGCACATCCTGATGATGGTGCTCGCCTCGGCTGCATTGATTCTCTCGGGCCTTTACGGTTGGCTGCATCTCCTGCAATACCGGCAAATGAGACGCCGGGTGTTTGGCACCCTGTTTCGTAATTTGCCCTCCCTGGAATCCCTTTCGGTCATGGTGCGTCGGACTGCCACGGCGGGGTTTGTTTGCTTAACCCTGGGGCTCAACGTGGGGATCGGCCTGGGACACGCGCGACCCGAACACGAATTCAAGTACAGGGACCCGCAGGTGATTTTGGTTACCGCCCTATGGTTGCACTTCGGAGTGATTGCCTTTTCACGGCGCATCCCCGGATTGAATGCCCGCCGGGCATCCACCATGGCTATTGGTGGCCTTTTGGCATTGCTCACATCCTTGGCCCTCATGGCCACCAACATCTCCTTCCACGCTTCCTGATGGACCACCTCGAAGAGATCGTGCTGCTAGGCTTGTCCCACCGCTCGGCGGAAGTGGCAATTCGCGAGCAATATGCGGTGCAGCCCGAGGACACGCCGCGCTTGTTGCGAGAGTTACTCGAGCAGGAAGGGGTTGAAGAGGCCCTGTTGCTTTCTACGTGCAATCGCACGGAGATCCTGATCCATTGCTCCCACGAGTGCGATGCCGGCGAGTTGCTGCGTTTCAAGTTCTTCCGCAATCTAGATCCCGACAAGACCTACGAGCACCACGGGGTCCGCGCGATTATTCACCTCTACCGCACCGCAGCTGGCCTTGACAGCCAGGTTCTGGGAGAAACGGAAATTCTCGGGCAACTGAAACGGGCCGGCGAAGTCGCACGAGAAGCTGGCAGCATGGGAGGGGTCTTGGAACCGCTCATACAACAGGCCCTTTCCGCGGGCAAACGGGTGCACACAGAAACCGGCTTAAGCGAAGGCACCTTGAGCATCGCGCGGGTAGCCGTAACCACCGCCGAGCGCGTATTCGGCCAATTGGACGGGCGCCAGGTTGTCATCGTGGGCGCGGGAGAAACCGGCAGGCTCCTAGGCCGGCACCTCTTGGCCCAGGGCGCAAGCCAGATTGACTTCGTCAACCGCACTTTGGAATCCGCCGAAGAAGCAGCCCGGGAAACGGGCGGCCGTGCCTATTCGCTGGACAACCTTGCCTCGGCAATGAAGGGTGCTGACCTAATTGCCACCTGCGTGGATGGCGCCCCTGGCTTGATCACGCCGGACCATTTCGACCGACGGGCCCTTGGTCGCCGGGACCAGCCAACCCTTGTGATTGACCTCTCCGTGCCCCGTGCGGTTCAGGAAGACGTGCGCGACCTCAATGGGGTTTTTCTGATCAACCTGGACGACCTTGCGCCGGTGATTGCCACCAACCACGAGCAACGAGGTACCTCCATCGCCAAAGCCGACGAGTTGTTGGTCGGCGAGGTTCACAAGTTTCTCTCCCTGCGCACCTACGCTAGCTTTCGGCCTGCCATCGCTGAACTCCATCGGCGTTTTGAAATCGCTCGTGAAGAGGTCCTCGATCAAGTCACCTCCGGGTCTGCAAGTCCGCGAGAATTAGAGATCGCCCACGAGTTGAGCCGGCGCCTTCTGAATGCGGCCCTTGGACAACTCAAGGAAGGGGCCCGAGCCGCACGGTCAGAAGAAGCTCTCGACCGCATGTATCAACGCTATCTTAGAAGCCTGTGAACCTCATCCTCTCTACCCGCCAGAGCCCTCTTGCGCTGTGGCAGGCCCAAGAAGCCCAACGCCTGATCGAGGACAAGCACCGCGATGTGGATGTGAGCCTGCTGCCCGTGACCTCAGGCGGCGACAAGGACCTGACCACCGCCCTCTCCCGCTTTGGCCGGGTTGGTATTTTCACTGCAGAGGTGGACAGTGCCTTGCTTGAGAACCGAGCTCATCTGGGCGTCCACAGCCTGAAAGATCTGACCACCAAAATCGAAGACGGCCTGTGTCTTGCTGGAGTGTTACCCAGCGGCCCCACCGAAGATGTTCTGGTCACCGTCGACGGCCGGATGCTGGACGAGTTGCCCGCCGGATCGAAGGTCGCCACCAGCAGCCAGCGCCGCAAGGCCCAACTGTTGCGCTTGCGACCGGACTTGATCGTTGTGGAAATTCGCGGCAACGTTCAAACGCGACTGAGGCAACTGGAAGAAGGCCATGCGGATGGACTCTTGATGGCCCGTGCGGGACTGATGCGCCTTGGTTTAGGGCAACGCATCAGCGAAGTTTTCGGCACTGATAAGTTCCTTCCCGCTGCGGGCCAAGGCATCGTGGGACTCACGGCGCGCACGGACAATCCAAAAGCTAAAGCCCTCGTCCAAAATTTGGTCAACGACGGCAGTGACCTGCGTGCTGAAGCGGAACGCACTTTTGTCCGCGCACTTGATGCTGGCTGCACCACGCCCTTGGGCGTGTACTGCACCAATGAAGCGGGCCGCCTTCATTTGCGAGCGCAGCTTCTCTCTCTTGATGGAACCCGAGAACTCGCCGGCGAGATGGACGGCAATGCTGAACGTCCCTGGGAAGTGGGCCGGGACCTTGCCAAAGAACTTCTTGAACAGGGCGCTGCCGAGATGGTGGCGGAGGCCCGTGGGGACTAGCCCCTGGAGCCTGCTCCTAACGGGGCCAATTCAAGACCCAGCAGACTGGGAAAAGGCGGTGCAACTTGCCGGTTGGGAAAGCCACAGCCAGCCCCTGCTCCAACGCTCCCCCTTGCCGCTTGAGGACCCACCCATACCGTTGCCCGATTGGATCGCAATCACCTCGGTGGGTGCAGTGCCAGCCTTGATCGAGGCCCGCGAAGCGGGCGCCGAGTGGTGTAAGGCTCCCCTTGCAGCCGTGGGTGAACGCAGCGCACGAGCCCTGACCACAAGTGGTTTTGAAGTGGCCTTGGTTTCCACCGGCGGGAACGCAACGAGTCTAGCGAAGGCCCTCATTGAAGAAGCGAGTACCGGTGCGCGCGTACTTTGGCTGAGAGGAGAGCGGGCCCAGGACTTTGGCGCCCAACTACGAACGGCCGAGTTCCAAGTGGACGAGCGCACTGTCTATCGCACCGAACCCGCGCCCCCATCAACCGCGCCGATCACCGATGTGGTTTTCTTCGCGGCCCCCGAAGCAGTAGAACTATGGTGCGCTGGGGATCACGACTTTCGCCCGGCAGCCCTTGCCATCGGTTGGACCACCCTGGATGCTCTTCAGGAGCACCAAGAACACTTTTCATTGACCCTGCCGCTTGCGTCCCCTGACCCGGCGTCCCTGACCCTGGCCCTTCAGGCCCTTGCCACTAACGAGTGATATGCGTCTCGACCAAAGCGAAGCGATTTTTTCAAGAGCTCAATCCCTGATCCCTGGCGGGGTGAACTCCCCCGTTCGCGCCTACTCGTCCGTGGGTGGAACGCCCCCACATCTCAAGAACGGTCAAGGTCCGCTGGTCTGGGACGAAGACGGCAACGAATATGTGGACATGGTTTTGTCCTACGGTCCGCTGATTTTGGGCCATGGCAATGAAGAGGTCAAAGAGGCCCTGCACTCTGCTGTCGAAAGCGGCACAACTTTTGGAGCGCCAACTCGGGGCGAACTCACCATCGCCGAATTGATCTGCGAACGGGTGGCCCCTGTGGAAATGGTGCGCCTAGTGAACAGTGGCACGGAAGCCACCCTTTCGGCCGCCCGCCTTGCCCGAGCTGCCACGGGGCGCAACCGCATCATCAAGTTCAACGGCTGCTACCACGGACACGGTGATTCCTTTTTGGTACGCGCGGGATCTGGTGGGCTGACCCTGGGGGCTCCGGATTCTCCAGGTGTACCGAAGAGCCTGGCCGAATTGACCTTGGTGGCTGAATACAACGACCTGGAGGACACGAGCTCCTTGTTCAAGGCCCATCCTGACGACATCGCCGCCATCATCGTGGAACCAGTAGCGGGCAACATGGGATTGGTGCCCCCGGTTCCGGGCTTCCTTCAAGGATTGCGCGACCTTTGCGACTCCCATGGAACACTTTTGATCTTTGACGAAGTCATGACCGGCTTCCGCGTAGCGGCTGGCGGGTACCAAGAGATCTGTAAGATTACCCCGGATCTTATTTGTATGGGCAAGGTGATCGGTGGCGGTCTACCCATCGGCGCCTATGGCGGGCGTAGGGATTTGATGAACCAGATCTCGCCCGCGGGCGATGTATATCAAGCCGGAACCTTGAGCGGCAATCCCCTTGCGGTTGCAGCGGGGACAAAGACCTTGGAAATCCTAGGGCGCCCCGGGGTTTATGAAGCCCTTGAAGAATCCGCCCAGCGACTTGCAGTAGGAATCGAAAAAACCTTTGCCCGTCATGGCCGGCCCGCCCGAGTGCAACGGCAAGGGTCCATGATGTGCCTCTATCTGACCGACGCGCCGGTGCACAACCTTGACGAAGTCAGCGCGACCGACCGAGATTCCTGGATCGGGTTTTTCCGTTCCATGCTCGAGCACGGCATCCTCCTGCCCCCGTCTCCCTACGAGGCCTGGTTCCTTTCCACCGAGCACGATGACGCAACGGTCACGCGCATCCTGGAAGCAGTGGACCGCTCGCTCTAAAAGCCGCCGATCACGTCCATGATCTCCGGTGAGACGGACATGACCTCTTTCAGTTGAGCGTGCTGCAGAAAAGCAGCCACTTGATCAGCGCCGCAAATTCTGCGCACTGCAGCTTCGCGCATGGAGGAGGGAACGCCCTTCGCCCAGGGCCCCATACTGGCGAGTTTGGCCAGATCGCCGATGCGTTCACTGACAAAGCCGGCCACCTGACCGCTCTCGGGCCTGGGCAATTCCGCGAGTCCGCCCGTGATGGTCGTACTGTAGGCGTTGCTCTCCACGACCCGCGCGTGCTTGCCAACCTGGTGGGCAAAAAACAGCGAACCCACGGTACCTAAACCGTGCAACAAGACTGTGTGGTGCCCCTTGTCCACGGCATAGATAAACTGACCGCCCGGCTGGTCCGGCCCAAGGCCCGCACCGTCGCCTGCGCCCATCAAGCCGCTAACCACGGCTCTTCCTAAGAAAAACGAAGTACTCGGTGAGCTTGAGGAGCGAAAGCGGGCGGGGCCCCCACCGCCGCCGGTTGCGTCGGTCAAGATGCGGCCGTCACCGCCCTTGACGATGCGCCGGTGCATACCAGCGACCTCGATCTGATTCGTATCTGCCGATTGGACTTTTCCAATGACATCACCGGTCATGCGGTCGACCACAGACACGCTAGGACCATCCGCTATGTTCCCGTGTAGACTGCCCCGGTTGTAACGGGTTTCCATTTCTTCGCTGACGACAAAGCGTTCCGTACCGGATCGTTCAAGCAGATCGGTCTCCACCATGTTCTCGACCAGAGCCTTGCAAGCCCCCGCACCAAGTTCTTGCTGAATGTCCTTTGGCACAATGGCCCTAATATCGTCCAAGGTGATATAGGCTTGGCTACAGGCCATCACGAGGATCTGTTGCACCAGGACCGAGGGCCTAAAGCCATAGGGCGCGCCGCACAAGATCCCTGCCTTGCCCAAGCGAAACATGATTTGGAACAGGTGCGTCTCGGTGGCGTCCTCGGTCACATAACCGCAGCGAGTGCTGTCACCCCGGCGGCCGCCGCGCCCGATCCTCTGCAATAGACTCGACACGTCAGCGGGCACATCGGCCAGCATGATGTAGTCCACCGTTCCAATATCAATTCCCATTTCAAGGGTCATGGTGGCAAAGGCTACGGCAGCCGGAGCCTGCAAGAACAACCGCTCGGTCCGCTCCCGCTGGTTCTTGGCCATAGATCCGTGGTGGGCGAAAACCGCGTCACCAAAGCGAGTCTCGTTGCGCAACTTGCTCGATAGGTTTTCCACTTGGTTTCGACTGCGACAAAACACGAGCACCTTTTTCAGTTGGTGCCCAGCAAGGTCGTCAAGGTGTGCGCCCATGGACTCGGTGCCTCGGCCATGAAATACGCGGCCCTTGATCTTCCGCAAGCCCGGAACGACCACAACGCTGGGGTCGTGCAAGTATCGCAAGGCCAATTTGTCAGGCCTGTCCACTGTGGCACTGACCGCAACTCGCTGAGGCCGCTGTTCGCAGAGGTTTTCGAGCCTGTGCAATAGAATCCGCAACTGGTCCCCACGGGGTGTGCTGTCTAGCACATGGATCTCGTCCAGCACCACCATGCGAATGGCCTGCAGCATGGCCGGGCGCCGAGCAATGAGGGAGTCCACCGCTTCGGGGGTGGCGACCACAATTTGAGGCAACTTGCCGCCGAACTTTTCCTTGTGCTCGCCGGTATAACGCCCAAAGGTCACATGGCTGAGTCCCATGGGACCTTCCAGCCGGCGCTTGAGGTCATTGGTTAACGCCCGCGTGGGGGCGATGATCAAGACAATGGTCCCTTCGCCGCCTTCGCGCAGGACCAACTCCACCGCAGGCGCACCATAGGCCTCGGTTTTACCACTCGCGGTGGCAGAGCAAATCAGCGCATCTCGTCCCGTCATGATGACGGGGATCGCTTTCAGTTGCACGTCGGTCAGGGCGTTGAACCGCCCGAACCAATTACCAAGGGTGTGGGGCAAGAGCGCCCGGTCAACGCTCATGGATTCCAGCGCCCGATGGTGATCAGACGGTCCCGGTCAAACAGGGCCACTGCTGCACGAACCGCGTCGCGGAAACTGTCATGGCCTTCATCCTGGGCCTCGGCGATTTCATGGCAAGCATGCTCACGCACCTTGTGCTCTACCTTGTAGCCGTCGTATGCGTGCTCGTAAAGCGCCGCGATGCGGTCGAGTAATTCCCCCAAGAGGTCCGGCGCAAAGGGCCGCAATCGCAAATCTGTGGCGCCGCTTTCGGTGACACCGGCGAATTGCTCTTCCACCTCGGGCAGAGGGGTAAGGGCAAAGATCGAGGTCAGCGGTTGGTCCTCGCGGAAACGCAAGGAGATCTCGCGGTGGACCTGTTGGCCGCCCTTGTAGAGGGTTTCGGGGTCAAAGGCCAAGTCCTTTTCATCCATGGTGACCGCGGCGTAATGCTTGAGAACCTCGAATGCGTAGGTGCGGTCTGCGGGGCGCAGTGCATCCACGCGCTCGACCTCATCAAACAACAACACAAGACCCTTGGATCCCGCGTCTCGACACCAACTGGCGAGGGTCCCCACCAGGTGAACGTACATGCGCCCATAGGTCCGGTAGTCGGACATGTGCAGCACGCGCTGACCGGTCCAGCCCAGCTTGGTCAACACCGCGTTCACGGCCTGGGCATCCACGTTGTCCCCGCGCACATAGTCCCGCAACCAGCCGATGGCCTCATGGTCACCGTGCCTCATGGCCCAAAGGTAGGGCGTCAAGAAGCGGCTGCTCTTGGATCCTCCAGGTGTATTGTGGTCCGGACTGTCCACGAGCTTCTCCAGTACACCCTCAAACCCCAAGGCCACTTGATCCACGGTACGGATCGAGTCAGCGATCTTTCGATAAAGACGCAGAGGGTGGTGTAGTGCGTTCTCTCGCGGATCGAGAGTGATGCGGGCCGTGGCCATGCCCTGTTCGAGGGCCAATTGCTCGGCGGCCTCCAACAGGTGAGTTTTACCGGCGCCGTATTCCCCCCACAAAACGCGGCAGCCATTGGCTTCCTTCAAGAGGCCCCCAAGGTTGGCGAGCTCCTCGTCGCGCGCGACCGTATAAGCCTGTACTCCTCGGGATGGAACCACCCCTAATCGCAGGGCTTCAATCGTCTGCCAAGCATCCGCGGCATGCAGCACACGCGCATGTTCTCGGTGCAACGCGGCGGCTTCAGCGGAAACTTCAGGAAGCGGCGCGCGGGGCTTGGGGGGTTTTGGCTTGGGCTGTTGAACCACCGCAACCGCCTGGGGATAGAGATCGCTGGCGGAATCCTCGGACAAATAGTCGTTCATCGACTCGTCCTCAGAGCTTGCCTCCTCCGTTCCCGGGGGCGGGCCGCCGACGAGGCCGAGTCCAGACCCGTGCAGGGTCCGGGGAAGACTCGGTTCATCATCAAAAAGCACACGTACGACGCCACGTACGAGCCGCTTTTGCACCACCCCCACCCCCCGGGTGGGGTGCACCACTTGATCACCCTTGTCGAACATTTTTAGAACTCAACTTCCCCAGGCATCGCTTCGGCAGAAGCCCCAGCCCCAAGGCCAGCGAACTCGCGAATCTCTTCCATGGTGAGAGGGGATTCCCCTTCACGCCGCTGGGCCTCGATCATCGAAACCGCTGCCTTCACAAATGTTCGGCGGGTTCCGGACTCGAAAGACCGCTCACCCAACTCAGTGGCTAGGCCCTTAAGGTTGGGCTCTTGGATCTCTTCGTCAAACTTGCAGTCATAGGCCACCTCGGTCAAAGCCAGCAGCCGTTTACCGAGGGCCTCAAGCAACTCGCTTGGGCCGAGGGGCAGATGATCAAGATCGATCACCGGTTGCATGGGGCTGGTCCGCGAAAACCGGGCCGCGCCCTTGAGTCGCTGCGCCAACGCCGGGTACTCGGGCACGATCGTGTCCATGAATTCCGGCGGCACCGCATAACACCAAACAACACCAGGCAAGAGGGACTGACCACAATAGTCGATCATCTGCCGCAGGTTGTCACCGATGGCGCGCCTTCGGCCCGCGCTAAGGCTCATGTTGCGGTCCATCTCGTCGAACATCAGCACCACACCCGGCAGGTTCAAGGCGGCGAGGCACTGAACCAAACTGCGCAACCAACGGAAGGCGCTCTCGTCATCGAGGTTCTCTCGCAGGCGGTAGGGCGCGAGGTCCGCGGCCGGGATCTTTTGTCCAAGCAAGTAATCGCCTAGCAACTCTTCGGATTCGAAGTCATCAAGGGCAACTGCTTCCAAGAAAGCCCTGACCGCCCGACCAAAAGCACGGCTCTCGATATTGGTACGACCAAAGTCCGTGCCTAGCCACTTGACGAATACATCGGCGCCCACCTGATCGACCCGCTCAAGGGCAATCTGACGCAAGACCCGGTCGAGGCCGGGGTTGGATTCCTCGTTTAAGTCGGCTACGGGCAATTCAACCCGGCGCACCACTTCCCGATAGATGGCCGGCGGGCGATCGAAGGGGCACTCCTTGGGTGACAGCCCAATCATCGCCGTGGCGAAACCCTCGGACCACGCAAGTTCGCGCAAACAATGCAGGAACTGGGTCTTGCCCCCACCAAAGGGCGCTTGAACCAACTTGAAGGTGGAGTTGCGGCCGGATGCTTTCATCGGGACGAGGTACTCCTCCTTGATAATATCGAGCAGCTCCTCGGTCGCCACGTTTACGTGCCGCGCCCCGCGTTCCGGGGGCTGTCCGGTGGAACCCATCCGGTCCAAAACGTGCCGGGCCATGTCCGGGGTCATTGCAGCGAGAAGACTCATCGGGAGCCCTCCGCGCGCACAAAGAACACGGTCAGTTTGAACTCGCCATTACCGTTTTCATCTTCAAAGAAAATGGTGCGGTCCTTCTTGCTGGCGGTGGTTCCCGTAGCAACTCCAAGGTTGAAGCGCCAGCCGTCCTGGGTGAAGCGTTTTAGATTTCTTAGCTGCATAACATCAAAAGCAAATTGAGCACGGGAGTAGCCCCTGAAATTGCCCGGAAGGGGCTCTATCCGAAACGCCTTGGCCTGCAGTTGCAGGGCAAGGTAAGGCAAAAAATTAAGGATCTCGACTCGGTCGCCAGCGCCCGCATCACCCGCTCCGCATGCTGCAGACCAGGCTTTGTGACAAGAGGCAAAGAAGGCCTCGGCGTCGAAGTGACCCCCAAGCATGCCCATGGCTTTTTGGTGGGCGTCGACGATTTCCTCCGCATCCGCGGAGCACTCGATGATCGTCTGGCGTGCAAAGTGCAAGGTGGCGCGCCCCTTGACCCGATCGATGGTCACACCAAGGGGCAGGATGCGAACCTCCACAGGCTCGTCCCGGCGCAAGACCTTCATGTCTAGGCCTCTGGCGTCGCAAGCGGCGCGGAGGTCCTTGGCGAGGTTCTCGTAGAGGCTCTTGCGTCGTGCCTGAAGACCCTCGGTGACGCGCCCAAGCAAAACTTCGGCTCGGTCTCCTAGGCCCAGGTCGGCAGCCTTCTGGCGGGTCTTTTCGATGAGCGCCGGCACCTTGGTCATGTCGCGATAGGACGATTCCCGCGTGAATGGAGCAAATGCCGCCGCCAAAAGGCTCAGACCCTTTGATTCGGCCTTCCACCCATCGGCAACCTCAGCAACTTCCTGCTCCATGGACGGAGCACCTGCGGCGGAGGCTACGGGGGGGATCTGTTCGTCTGTCTCGGTCAACTCAAATTCCTGCTTTCTGGGGACGGCTTGGGTGAGAACCCGGGGGAATCTACCCAACTACAATACAGGCTGGAGGGCCCTTTTTCGCCCCCTATCACCCCTATGTGCTGGGAACCTAAACCCACCGAAGCTGCTTCTCCAGGTCCCTCTTCTAGCCCTTCAAGAGACGCCCCTCACGCGCTCTCTGGTTTTGGTGCGCCGTCCCCCTTAGGATCGGCCCACACGGGTTCAACCCCAAAAGCCCGATGAAGGTCCGAAAACCCACACTCCTGGCACTCTGGATCCTTGTTCTGCTCGAACTTGGAGCCTGGGGAACTTGCTCGCTGATCAGCCATCGAGCCCTGTCCTATGGGGGCCTGCGTGAGATGCAAATCGCCGCCGCCCTGACCGGGCTCGGAAGCACGAGCAACGCTCCCGATCTGGCATTCCCCGGACGCCGGGAGGCCCGGGCCATGCGGCGCGATGCGCGGCATCCCTACCTCGGACACATCACCTCCTTCGGGAGCGAGCGCGAGACCGAAGGGCTCCACTACACCTGGCTTCAGGGGCCGGGGCTGGGCAATCCGGACCTCCCCTGTTTTGGTTCCCGTGACGATGTCTTTGTGGTGGGTGTCACCGGGGGCTCGGTTGCCGCAGGAATCTGCTCAGAAGCCTGCCCCGTTTTGCTCAAGACGCTTTCGGACTCACCCCGCTTAAAGGGACAAGAAGTGCACCTGGTCTTCTTTGCCAACGCAGGGTTCAAGCAACCGCAGCAACACCTCGGCCTTGAGTACTTGCTCGACCTGGGTGTTGGGTTCGACGCGGTGATCAACCTCGATGGTTTCAACGAAATCGCTCTACACCCGAGAGACAATCAGAAGCAGGGGGTTTCGGTGGCCTATCCATCCCAGTGGGCTTCCCACCTGGCAATGGGCTCAACGGCGATCGCGGCAGCGGGGGAAATGCGTTACCTCGAAGGCAGGAGAACTGCCGCCGCGCGTGCGGCGATCTTGTCCCCAATGCAGCGGTCTTGGGTCCAGCGGCTGTGGTGGCTCTTGGATGACGCCAAGCTCAACAGGGATCTGCTCGACTCCCGTAAGCGCCTAGAGAAAGCCATTACCCGGGGCAACGAACACAACCTTGAGCGCACCGGGCCCGTTTGGCCCAAAATGCAGCCTATCGAACTTTCACGGGCTTTGGTGGACCTTTGGAGCCGCTCATCACTGCACATGCACCAGTCCCTTGAGGCCATTGGCGCCGTGTATGTGCACTGCTTGCAACCCAATCAGTATGTGCCGGGAAGCAAGCCCAATAGCGAAGAAGAACTGAATCACATCCTGCGCCCCGATGGTCTCTACGCACAAGAAGTACGGCGCTCTTATCCGGGTCTACGCCAAGAAGGCAACAGGCTCGCTGACCAAGGGTTGCACTTTTTTGATCTGACCGGGCTCTTTGAGGAGCACCCCGAGACCCTCTACAAGGACGACTGCTGCCACTTGAACGGAGTCGGCACGGCTCTGCTTGCAGAGGCAATCGCAGAGGCTTTGCTCTCAGTGCTCGACTGACTCTGGCTTACACTCGCGGGCCGTGTACTTTTCGAAAGTCAACGCAGTCAACAAGGGCTCGGAATCTTGACCGTCCTTGATCCACGCCTGCCCATAGGCCAGCTTTTCGTTCCCGTCAAAGTACACCGCCACCCCTTCGATGCCGGCCACCTCGAGCGCGGTTCCATAGAGCTTCTGGGTGCATCCATCACAACAGGGCCCGTCCACCACGAACTCGTACAGGCTCGCTCCTACGGGAGCCTCCCCCATCAAAACCCGCGGCACATGGACCGGGTCGGCGCCGTTGACGTCCCCGTGAGGCACGTGATCAGGCGCTGGGTCCGTGAAACCAATCCACGCCAGGGGGGCAGCAGCACAGGCCAGCAATAGGATCAGGAGGTGCTTCATGGGGAGATTGTGCGCTGATCCCCGGGGGGGCGAGCCAGGAGAATGCACCTCTATTCCTCGATCATGCTTGCCGAAGCATGGGCGGGAAAGCGACTATCTAGGCCATGAGCGCCACCGACCCAATCCACGCGGCTTTTTCAGATGCCCGCGCCACCCTCGATGCCTTCATGGTCGATGAGGAATGCATGAGCGCCGTGGCCGCTTTCGCCGGGGCTGCGGCCAGCACCCTGCGAGCTGGCGGGCTGCTCATGTCCTGCGGTAACGGCGGGTCCATGTGCGATGCGATGCACTTTGCTGAAGAATTCACCGGGCGCTTTCGCGGCAATCGGCGGCCCCTGCCCGCGATCGCATTCTCGGACCCCAGTCACCTGACCTGCATCGCCAATGATTTTGGCTATGAAGAAGTCTTTGCCAGGGAAGTCGAAGCCTATGGCAAACAGGGCGACCTGTTGCTGGTGATTTCTACCTCAGGGAACTCGCCCAACATCGAACGGGCAATTGCCGCGGCCAAGCAGCGAGGCATCCACGTGGTTGGGCTCTTGGGGAAACACGGGGGCAAGGCGAAGTCCCTAGTGGACACGGCGATTGTTGTGCCCTTGGCTACGACCTCAGACCGTATTCAAGAGCTGCACATCAAAGTGCTGCACATTGTGATCGAGGCGGTTGAGCGCGAGCTCTTCCCAGAGAACTACTCAAAGTAACTGCCCGCTAGCCGAGGTCGAATCTAAGGGACGCTGGGTCTAAGTTGTGTGCCCCGCGGCTCTCGCAAGAACCCCTTTAGCAAGGGCAGGCCCGAGCCTCTCCCGCAAACAGCTAAACCGCTGGAAACGCCCGCCTAAGGGCAAATGGCACCATTCGGCCGACACCAAGCCCTAGGCCTTTTCGCGTACCTCACAGCGACCATCGGGATAACCGATCACCACCGCGTGGGCGAGGTTGATGAACAAGCCGGACTCCACAATGCCGGGAATGGCGTCGAGGGCCAGCTCCAATGCGGCCGGGTCCTGAATGCCATCGGGAAAATGACAGTCGAGAATCTCATTGCCGTTGTCTGTCAGAAAGGGTGACCCTTCCTCGGTCATGCGAAGCGTGGGATCGGCACCGAAGGGTCGGATCCGACGCGCCATTAGGGGTCGCGCAAAGGGCACAACCTCCACGGGCAAGGAAAACGTCGTCCCCAAACGCGGCACGACCTTTTCTGGCCCCACCACGATCACCTCGCGCTTCGAGATGCTGGCCACGACCTTTTCACGCAGAAGGGCTCCGCCGCCGCCCTTGATCATCTGGAACTCCCCATCAATCTCATCGGCCCCGTCGATGCACAGATCGATGGACTCAACCTCGTCCAAACTGACGAGGGGGATGCCCATCTCCTCCGCCTTGATTTCCGTATCAATCGAGGTGGCCACGGCGGTGACCACAAGGCCTTCCTCTTGAATGCGCTCCGCCAGGCGGGTGAGCACAAAAAAGACCGTGGAGCCGGTTCCGAGGCCCACTACCGAGTTGGACTGGACCATTTCTGCGGCGCGGCGGCCTGCAATCTGCTTGGGGTTGTAATTTTCGACCATTGCGAAGGCCATGGTAGAGGGGCGCATGGGCTGGAAACCAGCATCTAGGGCGTTTGGGGGTGCCAAAGACAGATCCTCGGGCGTCCCACCTAGAGAATGCGCACTATAGCCCCTTGCGCGCGGCCCTCGATCTGGCGATATTGAGACGCAGTCTCAACTAAGATCCCCCCATGCCCCCCCTCCAAGACCTACGCCCAGGCGAGTCAGCCACCCTCACCGAGGTGCACGGCCAGCGCTCGTTCCGACGGCGCCTCCTCGAACTTGGCCTCGTGCCCGGTACCGAGGTGCGTTTACTCCGCCATTCGCGGGTGCATCACCTGGTCGAGGTTGAAGCCCGCGGATCTCGCTTGTCGCTCCGTACCTCCGAAGCTGCACGACTGATGGTCTCGGCCCCGAAGGCTTGAATCTATGAGCGCTTCCTTTTCCGCGACCCCTCGCATCGTCGTCGCGGGTAACCCAAATGCTGGCAAGACCAGCATCTTCAACCTGCTGACGGGCCTCAACCTGAAGGTGGGCAACTACCCGGGTGTCACCGTGGATCGACACTCCGGCAAGGTAAACCTGTCCGGCGGTCAGGCGTTTATCGAGGACCTGCCCGGCACCTATTCCCTTTCCGCCCGCAGCGCCGAAGAGGAAATCGCCATGTCCTCCCTGGCTGGGCACCCACCCTATGTGATGCCGGATTTGGTGCTGCTGGTCATCGATGGCACCCAGTTGGCCCGCAACCTCTACTTGGTGTTGCAAGTGCTCGAGCTTGGCATCCCTTGTGTTTGCGCCATCAGCATGACCGACCAGGTAGAGCTAGCCGGTGACTCCCTCGACATCGAGGCCATGAGCGCCGCCCTCGGTGTCACGGTCGTTCCCACGGCAGCTCGCACGGGTCAAGGCCTAGAGCAACTCAAGATTGCGCTTAGCGACGCACTCAAAGAACGCCGCCGCCCGCCTGTTCCCCCGGGCCTTCCCCCCTCCGGAGGAGAACTGGAACACAGCTTGGAGCGCATCGGCGATCAAGTTCCCGATGACTGGCATCACGGGGATGTGCGCCGACGCGACGCTCTGGCTCGCTGGGCCCTGCTTTCCCTCGACCCCACAGATGAGCTCAGCGGCCTGCCCGATTCCTTGCGGACCACGGTCAACGAAGAGCGCGACAGGCTAGAAAGCACCGGGGAGGACGCGGACCTCATGCTGATTGGGCCCCGTTACGCCTGGATCGATGAGCACGTGGGGGAATTCCTACACAGCAAACCCGCAGCACCCGCCCAGCGGTCGTGGTCCGAACGTTTTGATCGGGTTCTGCTTCACCCCCTACTTGGGTTGCCGATTTTCTTGATCGTCATGGCGGCCCTCTTCCAGTCACTCTTCGCTTGGGCCGATCCAATGATTGGCGGAGTGGAGGGGATCTTTGGACAGTTCGCCACGTTTGTGCGAGGGCACATGCAAGAGGGATACTTGCGCGAGTTCGTCACCGAGGGCCTGATCGCAGGAGTCGGAGCCGTCGTGGTCTTCCTGCCCCAGATTCTGTTGCTGTTCCTTTTCCTGGGCGTACTGGAATCATCGGGGTACATGGCGAGAGTTGCTTGGCTGATGGATCGCCTAATGCGTTCCATGGGCCTCACCGGCCGAGCCTTTGTGCCCATGCTATCGGGCTACGCCTGCGCAATCCCGGCCATCATGGCCACGCGCACCATGGAAAGAAAACGGGACCGCCTGAAGACCATGCTGGTGGTGCCCCTGATGACCTGCTCCGCGCGCTTGCCGGTCTACACCCTGATCATCGCTACCCTCTTTCCCACCGAAGCCTGGTTTGGTCTATCCACCGCCTCGCTCTTGATGGTGGGTATGTACCTCTTCGGCACGGTCATCGCCCTGTTAGCCGCAGCGGTGCTTTCCCGGACTGTGCTCTCGGGCCCAGCGGTTCCCCTGGTGCTTGAGCTGCCCGCCTATCGCAGACCAGAGCCCATCCGAATCATTCAGGAAGCATGGCTCAAGGGCCGCGCTTTCCTTTCGGAGGCCGGCACCATCATCCTGGTTTCAACCATCGTCCTGTGGGTCTTGCTCTCGTTTCCCCAACGGGATTCCATGCCCAACGAAAGCCCCGCCGAAGCCCACGCAATCCAACTGGAATCGAGCTACGCTGGCCAGATAGGGCACTTCATCGAGCCAACCCTAGCGCCCCTGGGATTCGAATGGCGCATCGCCGTTGGCTTGATCGGCGCTTTTGCTGCGCGCGAAGTCTTCATTTCCACCCTCGGCATTGTGCACGGGGTAGGAGATGAGGCAGACGAAGAATCTTCCTCCCTCCGGCAACGCCTGCGAGATGCGAGGCGCACCGATGGCACGCCCTTGTACACGCCACTGGTGGGGCTGTCCCTGCTGGTGTTCTTCGCCCTCGCGTGCCAGTGTCTCTCGACCTTGGCGGTGGTGCGCCGGGAAACTGCAACCTGGCGCTGGCCCGCATTTTTGCTGGCCTACATGACAGTGCTATCTTGGGTAGCCAGCGCCGTGGTCTACCAAACGGGTTTGGCCCTCGGGTTTACTTAGCAGGCAACAAGAACTCGGCGAAGTCCGCGGCGAAGGCAACCCCCGCATGCACCCGGAGCACTTTTTTCGTGTCCGGATCCATGACGACGAAAATCGGGAGGGCGAGGTTGTTGGTCAGGTCTAACTGCAACGCCTTGTTAGCTGCAGCATGGGAACCAAGATCACAGTGCAAGCGCACTTCAACAAAGCCACTTTTTAGGATTCCGGCGACCGCCGGAGCAGGGAGGATTTTGCCCTCCATCACGCGACAGTTCACTCAGTTGAAGCCGGTGAAGTTGATCAACAGTAATTTGTCTTGGGACTTCGCTTTCGCAATAGCACCCTCGTAGTCGTCAGTCAGCAACTCCCAGCCCGCACCGGATGTGTGCTCATCACCGCCTGCGGCTGAGCGCACGGGAGCCGTTGAATAGGGCGGCGCAAAGGCGGTTAGCAATGGGTCCATCTGAAAGCCGAGGGTCAAGAACCCACAGTAGATCGCAAACAGGAAGGTCACAATTCCACCAACCATGCGGCCAGGAGAAACGATTCCGTCCTCCTCACCCTTAAGGTTGATCTTGCCGAAGAGGTACATGGCCGCGACCATGAAGATGCCCGCCCAGAGGATCAGGAAAACCTCCTTCGACAGGAAGCCCCACTCCCAAGCCAGGTCCGCCACAGACAAGAACTTCAGGCTGGCCGCTAACTCAACGAAACCCAGGAACACTTTCAGGGTGTTCATCCAAGCTCCAGCATTGGGCATCTTCTGCGCGCGACTAGGGAACAGGCTCAGGAAGACAAAGGGCGTCGCCATGGTTAATCCAAAGACCCCCATGCCCAGCACGACGCGCATCAAACCCTGTTCGCCCCCGCGTGCCAGCAAGGTCCCCACGAAGGGGGCCGTACAGGTGAACGACGTGATCACGAGAGTGAGGCCCATCATGAAGACGCCGATCAAGCCCCCCGTGGAACTGGCTTTGCCTGCTGCGCGCATCAAGAATTGAGGCGGCTGCAGGTTGACCCAGCCAAAGAGGACTAGAGCGAAGAAGACAAACATGGCCGCAATCACCAAGTTGAAAACTGGATGGTTGGCGAACTCTTGAATGGGTGCGCCCACCACCACGCCGATCACGATAAACACCGCTACGATGCCAGCGCCATAGGCCAAGGCCAGGGAAAGAACCTTGCCGTCCCGCGCAAGCGCCTGCTTGGTGAAGAACGAGATCGTGATTGGGATCATCGGATAGGTGCAAGGCATCAGCAAGGTGATCAAGCCCCAGAAGAACGCCTCAAGCAGGAACGACCCGAGGGGTTTTTCCTCCCCGACGGGGAAGCTTGGGCCCTCAGTGCTATCGCTCGGTGTGACCCCAGCCCCAGGGGTTGGCACAACAAGCGCCGCAACCTTGGCAGTCGGGGCAGCCTTGGTTTGGGTGTAGTCCAGGCACCCCACGTCGTCGCAGGTCTGCCCCGCGACGGTCACGCTGAATTTGCCCAAAGCAGCCGCATCGGTCACGCGCCCTGGAACTTCGATCACAAAGGTGCCGTGGTGCGTGGCAACATCAATCTCATCAAAGTCGTTGTTCATCCCCAGGATGAAGCCCGGTTCCGGAAACAGGGGTCCGGCCCATTCGATGCCCGCCCCTTCTACCGTGACCGTAGTGGGAACGCCCACGGCTCCTCCGGGAGCCATGTCCTCCTCGGTCGGTCCGTTGTAAAGGTGGTACTTGCCCGAAACCGCCACCTCGACTCGCAGCATTGCATTCGTCCCATCGTGTTCCACCGTGGCCGAAAAGTCCGCCATCCGGTCCGATGCAAAGGAGGGAGACCAGTCAAAATCTTGAGCGTGCGCCGGATCATCACCATGGTCCTGCTCAGGATCGTCAGCCGCGTGTGTTTCAACGGCAACTGCGGCAGTACCCCAAGGAACATCCGCAACGTCGGCCTCGGGTGCCTCGTTGTGGTCGTCCACGCCCAGGGGGAAGTTCGCGAACAGGGCATCCGCACCCGCGCCCTTAGTGGTCAAGCTGTCAGAGTAAGGAGTGCAAACCCGGTCGTCGCAGATTTGCCCCACCACCTTGACCGCGATCCCATCGGGGTCGTCGCCCAGGACCAAACCAAGTCCGTGGACCAAAATCGTGCCTTCGTGCTTCTCGTAGACTTTTTCGGTGAACTTATCAAAGCCCGACATGGGCACTGGCATCAACCAGGTCTCCCACTCCACGTCATCCCCAACCCCTTTCAAGATCGTGGGGATGCCCGCGAACTCGGAGTCTGAGAAACTGTCGTGGTACAGGTGGTAGCCCTCATCGATCTCAATACGGACCACGGCCTGCACCAGATCGCCGTCAAGACGCGTGAAGAGTTCAGCGCGAGCGCGTTGCTGGGCCGGTGCTGCGACCGCCATGAGGGCCATCAGGACGGGAAAGAGGAGGATTTGATACATGTTGTTCTTGGGTCTCGGGTGCTTAGGGTAGCGAGTTCGTCAGCCCGAAAGTGCGTCGGTGGGATTCACGTGAACCGCAACCTCTACGATCGCTTTCTCTGACTTGATAACGGCTTCTTCGACCGCATGGGCGATTTCATGGCCTTGACGCACGGTAAATTCACCGTTCACGCTGATTTCCATGTCCACCCGCAGGATGCTGCCGAGAGGGTGAGCCGCAATGGAGCCCACCTCACGCACACCGTGCACCGCGCGGGCCACCTCCGTCACGCGCCCTCGTAGGCCCGTATCGGTGATTCGATCTGTAAGCGTATCGAAAGAAGTACTGACGGTCCTAAGCCCCATCGCCAACACAAACAAGCCGATCAACGAAGTCGCCGCAACTTCGACCCACGCAAAGCCAAAGGCACTGGATCCCACGCCGATCACCACCAACGCGCTGGTCCAAACATCCGAATGATTGTCCGCCGCCAATGCCGCAAGGGTCAGGCTGTCGGTTTGTTTTGCGGCGCGCGTGGTCAAGTGTGTCAGCCAAACATTTGCCAAGATCGAAACCGAGGCAGCCCCCAAAGCAATCCACGCCTCGGATCCTTCGTAGGTCACACCATCCCCGCCCAGGACAGACCATAGGACGCCGCTGCCAGTCAGGGCCAACAAGCAACCGACTACCAACGCCGCCACCGCCTCCATTTTGCCGTGCCCATAGTGATGGTCCTCATCGGCAGGCTGCTGCGCCCAGCGCCAAGACAACCAGGCCAAACTGTTGGTGGCCAAATCTCCCAGGGAGTGATAGCCGTCTGCCAACAAGGAAGGAGAACCGGACAGGAGCCCGGCCAATACCTTGAGCACGGCCAGGGAGGTGTTGACCCAAATCCCTGTCACAAGCACGTGTTCGGCGTTGGCGTGGGAGGGCGTGGGGTCTGGGTCGGCCATAGGGGTCGGGATGAGGGGCTGCAGAAGGCCTGCTCGGTGGTTCCGATCAGGGAAAGGGTGCAACCGCCTCTGACCCTAGTGTAAGGTTCAGCTCGGTACCCTGGAGTCCCCATGAAAGCGACCTTGCCCCTTTTGGCCCTGCCCCTCACCCTCCTGCCCCTCTTTGGAGCCCTGCAGGACGAGCCCGCCCCCCAAGAAACTGACCAGCGGGCGGAGGTTGAAACCCGAGACATCTTTGGCCGTGTGCGCACGGGCGCCATGTCCGACCTGCAGCTCAGAATACAAGGCTGCTGGCGCCTGATGGACGTATCCATGCCGGACATGCCCACAAACGGAGGCTCGGCCAATGGCTTCCTCCTGGTGAGCGCCAACTTCCTCTCCATGGAGATCCAGGCATCCTGGGCCACGCCCCGTGATCCGGTACCCGACGCATTCCAAACGGGCCACAGCGAATACTCCCTCGATCGTGACGGGGTCATGACCTTGACCTCTCTGATTGGCTCCTACCTGGACACATCGGGGGAGGAACTGGTCTGGGAGGCCGGAGGCACAGAACGTGAGATCTCGGTTCATATGCCCACGGCCAATATGCTGATCATGGAATCGGCCCTCGGCCCCAAGCTGACCTTTGCCCGCAACCTGCCCAGCAACAGCGTTCGTTGGTCGATCTTTGGAACTGTCGAAGAGGGCCCCGAACCCGAGCGCGACCCCCTTGGCCAACCCAAGCCCGTGGAAATTAAATCCGAGGCCGAGGCTGAAGCCGATCCGGTCGAGACCGACATCTTTGGACGGCCCATCGAAAAGGCCCCGCAGGACAAAGACAGTCTTTAGAGACCCAACCATCCCTTATAAGAAACCGGGCCCCGTCGCTTTCCAGCAACGGGGCCCGGTTTTTATTATCAGGTCCCTCGGGACCAACCGATCAGCACTGGCTGAAGCCGCAACCGTGACACTTCACGCAGCCCTCTTGGAAAGCCAAGGTGCCCGTACAAGAGGGACACTTCAATTTGTAACCGCCCACGTTGCGGGGGGTGTTGCCAAGGGCGCCTGTGGTCTTGGACGGGGCAGGGCTCGGAGCCGTGGAGCCCTCGTCAGTGGTTGCAGCCATCGCTTGGCCGCCCAGCAACAGGTGCTGCAGGCCATGGGACTCCTTGGCCGCCAGGTAGCGCTGCAAGCCCGTGGCTAAGCCGTCGGCTAGGGACATGATACGCCCGTCCTTGGTGGGCACCGTTAGGCTCGACCCAATCCCAGAGAACTGGGCGATGGCCCGCTTCAAGCTGCCATTGCCGCGCAACCAGAGGCTGAGCATGCGGCAGATCGCCTCTAGGTCAGAGTTCGCCACATCGCCACCCTTGCCCAATTGCGCGAAGACTTCGCGCTCAAGGCCCGTGACGGGATCCACCGTGACTTTGATGTGCATGTTGCCGAATGGAGTCATCTGGCGAATGCGCAGGCAACTCATGATCTCGGGCAAGGACACAGGGATCAGCTCGACGTACTCGCCGGTGGAAGCTTCCGTAGTTTCAACCGCGGGAGCACAGTCCTCCTTGGCCTTCTTGAGGGCCATGGGCTGCATATCGCGGCAACCGTCCCGGTAAACCGTGACACCCTTGACGTCCAAGTTGATGGCCATCTCGTAGATCGAGCGCACGTCTTCGGCGGTGGCGTCATGGGGGAAGTTGATCGTCTTGCTGATCGACGAATCGCAGTGACGCTGGAAGGCCGCCTGCATGCGCATGTGCCACTCGGGAGTGATGTCGTGGGCAGTCACAAAGACGTCTTGGACCTCGCTGGGGACTTCGTCGATCCCGTGCAGAGTCCCTTTCTCAAGCAAGGTGTCCACCAGCTCCTCGCTGTAGTAGCCGGCCTTCTCGGCCTCTTCACGGAAGACGTAATTAACCTCTTTCATGATGGTCGGCTTGCCATTGGTGTCCTTCATCACCTGACGGTTGAAGGCCAAGCTGAACATGGGCTCGATGCCGCCGGAGCAATCCGCCAGAATCGAGATCGTGCCCGTGGGCGCAACCGTCGTGGTGTAGCTGTTGCGGATCTTGGTGCCCTGGGCTTCCCAGTCGGAACCTTCCCAGGCGGGGAAGACGCCGCGCTCTTCCGCCAACACTTCACTAGCGAGGTGTGACTCGTCGTTCAGCACCTGCATGACCTTCTCACCGAAGGCTAGGCCATCTTCAGAGTCGTAGGGGATGCCCAACTTGTAGAGCGTATCAGCAAAGCCCATGACACCCAGACCGATGCGTCGCGTGGTCTTGGTCATGTTTTGAATCTGGGGCAAGGGATAACGGTTTACGTCGATCACGTTGTCCAAGAAACGGGTGCTGGTGTGGATGATCGACTTGTAGACCTCCCAGTCAAAGCTGGCTTCAGAGCCGGTTCCATCGACCAACAGGCCCAAGTTGATCGAGCCAAGGTTGCAGGAGTCCCAGGGGTGCAGGGGCTGCTCGCCGCAAGGGTTGGTGGCCTCGATGAGGCCCACGTTCTTGATCGGGTTCTTAGCGTTGATGCGGTCGATAAAGATCACGCCCGGCTCGCCACTGCTCCATGCGTGATCGATGATCTTGTCCCAGATCTCGCCCACAGTCCAATGCTCGCCGTTGAAGTTGCGCTCGTCGTCGACCTTGCCCAGGGGGGACCACTCCTTGGTCCGCGGGTTCTGCACGTTGTGAATCTGACCCGGATCTCGGCGCAGGTCCTCGATGAACTTGTCGGTGACGGAAACCGAGAGGTTGTAGTTGGTCAGAAGGGTCTTGTCGTCCTTGAAGGTGATGAAGTCCATCACGTCGGGGTGATCGACCCGCAACATTCCCATGTTGGCTCCGCGGCGGAAGGCGCCCTGTTGAATCGCCTCGGTTGCCTGGGAGAAAACCCGGATGAAGGAAAGGGGGCCCTCGGTGGTGCCGCCAGAGGACTTAACCAAGTCGCCCCGGGGACGCAGGCGCGAGAAGCTAAAGCCCGTGCCGCCGCCAGCCTTTTGGATCAACGCGGTTGCGCGCACGGATTCGAAAATCCCATCGATGGAATCCTCTACGGGCAACACGAAGCAAGCCGACAGCATTCCCATCTCACGGCCCGCATTCATCAAGCAGGGGCTGTTAGGCAAGAACATGCGCATAGCCATCAAGCTGTAGAAGTCGCGCGCGATGGTCACTGTGTGCTCGGGATCATCCTTCACATAAAGAGCCTCCGCTGCTGCAACGCAAGTCGCAACGCGCCAGAACAACTGCCTGGGAGTCTCGACCAGCTTGCCTGATGCACCGTCACGCCGAAGATACCGCCGCTCCAGAACCTGAATGCCATTTTCGGAGACGTCCGGGTTGGGTAAGTCCTGGGGGGGGTCGATCGACGCCAGTGCGCTGGTGGCCTCTACCATCAGTTGGGGGTCGCGGTCGGCGAGGGTGGTGGGTGCTGGTGCGTAGGGATTCACAGGCATTTCGATCTCAAAATGGTTGACAGAATGGAGATGGCAACAATAACCATCGGCAACGAACCCGCCCTTCCAGATCGATTCTCTGGAAAGCCCCGCTGCCTGTCCTGATTCTGTCCCCCCAACCAAGCTTGTGCAACAACCTGTTTACAGATCCCGACCCTGACCCCACTCGGGTCTAGGACTTTTGACCAGCCCCGCGGCGCAACACTCGCTGCAGCTCTGGCGACTTCACCAAGAAGGCCGCCCCGAGGTGGGCCCCTAGGCCGGACCCCATGGCTAAGAGGAGAGCCCACAGCGGGCTGAACGACCCGGATGCGTAGCGATGGACCCAGTACGCAGCCGCGCCCGAGGCAGTGGCTGCCAGGGCGGTTCGTGCCATGGAATCCAAGGTCCCTCCGGGACCCCGAGGCATGCCTTGACGGGAATAAAAAATCGGCAACATCACCGCCAACCCCAACCAACTCGTGATCGCCGTGGCCAGGGCCAGCCCGTCCACGTCCATGCCCCACCCCACCAGGAAGAACGTGTTCAAACCGATGTTCAGCAAGAGGGCGAAGGCCGAAATCCACACGGGAGTCCGGAAGTCCCCCAGTGAGTAAAACGCGCGGGCCACGAGGCCCGTAGCCCCCGCGGGCAACACCGCCAGGGCCAGCCAACCTAATGCTCCCGACGCGCGCTCGACCCCCTCGGGCCCAAAAGCGCCATGTTCAAAAGTGACCGACAGGATCGGCTGGGCCAGAATTGCCAACCCCACTGCCGCTGGCACGGCCAAAAACGCCACGGACCGCTGGGTTTGATCGTGCAGGCGGCGCAGGGAGAGCAAATCCCCCTTCTGTCCATAGGCCTGCAGCGCTGGAAACACCGCGCTGGTGGCCGCAATCGCCACCAAGGCCAGGGGGAACTGCTGCACCCGATTGGCGTAGTAATGGAGTGTCGGGCCACCGTCCTCCAAGAGCCCCTCAGCCATGAATCCATCGACCATGACGTTGATTTGGTAGACCGCCGCGCCAAATGCGAGGGGTGCCGCACGGCGCAGAACCACGCCCACACCAGGGATCGGGGGGGCCCCAGGTGCCATTTTGCCCGATTTCAGCAGCCCCTCTCGCCCCAGAGCTGGCACCAAGAACGCCAACTGGGCTGCCCCTGCCAGCAAGACTCCCCAGGCCAGGGTGTGGGCCATTTCCTCGTGCCGGGCAAAATCGCCCTCGTCGATCGTCCAGCCAAATTGCGTCCCGATCCACACCAGGGTGCCGATCCAAACCAGATTCAGGGCAACCGGTCCCAGAGCCGGGGCGGTGAATCGGCCGCGCACATGCAGCGCGGCGCTACCCACCGCCGCAAGGCAAATGAAAATCACAAAGGGCATCACCCGCAGGGCCAAATCCCGCACGGGGTCTGGGTCCGCCCCAAGCCAATGCCAACCCGTAATCGGCATCTGATCTGGTATCACCATGATCAGCGCCATGGTCAAGAGAGTGATCACCACCAATGTGGCGAACAGGGCACGTAGGGTCGAGCGGAAGAATATCCCGCCAGCCTGTTCCCCTTGCTCGCCCTCCACTTTGGTGAACGCGGTTTGAAACGAGGTGCTGATCGCACCCTCACCAAAGAAGCGGCGAAAGAGGTTCGGCACACGCCACGCGGTGATGAACGCATCGAACACAGCCGAGTGATCACCGAACAAGGTTGCCGAGAGAATCTCTCGCACGAAACCCAAGACGCGGCTCAACAAAGTGAGAGCGGCGACGAGAAGCGTTCGGATACCCAACCGCTTATGGCGCGCGGCCAGGTCAGGTCTCTCATCCATCTTGGCTCTTTCCGTCAACTCAGGAGTTCCGCGCACAGGCGCTGCACAAGCTTGCCGTCCACGGAGCCCCTATGGGCTCCCATCACGACCTTCATCACAAGACCCATCTGCTTGTTGGATGTAGCGCCACTGGATTCAATTGCCGCCTGCACCACCGCCCGGGTTTCCTCTTCACTAAGGGCCTTCGGCAAGTAGCCCTGCAGAACTTCGATTTCAGCACGCTCGATCTTGGCCAGATCATCGCGCTTCGCATCGTCATACTGAGAGGCACTGTCCTTGCGGGTCTTGACCGCGCCAAGCACCACCGCAAGGCACTGATCCTGATCCAAGACCGTCGCGGTCCCGCCCAGCTCAATCGCCCGGTTCTTCAGGGCCGCAAGCGTCATGCGCAAGGTGTCCCGACGCACGGTTTCACCCGCCTTCATAGCTTCCTTGAGATCCGCTTCCAGCTGTTCCTTGAGGCCCATGCTTATGATGTCTCCTCAGCTTCGTCGTCGGCGGGCATCTCGTCCTCTTCCGGTTCAGGGGGCCCCTCTTCGAGGTCCGCAGCATCCGGCTCGGGCGGCGCTTCCGCTTCGCCTTCTTCCGCAAAGCGCTCAAGGTCTTCGCGCTCGATAATCTGAGCCGCCACCAGTCGGTCGCCATCCTTCAGGCGCAGCAAACGCACGCCCTGGGTGTTGCGACCCACAACCGAAATATCGTCCACGTGGGAACGCACGATCATGCCTTGCTCGGTGATGTAAATCACATCGCCACCGGGGCGACACAGAATCGAAGTGATCACCGGGCCGTTGCGGGCGGTGGTACGAATATCAATCACACCACCCGTGCCGCGACCCTTGATGGGGTAATCATCCATCGCTGTCCGCTTGCCATAGCCGTGCTCGGTGGCAGTCAGCAAATAGGCTTCAGGATCCACAACGACCAAGCCCATAACCCGGTCACCGGGCCGCAGGCGCGCGCCCTTGACCCCGCGACTCACGCGGCCCATGGTGCGTGCCGCCTTTTCATCGAAGCGCACAGCACGGCCAGACTCCGTGGACAAGAGAATCGTGTCCCCAGGCTTAGCAATAGAAACGCCCACCACCTCATCATCCTCTTCAAGCACGATGGCCCTTAGGCCGTTGGACCTGGGTCGGCTATAGGCATCAAGCAGCGTCTTCTTGATGCGTCCCTTGCGGGTCGCAAACACACAGAAGGCTTCATCGTCAAAGGACGGCACGCGCAGGATGGTTTCCACCCGTTCCCCTTCGCGCAACTTGAGCACATTGGTCATGGCGCGCCCCTTGCTGGTACGCGAACCCTCCGGCAACTCGTAGGTCAACTTAGTGAACACTTGACCGAGGTTCGTGAAGAACAACAGGTTGTCGTGGGTGCCCGCTACAAAGAGCGAGCGCAAAATATCCCCTTCCTTCGAAGAAGACCCCTTGACCCCCTGACCCCCGCGCCCTTGGGCGCGATAGGTGTCCAGCGACGAACGCTTGACGTACCCACCACGACTATAGGTAACGACCATCAAGTCTTCGGTAATCAAGGCCCCGATATCGACACTGCCGTCTAGCTCGGTGTTGGAAATCTCCGTGCGACGCTCATCGCCATAACGCTTCTCCACGTCATCAAGGTCTTCGAGCAAGATCGTGGTGACCCGCTCCTCCTTGGCCAAGATGTCCTTCAAGTCCGCGATGGTCATGCCCAGCTCGCGAGCTTCGCCTTCCAGCTTTTCGCGCTCGAGGCCAGTCAAGCTGCCCAGGCGCATGTCCACAATCGCTTGTGCCTGGCGATCACTGAGGCCAAACGCGGCGGAGAGGGCGGCCTTTGCCCCATCGCGATCGTCCGAGGCCCGGATCAACTCGATCACCCGATCGATATTTGCCTGGGCCACAAGCAAACCATCGACGATGTGCTCGCGTTCTTCGGCTTTCTTCAGCAGGAAAATCGTGCTCTTACGAATCACGCCGCGTCGGTGTCCAATCCAAGAGTCCAGCAATTGGCGCAGGGGCAAGGTGCGCGGCTGTCGCTCGGAAATCGCCAGGTTGATGATCGAATAGGTCGACTGCAACGGCGTGAACTTGAACAGTTGATTGACGATGACGTTGGGGTCTTCGCCCTTCTTCAACTGAATCGTCAGTCGGATATCAACCTTGCCGGTGACCCTGGACAGGCTCGTCAGGTCGACGATGTCGCGGATACCCGTGATGCGCTCCTCTTTGACAGATTCGGCGATCTTGTTGATGATCGAAGCTCGGGAATCCCCGCCCTTGCGGGTCTGGTAGGGGATCTCGGTGAATACGATCTGCACGGGGCCTCTTTCCGGCTCTTCCACGTGATAACGGCCGCGCACTCGCACCAGGCCGCGGCCCGTGGTGTACGCCTGCAGGATTCCGCTACGGCCCATGATGATGCCCCCGGTGGGAAAGTCCGGGCCGGGAATCAGCTTGATCAGGTCCAGGTCCTCGAGGGACGGGTCCGCCAGGATTGCACGCACACCCGCGCAAACCTCACGCAGGTTGTGGGGCGGCATACTCGTGGCCATACCCACCGCAATGCCCTCTGAACCATTGCAAATCAGGTTCGGGAAACGACTAGGCAACACGGTGGGCTGGGTACGCGTGTCGTCGTAGTTGGGCTCAAGGTCAACGGTTTCCTTTTCAAGGTCGCTCATGAGCTCCATCGAAATCCCGGTCATGCGTGCTTCGGTATATCGCATGGCGGCGGGAGGGTCCGCGTCAATGGAACCGAAGTTGCCCTGCCCGTCCACCAGGGGATAGCGCATGGAAAAATCCTGAGCCATACGCACCAGGGTCGGATAAATCACCGACTCACCATGGGGGTGATAGTTGCCTGAGGTGTCGCCTGCAACCTTGGCGCACTTCCGGTACTTGGCCCGCGGGCTCAAGTTGAGGTCGTTCATCGCCACCAAGATGCGGCGTTGGCTGGGCTTCAGGCCATCACGCACGTCAGGCAGGGCGCGCGAGTGAATCACGGAAAGGGCGTACGTTAGGTACGACTCTTTCATCTCGCGGACGATCGGGCGATCCAGAATGGTTTCGCCCTCGGGCTCTTCGGTCGGGGTATCGGTCATGGTGTTAGGGCTCACCCCGACGTGGAAAGTCGGCGTGGTGTTTCGGTGTCAAGAGCAGCCAGCGCATAGTCGCTGGGCCGCAGCAGTCCCTTTTCGCTGGCAATCATCAGTTGCTGCGCGAAAGGAACCCGTTCAAAGGGTTGGGATTCGAGCAAGACGCGGTTGACCGGGTCTTCCCATAGGCGCCAAGATTCCTCGTCGCCCCATTGGGGCAAACGCAGGGCAGCACCGGGCAGAACCAGGTCGGCGGTAGCCAACAAGCGCAGGGACACCTCTTGGCGAATGGCTTCAGCCACGACGGTGCGGGTGCCAACAGGCGCCACAAAACCCTCGGCACCCAAGGCCTCGGTGCCTATCCATACCGCGTCCACTTCGTGCACTAAGCTCGGCAGAGCGCTGTCATAAACAAAACGCACCTCGCAGCCCGCCTGCACAAGTTGGCGCGCGAGGGAACGGCCCGCAAGGGTTGCGCCCCCATCGGACAGGATGACCTTGCAGCCCGAGGCGTGTTGAGCGAGGCAAGCGCCCACATGGTCACTGGGTGCGGCCACTAAGATCACCCCACCTGGCTCGATCTCTTTTTGCAAGGCGGCAAGGGGAGCCTCGCGCGCAACAAGCCGAACGCCCGGACCCAATGGCCGGCCGCCCCAAGCGCGGGTTACATCTTCACTGGATGGTTCCAACCACAGGCCACATTCTTCGGCGACCAACTCATGGAACGGAGCGTCGAGTCCATCCTCCTGAGCAACCCTCTCAAGACTCAGCAAGCTGTGTATCCAGCGAGCGAGGGGCCCGCGCCAACCGTGCTGTTCTTCGAGGGGCGCGAGGGCTTGGGCAAGATCAGCGGCACTTCGACGGCTCTCGCCCTCGACCGTGCCAGGCATGAACGCCCCTTCATTACAAGCCAGCTGTGACTCTGCTGCAGCCAGCAAGACGAGTTCGCCCGCGGTGTGATTGCGGTCCTCCGCGAGGGCGCCCAGACGCTCGCTAAGCGAATCGTTGGCGTTTCTCTGGGGTCCTCTGGACCCGAGGGATTGCACTTCGTTATGGGCGGACATGGGAGGGTAGCGCCAGCATGAGATCGAGGTCGATCCGTGCCCGCGGCAGGGTGGTATTATCCCTGAAACAGCCCCTCCCGTCCACCTTCAGGACGTGCTCACTCCGCCGTCTCGGGAGCTTTTTTTTAACGACCCCCGGCGTCCGGTTAGAGTTCCCAGGCACGGGAGCAATTACCGTCCCAAGACCCCCCTCCAAGGCCCACAGATGACCCCCAAAGACGCCCAGCCCACACCCCTCGCCCAAGCCCTCGGACGAATCCCCTGTGGCCTATTTTTAGCTACCACCCAAGGCCCCGATGGCCCCATGGGATTCATCGCGTCCTTCGTGCAACAAATGGGATTCGAGCCCCCGACCATCGCCATCGCCGTGGGCAAAGACCGGGACCATCTCGAGGCAATTCGCGCCAGCGGGCGGTTTGGCCTGAGCCTGCTAGATAAGCCCTCCAGCGCCCTCATGGGCCGGTTTTTTGGCAAGCTCCCAGAGGGCGAAACCCCCTTTGATGGGCAAGCCCTGCACACCACCAGCGCGAACTCCACGGTCTTCACCGACGCTCTCGCCTGGTTCGATTGCAAACTCGCAGGCGAACACGAAACCGGCGACCACTTCGTGGTCTTCGGGGTAGTGGAAGAAGCCGCCCAGACCCACGACGGCGACCCAATGGTCCACCTCCGGGCCGACGGGCTTAGCTACTGACGGGCAGCCTCAAGGGCCCCGGTTAACTCAACCCGCCAAGGGGAAGGAAGCCTAGCTGGATTCAAGGATCCCCTGAGAGGCTCTTCCCCCTCTAGGAACTCCAAGATCTCGACGATCAAATAGGCCCTCAGGTTTCCCTGCAAGTAGGCCATAGACGCCCAATCCGCAGCAGCCTTAAGGTCACGCTCTTGCCATCTCGACCAGGCGCGCGCCAGGGAATCCGCGCTTGTCCCCACAGCCACCTCCACGTCAAGGGTTCGCTTCACCATGCGCTCTAGCGATGGGTCCGGATTGGTGATACGTTCCACACGGTCTTGTGCCGAGGGGTAATCCCCCAAGCCAAGCGCCGCCCAAGTCCGGTCCTCAGGCAGACCCTGGGCCATCAAGCCCAGCTCCGCCACTAGCCCAAACACACAGATGGCATAACCCAACTGGGAAACGCGCTTCAGTTTTTGTTCGAAACGGAGAGCGCCTGCAGGGTCCTGGGTGCATTCATCCAAGAAGTGCGCCCTGCGAAGACCTCCAAAGTGCCTCCAGGTGGCTTTATCCCGCAAAGTGCCTTCGATTTTCTCCAAGGCGCTAACCAACGGCCGACCGGAGCCCAGAACGCGCATAGCAAAGAGATCCGCTTGCAATTCAAACCGTCGGGACATCCAACCAAAGGCTAGGCCCCAGGCCCCAAGGAACGCGACCATGATCCCGAGGACCGCGATTGCGTTGGTGGGATCAAAGGCACGCAGGGCAAAGTCCGCGAGGAGAAAAACGCCCACAGACCAGGCCAAAAACACCGGCACGTGATGGTGGTGAGAATGGCCCACCTCATGGGAATACACAGCCTTCAGTTCGTCCTCGTCCAAATCACTGAGCAAGGCATCGGACAGGATGACCACCCTCCTGCTGGGCAAGAGCCCCACGATTGCGGCGTTGGCCATCATCTTCCCAGTGTCCCAAACCAACACGTTGCGCGAGTTGAAGCGCACACTCTTGGAAATCTCCTCGAAGCCCGTTCGTAATCGTCCGGGGGGCAACTCATATGTGCGCCAAGAGGCCTTGAAGAGGGCTGGTAAATAGACGGCCAGGCCCCCGATCAGGGCAACAAAGACCGCCGCACCTACGAGCTCCACCTGTTCCACCTGCACCCGCAGCCAACGATTGGATCCAACCAACCCTGCGATGGCCAAGTAGGTGGCCGGGGGAATCAGCGTGCTGGCAAACATGCGCAGATGAAAGCTGCGCCAGCTCAAGCGGCCGGGGCCCTCTGCGCAAGAGGCGCGGGACTGGGCGTCGATGTTCAAGACCTCAAATATCAGGTACGGGAAGATCACCCAGATAAAGTTCGCCTCGGGCCAGCCCTCAAGGTCCAACCGCGCCCCGAGACTTTCCCGAAGCCACTGAACCCAGCCACAACAAAGCACTAAGAGGGCAAAAGCGAAGACCCCCGAGAATCGCCCAACGATGGTCACCAGGGCCCCCATTCGGAACGACCCGGCCCCCCCCAGGTTGCGGCCCGAAAGCACGATTAAGTGAGGCAGGGGCAAGAGCAACACCAACGCCCAGGGGGCAACCGGCCCCCAGGTCCAACCCGCCACCCCTGCCACCAGGATCAAGGTGCAGAGAACCAATTGGGGGATGTAGGGCATGGTGAAAAGGGTCGAGGGCAGTGGAGGGGATCGTGCCAACCCATGGGCGAGGCCCTAGGTAGGCAGTGCCCCGTCTGCAGGCGAACCATTCTAGCCACCGGGCACCCTTAGATTCAGCAGGGCAGCCTAAAGGAGTCCAAGATCTGGGTTGTCCCTCCTAGCCAGACTCCCCCCCCTCTCTGGTCCAAGAGCAATTCACCGCCCGCCAACTTCACCGTCACCGGCCACTTGGCCCAGCCCCGCTCCACGGCCACAAAAGCCACCGCCGCCGCGCCAGTTCCGCAGGCCTGGGTCTCCCCCACCCCTCGCTCGAAAATCCGCACCTTCAGAGCCCCTTGATGCGCGCCCGTCACAAACTCCACGTTTGCGCCTTCAGGGAATGATTCATGTGTGCTCAAGCTCTGGCCCAACTCATCAAGCGTTGGGGCTCCCGGCTCCTCGGTGAACAAGACAAAATGGGGGTTGCCCACATTCACCCGGGTGCCACAGATTTCCGCGCCCCCTACTTGAATCGTTTGCTCGGCGGCTTCGATGCGCACCGGGCCAAGACAAACCTCAACTGCGCCGTTCGCCACTCGCACGGCGCGCACCCCCGCATCGGTGCCCACCAAAAACTCGCCCTGCCCATACCCTTTTTGGGCCGCAAGCAAGGCAATGATCCGTAGCCCGTTGCCGCAAGCCTCGGGGCGGCTGCCGTCCGCGTTGTAAAGCACCATACGCACGTCCGCAGAGTCCCCCCCCGCTAAACACAGCAAGAGCCCATCGGGACGAAAACTGCCCGCAGCCGTGTCCGTGCACAAGCGCTGGGCTAAAGCAGCGGGATCCCGAGGCGCCTGCCCCGCGATCCCGTCGATCAACACAAAACGATTCCCGGCCGCATCAGCCCGGTAAGCCCTCATCCGCTGCGGCGCACTCGTTCTTGCACTTTTAGCGTATTCTTGAAATGCAACTTAGCCACTTGCGTAAGTTTCCCTTCGCCATGCTCAATGACAAACCGCGCGCCCGCGCGATCAGTCAAGGGCCCGGCGCCCTTGAACAGTTCCATACCGTTGCGCTCGCTGAGCTCCATGATGGCTAGCAGAAATTCTGCACGCGCAAGAACAGAGGCGGCCGCAACCGCCAACTCCTCCTCGGCACGCGGGCGTTCTTCCACCCGCAACTTGGTGTCGCTCAAGCCCATCTGCACCGGGTTGCCCCGGACAAATTGATCCACGATCACGCGGTCCTCGTCCTTGCCTACTTCACGGATTGCCTCCACGTGCAGATCGGTCAAAAACTCGTTCAGACCGGGGTAGGTCGGATAACGACGGTTGTACTCGGGGGGGTCGATGCGCACGACCTTGTGGGACACGCGATCCCGTAGGAGGGCGGCCAGGCGCAGCACGCGCGTGTCAGAAAGGCTCTTGGAATCCGCAACGCCAAACTCGGCGATCTCTCCCGCCTCCTCGATATCAATCCGCACGGCGGCCACCACCAGGGGGCCAAACCAATCGCCCTTACCCGCTTCATCCGACCCAACAATGGGCTCGGTGGCGGTCACGGTCTTGGTCAGCGGGCGCAAGGGACGAGGCGGCGCTGGGGCTGGCTCATCGGTGAAGCGCACGAGGAAACGCTCGGGCTCAGAACCCTGAACCACAAGCTTTCCGGAGTCATATAACGTCGCGACGACCCCCTCTCCCTTCACGCTCCATTGGGCGTGGGGGGCGGATCGCCATTCAAACGCTCCGGGCTCCAGGCGGTCTTTTAGACTTTGCCGGCGCTCGGGGGGTACCTTAACTACTACTGTCCTCTGAGGCATAATCGATCAAGTTAGCCTCACACTGTCTGTGGGGCTAGACCCGTTCTGGGGAACTCGGTCGCTCTTTTTTTGCCCAGAATTACCCCCCGAGGCCCACTCGGGGTGGCTTCAATCCATACAAGGTGCCTTCTAGGGCCCTAGGATGGGCATTTCGAGGGGTTTCGGCCCCCTCGAACCCGGCTATTTTCCCCTCCAGGAAGGCCTCTAATTTATAGATTCCTTTACCTAGAAGATCCCCGGAAAGACGCCTCGCTGCCCCACATTTTACCACCCCAGAGCCCAGCCCGAAGGCCCGTACTGGACACTGCCCGGAAACCCCCACGGTCAGGCTAGACTCTGCCCAAACTGCACCTCACTCCCAGAACATCGTGAAACCCAAGCAAAGCATCCTCGAAGCGATCGGCAACACGCCGCTCATCCAACTCCAACGCCTAGGATCGGAAACCGGCTGTACCTTCTTTGCCAAGTGCGAGTTTCTCAACGCTGGCGGCTCGGTCAAGGACCGCATTGGCCGACGCATGGTGGAAGAGGCTGAAAAGTCTGGTCGCATCAAGCCCGGCGACACCCTGATCGAGCCCACCAGCGGCAACACAGGCATCGGCATGGCCATCGCCGCAGCCGTGCGCGGCTATCGCATGATCATCACCATGCCCGAGAAGATGAGCCGCGAAAAACAAGTGGTCCTAGAAGCCCTTGGGGCCGAGATCATTCGCACGCCCACCGAAGCCGCATGGGATGACCCCGACAGTCACATCGAAGTGGCCAAGGACCTGCAAAGGGTCTTGCCCAATGCGCACATCCTCGACCAATACTCCAACCGGGACAACCCTGACGCGCACTACTACGGCACTGGCAAGGAAATCATCGAACAGATGGACGGTGAATTCGACGTCTTGGTGGCTTCGGCTGGCACAGGCGGAACGATCTCTGGCATCGCCCGGCGTCTGAAAGAGGATGCCCCCAACGTGCACATCGTGGGCGTTGATCCGGTGGGTTCCATCCTGGCGGGGCCGGGCACGATTAGCTCTTACAAGGTCGAAGGGATCGGCTACGACTTCATTCCCGATGTGCTCGATCGCGGCCTCGTGGACGAATGGGTCCGGAGCGAAGACGGCCCAAGTTTCCAAACCGCGCGCAAACTGATCCGGCAAGAGGGCCTCCTGTGTGGCGGATCCTCGGGCTCGGCCATGTGGGCGGCCCTACAGGTAGCCAAGCAGCGAGGCCCCGGCCAACGCATCGTGGTGGTGCTGCCCGATTCCGTGCGCAACTACATGACCAAGTTCATGGACGACCGTTGGATGCGCGAAAACGGCTTTGAAGACCAAAGCTGGGAGACCAGCTCCATCGGTGAAGTCTTGCGCCGCACCCCGCCCCACGAATTGTTGACCGCGGACGGCTCCGAGAGCGTTCGCGATGCGGTCGGCCGCATGAAGGACGGGGGCGTCAGCCAGTTGCCCGTGCTGGATGCTGGCCGCGTGGTGGGCATCGTCACCGAATCCGATGTGCTCGGACGGTTGCTCGATGGCACGGCGCGCATGGAAGACCGGGTGGCTGAAGTTATGGGCCGTAAGGTGGTCACGCTTCACGCTCACGAAGACGCGTCCAAGCTCCTCGAGCTCTTCGCCAACAATTCCGTCGGTATCATCGTCGAAGGGGACAACCAATTGGCGGGCATCTTAACCAAGATGGATTTGGTGGATCACTTGACCCACCACTTGGGCTCGGACTCCTGAGGAGTTCTTCGCTCAGGTCAAATGCGTCAAGAGGTGACCCAAGGTTCGCGCCAAGAGCCACTCTAGCTCGGGGCCAACCTTGCCAAGGGGGTGGGTCGCGCCAAAGGTGTGCCCCGCGTCGGGCTCGATCTCGTGCCCCACGTTTTGCATGACCTCGCGGATGCGTTCAGCCGCGGCGGGATCCACCGCTTCATCCGCGCTGCCGTGCAACAGCAAGGTGGGTGCTTCGATTTTTTTGGCCGCGCCCAAAATGTCGAGGGCCTCCTCATTCTGCTCCACGTCTTCCAGCATGGCTCGGCCCATGCGCATGATCTGCCCCGTGCGTCCGTTGGGGATATCCAAGAACCCATCCTTACGCCAACGCTCCACGGTGGCGTCCTCAAAGCGAATCACCGAATCAATCGCGGCCCAGGTCACCAAAGCCTGCACCGGATGCTGAGCCGCGTGCAACAGCGCCACTCCTCCGCCCCGGCTGTGTCCCACCATGCCGATGCGCTTAGGGTCCACTCCCCCCACCTCGCCACTCAACAAATGCTGGTGGACACGCTCAACATCTTCCAGCTGGCGGCTGAAGGTGTCCCGCTCAAACGCGCCGAGGTCTGAAAAGTCGACGCCATCGGCGCCCACTCCGCTGCCCGAGGCATTGAAGCGAACGGCGACGAAACCCGTCTCGGCCAATCCGCGAGCCAATAGGGGAAAGAAACCCCAGTCCATGAAGCCCTTGAACCCGTGAAGAATCAGCACCGTAGGGGCCGCCTTTTCGCGGACTCCCGCGGGCTTAGAAACCACCCCGCGGATTGCGCGGCCGGGCTCTTCCTCGTAAGTCAGCTCGAAAGTCTCGTCGATTACAGCCATGGTTTTTTGATCAGCAGCAAGGAGCTTCGCCGCCGACCCGGGCAGGCATCACTGAATGTTCCCCAGGGCCCTGACCCAGGTAGGGGAGGAAGCGCAGCAGATCCCCTTGGGCCCAAGAACCTCCGGCCGCCAAATCCACAAAGCCGTGGGCGGCTGTAGCCGAGTACAGGTCCCCGCTGCCGTTCCAGGCCACCGGGTGCAGGCCGTTTGCTTCGAGACGCGCGGGCAAGAACAGTCGCCGCTTGCCCCGGTGCGCGTGATCGTGGGCCAAAGGCCGCTCGATCCATGCGGGTTCCCAGTCCCCCATAAAACGCCCCAGCAAAGGAGCGAGAAACAAGTGTGCCGTGGCCAGCACACTGACCGGATTCCCGGGCAAGCCAATGAAGACCTTTCCGTCTGCTCGCTGGGCCAAGAACACGGGCTTGCCCGGTTGGATCGCCACCTTGTGCAGGACCTTTTCAAAGCCCAGCTCTTGGGCCATGCCCGGCACCAGGTCTTTTTCGCCCATGGACACGCCGCCTACGGTGACCACCACGTCCGACATCGCCGCCAAACTCTCAAGGGTCTCTTTCAAGTGCGCCGGCTCATCCCGTGCGTGCTTGCGTTCCGCTGGAACCCCTAAGGCCTCGGCTAAGGCCGAAAGCAGAGGCCCATTGCAGTCGGCAACCCCGGCCGGTCCATCTGATCCCACCTCGTCGCCGGTGGTGCAAATTCCAAGGCGTGGCGGATCAAAAACGCTCAGCCCCGTGGCTCCCGCCATAGCCGCCGCTGCCAGACCCGCGGGCGACAGGCGGGTCCCCGCCCGCAAGACCAAATCCCCCTTCTTCGCGTCCTCCCCCTGCCGGGCCACGTTGCGCCCCGCGCGCAACTCATACCCAACCTCGGTGGTCATCACCTGCCCTTCACGCTGGGTTAACTCCACCGGAATCACGCAGCAGCCCGTTGGCACCGGCGCCCCAGTCATGATCGCCACGGCCTCTCCAGCCCCCAGGGCGCTCTCCCGCCGCTCCCCGGCCATCACGGTGCCTACCACCCGAAAAGACGGCTCATCAGCAGGTAACAGGGCGAAACCGTCCATGGTCGCTCGGTCAAAAGGCGGCTGATCGCAATTCGCAACTACGTCTCGGGCCAAGACCTTTCCCGCAGCCTCGGCCAAAGGAACCGTCACGGCTCCGGAATCAATCGGCAGCCCCCGCAAGAGGGCCATGGCATCGTCATAGAGCAAAAGAGGCATCAGGCGCCCAGTCTAGGCAATGACCGAGCCCCCTTGCCCTCAGGACAAGCGCCCCCGCCGGAGGATCTCCCACGCGATTCCCGCCGGGGGCGATCGCGCCCCCTCCACTCAAGCGCAGGTAAGTCGGGCCAAATTAGCCCCCAAACAAGCCGCCCTGGGAGCGGGGCTCGACGATTTTAGTTAGGTGTGGAAAGGCTTCGACGGTTTCATCGGGAGCCGCAACCGGTTGTCGGCCGCCAAAGAGCCACTTGAACTCTAACCCGTTGGCAACCGCCTGTCCTCCAAAGTGGTTGTTCGTCACGACCCAGGTTTGGTCCGTCTCTTGGGAGATCTCATGGGCGCGAATTGCAAGGGCGCCCACCTCCTGCGGTGTGTACAGGTAGTCGTAGCGATCGTCCCGGCCGACGTCAGGTTTGAACCAGTTCTTGGCGTTGCGGCCGTGCAGGCGCATGTAACCGATGGGGCCGGTCGGGGTGAAACGGTCGGGTGGGTGATCCCACGCATCGGGAAGGTCGATATGTGCCAGGGAATAGCCGAGGCCGCCGATACTGGACAAGGCTGGGGGCTCGAACCAGGAGCGGTGGCGCACTTCGAGGATCAGGGGCAAATCACCGAGCAGGCTGCGGATCCAGCCAAGGTGGCGGATGTTGTCAGGGTTCTCGTGAAAGGACGCGGGGAATTGAACCAAGATCCCATCCAATTGACCACGTCTGGTAAGGGGTTCAAGGGCCGCCTGAAAGGTCTGGCCACGCAGTTCGAAGAGGGCTTTTTCAGCCCCCCCATAGGGTCCATGGGTGAAAGATTGGTGCAGCTTGGCGATGAAGTGAAAGTCCGGCTTTTCGCGCACGTGCTCGGCCCACTTCGTGACGATTTCGGGGCGCGCTTCGGCGTAAAAGGTCGAGTTCACCTCGACCCCATCGAAGCAGCGTGCCAGGGTCTGTAGGGCGTGAAAGCCCGGGGGTTTACGCTTCGGGTAAACGCGCCCTTCCCAGTCGGGGTAGGACCAGCCGGCGGTGGCCACACGGATCACAGTTTTGACCCTTGCCCAAGGAGCCGGGCCGCCTCTTGTTCCACACCGATTAGAGCCTCACGGACCCCGGGAGTGCAGGCGCGCACGGCCTGGTCGTCGAGCTCCGGATCAATTCTGATCGGCGCCCCCACCACAACCAGGATCAGGCTAAAGGGCTTGGGTACGGTGAAGCGGTCCCAAGACTGCATGCGCCAAGAACGGCTGACCGCGATCCCAAGGGGCAGGATCGGATAACCCGTGCGGTGGGCCAGGAATGGCACCCCATCGGTCATGGAGTGCATCGGACCCCGGGGCCCGTCGGGGGTGATCGCGATGGAGGTGCCGCTGCCCAGCGTGTTCATCATCTCCTTCATGGCCCGAGCACCGCCGCGGCTCGAAGAGCCCTCCACCACGGGAATACGCAGCCCCCGTAAGATCGCCATGGACAGTTGCCCGTCCTTAGAAGGTGAAACCAGCACCGCCGCCTTAAACCCTCGAAGGGAGCGCACAGCGGGCAAACTCCTTCCGTGCCAAAAGATACCCAGAGCCCCTTGCTGGGTCAAAACCTCGACAGCGTCGGGGTCCTCGGAGGTCAACTTCACGCGCCAGGTGGACGAAAGCAGCCAATAAATCGGCGCCCCAAACCAAGTTAGGATAGGCAGCAGAATACGCCGGCGGGCGTGGCGCACTCGCCGAGTCGTGCGGTGCTTGCGCGGTTTTCCGTTGGCCCCCTCGGGCTCTCCTCCGTGACGGGCCATGGGCGCAGAATACCAAGGCGAAGCGCCCTGCGAGGCATCCACCCCGGGATCAGTCCTCGGAAGAAGCTCCAAGGAAGATGCTCAGGCCACCGAAGGCTAAGAGGGCGACCTCCGGCCCGAAGGAAGATTCCGAGTGATACCGAAGGCCCCCAGGAGTGCGCGTCTCCCAGCAACGGGCGGGTTTGAAGTGCTGAGAGAATACCTCTGCCCCGGGCAAATTCTGAATGAACTCCGCGAGTGAGGGGGGCGCGTCGGGGTCTGGGCCTTCCTGACCGGGGTCTGGGGCAACCTCGCGGCCGGGCGCACTAAACATCATTCCCGCGATTCCCTTGACTCCCCGGTAGAGGCCCGCCACCACCTGAATCCAATCCGCATGGCTGACCTCCATTGCGGCCCCTGGCCATTCGCCCCCCGCCAGGGGCGCCGCCCCCGATCCCTTTGCCAAACCTCGAACCGCTCGTTTCGCGTGAGTCGCGCTGAGGGTCACCAGCAGCCTGTCCTCGGCCACGACCACGGTTGGCTTGATCATTCCAGACAGGGAGTCGAGGATGCTGCCGAGATTCAGAAAGCTACTTGGACCCTCCGAGTTTTCCTCGGTCATGGTTGCACTAAAGTCGCTCTTGGGCGGGAAGAAGGAGAAGGTGTAGAGCTCACGCCGCCGATAGGCTTTTGTTTCGAAGCTCGCCCCCTCGGGCAATCTGGGCTCGATATCTGCCATCCATGCGGCAAGGGCCTCGCCGGCCCGAGCGGAATCTTTTAGGGGGACCGCAAACTGAATCCCTGGCGCGGCCATCACACCTATATTGTTCGGTACCGAAATAGTTACCTGGTCTCCGAGCTCTGCAACGAGCGCTTGCCCGATCGTGGAGTCGTCCGGGCCAAAGCCCTCGGCTTTCAGAATCCCGAGCAAGGCAGAGCTATCAAGGGAGGTCGTGTATGCCACGGCCGCTTCCGGGTGGGTCAGTCCAAAGGGCTCGGCCCCAAGCGCTGTCGTTCCAAAAGCCTGCGCACCCTTGAAGCTGGGGTAGTGGCCATCCACGTGATAGCGCCCGTCGATTAGCTGTGCGCGCCACACTCCTCCGCGGCTCCACATGGTGTAGTAGGGTCCCATAAACCCCTCGGCCAAAGGCATGAGGCCCTGGGTCAGGGGATCAGCGCGGTCCCAGCCACCCCCCTTGAGATCAGCCTCCAAGAGCACCAGGCCCTGGGCCTCGCCCAGGGGGGAGGCCTTCGTGGCGGCTGAAGACACGCCTTCACCCCAGCCCCGAGCCCAACTGGCCGGGGAAAAGAGGGCCAAACGTTTGCCCTCCCTGTAGAGCACCAAGACCTCGATCGAGTCAGAGGGCACGCCCTCATCGGACCCCCCGGAGGCGAAAGAAAATCGGGACAGCCGTCCAGCGGATAAGTCCTCGTTCCCGACTTCCATTCCAGGAACCTGCCCGAAAGCCGCATAAATTTGATCAAAGGCAACGGTCGCGGCAGCCGAATCGGTGTAGTCCGCCACCAAACGAGCCTCAACATCCTGCACAAATTGTGGGTCGTTAAATGCGGTGAGGGTCTTGATATCTGCGAGCTCTGAGAGGGAAACGGAAACCCCGGCCATCCCCCTAAAAATGCTCTGGACCTCACCCCAGGACAAGGTCAATGCCTCCTCAAAGCTCACCGCAACCTGTGCGCCGGCCAGCCCTGAAACCCCCGCTATCAGAGCTTGGATCTCGGGCTCTTCAAAGGCCCGTCCCACGGCGGTTGTGCCATAGGCATCCATGTAGGCCTGAATCTGGGGGGCCGCGATGTAGATCGGCGCATCTTGGGGGTGAAGCGTCCGGTGATCGGTTTGAGGGCTGAGGGCGAGGAGAAGAAGGAGGGAAGCGGTCATAGGAGATGAAATACGGAGAGGGGGCCCGATCATGCGGAGTTTGGCGGAGAAGTCCTCATTTCGAGGGAAAAAATCAGCGCCCTGCCTCCAAAGCGGGTGTTTGGGGCCTTCCCCATGACGCCTGATTGGGACCCCTCTCTCCCATAAATCCAAGCGGGGCTTCGGAGGCGGGTTACTCCTGCCGATCAACTAGTACCATCCTTGGAGTTCGAAGCGGTCAAGGGCCTCCCCATAGCTAGAATGCCGCGCGATCCCAGCACCTAAAGCTCCCCACTCTGGGCACCCACCTCCGATCCCACCGACTATCATGGCCAAGCACAAGGCTCCCACCCAGGTCACTATTCTCCGCGAGGAGAAGTCCACCTTCCAGAACACTGTCGACCGTTTCTGGAAACCCGTCGCCCTGATCACCATCGTCCTTTCCGGGATGTTGCTCTACAACATCTGGTCCAACCAGCAGGCGGAAGCCAAGGCGGGCATCGAATGGGTACCCCTTGACGACGCGCTCCGCGATCAAGACCTAGCCGGAATCCGTGCCGTGCGCGAGAACAGCCAAGGCTCCAAGATTCTGCCCTGGGCACTCTTGGCCGAGGGTCAAGTGGCCCTCAGTCAGGGCAATAACCGCGAGGCGCAAGAAGCCTTTGCCAGCCTGAGCACTACCACGGATCCAGTCCTGAGCAGGCTCGAACTGCCCATTGGCCCCGATGGCGCCCCCACCACCATCGCAGCCCACCTAACCGCCGCATCGACGGTTCAGGCAACTTGGGACGCCGAGAACCCGATTTTGACCAACCCGGCGCCGGCAGACAGCATGCCTAAGATGGTCTTTGAGACCGATGCCGGCGAGATCGAGGTCACCCTCTATATGGATCGGGCGCCGGTCCACGTGAAGAACATCGTCAAGCTCGCCAAGGAAGGTTTCTATGACGGGACCCTCTTTCACCGAGTCGTCCGCAACGCCAACATGTGGATTGTTCAAGGCGGCGACCCGAACACCCTTGAGGGGGAAGAAGCAACCTGGGGTCAGGGCGGCCCTGGCTATGACCAGACCCCCGAGAAGAACGGCCTGGTCCACGCGAAGGGCTACCTCTCCGCGGCGGCCCCGTCAGGCGGGGCGCGCAGTTCCGGCAGCCAGTTTTTCTTCACCCTCAACCCGTGCCATTTCCTGGACGGACGCCACACAATTTTCGGACAGATCACGTCCGGTCTATCAATTGTGGAAGAGATCGGAAAGGCCGACATTCGCCCCGCAGTGGGCAATTTGAGGGACATTCCGGTTGAGCCCATCAAGATCACAGGGACCCGGATCACCGGGGCGTAAGGCCTCTCCCCGCGGGCGCAGCGTTGCTAGTTGCCCACAAAGGGGAGCTCCATAGGCGTAGGGTCTCGTCTCCCAGAACTCGTCATCTTTGTCAAGGGACGACCCTTTAGATTTCTCGGGGCGGAGCCGCGGTATCGACGTAAACCCCTCGCTACAAAGGGGTTATGTGCACCCAGCATTTGTGAAAAACAAGGGAACCCTGCAGCTTCTGCGACGGGCACTTGCATGTGGCCCAATCCCTTGGGGAGCTTCTCGCAGGTTATCCACAAGAACTCCACAAGTTGTGGCGTGCGCCCGGGCGTATCAGATCAGAGCTTCTTGGTGGGAGCGAGACGCTCCATCAAGTGCTCGAGCTGCCGGCGGTCGTTGAATTTCAACAGGACCTGCCCCTCGTAGGAATCTGAGCACCGCAACTCTGCCGCAAGGCCCAGGCCCTCTTCGATTCTGCGCTTGAAATCCACCTGCCAAGTGGGGACTTCTGGACTGACTTTGGGGTCCTTCGATGCGTCTCCGCTGGAGGGCTTCCCGACACCACCGGATGTGGGGACATCGCCGCGCACCAGCTGCTCAGTTGCGCGCACGGAGAGTTCCCCGCGCACGATTGTTTCCAAGGCTGCGCATTGTTCCTTATGGCCCTCGAATCCGGCCAGGGCCCGCGCATGGCCAAAGGACACGAGGCCATTCACCAGTGCCTCTTGAACCTCACTGGCCAACAGCAAAAGGCGCAAGTGATTGGCAACCGCGGCGCGGCTGACCCCCACCCGCTGGGCCACCTCCCCCTGGGTGAGCCCGACTTTGTCCATCATCTCCTTGAAGCCCTTGGCCTTTTCGATGGCGTCCAAGTCCTCGCGCTGAATGTTCTCGATGAGGGCAAGCTCAAGCACAAGGGCCTCGTCTGCGTCTTTTATGATCACCGGAATCTCGGTTAGACCGGAAAGCCGCGCAGCTCGCCACCGCCGCTCCCCAGCGATAATCTCATAGGAGCCATCCACGGCCCGCACGCAAATCGGCTGCATGACCCCGTGGCGCTGGATGCTTTCCTTGAGGGAGTCCAGGGCTTCGGTCACAAAGACCTTGCGCGGCTGGTTGGGGTTGGGCCGAATCCGAGCAATAGGCAGGTTGCGAGGGATCTCCTCTTGGGCCGGGGTTTTAGGGATTAGGGAGCCGAGGCCGCGTCCGAGTGCTGTCATTGAAATCGCCGTTTGAAACTTTCCGGAGGTGTGTTCCACGTGGAACATGCAACTGAGAATACGCCTAGACAGGGGCTGAGCGCAATGGGTTTAGGGGCCAGGAACAAAAGAAACCATCCCCTGGGGCCTTAGAAGGCGGCATTTTGCCTGTTTTCCCCGGAAAGCCGGTCAAGAGGCGAGGCCTGGACGACGGCCCCCCCCCCTGCGGAGCCACCCGTTTTGGTCCCCGGGGCCGAGCCTCTCGGGCAGCGCGGGGTTTTCCCAAACCCTATGTTCCACGTGGAACACCCCCCCACCAAAATCAAACGGCTCGGCGGTGTGGACCCGATCCGGGGGCCCAACCATGTTCCACGTGGAACATGGACCTGGCCGGTTTCCTCCTTCAACAAGCCGGGGCCAAAAGTACAAAAGCTCCCCGAGGTGGGGCTCCCCCACCATTATCCCAGAGCTGCGCGGCCTGGTAGTGTTCCACGTGGAACACTCACCTAAGGCCAAAGTGGAAGGGCCCGGGTGAGCGTAGAGCAAGTCCAGACCCTGGGCCATGTTCCACGTGGAACACTCCATTCTCCCCCACCAGGGCACCTAAAAGCCCCCTTTTGGGCGCTCCAACCCCAAAACTGGAGGGGATCTTGCTAGGCAGAGGCCCCAGAGGAGGTCATGATAGGCACAGCCCATGGCCCCCCCCTCCTCCCTCATCTCATCACTTCGGGGTACGCTCCGCAGTCCGTGGACGATTGGGCCTTGGGTTGTGGCAGGGATCCTGCTCCCCTATGGGGCGGCATGGACGAACCTCTCGATCCTGGACCGGCACGGGGCCACCGGCGGGACTCCCACGGAGTTCGCGTTCCTGGCTTCCCTAGTGGCCGTCATGGGCGCAAACGCCGCCCTCGGGCGGGTGGAGTGGCTCTTAGCTCGCACCGGGCGATGGCAGCGTGTGGGACACGAACTTATGGCCTTGGCGGTACCTGGGCTCCTTGCTCCCCTTGGGGTCCTGATCATCGGCGCGTTCTATTGGGGCTGGGGCGGCCCTGAGGCCCTGTTGGCCGGGACCGCGGGTGGCATGAAGCTGACCCTCCTCGCCTTGCTGCTCAATCGTGCGGGTCTGGGCCCGGGAATCTCCGCCGCCCTCTTGCCCCTACTTGGTTGGTGGCTGCCTGCCACCCTGGGCGGAATGCCAGGCGCCGGACCTTGGCTGGCATCCCTGCTTAGTGCAGGAACTTGGCCCGCCCCGCATGATTCTGCGTTCGGTTTCGCCGGAGCCCCGGCTGCCCTATCTTTGGCCGGTTGGTTTGCGCTCCTCCTTGTGTGCACCCCTGGCCGGGGTAGGCATGCGATACGCAATTCTCGGTGACATTCACGCAAACAAAGCTGCGCTAGACGCCGTTTTAAAGGATATCGCAATTGCTGGGGTGGACCGGATTTTGAGCCTCGGGGATGTGGTCGGCTATGGCGCCGCCCCCCAAGAAACCATCGAAACCCTCCGGGAAATCGACGCTGTGGTCATCCGCGGCAACCACGATGAGGCCTGCGCCGGCATGGTGGAGCCGGTTTTTTTCAATCACAACGCACGGGCGGCAGCCCTTTGGACCAGAAACCTTTTGACACCGAAGGAAATGGACTGGATCCAAAACTTGCCCCTGACCGTGGACCTCGATGAGTGCTCCTTGGCGCACGGAACCTATGACCACGCGCAAGAGTTTCGATATCTAACTTCCGTTGCTTCAGCCAAGGGCAGCCTCGACTCAATGCCGCGCCCAATTTGCTTTGTGGGCCACACCCACCTTCCGCTTGTCGTGGTACAAACCGAACACGCTCCGGAACAGCTCGCCCGCCCCCTTGCAACTAAAATTAGGCTCAATGACATCCGTCGCGCTGTGATTAACCCAGGCAGCGTGGGCCAACCCCGTGACGAAGATTCACGGGCTGCCTGGGGCCTGTTTTTGCCCGATGAGGCCACCTACGAGCTACGCCGTGTTGAATACGACATCGAACAGGAGGCCCATCGCATAAGGGCTGCTGGCCTTCCCGCGTTCCTGGCAGACCGCCTGCACCTGGGGATTTAGCCCCGCAGATAAGCGAGGCTTTCGGGCAGGTCATCGAGGCCCTGCTCCCCCGCCCCGGCCTCGATCAGACACTGCAAATCGGCAATGGGACGTGCATCCCCTTGGAAGCTCACGGTGCGCGCTTCTGGGTTGGATCCCGCCAGAATCATGACCTCGAGAATCGAGCCCGCATTGGCCGCTTTATCGCCGATGGTGATTTCTACCGGCGTCCCGTAGTGATTGACAACCGCAACAACGAGGGCGATAGGCCGCGCGTGCAATGTGACACCCTCAGGCAAATCCACTTGGACCGTGCCCACGTCGGTGTAGGACGGCAACAATTCCGCCGCCAAAGAACTGCCCGCCCCCAACGCCCAAATGGCGCGCTCAAGCAAAGTGTTCACGACGATGTCTGTGACCTCTTCACGTCGGATCAGTTTGGTTAGGCGCTCTTGTGCTTCCGCACCACGCTCACCGCTTTCATGTCGCTCCATGAAGTGAATCAACTGGGTCACGGCCTGCAGCAGATGCAGACAGGTGGAAATGTGGCCCCGAAGCAAGGGCAGCCGAGGATCGGATGATTCTTGGGTGGTGTTCTTGATGTGCGTGTCATAGGCAGACTGCAGGTTGTGCACGGTGGCCTCAAACACCCGGGCGTGCTCTTCCCGGCAACGCTCAAGCAAGAGCGCATCCCGCCCCTTGGGGCATTCCAGCGGCACCAGACCCGCCTGCTCCAGCATCTCGCAGGCCTGCATGTACTTGCTCGCCACCTCGGCGATCCGCTGGTTTTCATCCGCCAGGTTCTCAATGCCTAGGGTTCGCGGCAGCTGAAAGCGGACCGGTGGGACCCCGGCTGGTTTTAAAGCGGCAGCTTCGAGGGGCACGCCGATGTCCACCAAGGCAGCCTCATCAAACAGGCCCGTGAGCAGAGTCATGAGGGAACGCTGCACAAATTCACGGGAACGCTCCAGGCCAAGCTTGAGGCACTCGCTTTGGGCCGCACCCCCATGGCCGTGGATCCCATAACCATCCAGCCGTCGGTGTAGGTGTTCGAGGGAAAGCCCCGCCAAGCTGAAGCCTCGAATGGATGCGGTCAGCTCCGTGAAAAAGTGATAGCGCGTATTCCAGCGTGCCCCGTAATCATCGAGGCAAATCTCAAGCTCGTCCGCCTCGCTATGGAGCTCGAACAAGTCGCGCTTGCCCCAGTGCTCGTCCCCACGAGCAAAAAGCGTCCGAGCCCGCAGGAACAGCCCATTTGACGTGCCGGCCAAAAGGAGGGCAAAGTCATCTTCGGGGACTAGTTTGACGAGGGGGGATTCAGCCATGGAAATTCAGGATGTACGCCATTATACCAACTAAAAGGCCCGTCTGAGAGGGCCTGAGGGGGCCTGAGGAGGCCTCCTTGAAACATGCCTCAAGGGAACCTGTCCCCTATTCCGATCAATCTATCGGCAGGAGAACCTTCCTTGTCCCCCATTTCACTCAACCCCCATCCGTCCCTTCGGGAGGCCCGCTATCAGCTCAGAACGCTGCCTTGAAACCTACCTCGTTGAAATCAACGAGGTCTCACTCCTGACAAGGGAAGAAGAGACCGAGCTCGGCACCCGCATTCAAGCGGGCGATGCCGATGCCCGGGAGCACATGATTCGGGCCAATTTGCGCCTGGTCGTGTCCGTGGCCAAGCTCTATTCCGGCCGCGGCCTGAACCTGCAGGACCTCATCGCAGAGGGCAATATCGGCCTCATGCGGGCCGTGGAAAAGTTTGATCCAGAAGCCGGTTGTCGCTTTTCGACCTACGGGACATGGTGGATTAAACAGTCGATTCGCCGCGCCCTAACCAACACAGTGCGCTCGGTGCGCGTCCCGGGATACATGTCCGAGATGCTGAATAAGTGGCGCTCCACGTCCACGGAGTTGACCTATGTACTGGGCCGCACCCCCACCGTGGAGGAAGTCGCCCAAGAGCTCGAAATTCCGCGCGAGTCCTGGCCCCTTCTCAGGCAGGCCCTAGAGAACACATCCGCAAACCAGGTCTCCCTGGACATCCTCAGTCAGAATCAGGACACGGTGCAGGACAACCGCACCGCCACTCCCGCTGAATCCGTCACCCAAAAGGACCTGGTTTCGCGCCTGCGCGAGCTGTTGGGAGCCCTAGGGGAGCGCGACGCGACGATTCTCCGCCTTCGCTATGGCCTCGACCCTGGCATGGAGCCCATGACCCTCAAGGCCATCGGTGAGGTGGTCGGTGTCACCCGTGAGCGCGTGCGCCAAATCGAACAGGATGCTCTGCGGCAACTGCACGAGACATTGGACGAAAACTAGCGCATTTGGACGCTAGCGGTCCACTGGCGGTTATCCTGTGCCCATGGCATCGGGAATTGACCGCGAAGCGCTGGCGATGAGCTTGGCGAGAATGGACCCCCAGCAACACAAGATTGTGGGGGGCTTATTGGTGGTTCTCTTCCGCCACCCAACGAAGATTCACGACCGTGAATGGCTGCTGGAACAACTCACTGAGGTGGTGGTTCTGGCGGGGGATTTTGAGAATCCCGAGGCAGTCCAGGACTACCTCAAAACCGAAGTCGACGGCCTCTTGAACGGCGCCATGCGCATTTTTGGTTGCGTGGGGGAAGACCTCGCGCCGCGCGCGGCAGAGGGTCTGACCCTCGAGGCTGTGATGCTGCAAGCCCTGACCTATCTCGGTCAGTCGGAAGCCGCCCCCAAAGGACCGAAGGGCTAAGGCTGCCTGAGATGAGTTTCCACAAGACCTCGCCACCAGAGCTCGCCCTGCCCCAACCAGAAGAGGGCACGGCGCTCTATGTGCACCTGCCCTTTTGTGCCACCAAGTGCCACTACTGTGACTTCTTCTCCGTCCCGGCCGAGGGCCAGGACCTTGGAGGCATGGTGGACGCAATCCTGGTGGAGGCGGCGGGGCGCGCACCCAAGAAACCCAAGACCCTTTTCCTCGGGGGGGGCACCCCGAGCCTCTTACCCGCCAAGTTGCTGAAACGGCTGCTCGACGGTCTGCAAGAGATCACCGGCTGGCGTGATTCGGTGATCGAGGCCACGGCCGAGTGCAACCCGGAGAGTCTCGACCGGGACAAGGCACGAGCCCTCTTAGACCTTGGCATCCCGCGCCTCTCGGTGGGGGTGCAAGCCCTCGATGATGAAGTGCTCGAACTCTTTGGCCGCGTCCACAAGGGCCCGGATGGCCTGCGGGCCCTTGAAGCCGCCCGGGAGGCGGGAGTCGAGCACCTGAGCGCCGATCTGATCTACGCCTGGCCAGGACAGACTCTAGAGCGCTGGGAACACGACCTGGGGGAAGTCCTGGCACTAACTACCCAACATATATCCGCCTACAACCTCACATATGAGGAAGAGACCCGGTTCAAGCAATGGCTCGACCAGGGGCGCCTGGCCAAAGCCCCCGAAGAGCTGGAATTGACCCTCTTTGAGCGTGCCCGGGAGCTCTGTGGAGAGGCCGGCCTAGGGGCCTATGAGGTGTCTAATTACTCATTAAAGGGACATGAATGTCTCCACAACATCAATTACTGGAAGAACGGGACCTACCTGGGTCTGGGCCCTGGGGCCGTCAGCAAGGTTGGCAGTGTTCGAGCCGGAAATCCCCGGGGTATCGCACCCTATTTGAGGTGGATCGAGTCCTCCGGCCATGCGACCCAATGGCGCGATGAGCCCAGCGATTTGACCCGCCTCGCCGAGGGCTGGTGGCTCGGCCTACGCCTAGCGGAGGGCCTCAATCCCGCCCAAGTCCGGGCCGCCGCACACTGGAACGGCCCCCCAGACCAAGACCCGGCCCTCCCCGTGGCCCGTGAAATGATCGAGCTGGGCCTTCTCGAGATTAAGACCGACCTGGGCGAAGAGCGCTTCTGTTTAACCCCCAAGGGCCGCCCGGTGGCGGACGCCATCGCCGTCCAATTTCTGCGCAAGGTAGCCGGAGATTGCGACCCCAAATCAGCCCCAGTGGGCGCGCTAGAATGAAGCCCTCCTCTCCCGCATGGGAGCAACTGCCATGACCTTCTCTGACCGCCTCGACCAAGCCATCGCCCAAAAGGGCAGTCCAGCCCTTGTGGGCCTCGACCCTTTTCTCGACCGCATCCCCACGGAGTTTGCCGCCGTCCACGACCCCGGGGCCTCACGCGCCGAACAGGCCGCGTCCATGGGGGACTTTCTCTGTGCAGTGATTGACGTGATCTCCGACCGCGTTGCGGCGGTCAAGCCCCAGTCGGCCTTTTTCGAGGTCCTGGGCCACGATGGAGTTGCCCAATGGGAGCGGGTGGTGGGCCATGCACGAGACGCGGGCTTACTCGTGATCGGAGACGTGAAACGCGGGGACATTGGCTCTACCGCCGCCGCCTATGCGACCGCGTTCTTGACCGGAACACCGAAGACTGACCCGCGCACCCTTTGTGATGCGGTCACGGTCAACCCACTCTTAGGTCATGATTCGATCACGCCCTTCCTGGAAGCCTGCCGCGAATCGGATACGGGGATTTACATCCTGGTACGCACCTCCAATCCGGGCGGAGAGCAGTTTCAAACCAAAGGCAACCCGACCTTGACCAACCAAATCGCCGATGCGGTGGTGGCTTGGGGCGAAGAGTTGATTGGGTCCTGTGGCCTTTCTTCGGTGGGGGCCGTGGTGGGGGCAACACATCCCACCGAGCTCAAAGCCCTGCGCGAGCGCATGCCTAGAACACCCCTGCTACTGCCCGGCTACGGGGCCCAGGGTGCTGGCGCGGAAGATGTGGTCGCGGGTTTCTTGCCCGGCGGCCGCGGAGTCCTGGTGAATTCCTCCCGGGGCATTTTGTACCCCGCCCGGGATCCAAAAACCCCTTGGCGCGACGCCACGAGCCAAGCCCTCGACCAAATGCGGGCAGATCTCGCAGCCACGGGAGCTTGCTAGGTTGAATCTGAACACCAGGTCCTTGCCCGCGGATATTCTCGGGCTGAGCGCGGTGGCCCGAGCGGGCTTGAGCGGCAGCGACGGCAGTAGCTTGCCCCTGGTGCAACGCCTCGAGCAAATCCCCCGGCCCACGGAACGGCTGACCGCGTTAGAGCGAAAACAGCTGGCCCTGGATTTGGGCAAGGGGCTCTCGGCCCTGGAAATCCCCGGGCGCGTCGCCACATCGATCAGCCTGCTCGAACGTCCCGGCACAACCTGCGTCATCACGGGTCAACAGCCAGGTTTAGTGGGGGGGCCTCTCTACACCCTTTACAAGGCGATGCAGGCCTGTCGCCTAAGTCACGAGTTGTCGAACAAGTGGGGAGAGCCCGTTGTGCCCGTTTTTTGGAACCATGCGGACGATCACGATTGGGCCGAGGTCCATCACGCGTGGGTGCTCAACAGCAACCATGATTTGCAAAAGCTCGGCCTGGCCGGGGCGGGCTCCAGTCGCATGCCTATCGGAAAGGTGCTTTTGACCGAAGAGCAACACCAACTGCAGTCCATGTCAGCCGGACTACGCCAAGCGTTTGGGGACAGCAAGCATGTGGAGTGGGCTCTTGAGTTGCTGCTGCCTCGCCCGGGAGAAACCCTGGCCCGCGCCCTCACCCGAGGACTGACCGCCCTCTTGGGAGCCCACGGTTTGGTGGTGCTTGAACCCGACTGGATTCGCCCCGCCCTTTCCCGGGCCCTAGCTGGCGTGGTGGGCAGCAACCCGCTGCAGCCCTTGCAAATGACCAAGGATCCGGCCATCGACCCAAGCCGCGCGGCCCTAGCTTTTCATGTGACCGATGCGGGCAGGCGCGCCCTTCGCCCCGGCGGCGATGGGTTTGAAGAAGATGGAAGGAATGGATCTTGCACACCTTCGGAGCTCGCCGCTTTGATCATTCAAGACCCGAAGGACTGGTCCGCTGGCGCCCTCCTGCGACCCTTGGTCCAAGACATCGCCTTACCCGTGGCGGTCACCATCGGCGGCTACGGCGAATACGCCTATCACCGCCAGCTGGTCCATGTGCGAGAGTCCCTTGGCATTCCCATCACGCCTTTCGCACCCCGGGTAAGCTTGACCGTGGTGGACGGTGAAACCTCCCGCGCACTTGCAGTGGAGGACACCACCCCCGAACAGGTCATGCGCACCAAAGGAGACTGGCGGCCACCCGCAGCGATAGAAGACGAGCCGGCCATCCTGAAGCAACTGGAAACCCTTGAGCAAGACCAACGTGCCGAGCTGCTTAGCCTGCGCGAAGCCTTGAGCAAACTGGAACCTGCCCTCGGCTCCAGCCTCAAGCGCACGGCCAACCTGAATGCCAAGGAGGTCGCGCGCCTAACCCGCAAGGCCCGGCGAGTGCACCAGAACCAGGCGGGGCGCGGCGACCGTCATGTGCGCCGATTGAACCACGCGCTCATGCCCCGGGCCCTGCCCCAAGAGCGAGTGCTCACGGCCCTTCAATTTATGGCTCCCCATGGCCCAGAGTGGGTGGACTCCCTCTATGCGGAGATCCCCGCCCTAAGCACCGAACACCTTTTGGTGCAGCTTCCAGAAACCGCGCGCCCAAAAACCCCTGAGGACGCATAAGGCCCCACAACACATGAGCACCCACGACCTAGACCTCCTGATCATTGCCGCCCACCCCGACGATGCGGAAATTGCCCTCGGGGGCACAATCCTGCGCTTGACCGATCGGGGCCACCGGGTGGGCATCCTGGACCTGACCCGGGGCGAGATGGGCACCCGCGGAACCGTAGAGGACCGGGACCAGGAGACGGCCCAGGCGAGCCAGAAGCTGGGCCTCGCGGTCCGCCGCAACCTCGGGCTCCCTGATGGGCGTTTAGTGCCCGGCGTTTCCGAGCGCGAGGCCGTAGCCGCAGTCATCCGTGAACTTAGACCCACTATAGTAGCCGGTCACAACCCAAATGATCCCCACCCTGACCATCGGGGTGCGGGTGAATTGGCCCGCGATGGGTGGTATTTGGCAGGTCTCAAGCGTCTAGCAGAGCAAGCGGGCGGCCCCCCGGCCCAGCGCCCCCCGGAGAGATTCATTTTCCAATCCCACACGGGATTCGATCCCACCCTCGTGGTGGATATCAGCGCCTACTTTGAACGCAAGGTAGAGGTCATCCAGGCCTACGCCAGCCAACTTGCCCCTAGCAGTCCAAAGGATGATGGGGCTCACCTCCTACGGGGCCGAGACATCCTCGAACGGGTCACCCACAAGGCCCGGACCCATGGGGGGGCCATAGGCGTGGAGTTCGGCGAACCCCTCCTATGCGCCGGCACCCTGAGCGCAGACAGCAGACTGCTGGCCCTGCTCGGTTCGGCCTAGGCTTGGGAAGAGGCCCCTACGAGCCTCAATCCCCCGGGCATGCCCCGAAGCCCCAGGGCTCCTCCTCCAAACAGTAGACTGTGGGGTTCATGCGTCGAATCGCCATCATCAATCAAAAAGGGGGAGTCGGCAAGACCACCACGGTTGCCAACCTTGGCGCGGCCCTGGCAAGGGCAGGCCAGCGGGTGCTCGTGGTGGACTTCGACCCCCAAGCCAACCTCTCCATGTACCTCGGGGTGGAAGTCCAACCCGGCGACGCCTCGGCCTACTCGGTGCTTTGCTCGAGTACGCCCCTGGATAGCGCCGTACACACGACCAACACGCCGGGCCTTGAGATTTTGCCCAGCCACATCGACCTTTCCGGTGCAGAGCTCGAGCTGGCCTCGACCATTGGGCGCGAGACTATTTTGCGAGACTCGCTCAGCGCTTGGGCCGAGCGTGAAGCCCAGGCGGGCAAGCCACTTGATTACATCCTGATCGATTGTCCCCCCAGCCTCGGTTTGCTTTCGGTGAATGCCCTGTGTGCCGCCAACGAAGTCCTGGTGGTCGCCCAAACCGAGTTTTTCGCCCTTCAAGGCCTATCCAAGCTGCTTGAGATCGTCGACCTGGTGCAAGCTCGCCTGAATCCCGAGCTCAAGGTGACGGGTGTTCTAGCTTCGATCTATGACGCGCGGTTGCGTTTGGCGCGGGAAGTTTTGGGAGAGCTACGCCGGTTCTTTCCGACCGAAACCTTTAGGACGACGATTGCCACCAACGTACGCCTAGCGGAATCCCCCTCCCACGCCCAGACCATCTTCGAGTACGCCCCCGAGTCACGAGGCGCGCGGGACTACGCGGCCCTTGCGGAAGAAATGCTGGCCAATGAAAATGCCGCCAAGGCCGAACCCTCGGGCCTGGAAGAAAAAATCCACGACATAGCGGAAGCTGACGCCGGCCTGCGCCAAGGGGCCAGCGCCTCTCGCGCGGAAGCCCCCGAGCCCATCCCTAGCGCAGCCCCCTCGCCTGTGAATCCGCCGACCCAAGAGTCGTCCGGAGGCTCGCCCTCGATAACAAGCGTCAGTACTGCCCAGGCCCCAACCACACTGAACCCCAGCCCAAGCGCGTTTGAGCCGAGCGTTACAACCCCCGCCGCGACCCAAGTGGCGATTGTGCCGACGCCCACAGCGACCCTCACATCGGACGCCTCTTTAGAAGCGGAAAGAGCCCTTGAGTGGAATCACGCGGGCGCAGAATTCATCGAGGCCCCCCCGGCCGCGACCCCCGAGGTGCTCGCCGAGCCCGCCGTTGAAGAATGGATTGTGCTACATCCACCCGAGCCCCAAGTGGGTGGCACCCCTGTGGTGGCGTTCGAGGAAACGCAAGAGGCCCCAGAGCCAGTTCCCTTTGATACGCCCGCAAGATCCAAGCCCCGCCCGAGCCTACGCACCTCTTCCTGGGGTGACTACATGGGCGAAGAACGATCCCGGCCGGTCTGGCCCAGCAAAACGTGGGAATGAACGACCGAATGTGTGTGGGTGTCCTGTGCCACCCAACCTATGGGGGCTCGGGGGTTGTGGCCAGCGAATTGGCGATTTCCATGGCGCGCATGGGGCATGAGGTGCACCTCTTCAGCCACGAGGTTCCGCCACGCCTTGCGCGCTCCAGCGGACCCGTGGAAATGCACGTGGCTCGGGGTGTGCCCTATCCCCTTTTTACTTCCACACCGCATGATCTCGCGGTGACTTCCAAGGTGTTGGAAATCCATCGCCAGCGCGGCTTTGACATCCTTCACGCGCACTATGCCCTACCCCATGCGGTGAGTGCATTTTTGGCGCGGGAGGCATCGAAGAGCTACACGGAGCACCCTCCGCCTAGGGTCATCACCACCCTCCACGGGACCGACATCACCCTTGTGGGGAATGACCCCGCCTATGCCCCGCTCACTGAACACGTGCTGCGGGCCAGCGACGCAATCACCGCGGTGAGCCATGATTTAGCGGCGCGAACAAAGGAGGCCTTCTGCCAGTCTGCCCTCTCTTGCCCGGTCGAGGTGGTGCCGAACTTTGTGGACATCAACGCTTTCTCCCCAAGCAGCGAGCCCCGCCGCAGTGTGCCGACCTTCGTGCACGTCTCCAACTTTCGCTCGGTCAAACGCGTGCCTTGGCTGGTGCGCGCCTTTGCTATCGCCGCCACAGGCACAAACGCACAATTGGTCTTGGTGGGGGATGGCCCCGACCAGCCGGAAGCCCGGCGGGTCGCCAATGAGGGCGGGGTTCAGGAACAGGTGACGTTCCTCGGCGAACGTGATATTTTGCCCTCACTCTTGGCGCCCATGACCGCCTTCTGCCTGACCAGTCGCGAGGAGAGCTTCGGCCTCTCTGCTCTGGAGGCCATGTCCTGTGGCACTCCCGTGATCAGTACCGACGTGGGGGGTGTTTCAGAAGTGGTGGAAGACGGAGTCTCGGGCGTTCTATGTGCCGCCGATGACCTAGAAGGCTACGCCCGGGCCATGCGCGGAGTCATCGATGATCGCGAACGGGCCGAAGAAATGGGTCTGGCCGCCCGGGAACGCGCGGTCGGGACGTTTGCTCGGGAAGCAGTCATTCCACGCTATGAGGCCCTCTACCGCCGGGTTCTTGGGAAGCACCCATGAAGAAGGTCTACCTCGATCACAACGCCACCGCGCCCCTGCGCCCTGAAGCTCGAAAGGCCCTCGAAGAGGCCCTCGACCTAGGCCTTGGCAATCCCTCAAGCGTCCACCACCGGGGTCGCGCCGCCCGCGCCCTCGTGGATGAGGCCCGCGAACGCATCGCCGGAGCCCTTGGAGTTGCGGAAGAGGAGCTGACCTTTACCAGCGGCGGAACCGAGGCCCTCAACCTGGCCATTCTCGGAGTGATGGGGGAGGCGCCGGACCGGGGCGGCTTGGCTACCTGCCAAACCGAACACTCGGCAGTCCTGGGAGCCTGTGCTTTGGCTGCTGACAGGGGCGCGCAACTGACGACCCTGGGGGTCGACGCCTTAGGGCGTGTGGACCTGGAGTCGGATCGGGGTGCGCTGGGAGCGGCGCACCTGGTTGCCATCGCCTCCGCCAACGGCGAAACCGGAACACAACAAGACCTCGAAGCCGTGCGCGTCGCCATGGGTGGGGAGGATAGGGGTTTGCTCTGTGTTGATGGGGTGCAGTCCCTAGGGCGTGAGCCCCTGTCCTGGCTAAAAGGGGTCGCAGACATGGCCGCGTTCAGTGCTCACAAGGTGGGCGGCCCTCAAGGGGTAGGGTTTCTTTGGAAAAACCGAAGGGCTTCGCTTGGCCCTTTGTGCGCAGGGGGCGGGCAGGAAGAGGGCCTGCGTCCGGGCACAGAAAACGTGGCGGGAATCCACGCAGCGTCGATTGCAGTGGAGCTCGCCGCCAGGGAAGCGCGAGAGCAGGCCCCTCGCCAACGGGCGCTGCTCACGACCCTCGCCCAGGGGCTCTTCGCCGCATTCCCCCAACTGGATCTCAACGGCCCCCCCGTGGAAGACCCCGGGCGATTGCCCAACACCTTAAATGTGGCCTTCCCTGGAACTGAAGGCCGCATTCTTGTGGTCCGCCTCGACCTTGCGGGCCTTGAGGTTTCCGCGGGGAGCGCATGCGCAAGCGGCTCCCTTGAACCGTCCCACGTGCTGCTCGCTATGGGCCAAGGAGGGGAGCGCGCACGCGCCGGACTGCGCATCTCCCTGGGCCCAACGACCACCGAACAAGATATCCACAGCGCTGTTGATATCCTGCGGAAAACTCTGCGTTGAGCGCGAAACGGCGGTCGTGAAAATTCCTTGTGGGCAACCCGTTGACGGGCGGGGCGATCGCTGCCACCATAGGTCCGCAGAGAGCCACCCACCGCACGCTTCCGAACCTCCCCCGACCAAGGACGTGCAACACCCACCGGCCCAACCTGCATCCCCGGCATTGATCCCCAACAGTGCCAACTCTCTTTTCAAAGAGAGCAAACATGTGATTCCATGCTGCGCTCTCGTCCACGGACCCTCCTACCTCAAGGACCCCTCTAGGGATGCCCGACACAACCACCATAGCTGAACTAACCCCAGACGCTCTCGCTGCAGCCTGGGCCTCTGTTTCCGAAAGCTTGCACGAAGAGATCGGCCCACAGAGCTACACCACATGGTTCAGCATGTGCGTTCCTACTGGACTAGAGGAAGGGGTGATGACCCTGGCCGCACCGAACTCGTTCACCAAGCGCTGGATCGAAGAGAACTACAGTTCCAACCTCGATCGCCTCGTCAAGGCCGCCATTACGAGCGCCAAGTTGATTGTGGTTGACGTCGACCAAGAGGCGTGCACCGAGGCCTACGTGGAGGACCAAGACAAGGGCCCGGTAAACAAAGAGGAAGGCGACTCGGCGCGGCCCACGCCCCAGGACCGCCCCCGGGGCTCACTGCTTGCAACCTCGGATTTTGTTCTCAACCCCAACTACACCTTTGAGAGTTTCGTGGTGGGGCACTGCAACCGCTTCGGGTCCGCACTCGCCACCGGCGCGGCCGAACAGCCGGGAACAACCTACAACCCCCTGTTTCTTTACGGCTCGGTAGGCGTGGGCAAGACCCACCTGTTGCAGGGGCTCTGCCACCGCATCCTTGAAAAGAACCCTAAGAGCCGAATCCTGTACGTGTCCTGTGAGACCTTCGTCAATCACTTTGTGGGCGCTTTGGAGCAGCGCACCCTGCCGGCATTCCGTGACAAGTACCGAACCGTAGACGTCTTGGTCGTGGACGACATCCACATCCTCGCTAACAAGGATCGCACCCAGGACGAGTTCTTCCACACGTTCAACCACCTCTACAACGAGCAGAAGCAGATCGTGCTTTCCTCGGATGCCCCCCCCCGGGAAATCCCCACCCTTCATGACCGCCTGGTGTCGCGCTTTCAGTGGGGCATCGTGGCCGAGATCGAGCCCCCTTACTATGAAACCCGCATGGCCATCATTAAGCGCAGGACTCGGGAGAGGGGTAAGCCCTTCCCTGACGATGTGGTCCAGTGGATTGCCGAGCGGGTGCAGGACAATGTTCGCGAGCTCGAGGGTGCCGTGGCGCGTTTGATTGCGTTCTCGGAAATGACGAAGCGCCCGATCAGGCTCGACCTGGCCCACGAAGCCCTTGGGAGCTTTCTGCAGCTCACGCCCGGAGCCCCCTCTGTGGACGCCATCATCGGAGCCATCACGAAGCAGTACGACGTCAAACTAAGTGACCTGCAGGGCAAACGCCGCACCAAGTCGATCATTTGGCCCAGGCAGCTGGCCATGTTCCTGTTCCGCGTGCTCCTGCCCTGGTCCCTGGAAGAGATCGGGGCCTACTTTGGCGGCCGCGACCACTCAACGGTCCTCCATGCTGTGAAAAAGGTCCGCATCCGCGCCCGGGAGGAGGAGGGTGTCCAGGGCGAGCTCTCAACGCTGCTTACCCTCGTGGGGGGCGGGCCCCTGGACCAGCACCTCTTGGAAGGGGTCTCAAAGAAGGGGTCCTAGCCCCTCCCTGGAGACCCGGAGGGGACTGCGCCGAAGAGGCCTCTGGGCTGGCCCCCTGGGGCTCTTCCGGGCCGCCCTGCGCGATTTCCAGCCACCCTTTCCCGCCCCCAGCCCCAACCCTCCCCTGTGCATAACCTGTGAGTTTGCCGTTGATCCACCCGTGGATTCTCTGTTTACCAATCGGGGACAAATTTCTCTCCAGGCCCCCCCTCAGGAACCTTCTGGACAGCTGTCGACAACTCGCCCAAAATCCACAGATTGTCCACACAAAAAGCGCCCCCTTCCACACGCTCCAACCTGCACATAAGTCCTTGAACACGCTAGAATTAGGGCCCCTCCCGGCCCGAGTCTTCCACGATTTCTAGCCCCCTATATTACTACGACTAATTCTTTAAAGGGATTCCTCTGAACAACTCCTCCCCGTTCACGAACCCCTGACCAGCAACATCCAATCATGAAGATCACCTGTCAACGTGAAAAGCTCCGTGAAGCCTTGTCCATCATCAACACGGTCGTCCCTGCACGGGGAGCAAAGCCAATCCTTGAGAACCTTAAACTGGTTGCCACTGACCAGGGCCTTGAGCTTGTGGGAACAGACCTTGAGGTCTCTGCACGAATCACTGTTGAAGATGCTCAGGTTGACGAAACCGGAGTCGCGGTCTTGCCCTGCAAGGTTGCTTTGGATTTTGTCAGGGACCTCAACAGCGAGACGGTGACGATTTCCTGCGAAGAGGATAAGTGCCTCATCAAAGGAGATACGGACCAGTGTGAGCTGGTGACCCTCGATGTAGATGAGTTTCCGGTGATCTCACACTTCGAGGAAAAGGATGCCTTTAGCCTTCAGGGGGGAAACTTCTCTCGGCTGGTGCAACAAACCGCCTTTGCGGCTGCTCGGGATGCAGGCCGTTATGCCATGCACGGCGTCCTCGTCGAGATTGCCGACGATGAAGTTAAATTGGTTGCAACCGACGGGCGGCGGCTGGCTCTTGGAAGTCAGCCCATCGATGCAAACGGGAAGAAACAGTCTGCAATCGTCCCCACCAAGGGGTTGCAGCTCTTTGCCCGTGCTATTGAGGACCCCCTCGACCAAATCAAGCTGAGCTTCGATGCAAACCAGGTCGGGATCCGAACCCAGAATGCTCAACTCTTTGCTCGCCTGATCGACGGGGATTTTCCTAGCTACAGCGCGGTGCTGCCTGAAGCGGGCGAACACCTCATGGAGGCGGACCGGGAACTCTTTACCCAAAAGCTCCGCCTCGTGGCAAACGTCACCGGCGACGAAGCCCGTGCCGTCCGATTGACCCTCAGCAAGGGCAAGTTAGAGCTCAAGGGACACTCCGCTGGGCGCGGATCTGCTGACGCCCAACTTGAGGTGGAATACACCGGTGAGGGCTCCGAGATTGCGTTCAACCCCGACTATGTGCTCGATGGGCTTAAGCAGTGCCAATCCGAAACCATCCGCTTGGAGTTCCAACAGCAGTCCAGCCCCGGCAAATTCATGCTTGGGGAAAACTACATCTACATTGTGATGCCCATCACAATTGATGCCTGATCACTGACGCTCGGCTTCCACCGGCACCACCCAGAATCTCTGTTGAGCGCTATTCGTAAATCGACCATCTCCCATGGGGAACCCCTCGTGTTCGGAGATGCCCTGAAGCGCTATCTGCGCGAGTCGGGCCTAGGGGCAAAGCTGCGCAGCGGCGACGTGCACGAGGCCTGGAGCAAAGCCCTTGGACCAAAACTAGCCGGACGGGCACGTTCGGTCAGCTACCGGGGAGGCGAGCTTGTCGTGGAGGTGGAGTCCGCCGTTCACAAGCAAGAGCTCGAATCATTCACCGCCGAACGATACCGGCGGAAAACCAACCAACTTCTCGGGACGGAACGAATCCACCGAGTGACCATCAAACTGAAGAAATGACCATGACCGAGAGTCAACCCTCTGGCAACTACGACGCCGGCCAAATTTCCGTACTGGAAGGCCTTGAGGCCGTCCGTAAACGGCCCGCTATGTACATCGGCGATACCGATGTGCGTGGCGTGCACCACCTGATCTGGGAAGTGGTCGATAATGCTGTGGATGAAGCCCTGGCGGGGTTTGCGTCCCACTGCGTGGTCAAGTTGCACGAAGACGGTTCTGTGACCGTGGAGGACGATGGCCGCGGCATTCCCGTGGACATCCACCCCGAAGAGGGGGTCTCGGCTCTCGAGCTGGTGTTGACCAAGCTCCATGCCGGCGGAAAGTTCGGCGATGGGGCCTACAAGGTCTCTGGCGGCTTGCACGGTGTGGGCGTTTCCTGCGTGAATGCCCTGGCGGAGTCTCTTGTGGTTACCGTTTACAAGGACGGCCAGATCCACCGCATGGGCTTCGAGCGTGGGGACGTAAAAACCCAAATCGAAGTGATCGGCGACACGGAACGCACGGGCACTACGGTGCGCTGGAACCCGGACCCTGAGATTTTTAGCACGCTGGAGCACCAGCACGAGATCGTTCAGAAGCGCTTGCGGGAGACCGCCTACTTGATGGGCCGCAGCGGTTTGCGCCTCGAGCTGTTTGACGAGCGCACCGATACCCACGAGGTTTTTGAATACCCCGATGGCTTGATCGCTTTCGTGCAAGACGCCAACAAGGCGCGCACCCCGCTGCACCCGGAAGTCCTGTCCTTCGAAGGATCCGAAGATTCCAGGGATAATCCAGGGGAGGTCTATGAGGTCGAGCTGGCCATGCAGTGGACGGATAGCTACCAGGAAAACGTCTTCACATTCGTCAACAACATCCACACCCAGGGGGGAGGCACGCACCTAACGGGCCTTCGGTCGGCTCTTGCCCGCTCTTTGGGTAACTACGCTCGTAGCGAAGGCTTTCTTAAGGACAGCGACAAGGCACCGTCGGGCGAAGACTACCGCGAAGGCTTAACCGCCGTCTTGTCTCTGAAGGTGCCCAATCCCCAGTTTGAGGGACAGACCAAGGACAAGCTGGGAAACCGTGAGGCCCAGGGCATCGTCGAGTCTGTGGTTGGCAAGAAGGTCAGCACATTCCTCGAAGAGAACAACAAGATTGCCAAGGGGATCGTCATGAAGGCGATCCAGGCCAAGACGGCCCGGGATGCTGCGCGCAAGGCGCGGGACCTAGTCCGGCGTAAGAGCGCCCTTGCCAGCGGCAGTTTGCCCGGCAAGCTGGCGGACTGTCAGTCAAAGAAACGCGACGAGACCGAACTCTTTATTGTCGAAGGTGATTCGGCTGGCGGCCCCGCAAAAATGGGGCGCGACCGGCGGATTCAGGCTATTTTGCCCATCAAGGGTAAGATCCTCAATGTCGAGAAGGCCCCCTTGGACAAGATGCTTGCACACCAAGAGATCTTGCTCATTGTCCAGGCGCTCGGCTGCGGAATTTCGGGGGATTTGGACCCTGAAAAAATCCGCTACGGCAAGACGATCATCATGACTGACGCTGATGTGGACGGATCGCACATCCGCACGCTACTGCTGACGTTCTTTTTCCGGCACATGCGCCCCCTGATTGATGAGGGCCGGCTGTACATCGCTCAGCCTCCCCTCTTTAAGGTGTCCAAGGGCAAGAAGTACAAGTACCTGGTTCACGAGAACGCCCTGCGTGGGTACTTGTCGGAAATCGGTACCGCCCAGATGAAGATTGAGGACTCAGTCAGCAAAACGACCTTTGAGGGAGCCGCCATGCGCGAGCTTGCCCTCGTGCTGACCGAGCTTGACGGGCTCAAGGGCGCGGTGATTCCCATTTGGGCGCCGATCACCTACTCCGAACTCATCGGCCGCTGGAACGGGGAGAAACTCCCCACCTGGTGGGCGCGCGCGGACCAGACGGACCACTTCTTCGAGACCCTGGAGGAGTACGAGAACTTTGTCGAGCTCCGGCGCGGCATGGTGAAAGAAGACCTGGTTATTTACAGCGGCCCCGAGGGCGGCGTCTTGATGGCGGACTCTCACATGCAGGGCAGCAAACTGATGCGCTCCGCCGATGTCGCCGACTGTCTCACCAGCTTGGCGGCCATGGGGATCAGCGTGAATGGGGGCGGCACCTGGACCGTGACGGGCGGCAAAGAGCCTAGGGAGTGCAGCGAGATCAGCGAGCTGGCCCTCGTTACCCGCAAGACGGCTGAAACGGGCGTGGATATCCAGCGCTACAAGGGTCTTGGCGAGATGAATGCCGACCAGCTTTGGCACTCCACCATGGACCCCGAGACACGCACGCTGCTGAAGGTTTCGGTGGGGGATGCTTTTGAGGCGGACCAGATATTCACCATCCTGATGAGCGACGGGGTCGAGGCGCGGCGTGATTACATCGAGAAACACGCGCTTGAGATCATCAACCTGGACGTTTGAGGCGGAATCGGGAAAAGATTTCCTCATTCTGGGCCTTCAAGGGCTCCAGCCCCGGGCTTGATGCGTTCGATAGTGGGTAGGAACCCCACCTATGGCTCATCACTCTCAACGTCTCGGCTTTAGCCGTTTAGCAGACCACCTTGCCGATTGCGGCAAGGTCGAACCGGATGTGGCCCAGGGTCTCTGCGAGGCCTCACGGGCCGGCGGGCAGCCTCTACCCCAGGCTTTGGTGGAAGAGGGCTTATTGTCGGACTGGGATCTGGCTAGGGAGGTCTGCGAGGTCTTCCACTTGGCCTTCGTGCCGGTAGATGTGGCCAAGCCAGACACCGAGCTACTGAGTCTGTTTGAGCCGGGTTTTCTGCTCGAGCACGGCCTCGTCCCCCTTGCGCGCTTTGGTGACCTAGTCACCATGATCATGCCGGGCATTGTGGAGGCGGACACCCTAGGCTCCCTCGCGGCCCTCTCAGACCTCACCATTCAACCGGTGGTTGGAACGGTCCAGGGAAACAAAGCCTGGCTGGCTAAGCACCTCACACCCAAGAATGAGGGCGCTCCGGGGGAATGGGGCTCCTTGTTTGACGAGGGCGATGCCGCGGTCAAGGCTGCCCTGGGTCCGGACCAGGAGTCCTCGGCAGAGGAACCTCTAAGCCTTTTGCCCAACAAGACCGAGCCGAGCCAGGGACCGTCCATGGCCCGGTTGCTTGGGGATGAACATCTCGACCTGCCACCTGCCCCTCATTTTGAAGAGCAGAAGCGGGAATCCCAGTAGACCTATCGGCGCGGAATTTCCCAGTCGCCGCCGAGTCGCTTGACTAACAAACGGTCGGACAGTCGCGGGGCAAAGGGAGTCAGGGCCCCTAGGACTTTCCACTTCCAGCGCAGGGTCTTTTCCGGCTTAGGCTGGACCGCGAGGGCCAGCACCTCTTCGGCCACCGACGCTGCAGGGTCCGCCCGGTTTAGTTCGGGATCGGAGAGCCCCGCTGGGTTGGGTTGGGCGTCGAAGAACCCTGTCGTGGTCAATGCCGGACAGAGGGTGCAGACGGCGACGCCGTCCGCGGCCAGTTCAATACGCAACGACTCGCCAATCGAGCAAAGGGCGGCCTTGCTGGCGGCGTAAGCCGCTTGTCCAGGAATCCCACGGCGTCCCACCACCGAAGAGACGTTGATAATTACGGGCTTGCGGCCCTTTCGTAGAAGCGGCAGGGCTGCCTTGCTCATCAGTAGCGGGGCAAAGACATTGGTCTGAAACACTCGCATTAGGGTGTCTGCCTCGAGCTCTTCAAGGAGGGCGCGATATCCAATGCCCGCATTGTTAACCAACAAGTCCAAGCCCCCAAAGGCGGCGCGCAGCTGGTGGATTGCCCGTTGGATGTCCTCGGGTTCATTCAGGTCTGCGCGGATGACCAGGTGCCCAGTTCCGGTCAAGGTGCGGCGGACCTCTTCTAGCTTATCTGCCCTGCGTGCGAGCAATGCCACGGTGTAACCCGCAACGGACAAGCACCGCGCGGTTGCCGCGCCGATCCCTGAGGATGCGCCGGTGACCAGGGCGTAGGGGACATGGGTTGGGGTTGCGCCGGTCACGTTAGTTGTCGCTGGTTGCCAATTTGCGGTAGCGACGGTAGACCTTGGACCAAGCGGTGATTTCCTTGATCACAATGCGTACCTTCCGATCCCCGTCACCATACTCGTCCCGAATTTTTAGCTCCCAGTCCCGTACGTCATCGAGGGCGGCGGTGAACTCTTCTCGGGCGGCGACGGCCTTGGCCACATAGGTCGTCTGATCTCCGCTTTTCTTTGCGGCGGTGGCTGCCGCGTCAAGGGCCTTTCCTTTTCGCGCGTGTGCTGTTCCGCGCGTCCACGCATCGGAATCAAATAGGTCGTCGGGGGATGAGTCATAGGCGCGGGGGGCCGGCGAGGCCTGGCTACCCGTGGGGCCGTTGGATTTTGCGCGGGTTGGAATTGGGGTGGGCGCCGTCCGGTTCAGGTCCGCAAAAGGGTCAGCCTTTTCGTTGGCGCGTTCGAGGGCTTCCGCCTGGTCTTTGCTTGGGCCGCCGGAAGATCCAGCAAACTGGGAGATCGCGACGGCGCCCCCGATGCCAACGAAGGCCACTAGCATTGCGGCCATCAGGGGGCTGCCAAGATTTGGGGTGTCGGAGGGGCGGTTGCTCATGGGGCTCTGATTCTAGCTCAGGGATCACTCTAGGCAGGTGGGAACCACCTGGTAACGGGGTCCCAAGAAAGGAGTTAGGGGAATTAGCCCTTGGTGCGACGCAGGCGTGCTGCAAAGCCGCCATCCACCGCCCCCGCGGGTCCGGGGAGTGTCAAGAAGGACTCGTCCAGTTCAAAATCCGGGTGTTCCTGGAGGAAGCCGCGGACCCGTTGCTCGCCTTCTTCCGGTTCGATACTGCACACCGACCAGACCAACTGGCCGCCAGGGGCGACTCGTTGGGCGGCTTGTTCTATCAGGGTGCCCTGCAGGTAGGTCAACGCCTTTATGTTGGCGGGGCCAAAGCGCCAGCGGGCCCCGGGGCGAGCACCTAACACGCCAGTGTTCGAGCAGGGCGCGTCCACTAGCACGCCGTCGAAAAGTTCGCCATCTGCCAGGGCGGACCCTCCGTCGCAGGCAACCAACTGAATCGGCATCCCTCCTCCTTGGCGGTGCATCTCGGGGACCATAAGAGAAAGCCTTCGTGCGGAAATATCACATGCTATGACGCTTGCTCCCTTGCGCGCGAGCTGCATAGCCTTGGTTCCTGGCGCAGCACAAACATCAAGGGCACGGTCCCCCGGTTTTAGTTCGAGCATGGCCCCCGCGCGCTGGGCGGTTTCCCCCTGGACCCAGACCTTGCCCTGGGCAAAAGCCTCAGACTGCAAAACAGCACCGATTTGGTTTGAGGGGATGTGAAGGGCTGACGAGACCTTGGAGGGGGCTGCATCCTCGGCTCCAAGGGACGCGATATCGACGACTTCCTCGTCGTTGGACCAAAGGCAAAGGGGCGGCTCCTGAAGGTACCATTTGGCCAGTTCGGTGGCGGCCTCTTCACCGTGGCGGGCACTCCAGCGCTTGAACAGATGCGAAGGAACATTGAGCACGTCTTCGGCCCAAAGAGCGGGGTGTTCTGTGGGGTCTCGAAAGACGTGGCGTTCGAAGTGCCAATTGCGGTCCGGCAAATCGCAGCGGGGGTCACCGCTGAGCCCGAGGTGTACTTGGCGCTGCACTTCGCGAAGAACACCATTTACAATTCGCCCCTTAGACATGCCCAGGGTTTCACTGGCGGCGGATACCGTTTCGCTGATAGCCGCGTGAGGGGGCACGCGATCCAGGAACAGCATTTGGGTTAGGCCCACCCGAATGTGCGCGGCTAAGTCCGGCTTAGGGGTGCCATGGGTGAAGCGCGAAACGATCGCGCGCAGGGTGGCGCGCCTACGGATTTCCGTACCGACGATCGCGCGTAGCAGCCCGCGGTCCCGGTCATCGAGGTTTTCTTGATGCGCAGCGCGATCCACTTCGCGCAGGGGTTGATTTGCACCGGAGCGCAAAATGGCCCAGGCAATATTTCGTAGTGTCATGAGGTAGTTTCTGCTCCAAGCAGGTCTCCCGGCGTGAGCTTGGAGCCGCGTAGGAAGGCCGCGCCATCCATGGCGGACTTGCCCGCGGGCTTGACCTGTAAGAGGTCGACCGAGTTAGATCCCGTGGCCGAGTCCTTGCCACAAGCCACTCTAAAGCCTGGACCTCCCAAGAAGGTGCCCGGAGGCTCGTTGGTGCTGGAGGATTCTTTGAGCGCGAGGACCGTAAGGTTTTTTCCGCCCGGCAAGTGAGTGGAGGCGCCCGGCCAGGAGTTCATGGCGCGCACATGGCGCCGAAGGGCGCTTGGGTCGAGAGACCAGTCCAAACGTCCGTCCTGTTTGCGGATCTTGCGGGTCATGGTCACGGAACTGGGGTCCTGGGGGATAAATTTTGCGGTGCCCAGATCCAGTTGGTCGAGGGCTTGGACGAGGGCTTCACCGCCGAGTTCGGCCAGCCGTTCCATCAAGTCCTTGGCGGTTTCTTCGGGTTCGATGCTCGTGCGCTTTTCCAGCATCACATCCCCCTGGTCAAGCCCCAAGACCATGCGCTGGATCGATACCCCTGTTTCGGAATCCCCGGCCATGATCGCCGCCTGTACGGGAGCCGCGCCGCGCCAGCGGGGCAGGCAGGAGCCATGAATATTCAGGGCTCCGTGGGGCGCAAGGTCCAGGGCCTCCCGGTTGAGGATTTCCCCATAACTCGCGACCACGAGGATCTCGGGATCCAGGGCGCGCAATTGGGCGAGGGTGCCCGGTTCCTTCAGGCCGTTGGGCTGCAACAGGGGGATCGAGTGGGCGTTCGCCAACTCGGCCACGGGGCTGGCTGCTTGAGCCCGCCCGCGCCGCTGGACCTTTGATTTGGGCGTAACGATCCCAATGACCGGGTGTTTCGAACCCAAGAGCTGCCGCAAAACTGCAGTAGCAAAGGGCGGGGAACCGAGAAAAAGCGTGCGCACCTTCGGTGGCTGTCAGCCCTTAAACGTGGGGCTCGACTGCCTCTTTAAAGGCGGGGTAGGGCATGGCGCCGGAAATGGTGTGTGAGACCTCGCCATTCTTGAGCACCAGGAATGTGGGGATCGACATGATGCCGTAGCGCGCGGCCACATCAGGGCAATCTTGCGTGTTGAGCTTGACAACCTTCAGCTTGCCCTCGAATTCTCCCGCAAGTTGGTCAACCGATGGTCCCATCATTTTGCATGGGCCACACCAGGGTGCCCAGAAATCCACCAGTACAGGAGTGGAACTATCAATGACTTCGGCTTGCCAGTTGGCGTCGGTTACATCCAGGGGGGAACTCATGGGTTTTACGGCTTGGGTGTCTTGAACAAAGGCAACGCTTAAAGGTCGATTGCCGGCGCAGTATTCTAGTCATCGGGCGTGGGGTCGACTAGTTCTGATTCGGTCAGGAGAGTATTAGTTGCGTCTGTAGGAGAAGCCCCTAGGGGCATGCCCCCAGGGCCCTCTAGGGCCTCATCGGTTTTTTCCTCGTCGGAAAATTCCTCCGGCGGGTCCTCGTCCATGAATTGCGAGGAGCGAATGAGGGACTCAAAATCTCCCTCGGAATCCTCGCGCAGGAGGAGTTCGATGGGGCCTTCTTGGGAGGCCTGGGTGGCAGTGACGAGACCAATTTTGACCAGCTCGAGGAGGGCGCAAAAGCCACCGATCATGCTGGCCCTGGTGGGCGGTTCGCCGTTGATGAACAAGGCTTCTTCAAGGGGTAGTCGTCGGCGGTCGCGGAGCACATTTGCCAGCATGGACACATACCAGCGAAGGGGGCGCGAATCGCCTGATATGGAATGCACGCGATCGGCGAGGGTTTCGCGCATGAGGCGTGAGAACGAAGACAGGAGATCCCAGATGGAGAGTTCGCCCATGTCGAGTTCCCTTTCCGGCGCGAACATGCGCGCCTCCCCCGTGAATCCCCGCAGATGTTCCATGGAGCGGCGCGCGTAGCGGTCTTCCAAATCGTCCGCGGCCCCGCGGAATTTACGGTATTCGATCAGGCGCTGGATCAGTTCGTCCTGGGGGTCGAGCTCATCTTCAAGGTTCACCTCTTCTCGCGGCAAGAGCGAACGGCTCTTGATCGACATCAAGGTTGCCGCCATCACGAGGAAGTCGCCCGCGACCTCGATATCTAGATCTTTTAGGTGCTCCAGATAGGCGAAAAACCCGTCAATAACCCCGGCAATCTTAACATCCTTGATCTCGACCTCTTGCTCGCGCACCAAGTGCAGCAGCAAGTCCATAGGACCTTCAAAAACCTGTTCAAGGTGAACTGTGTATTCGTCGGTCATTACCAGTTGCCTCCCGTCAGAGCCCAGACGAAATTCCATACGGCCTCGGAAGCCCCTCCCAGAAACTCGCGGGATCCGGGCAGTACAAAGAAGACGAAGATGACGATCATCAGGCCAAAGGACTCGAGCCGCATATAGGACGCGCGCAGACCTGAAGGCAAGAGGTACGCCATGACCCGCGATCCATCAAGCGGCGGAATGGGCACCATGTTGAACACCGCCAGAAAAACATTGGCGATCACGCCCCAATAAAGGACGGTAGGCATCAGCGCGCTGGGCTCGTAATTGCCCCAGTGGATCGAGGCCTTGAAAAGTACTGTGAGCAGAATCGCCAGCAGTATGTTCGAGAGGGGCCCGGCGATGGCGACCAGGGACATATCCCTCAAGGGGTGGCGTAGACGGTGGGGACTGACCGGGACAGGTTTGGCGCCTCCGAATAGAAACCCGGTGCTCATCCAAAGGAAGAGGGGCACGATTAGGGTCATGACCGGATCGATGTGGACGATCGGGTTGAGGGTCAGGCGCCCCTGTTCTTTTGCAGTGGGGTCTCCGCACAGATTCGCCACAAAAGCGTGGGCAGCTTCGTGGATTGCCAGAGACAGGATCAAGATCGTGATCACTGCGCCAGTTCGAATCAGTTCTAGGGTATCCATGGGGGGCGGTCTTGGGGGCAGAATAGGCCCTGGGGCCTCAGCTATCGAGGGTCTTTGGCGCTTCTTGCCGTGGGCCGGTCTTCAATCTTACAATGCGATGCCCGTGACCGTCCCCTTGGACGGCAGCATCTTCCGCGGGTCAGCTGCGGAGCGGCTCATTGAGCCCACAAAACCATATGTCCAAAGGCGCGACCCAAACAAATCGGGTGAATCAGGCGATCGAAGTGATTCGTATCGAAGCGGAGGCGATCAGCAACCTCGCGGAGAGTCTCCGCGCGGGGGGCTCGGAGGGTTTTGATCGGGCCGTGACCGCCATCCTGGCCTGCTCCGGGCAGGTGGTTGTGACCGGCATGGGCAAGGCTGGCCTCGTGGGCCAAAAAATCTCAGCGACCTTGGCATCCACCGGCACGCCGTCCCTGTTCTTACACCCGGCCGAGGCGTTGCACGGCGACCTTGGGCGCATTCGCTCGGGGGATGTGCTTTTGGCCCTGTCAAATTCTGGAGAGACCAACGAGGTCAACGGCCTGGTGCCGGTGGCGCGCCGGATCGGGGCCAGCGTTTTTGCTCTCACGGGCCGTGAGGACTCGACCCTTGGAAGCCTTGCGGACGGCATTCTGGGGATTGGTCGCATCGAGGAGGCTTGCCCTCTGAAGCTTGCGCCCACTGCATCTACCACCGCCATGCTTGTTCTCGGGGATGCGCTTGCCATGGTCGTCCTAGAGGAGCGGGGCTTTCAACGCACGGACTATGCCCAGTTCCATCCGGCGGGCTCCCTCGGGCGGCGCTTGATGAGCATCTCTGAGGTCATGCGCAAGGGCAAGGAGCTCCCCGTGGTCAAGAGCGGCGCGAGCATTCTGGATGTGCTCCGCATGACGAGTGAAACACCTGGCCGTCCCGGTGCTGCGTTGGTGCTCAACCCGGACGGCAGCCTAGCCGGCATCTTCACCGATGGCGACCTGCGCCGGGTGATCGAACAAAACGGGTCCAGTGCCTTGGAGGATCCCGTGGACGACCACATGGGCCGAAACCCCAAGTCCCTGTTGCCGGATCAACTGGCCGAGGAGGCCATGCGCCTTTTTGCCGAGCACCGCATCGACCAAGCACCGGTTTTGGACTCCAACAATCACCCACTGGGGCTTGTGGACATTCAAGACCTTATGGATCTAGGAATCTAGAGGGTACCTATGGCGCTTCAATTAACTCCCGAGCTGACAGAGCGCCTAGCCCAGGTGCGGCTTGTGGCCTTGGATGTGGATGGGACCTTGACTGACGGATCCGTCATCTATGGGGACGACGGACAAGAGGTGCGTTTTGATGTGCGTGACGGCCAAGGTATGGTTTGGCTCGTGCGTGAGCTGAGCCTTGAGCTGGCCTGGATCACGGGTCGTGGATGCCTCGCAGTGGAGCGCCGCGCGGCGGAATTGGGCGTGAAGCACCTGGAAATGCACTCGGGTCCAAAGGCGGAGGTCTTGCGGTCTTTGCAGGAACGTCTCGGGGTCACGCCCGCAGAGACATTGGCTATGGGAGACGATCTTCCAGACCTTGGGCTTGCCTCAAGGGCAGGGATTTTCTGCGCGCCAGCTGATGCGCGTGAGGAGGTTCGCGCGGCCGCAACTTGGGTCACAGATTCCCCCGGTGGCCGGGGTGCCCTTCGCGAAGTGGCCGAGGAGCTGCTCCGGGCGAGAGGCTGCTGGGAGGACCTCGTGTCCCGCGCAAGGAAATGAGACGGGCGCTCCTCTTTATCTTGCTCTTCGGCGGCGGAATGGTGCTGCTGGTAATGTTCGACCGCCTCAATCGGGAGCCGGCGAATCATACGCCAGCGGGGCAGGAAATCCCCCTGGATGGAGCATTGGTGGATACTCAGACGGTGGAGGTTTCGGGCTACACAAAGATGGAATTCTTTGATGCGGAAACAGGCTTGGTATTCCGTGAGTTTGAGGCTTCCGACCTGCAGCCGAAAGGGCAGGGTATGGTGCGCCCCTATCTGGCCACAGGCTTGACGATACTTGAGTATGTGCAAGGAAGCGGGGACTTGCTCCGGCGTGTAGATGCGGAGTCGGCGGACCTTGTATTGGACCTTGGCGGCGGCCTTGGCGGCCCTCAGCTTGGGGGCGGATCAAAAATTCAGTTGCACCAAGTGCGTCTGGAGCAACTGCGCGACTTGCCCCAGGCGCCCCTGACGGTGACGGCGCCAGAGATCCTCGCGGAATTGGACTCGCAGATCTACAGGGCCGATAACGAGCATCAGGTCAAGGTGGTGGGCGAAGGCCTCACGGCAGAAGGGAGCGGACTGTTTTTTGACGCGCGTGCGGGTCACCTGGAATTCCCCATGGGGGGCACCGTGGATTTGCTGCGAACGGGAGTTCGCCGCGGAGTCTTGTCCACAGCCGTGGGCACTCCCCTTGTCTTGAAGCAACAGGACGGCGAGCGGGGAGAGCGCTTTGAGATCACCGCCGATGGGCCTTCGGTCCTGGTTTTAGTTCAAGGACAAGAGCTCCAGTTGGATGCTGAATATTTGCATGTGGAGACGCGCGTGGGCGAGTCGGGGGTGGAGGTGAGCCGCATTATTGCCCGGGGCCCCACGGTGGTGACCCGTGGTGCGGACCGCTTTGGCGGCATCGATGCCACCGTCCAGTTTGAGCCCGATGGTTCTGTCCGTTTTGAAGTGGCAAGCAAGCCCTGGTTCTCTCTTGGTGATGGAGCCACACCAGATGCTCCGGCCTTGGTCACAATGACCGGAGAAGGAGTGTTGTGGGCGGTGGACGGTCCGGACGAGCTGCTTTTCGGGTTGGATGGGGAGGGCGAGATTGCCGGGCCAGAGGGGTCGCGGCTTGAGGCCCAAGATGGGTTTACCGGCACGCTGGCGGCAGACCGGGGTTCGGTGGATTTGGACTTGCATGGGGAGGTGTTCATGGGTCAGGCGGGGCTGGAGATCTTCACGAGCAACGCGCACTTAGTTTTGATGGGCGGTGACGAGCTGGAGCTCAGGCTCCAGACCGGCGAGCCCTTGCAGATAATCTCGAACGCTGGGGGAGAACCGACCGGAGCGCTCACCGCCGTGGGCGGGGCGGATCTGATTCTGGAGGAGGGAGAGGTGCAGGTGATTCATGCTCTTGGGGTACAGGCGGAAACCTTCGGGGGCTTGGAGGGGAGCTTGTCCTGTGATGAACTCAAGAATTTGTCGGCAGACTTCCTTCATTTTGACGCCAAAGGAAAGGTGTCCTGGCAAACACCCGATGGTTCCGGGTTTGCTGACCGCATGGTTGCTAAGGGGGACCAAATCGAGCTATTCGGCATACCGGGGCAAAAGGCTCAGCTTGCGTGGCGCGACGAGGGAGCGCAGATCGCAGAATTGGAAGCCATGCGCGTGGTGGCGTCCGCAACTCACGCCGAGGCGTGGGAGGATGTGCGCGTGGATATTGTTCTGGCCGCATCCCAATTGGGCATGGGGTGTGCTCACACGCGCATCGATCAGGTGGGCCACGACTTTCACTGGCGCGCGGAAAAGGTGACCGATGGGCTTTGGACCGAAGGCGAGACGGTCGTTGCCTTGGAGGCCGGAGTCTTAGAGGCAGATTGGAGCCGCATCGAGCAAGAGGACGGGTCTTTTATCCGTCAGGCCAGCCTGGTGCAAGTGCAAGAGGATGTGCGGGCTCATATAACCCAGGGCAACACCGTGAACGTGCAAGCGGACTCCCTGACCATGATACCGGGGCAGAGCATCACGCTTAGTGCTTTGCCTGGAAGACAAATTACCGCGAGAGGATTGTTACCCGCCACGGGTTTTCCATTCACTGTTCACGGAACACTAATGGTTGTTCAACAGGACGAGGTCCGGTTGCAGGGGGTGAAGGGTGTGCTTGAGGGTGCGCTCCTGCCCTTGTCCCCCGGCGCCCCTAAAGGCGCCGACCACCTGCGTGAGAACTCCGATTTCGCAGCAAACCTCTTTGTGTTGACGAGGACCAGCCTTGAGCTTGAGGGAGAGGCCTATCTTGAGTCCGCTGACCTAGACGGCAACCCCCTGAACCTTACGGCGGATCGAATTTCCAGCGGTTATGACTTACCCCCAGACCAGGCTCGGCCAGGCCCCGCGAACATTCATTTCATCAACGCAGAGGGCAATGTGCGGGCGGCGTACGGAGGCCTTGCGCGCTTCGAGGCGGATGAACTGCTGGTGGATCACGAGCGAGTGATTCTGCGGGGAAGTCCGCTCTTGGCCCGATCGGAGGGCTTTCGTTTTGAAACCACTGAGGCAACCTTTGGATTGGCGGACTATTTGCTCGATGCGGAAGCCGGCATCATCCGTCAGGGCCCCGCCTGGAGTCTGGCTTTCAGTGGGGCCGCCGGGGTTCGCACCGGCGCAGACCTGATGCAAACGATCAGTGGCCTCGTTCATGTTAATTTTGATGAAACCTCCCGGGCGGATTACATGTCCATTTGGTTGCACCCATCCCGCTGGAGGGCAATGATCCATGAGCGCCTATGGGGAACCCCATTGGACTTGGACTATGAGGGTTTGGTCACCGAGGCGCCAGGCCTTCAAGAAACGGAGCTGGTCAACAACACTTTCCAGCGGCTGGCCCGGGGCGAGCTAGCCTCTTTTGTGCGTGCGTTTCACCTTTGGGGCAGCGTTGAGGTAGCGAGCCAAGGCGTTCGAAGCGCGAGGGCGGAAGAGGCATACCTCGACCTAGAGGGCCGCCGCGGCTGGCTTAAGGAAACTGAGCTTGGGTTTGAGATCGAAGTGAGGGGCAAGACGGAGCGCTTGCGTGCATTTGCAGGTCGCTTGGACAGCTTGCCCTCGGGCGGCCTTGTGGCTTCGGACGCGACCTTGACCGCATGCAATCATGAGATCCCGCACTATGTCATCGAGACCTCGGATCTGCGCCTCGAACCACGCGCCGACGGACACTGGAAGTTCGGCGTGAGCGGAAACCGTCTGCGCTTCCCCGGGGGCTTTGGCTTGCCCTTGCCAGGCATCGGCAGCGTCGTGCTGGACGAAGCTGGCAGTTTCGAGGGATTTGAAGACGAGGACGGCAAGATCCGCACGATTCAGAATATCTTTCTTTCCAGCACAGCTCGATTTGGAACGGCCCTTGGCACAGAGGGCACCACGGACATTGGATCCCTGGGGCAAAGCGTGGCAACCGTCTTTGGCTTCGACAAGACACAGGCCAGTGGCCAGTGGAAGTACGAAGGTGCTTGGCTAGGATCTCGCGGCCCGCTCTTAGGCATGGGCTTGCTCCTACGCGAAAACGAAAGCGGACCTAGCAGGGACGACGTCTATTGGCTGAACCTCTGGGCGAGGGGTATCCACGATCAAGGCGAGGACCGCGGCGTATTGCGTGTAGAAGACGGCACGGAAAGTGACACACGTTTGTGGTTGAACGCGCGGGGACGGTATCCCTTCGACAGTCGCCAGTGGATTGATGCGGTGGTCAACTACCAGACCGACCCAGGTGTTCAGTCTGAGTTTTATGAGCGTGAATACCTCGATTATGAAGAGAGGGACACTTATCTCCATTGGCGTAAGGCCCGTGATGGGCACTACTTCAGCGCGAAGGTCTCGGACCAGGGCAATAGTTTCCGGAGCGCCGTGCTCGAAAGGCCCGCCGTCGGGTTCTATCGAGGAGCCGCCGAGGTTGGTCGGGTCCTCGACCACTCGCTGAGTTATTCCGCAAGCGTCGATGCGGCCTATCTAGAGAGGCGCGAGGGCGACCTAGATTTTGAACCCGCCTTCTTGGGCTTGGATGGCAACCCTGACGGACTTGGCGACCGTAGGGTGATGAGGGTGGACACAATTCACGAGCTCGCCTTGCCCGTAGGTATTGGCGAGAGTGGTATCACCGCAGTTCCGACGCTCGACTTGCAGGCAACCTCATGGGACCGTTCGGTGAACGACAATAAGACGGTCGGTCGGGCCGGGGTATTTGCCGGACTCGAGATGGGGGGCTCGTGGGCACGTATTTCAGACACGAGCGCCACCTCTATTTCGCCGTTCATCAGTCACAGGGAACAGCTTTGGATCGACGAAGAGGTGGGGCAAATTGTGCAATTCGATTCCCTCGACCAACCGATTGGCGGGAGCCGCTCGGGGGTGGGTTTGCGCCTGCGGTGGACGCGTCCGGTTTCGAACGATCGTATGGATTTTGACCTAGGCCTGGAGCGTCTGCACGGGAACCCCCAGAGCGCGGCGCAATTGGACACTGCCCGGTTTTTAGGCAGCCTGGGGACGACGGCCTTTGGCATACCCATGGGCGTTCGACATGACGGGCGCTATCTGTTTGATGAGGGCGAAACCGCCTATTCCAAGTCGGTGTTTGCCATCAAGCCGGTGGACTGGTTTGAGTTTCAGTTGGTTCATGACCGGGGCAACCAAGCGAACCTGGACACCCTCTATGAGGCGATCACCTACCGCGGACGCATAACCCTCGATGCTAAGTGGGAGGTGGATGCGCTGGCTCAACACGCAATCTTTGGCGGAGGATCCCTGCGCTCAGAACTGCTCCTGCGCCGCATTGGGCACGACTTTATCTTCGAGGTGGGCATCTTTCACCGGGAGGGGGAGGGGTCTGGAATCAAAGTCGACCTTGCGCCCCTTCTTGGGTGGACCCGTTCCCGGGTTAGCATCTTGTCTCCCCGCTAGGTGGGCTAGAGCGCTAGACTGCAGGCGTGTTAGGCCTTTTTGGAAACCTAGATCTTGTGGAGCTGGTGGTCATCGCCGGGGGGGCAATCCTTGTCTTTGGGCGCAGTTTGCCCCAGGTCACCATGCGTGGGGTGACACAAGTGATGAAGCTCCGGCGTGCGGTGACTCAGATGTGGCGCGATGCGGGCATCGAAGACGAGTTGCGGCGCGTGCGCTGGGACCTCGAGCGGGAAGCTCGCGAGGTGAAGGATGTTACGACCCTCGACCAGGTCGAGCCCGCCACCCCCGTGCCAAGCGTCCCGGACTACACGATCACCGAGCGCGAAAATTTAGAGAGCGAGCCCGGGGGTACACCCTCGGGTCCTTGGCTCGAAGACCCTTCCAGCGAGGGCCCCTCCGAAGAGGAGGCCCGCGCCCAACAGGGTCATGACGAGGCCGGGCACGATTCAGATGAAAAAGAAGTGGCTCAAAGTCCGGACGATGCCGAAGCTGACACCTCCCGCGAGGAATGACCCCCATGATTCGCTTCGGGTACAACACAAATGGCTTGGCGCATCATCGCCTGGATGAGGCGCTGACTCTCTTGGGAAACATCGGCTACCAAGCGGTGGCCATCACTCCCGATGTGGGCCAGCTCGATCCTTATCGATTGGGCGCGAACGAGGCTGCCCAATTACGCCGGCAGTCGGTGGATCTGGGGCTTGCGCTGACCATCGAAACCGGTGCGCGTTTTCTTTTGGATCCCGCTCACAAGCACGATCCGAACCTAATGAACGTCCATAGGGAGGGGCGCGAGCGCAGGGTGGATTACTATCGCCGCTGCATTGACTTGGCGGTCGAGCTGGGCGCTCCCCTCGTGTCCCTGTGGGCTGGAACGGAGTCCACCGGTGCCACCTTTTCCACGCAGGAGGACCCACGGGCCCTGTTGGAGCGCCTCGCCGAAGGGTTGCGCTCGGTCTTAGTCCATGCCCGTGCCAGGGGCGTGGTCATTGGCTTTGAACCGGAGCCGGGCATGTTCATTGAGGGGCCGGCCGGGTACAAGGCGTTGCTCGAAACCCTGGGCCCCGATGCGGGAGACCTAGGCTTGACTCTGGACGTGGGGCACCTGGTCGTGACTGGCGACCGGCCCGAGGGCGACGTCATCCGCGCCCACAGGGAGCAACTAGTGAACGTGCACCTCGACGATTGCCCCATCGGAATTCATGAGCACAGGCCTTTCGGCCAAGGAGACCTGGACCTGCCAGGAGTTCTTTCTGCCTTACAGGAGGTCGGCTTTCGGGGCGTTGCCTCGGTGGAACTCTCCCGTGATTCTCACCGAGGCCCAGAGGCCGCGGCCGAGGCCCTCGGAGCCCTGCGGGCAGCACTGGCCGACGCACCAGACTAGGAATCAGGGCTCGGCCAGCGAGCGGTCCAGGACCAGGGGTTCCCGGGGACTAGACCTAAACGAGTAGGCGCACTCTCTTGATGCGCCCGGGAGGACCCCAAGAGAGGTATCGCCGCCCCCGCCGAAACCACAAAGGGGAAAATCCCAACAAATCGGGCAGGTCTGAGGCCATATCCCCCCTACCTCGGCCGATCTAATCTAGAGTCACTTCTCCCTACCGTTATGGCCCCCAACGAAGCAATTGATCGAACCTGTCCCCAGCGGACTGATGGGCGAGCGGTGCTTTTTGCCCATAAGGTGAGCCCCGCTCAGTGCCAAAAGCAGCAGCGCGCGAGCTTCCACAAGTGTTTCACCTGCGTTCACAACAACGTGCAGCGCACGGATGTGGGTCTTCCCCCCAC
>JAPKBR010000040.1 GCA_028823345.1 Planctomycetota bacterium
TGTCTCAATCTGGGATAGATCCCCTCGTGGTGCTCCACGATGTCGATTTATAGGCAGTTTTGTTGATTGAGTTTTTGAGCGGGGCAGCGATGGGGCCCCCAATCTAAGTCTCGTGCGCATTCCTCGGGCGCTTGAAGGCCTTTACTCCTTGGAGTCGGCTTTCGCAGCATCGTCGGTGCCCACGATGTGATCCACGAGGCCAAATTCCTTGGCCTCGGTAGGGGACATCCAGACGTTCTTGTATTCGATGGCCTTGGAGATCTTGTCCACCGAGTTGCCACTGTCCGCGGCTAGGTGTCCTTTAAGCACATCGAAGAGGCGCGTGGACTCTTCGAATTCGTCCCGGTTCTCCGCGTACTTGCCGCTCATGCCGAAGCCGATTTCGTGAATCATGATGCGGGCACTGGGCAGGGCGAATCGCTTGCCCTTAGTACCACCAGCTAAGAGGCTTGCACCCATGGAGGCTGCTTGGCCTACACAGAAGGTCTGAATCTCGGGCTCGACCAACTTCATGGTGTCGTAGATCGCGAGACCAGCGGTGACCGAGCCACCGGGGGAGTTGATGTACATCTTGACATCCTGGTTGCGACCGCTCTTGTCGAGGAACAGCAGTTGGGCGATCACTGCGTTGGCCACATCATCATCGATGGTGGTGCCAATGAAGATGATGCGGTCCTCGAGCAGGCGCGAGTAAATGTCGTACTGGCGCTCGCCTCGGCCGGTTTTCTCGATCACAAACGGGACGGGATAGTAGTTATGCATGCTCGCTGTTTAGGGGGCTGGGAGGGTGGATGCAAGGAGGAACTCAGGGGAACCCGGATAATCCGGCTCAGGAGTCCGACTCCCTCAGGTGCTTCAGGGTCTTATCGGCTGCTCAGGCGGGATCCTTGACCTCAGCCTGCTCTCGCAGGAAGGCACGAACCATGCGCTCCAGAAGCTCCACAGCCATTTGTTGGAACATATTCTGCTCGGAGTAGTACTTGCGAACCTCTTCGATGTCCGTGCCGTTGCGCTCGGCGATCTGAGCCAATTCCGCATTCATAGCATCGCCCGACACTTCGAGGCTTTCTGCTTCAGCAAGGGCTTCGACCACCAAGAGTGCACGCAATCCGCGCTCTGCTTCCTCGCGGGCGAGGGGGCGCTGTTCTTCCAAAGCTGGGCCGCGCTCCGCCTCGGGGACCGATCGCTGCTCCAGTTCCTGGGCAAATTGCTGCAGACGCACCTCGGCTTGCTCCTTGAGCACCCCATCGGGCACATCGCAGGTGGCCTCCTCGAGGACTTTGGACAGAAGTTCAGTTTCCTGGCGGGTTTCCTCCTGGGTTTGGGCTTGGTTCTCCATGTGCCCCCGCAGCTTGGTGCGGAATGCCTCCATGTCGTCCACTTCGTTGCCCTTGCAGAGTTCCTCGTCCGTGGGGGGCACCATGTCAAAGACCTTGGACACGGTCACGGCGCAGGTGCCGGGCTTGCCCCGGGCCTCTTCGTTGTCGATGGCGTCGGGCAGGGTGATCGGGATGGTGAAATCGTCCCCTTCTTGCTTGCCCAGGAGGGCTTCCTTCCAGCCGTCCTGATCAATGCCAGGAGGGGCTTGGCTCACGCCTAAACGGAGGCCAGTGCGCTCGAAGACCACTTCTTCGCCAAAGAGGAAATTCACATCGGCGAGGGCCATGCCGCCTTCTCCAAGGCCGTCCTCGTTTGCGGGCTCGGGGCGCGCGTGTTGCTGACGCAGGTCGTCGACGGCCCGGTCCACGTTGTCCTCGGTGATCGGCTCAAGGGCGCTTTCCACGGACAAGCCCTTGTAGTTGCCCAGGACCACTTCGGGGCGCAGGGAGATCTCGAAAGAAACCTCGAAGGAGCCGTCTTCGGCCATTTGGACATCTTCCTTGGGGATGCGCGGGTTGGAGAAGGGCTTGATGCTGTGCTCTTCTTGTGCCTTGCGGAATCCCTGCTCGATGTAATGCTGTTGTAGGCCGTCCTTGAGTTCGGCCCCCATCTGCTTTTCGATCATGCCCATGGGGGCTTTGCCGGGGCGGAAGCCCTTCATGCTGACCCGGCCTCTTTCGTGCTGCAGGCCGCGCTTGTATTCCCCTTGGAATTCATCGGCGGGAACGGTGACGGTAATGCGGGCGAGGCTTGGGTTGGGTTGTTCGACTTGGACGTCCACGGGATTGAGAAGGGCTTGGGTGTCGGAAGGGAGGGTGACTCAAGGGCCAAAAGAGGATGGCCCAGGTAAAGATGCCCGAGGGTCGGGTGCTGGACTAGAATCCGCACTGGAGTTCACCCAGACCATAATCGGCCCGGGGGATCGGCACTTGGGGCAAAGATTGAACCGCCCCGATGGCCTCCCGTCCAGCCCTTGGTGGCGAATCTGCATGGTTGTTTGCCCGCAGCCCTCTCCTTGCCCAATCCCGGCACCTAACCCAGCCTACTCTTGACCTCGTCCCCCAGACTTCCCAACCAATTCCTGATGGGCTTGCTGCTGACCGTGGCAGGCCTGGCAGCGGCCAAGTGGATCGCTGCCACCACGCCCCCGCCCCCCCCGGTTCCGCCCCAAGTCACCCCGGCGGTGCAAGTGGGCTGGCGAACCCTGGCTGAGGTGACTCTCCCGCGCGAGGTGCTGGTCCACGGCAATCTGGGGCCCAGGCGCTCCGCGACCCTGGCTCTTCCCCTTGGGGGCGAATTGAAGTGGGTTTGGCCCGGCTGGAAATTGGGTGCGCGGGTTGCGGAGGGTCAGGTGCTGGTGATTTTGGATTCCAAGAGCGCGGAGGCCGAGTTGCAGCGCTTAGACGCGGTCTTGCTGGAAAACAAGGCGCGGGTTGCGGAAGCCGAAGAGGCTTTTTCCGCCGCCGTAATTCTGGAGGGCTTGGCAGTCGAAGGGCGGGACCTTGCCCAGGCAGAAGAGCAACGCTGGGATCAATTGGCCGAAAAGGGCCAGGATGTACCCACGGTCCATGACTTGGCTCGCTCTCGCACGGTGGCCGCGCGCACCAATTGGCGTCAGGCCCAATTGGCGATTCGCAGTAGCGAGTTATCCATCGAAGTGGCCCAGGCCGCAGTAGCTCAAGCCCTGGCGGGAATCGCCAGCGCACGTGTCTACCTGGAAAAGCACGCCTTGCAGGCACCTTTTGCCGGTGTCTTGGGAGCCGAGGCGCCAGCCCTTGGGGCTTGGATTGCTCCGGGCCAACCGGTGACGGCATTGGTGGATGATGGGGCCTTGCGAATGTGGGCATTTGTCTCCGAAGGGGAAGCGGCAGAAGTCGTCATGGGAGCGGGTGTCCAGGTGCGCGCGGCTGTTTTGGGGCCGGGTACGGTTGCCGGCCGGGTGGTGGGCCGTTCCCCGCAGGCAGACGCGGGGACCCGCAACGTTGGACTGGAGATCGAGTTGAGCGGCGGAGGAGCCGGCGGTTTGGTTTCCGGTTTTGCCAGTGCGACCTTGGAACTACCGCCCTTTGAAGATGCGCTCATCGTGCGCCGTTCCGAATTGATTTGGGAGCAGGGCACGCCCCTGGCCCTGGTGGTCGAAAGTGGCGAGGATGGGGCTTTGGTGGCTGCTTCGCGGGAATTGGTTCTGGGGCGTACGAGCGCCGGGGACCTGGAGATCCTTGGGGGGCTGGAGGTGGGCGAGCGTTTGATCGTGGCTCCACTTGCGGCTCTTTCCCCGGGCAGTCTGGTGCTGTTAGGTGACGAACAGGGCGGGACCAAGAGTCCTACCCCTTCCTCCTTACCGGGCGGACACTGATCATGATCCGGGGAATTGTTCGCTGGTCGGTGAAAAACCCGGTGGCCGCAAATCTGTTGATGGCCATGATTGTCATCAGTGGGGTGATTTCGTATCTCGCCATGCCGCGCGAGGTCTTTCCCAATTTTTCCCTGGGCAAGATTGAGATCTTTACCGTCTGGCGCGGAGCTGCGCCGGGGGATGTGGAAGACCTGATCACGGAGCCCATCGAAGAGGTGCTTGGACAAATCGATGGGGTCGACGACATTCTCTCCACGTCCAGCGAGGGGTTCAGTCGCGTGCATCTGGTGTTGGCCGGCGGCGCGCAGGTGTCAGAGGTCTTGGCTCAGGTGCGCGATGCCCTTGGACGGGGAGACCTCTTCCTGCCCACGGATGCCGAGGCGCCCCGTGTGTTCGAGGAAAAAAACGTCTTCCCCGTGTTGGCGGTGTTCGTTCATGGGTCTGCATCCCAAGTGGTCTTGACCCGGGAAGCCGATCGAATCCAGCAGGAGTTGGCTGCGATCAGCGGTGTGGCCCAGGTGGTGGTCACGGGGAGTCGGGAGGAACAGCTGTGGGTCGAGGTGGATCCCGCGGCCCTTGAGCGGACGGGGTTGACCCTCGCTCAAATTGGTGCAGTGGTGGCGGGTCGAGCCAGGGAGGCGCCGGTGGGCGCCCTGGAAACCGCCGAGGGGGATTGGTTGTTGCGGGTGCGCGCGGATGTGACCCAGCCCCAGGATCTCTTGGATCTGCCCCTGGGGCCGGACCCCCGGGGCGCCATGCTGCGCTTGAGGGATGTGGCCCAGGTCAGCAACGCCTTCGAGCGGGAACTCAGCCGAGCTCGATTCAATGGGGAGCCCTGCCTGCACATGCAGGTCAACAAGGATGCGGAAGCGGACCTGATCGACCTTTCCATCGTGGTCCACGAGTGGCTCGATGGGGATCGGAGCAATCTGCCCCCAGGGGTGCAATTGGGCACGAATTCGGACCTCTCGATCTATGTGCGAGATCGCCTGGCGGTGATGACCGAGTCGGGTTTGATGGGTGGCGTGCTGGTGCTGGCGTGTCTGCTGGCTTTCCTCGATCGGCGTGTGGCCCTTTGGACCGCTGTGGGCATTCCCGTGGCATTTCTGGGGGGCATCGCGATTGCCCACGCCGCTGGCATCAGTCTGAATATGGTGACTATGTTTGCCCTGATCGTAGTGCTCGGCATGGTGGTGGACGATGCGATTGTGGTGGGGGAAAACGCATTCCGTTTGATGGAAGAGGGGCTGCCCCCGGAGGAAGCGGCGATTCAAGGAGTGACTCAAGTGGGCGCACCGGTGGTAGCCACGGTGCTGACTTCTATGGCGGCTTTCTTGCCTGTATTGATGTTGACGGGACAGGCGGGCTTGTTCATGCAGCCCTTGCCCCTGATCGTCTCTGCCTGTCTTGCGATTTCCCTGGTAGAAGCCCTGGCGATTTTGCCCGCCCACCTGGCCAAGGGGCGCACGCGTAAGGTGCGCGCAGCTGCAGCGTTGGCCCCCGGGAAAGCGCCCAAGCACTGGTACGAGCCACTGCGCGCGGGATACGTGCGATTGTTGAAATTCAGCCTGGCCTGGCGCTGGAGCGTCCTGGGCGCGGGTCTTGGGTTGCTGGCTTTTGTGGCCGCACTGGCCCAACACCGCTTGCCCTTCGTGTTCTTCGATGACTTTGAGTCCAAGATCTTTTACGTCTCTGTGCGCTTGGTGCCGGATGCATCGTTGGATGACAGCGAAGCTGTTGCTCGCAAGATGGAAGACATTTGCCTGACGATGCCAGAGAGCGATCTCGAGAGCATCAACACCCTGATCGGGGTCTCGGCGCAAAACGCCGTGGACTATGAGTTGGGCCAGAACTTGGCCCAGGTTTGGGTGGAGCTGCGCGAGGGAGATCAACGCACCATGGACGCCACGGCCGTAGTGCAGTGGTTGCGGAACAATCTGAGCGACGTCTCGCCGCTGGTGGAGACCATGCAAATCGACCAGCCCCAATCGGGTGTCAACGGGCGCGCAATTGAATTGGTTCTGCGGGGCCAGGACGAGGCCCAAGTGGCCGCTGCGGCGAAGGCGATCCAAGCAGACCTGTACGGCTTTGCGGGGGTCCATGAGATTCGCAGTTCCGTGCGCAGCGGCAAGCGCGAGTTACGCATCAAGCCCACGGAAGCGGGGCGCCTGATGGGCGTCAGCGAAGGTTTGCTGGTGGCGGAGCTCGGAACTGCCCTGGAGGGCCTGCGCTGGGCGCGCCTGCGCCGGGGGGGGAATGATCTTGATGTGGTGGTCAAGCTGCCCGAGACCGTTCGCGGAGACCCTGGAGCCCTGGGGCGCTTGATGATCACCACAGGCACGGGAGCCCGTGTGCGGCTCAAGGATGTGGCCACCTGGGAAGAGGGATCCGGCCCCGCATCTCTGCACCGTCGGGATCGTCAGCGTTCGATTACCTTGACCGCGGATGTGGATCGCAGTCACGGCAATGCACGGGATATTGTCAATTCCTTGCTTGAGCGTTACTCGGACTTGCCCCAAACCCACGGGGGTACGACCCTCAAGCCCTTGGGGGATTTTGATGACACGGAAAGCAGCCTCGCGGGTTTGGCCAAGGCCTCGTTGGTGGCGCTGGCTTTGATCTTTGCAATCCTCGGCACCCTATTCCGCTCGTACCTGCAGCCCCTAGTGATCATGTCCATCGTGCCCTTTGCTCTGGTGGGCGTGGTGGTGGGGCACTTGATCATGGGTCGCGACATGACCCTGCTGTCCTTGATTGGCCTCTTGGCCCTCTGCGGAGTGGTGGTCAATGACTCGCTGATTTTGATTGAGTTTGTCAATCAGCGGCGGGCCCAGGGGGTCGAGTACATGGCCTCTTTGATTGAAGCGGGCACCCTGCGCTTCCGGCCCATTTTGCTCACCAGCGTGACCACCATGGCGGGCTTGACGCCCCTGACTTTTTTCTCCAGCGGCCAAGCGCGTTTCTTGCAGCCGATGGCCATCAGCGTCTTCTTTGGATTGGCGGCGGCGACCATTTTGGTGTTGGTGTTGGTGCCCTGTGTGCAAGCCTGTCTCGATGACCTGACGCTGGGAGCCAAGCGCCGTTGGGCTCGGGCCCCTATGCCCGGTCCCCGTTCCATTCCCTCCTGAGCCGCTCGTTCCTATGAACCTAAGTCTAAAAGAGATTTCCGACCCCGCCGATTGCGAGGCCCTTGCTCCCCTGGCCCAGAGACTGGTCGAGCGCTCTTGCGAGGAATTACGCAACGATCCAGCGCCTGAGGATTGCGGGTTGAAACTGTTGCAAAGGGTGCTTCAGTCGCCCACAGGGGTGATTCTTCAGACGATTGGGGCGGATGGAGAAACCGTGGGCTTGATCGTTACCGGGCCCTTGATCGATCCCTTGGTGGGGGATGAGACCCCCATGGTTTTGCTGCTATGGACTGCTGATGCTTTTCGGCGACGGGGTATGTCGAAGGGCATGATTCAAAGCGCTGCGGAGATCTTGGCGGGGCGCGGCCTGCATTCCCTCGCTGCCCGGGCCGAGCACAACGACGACGCTTTGATTTCCATGGGCGAACGTTCGGGGTTCATTCGCCTGTATGAGGTGCTCTTGCGCGAGGGCCCGGGGCGCTAGGCCTTGTAGGGTCGAGTTGGAACGGAAGCGCGAGCCACACCCTGCTGCTTAGGCCCTTTGATGGATGAGGGGCGTCATGCAATGGAAGGTCATGGCCCGCTCTGCGTGCGCCCGTGGTTCTTGTGACAGAGGGGCAGATGGCGGGGACCCGCTGCGGCTACGCGTGGTCCGGCTTGCGTCGTAAGATCAGCAGCACATCAAAACCCCCGTCGAGCTCCACGGTTTGGTTCAGGTCGTATTGGAAGTCGTGCACGGCGACCAATTCCAGGCGTTTCTCCTGGGCGATCGTACGGCGCAGTTGGTCCGCGCTGTAGGTGCGGAACCACCAGTTGGTTTCCTGGGTATGCTCGCTGCCGTTTTCCTCGATACGCATGCGGCTGCGCATGCGTTCTTTGCGTTCTTTGGCCAGGGGAGGCCAGGCTTGGATGTTGCATGTGACGCGCGTGCCGCCCTCCTCCACAACCCAGCGCTCCCGTTCGTATTTGGTGCGCGAATAGTCTGTCAGATGCATGCCGAGGCAGTAAATGCCCCCGGGTACCAAGAGGTCAGCTATACGCGTGAAGTGCTGGCGGGCTTTGGACTCGGTGTCTAAGTACTTGAACGTGCTGACCAAGCAATGGGCCAGGTCAAAGCGTCCCTTGAGGCTTAGTTCGCACATGTCCCCATGCAGGAGTCGGGCCTTGAGGTGCTCTTCCTTCAGGCGCCCGCGCGCATGGGCCAGCATGGGCTTTGAGATGTCGTTGCCGCTCACTGTCCAATTCCGGCGTGCCATTTCCACCACCAGACGGCCGGAGCCGCAGGCGGGTTCCAGGCAGCGTCGTCCGCGGGAGGAACCGTACAGTTGGTGAGCCTGTTCTAGGAAAAATCCTTCGAGGGGTGTGTCCTCGTCAAAAACGAGATCGTAGTAGCGCGGGGTGTCGTACCAGTCGGCTTGTCGAGGCTTTGAGGAAACTCCCGTGTTTGCCTTGGGGCTGCTCATGATCGTTTGCGGGGTGGCGTGACCGGTGACCAGGCTTTTTGGGCGGGGACTTGCACGAGGCGTCCTTCTTCTGGGATCCATGCGCTTAACTCGCCACCGTACACACAGCCCGAATCGAGCCCCACGACCTTGTCTCGCATCAAAAGACCCTGGCGAGCCCAGTGCCCAAAAACCACCTTCCGGATTTCGTTCGTCCGGGCTTCCCAGAGTTGCCACCAGGGAACAAAAGGTGCCCCGGGGTCCGGCTCGTCCTTGGGCGCGCGCTGGCCCGAGCTGTCGCAGTGGCGAACCAACACGGCAAAATCCGCGTCATCGGTGGGTTCGGTAGGGGGGATGCCCGCCAGCAGTTGGGCGGGATGTTCCCAGGCGGGATGCACCCCCGCATGGATGCAGATCAAATCGTCCCACTCCAAGCACCAGGGCCTGGCCGCCAGCCACTCCAGCAGCTCTTGGCGATCCGGTGCATCCAACACACACTCCATGTGTTCGGAGGGAGCCGGTCGGCGCATGCCCGCAGCTGTGCGTAAAAGATGCACTTCGTGGTTACCGAGTACGCCTCCCGCATCGAGACTTTTCAGCAATCGCAGCACACCCACAGAATCGGGGCCGCGGTTCACCATGTCGCCTACCGGGTGTAAAACGTCACTGCTGGGATCAAATCGGAGTTTTTCGAGCAATTGCTCTAACTCCACCCGGCAGCCCTGGATGTCCCCGATGAAAATGCGGCGCTTGGTGGTCATTTCGCTGGCCCCTGACCTAGGACTGAGGTCTGCTCCGGGTTGAAGACAGGGCTTCTGTGGGGGGAGGGGCTGGAGAAGGGGCACATGACCCAGGACACCCTACAGAACCGGAATGCCCCGGGGCAGTTGCGCCGGGAACACCCATCGAGGACAATGCACTGCTCATGGAAACCCAAGACAAGCCCTCAGGCCCCCGGGCCATCTACTACTTGCTAGGCATCGTGGTCATGGGCATGGCCGTGCCCGCATTCTTCCGCTGGCAGGTGTCCCTCGCGGAAGACAGTCGTGACGAGATCCGCAGGGCCGCGCCCACCACCGCCGAAGGCCGGGTGAAGCTCTATCTGGAATTGGGAGCGCCGGGGATTAGCCAGGCCCTCTCCATGTCTCGCTTTTCCGCGGAGCAACCGTGGATCGTGACCCACGTGGTCCAGTCCGAAGATCCCGACCAGCCCCCGGCTATTTTTGGGGTCAACATCGAGACCATTCCCCGCAACGCCGTGCATCAGGAGGGCCTGGATGTGGTGATCAGCATGCCCGCTCCGAGCCTGCTGGGCCACGGAGTGCTGGTGGGGGACAACGCCATGGGAGTCCAGGTTTTCCCCCCTGGGAGCACCCCAGACGCCACCGAGATGTTCGAACGGCGCCTCAGATTTGCCCTGAAGCGCATGATTGACTCCCTGCCCAAGGACATCCCGGAAGCGACTTATCGCTTCGAATTCACCGGTTGGCCGGCTGCTGAACCCACCTCCGAGGGGCCCCAGGAGTCGGGGAACCCACCAAAGGAAGACTAGAACCTTGCCCTCTGGCCCTCAAGCGGCTACCCTCCTCGGCTCGATCGTGCCTCTTGAGGGGCACGACGAAGCCTCAGAGTCCCCACCAAAGATCCAAGAACAGTCATGGCCAAGTCCCAAACCAAAGCTGGCGGTCCCACCCGCGGTCGTAAGCGCGTGCGTAAAATAGGCATGGGCTCCGGTAAGTACCACACTGCCAAGCACAAGGCCCGCAAGGGCTCATGAGCGTTCGCCCGGGTGCTATCCCGGGTGCCCTCGACTCAATTTTCATTCATGAACGCCGCGCTTCCATCTTTGGTGCGCGGCGCTCTTCGTTGGAGTTCTTCACTTGCTTGAATTGAGTTTCTGGGGGCTCTTTGCGGGCATTTTCTCCGCGGGCAGTTGGGCCGTGGCTTCGCACCTTTTCTCGCGCATTTTCGCCGCGCCGGATCCGCCCAGCGCCAGCGCCGCGGTGCTCTTCAAGAACGTTCTGGCGACGGTTCTGTTCTTTATCATCGGAGCAGCCATTGGAGATGGGGGCGTTCCCTCAGGCGCCGTGACCCAAATGCTGATCAGCGGGCTATTGGGTTTTGCCATTGGGGATGCCATGTACTTTGCCGCCCTACCCATGTGCGGTGTGCAAACCACAGCGGTGGTGTCCCTGGCCAATGTGCCCTTGACCGTCATCGGTGCCCATTGGTTGTTCGGCGACGTAATGGATTCGGGCAGCCTTGTGGGAGGCGGCCTGGTTTTGGCCGGTGTACTCTTGGTTTTGCGCAGCGGTGGGGGTGGAGGATCTCTTGATCCCAAAATTCGCCGCCGTGGGGCAATGATTGCCGCGGTCAACGCGCTTGCTATTACCGCGGCGATTTTGAGCGGACACGAGGGCATGCAAGGGGCCGGCGTGTTCACGGGTGCAGGCATGCGCCTGACCGGGGGCGTGATCGGCGCTTTCATGTTGGCCACCGTCCTTGGGGTCATCTCCCGGGGGAGCCCGGTCACGGGCGTGGGGAGGGAGTTTGCTGAACTGGCCAAGCCCTTTCGACGAAGGGCTGGTCTGCGCGCCCTCTTGATTGCTTCGATCACCGGCTCTGTCCTCGGTTTGGTTCCCTATCATTTAGCCCTGCGGGAACTTCCCGCAGGGGTCGCGGCCCTCGTCTTTTCTACTACCCCCCTGTTTACCTTGCCTTTTGCCCGTCTTGGTGTTGCCGGAGCCCGGCGCACGACCCCCTCCCTGATTATTGGAACCCTGCTTGGCTTTGCTGGAGTAGGCGTGGTTCTTTACGCCCAATCCTGCGGTACGGCCGAGGAGCCGGCTCCCACTGTGGAATCCGGTGCCGTCCAGGTGCAGTCAGCGGTGGAAGGTCCCGCTGGCCGATTCCCCCGGGTCGCTGACGCGGGCCGCGTGTTGGCCACCCGCAGCTTGGGAGACGGAGAGCACGCGCTGATCGCGACGCGCCTGCAGTTGGAAGGGGATCAGCTTTCTTTTGAAGAGGAGCAAAGCCTTGTGGAGGGCAGCGACTGGTTTGTGAACTGGGCAGACAGCCCGGCGATTTCTTCCGCTGGCGAGCTCGTGACTTGGCTGAAAAAAGCAGAAGCGGGAACCTATGACTATCACGTGCAATACGCCCTGCGCCAAGAGGACGGCGAGTTTGCCGAGCAAGGCCCCGTTCACGAGGACACGGGCCCCGGTGAGCACGGTTTTGCCTCCCTCGCGACCTTGGATCAAGGGGGCGTGTTGGCCGTTTGGTTGGATGGTCGCTTGATGGGTGACAAAGGGCCCATGACCCTCATGAGCCGCGTGTTGTACGGGGACGGCCGTCGTGGCCCCGAGAGCGTGCTCGACGGAAAGACCTGCGAGTGCTGTCCAACGAGTTTGATCGTTCTGGATGATGGGTCGGCCCTCGTCGCTTGGCGTGACCGTTCGGATGAGGGCTTACGGGACATTCAGTTGGCCCGTTGGTCCGAAGCGGACGGCTGGAGCGAGCCTTTTTCCGTGCATAAGGACAATTGGGAATACCCGGCTTGTCCGGTCAACGGTCCGGCCTTGGCCGTGGACGGTGAAGAGGTGGCCCTCGCGTGGTACACCGAGGATGCCGAGGGAGTCTCGCGCATTCAGGTGTGCCTTTCGGAGGACGGGGGCCAGAGCTTTGGCCCGGCGAGGCAGATCGACCGCGGAGCAGCCAAGGGGCAGATTAGCGCCTGCTTTGACCAGCAGGGCCGGCTATTGGTTTCCTGGTTGGAGTCCACCGAAACCGGAGGCGCCTGGGTTGTACGAACCATCGGGTCCGAGTTGGGTTCGATTCAGACCGTGGCAACTGTCACGGGCAAGCGCTCCGACGGCTGCGCCCGATTGCTGGCCCTTCCCAAGGGCTGGGGGTTAGTCTGGACCGACGTGGAGCAGGGCCGCATCATGGGCGCGTCAATTCGCTGATCGAGGTTTTCGGGGGCGCAGCAGCAAGAACAGACTCGGCAGGGCGAGCCAGACCAGGTGTTGGCCCCAGCCCGTCACGAGCACCTCGGGCAAGCGCTCGGTGCCCAGCAGCATGACCCAAGAGTTGTAGGTCACATGCAGCACCACCGCTGGCCACAGGCTGCCCGAACGCAGGGTGATCGTGCCCAAGAGGCTGCCGATCAAGAAGGTCGGCATCAGGCGGTGCAGGGACGCGTGGGCCGCCGAGAAGAAGAGGGACGAGATCACCACGGCGCGCACGGGTTTTTTGTCCCGGGCGAGGGTGCCTAGGATTGCGCCGCGGAACAGGAGCTCTTCCACAATGCCGGGGCTGACCGCCATGGCGAAGAGCAGGGTCCCAAGGGAGGTGCTCTGGAAGAACTGTGCTAGGGCTGGGTTCTGGGTCACCGCTTCAGGCAGGGGCAACACGAATTCTTGGGCCCGCACGAGGTACTCGATAACCCAGGCCAAGCCCGGTGCAATCAGAATCGCCAGGAATAGGTCGATGATGCGCGGCCGGCTGCGGATGAAATCCAATGGGCGAGCCGGGCCAAAGCGTCGATTCGCATGCCACAGGCAAACCAGAGCCAGGGGCAACATCATGCCCCAAAGAGTGGTCAAGAGCCCGTTCAGCATGTCCTGGGCTTGCAGGCGAGACGCCAGCCCGAGCATCAGCAGCACTGCTCCGAAGCCATAGGCTTGGGCGTGGCGCGAGGCTAGGCGGCGGTTGCCCGCTTCCTCTGCTGAGGCGGCGCCAATCAAGACCCTCTCGGCGTCAAGCAGGCCTGCCAACTGGCGCACGGCAAAAGCGCTCCAGGCGAGATGGCTGAGGATCATGGCCAGGGTGACACCAAGGGTGAGCTCACCCAACAGGGCGTCCCGCAGGGAAAGGGCCGCGCCGGTCAGGGGCACCAGGGCCAACAGGTAGTTGTGCTCTAGGCCGGGCGCCAAGACCACCAGATTGGGCACCGCCAGGGCTAGCATCAAGGGCAGCAACTTGTGCTGGCCTTCGCGGAAACTGCGCGCCCGGCCACAGGCAAGGCACAGGATGGCGCAGACCAAAATACAGGCGGGGACGAACACGAAGGCTCCGGCGAGGCGCTCCAAGCTGATGCCTCCGGAGCCTCCACCGGACAGTCCCTCCCAGCCGAGTTGTGCTGCTAGGTAGAGGCCCAGAATATTTGAGACAAGGCAGGCTAAACCAGTCAGCAAGACTGCGCCAAACTTGCCGAGCACCACAGCGCTCTTGTTTGCCGGACTGACCAGCAAGGTTTCCAGGGTGCCCGCTTCGCGCTCGCCCGCAAAGATGGAGAGGGCTGCAAAGGAGCCTCCCCCAAGCAGCAAGAACACCAACATGATTGGCAGGAAACGCGCCAGGTTGGCTGCGCCCTTGTCTTCGGCCGTGGCTTGGTCGTGCACTTCGAGGGCCAATGCTGCTCCCGGGTCGGCCCCTAAGAGGTCCACTCGGCGTTCAACGGTCATGATCTCCGCTAGGGACTGCAGTCGCTCGCGAAGGCGTCCAGACAGGGTTCGCGAGGATTCGTCCTTGCGTTCGTACCAAATCGTGGCGCGCAGCTGTCCTGTGGCAGTCGCGCCACCCTCGAGGATCAAGACCGCTTGGGCTGTGTCTCCCACCAGTTCACGCCATGCGTCTTCGATCTGCCGGCGGTGAGTCTCTGGGAACGAGGCAGCGGGTTGGTTCGTCAGGCTGCTGGCATCCCCATTCACAATCAAAGTGGCGGGGCCTCCGACCGCATCGAGCAAGCGCGTTGCGAGCTCGGGGGGCGCATCGCCCGAATCCACCAGGACGGTCAACTCGCGCTCTTCCAAGCTGCCCACTGCGGCATTCTTTAAGAGGTCGCTGCCCGACAACATGAGCGGGTACAAAAACACCGGCAAGAGCACCGCTGCAAAGAACGCACGCCGATCCCGCAGGAGCTGCACGACTTCCACGCGGAAGACCGTGCGGGTGATCGAGGCGCCTCTCACTTGTGAGGCTCTCCGCCGGTGATGTTGGCTTGGGGCTGGTCCGCTGCTTGTTCAGGAGAATGATCAGCCCGGGCAACGAAAGCGCGAAACACGTCTTCGAGCCACTTCTCGCCGGTGTCTTCACGCAGTTCCTCTTGCGTGCCCACCGCCAGGACTCTTCCCGCATGCACGATGGCGATGCGGTCGCAGAGGCGCTCTGCTTCGGACAAGATGTGGGTTGAAAACAGCACGCAGCGACCTTCTTCCCGGCGGGATTCGACGAAGCGAATCATGTCACTGGCCGCGAGCAGGTCGAGGCCGGTGGTGGGCTCATCCAGGATCAAAACCCGCGGGTCATGGATCACTGCCCGGGCAATCGATACCCGTTGCTTTTGGCCGGTGGAGAGTGATTCGCAACGGCCCGAAAGGAAGTCCTTTAGGTCAAAGGCCTTGACCACCACTTCAAGTCGTTGACCGAGGGTGTCCTCGTCCATGCCATGCAAGCGGCCGAAATACTGCAGGACCTCTTCAGCCGTCAAGCGCGGATAGAGCCCGGTGGTCCCGGACAGGAACCCGATTCGTTTGCGCACGCCGATGGGGTCATTGGTTATGTCCGCACCGGCCACGGTGCCCCGGCCCCTTGTGGGAGCAAGGATTGTGGAGAGCATACGCAGGGTCGTGGTTTTCCCAGCGCCATTGGGACCCAGAAGGCCCATCACCTCGCCATAGTTGCAAGCCAGGTCGAGATCCTGGACCGCTGCTACCTTTCCGCGCTCGGGGTCAGAGAAAATCTTGGTTAGGGCCTCGGCGTGAATTGCAGGGGCATTCGTATTGGTATCAAGGGTCATCGGCTTGCATCCCCGTCAGAGCGTAGGAAGGAAAACAGTTGTGGCCAGGAGATCGTGGCGGAAGTGGTGGCAAATGCCTCGCGGGATAGTAGGCGGACGGCGAACTTCAAGGCCAACCAAGCGCTCAGCAAGAGCGATCCCGCCACAAGGGCATATTCCAGGGGCAGGACTTTTCCGAGCAACATGGATTTGGCTGCAAGGGTCACGTTCAGGACGGGCACCAAGGCGAGGCCCGGGGTCAAGTCGATGCCAGGCATGATGCCCGCGATGGCAGGCAGGATGAAGACCATCTGCACGGGGCCTAGCATGGCTTGGGCTTCCTTGAAGTTGCGCGCCATTCCGGAAGTCGCGGTGAGCGTGGCTGCCACGAAAAGGGCGAAGAGCAATGCTAGGGGAGCCACGGCCAGCAGTTCTTGCCAGGGCAAGTTGATGGTGATGTTGCTGCCCTGAAGAATGGTGGCCAGCAGGCCCTCTGCGGAGATTCCGAGGGCCAACAGGTTGAAGGTCGTGGCGATCATGGCCAAGCTCGCCACCGCCAATACCTTGCCCTGTAGGACCCAAAGACGGGGTACCGGCAGCAGAAGCGTGGTCTCCGCCGTGCCCCGTTCGCGCTCGCCTGCGGACAGGTCCACTGCCGGGAAAAAGGCCCCCATGACGCACATGGTCACCAACAGCATGGGCAGCAAGGTGGCAAGCAGCAGGGCGCCCTTGTCGCTCTCCGGGCCCACGTCGACTCGCTCAAGATATAAGGGTTCCAGGGCGCTTGCGGCGTGCCCGCCCGCTTCGGCTGCTTGCTCGCGCAATTGACCCACATGCTGGGCGAGGCGCTTGGTCACCCGGGACTCGGCCAGTTCCCCTTTGGGCTCACTGCGATTGACATGCAAATGGGCACCGTTCGGCCCAAAACTCAAGACGCCCGCGAGGGGAGGGCCTTGGGGCTCGCCGACCCCGCTTGTGGCTTCCAGTAAATCCCCAGGGGGCACATCCTCTTGGAAGCCCAAATCCACCAACACCAAGCGGTTCGCAGTGCCTGGCTCCGGACCCTGGTCGATCGCCCGCAAGAGGTCATCTTCTAGCAGGCCTTGGTTGACGACTCCCACGTGAACTTCGGTGCGTTCTTTCTGACCTTGAAGGACCAAGAAACCTTGGGCCATGATCCAGAACAACACCGGGTACATGCAGATAGGCAAGACCAGGGTGGTGAAGGCGGTCTGGCGATCGCGCAGGGTTTCGCGCAGTTCTTTCCCTGTAACTTGCAGGGTTGCAGCGAGGCGTTGGGTCATGACCAAAGTGGCGGCGAGGAGTTGAGTGCGGGGATCTAGCGACGTTCCCGGGCCTTCGAGGATCGTGTCTTGGTGGTGCTTAACCTTCAGCGTACGGCAGGTACAGCTGTAATGGAAGCTTCAAGTCTCTTAGGGACACGTCCCGAGTGGTTCACTTCGGCCGGTTGCAAGAGTGGGGACGGTCGATGGAAGTGGGGGCTTTCACCATCAACCGTTCGGATGACCAGCACAGAGCGGCATCCAGTACTTACGGGAATCAAACCTGAGCCTGTATCTGCCCGGCCTGGCCCCCGCTTGGCAGGGGTGGACGCGGGTGCAGTCCTGGGCATTCCAGTGCACTGAAAGCCCTCCGGACTTGGGCCTCAAGATGAGCCTCTGGGTTGGTCGATAGGCCTCTCATGAACTCAGATTCCCAGGCGCCCCGGGCGGATAATGCCCTTATAGGGAATCTGGAATCCGAATCTACGCGTGCGGCCCTGCTCGCCCCGCCGATCACTCTTTCGACGCCCGCCCGGCAGATCGTTGCACGCGCTTCTTTTTCCCCAGGGGTCTTTCCTTTGGGTCTTTCGTCCCAGGAGAAAAACTCGCCTGGCGTTCGGCCTTCGGTTGGGGGTTTTCTCCGTCGTTGGTACCGGTGGTTCCCCCAAGGATTAGCTTTCGCTGCTATTTTCTGGAGCCTGTGCTTTCATGTTTCCCAGGTGCGCGGTTCCTCCATGTATCCCGGGATTTTGAATTCGGATCGGATCGTGGTGGATGATTTCTTTTACCACCTTTTCCCCATGGGGCGCGGTGACGTGGTGGTCCTCAAGTACCCCCTCGATCACAGCCTCGATTACGTCAAGCGTGTGGTCGGCTTGCCCGGGGACGATATTTTGATTGCCTTTGGCAAGGTTTGGGTCAACGGAGAGGTGCTCGAGGAGCCCTATCTCGACGCGGGGTCCATAGACCACGCCAGTTTCAAACATTGCACCGTGGCCTCTGGTCACTTCTTCGTTCTTGGGGACAACCGTCTCCATAGCTCGGACAGCCGTGAGTTTGGTCAGGTACCCATCGATTGCTTGCAGGGGATCGTGCGCGCACGCCTTTGGCCCTTTGGTCGCGCCGGTTGGGTGAACTGAGGCCCCCGGGCTTCGGTTAGCTTGGGCCTGTGGCAAATTCTCCTGTAGTTCTGTTGAGCGGTGCGGCCCAAGGTCTTGGGCTTGCCTGTGCCGAACGCCTCGCAGGGCAGGGCTGGCGCGTGCACGGAGTGCACCGGTCTTCCCGGGGTCGCGAGGGTTTGATCCAGCGGTTTGGCGCGGACCAGGTGCACCAAGCGGATTTGACCGAAGAGGGCGCAGCCCAACAGGTGGTGCAAGCGGTCTTGGCTCGGGAAGGTCAATTGGACGGGGTTGTGCACGCCATGGGCGAGTTTTTCAGCGGCGCGCCTTCCGAGACCGGGCGTGATCAGATCCAATCCCTCTGGCGTAGCAATATGCTCTCGGCCGCAGACCTGCTGGATGGGGCCCGGGCTGCCCTGCGGGAATCCGGGGGGGCGGCGGTGTTTTTTGGCACCGCGGGCCTGGACGGTTTGCGGGGACGAGAAACTACCGCTGCCTACACCGCAGCAAAAACCGCACTGCTTGTTTGGATGAAGTCCGCGGCTTTGGAGGAAGCGCCCCATGGGGTGCGCATCAACATGGTTTCTCCCGGGGTCATTCCCCACGTGGGTGCTGCCCCAGAAACCCATGATCCCGAACGCATCGCGCGCATTCCCAGCGGTCGCGGGGGCAAGCCCGAGGAGGTGGCAGCAGCGGTGAATTGGTTGCTCTCTCCGGACGCGAGCTACGTGATCGGCCAAAACTTGGAAGTGGCCGGCGGCTGGTTGCTCTAGGGGCCGGAATTATCCGGATCGCTCTCTGGTCAGTTGCCCCGTAATTGGGGCAATATGGGGGCATGAGTCAAGCCACTATCCGCAATCTGGATCCCGCCACGGGTGAGTTAATCGAAGAGGTTCCCTGTGCTACAGGGGCCGACGTGCAGGCCGCTGTGGCCCGGGCCCGGGCTGCTTGGCCCGCCTGGCGGGATATGGAATCTAGCCAGCGATTGGACCTTGTGCGCGCTGCACTAGAGCGCATGGGGGAACAGGCACCGGAACTCGGGGCGGTGTTGTCGCGGGAGATGGGCAAGCCCCTCGACCGAGCAGTGGGCGAGGTACGCGGATACTGCCAACGCTTGACCGAAGAACTCGAGCGCGTGGCCCAGGCGATTGCTCCTGAAATTGTGCCGGGGAGCGAAGACCGGGTGTTGCTCACCAGGGAGCCCCACGGAGTGGTGGCGGTGATCACTCCCTGGAATTTCCCCGTGGGTATGCCTGCCCAGATGTTGGTTCCGGCCTTGGGGGCCGGCAATACCGTGGTGTTCAAGCCCAGTGAGCACGTGCCCCTGACCGGTGCCTATCTCGCGCGCCTGTTTCAGGAACAGCTGCCAGAGGGAGTGCTGGAATTGCTGCAGGGAGAGGGGGCGGTGGGCGCTGCGTTGGTGGACGCGGACGTGGACATGGTTGCTTTTGTGGGTAGTCGCGCTACAGGCATCGCCATCATGCGCAGTGCCGCAGGGGGCTTGAAGCGCGTGGTGCTTGAGCTCGGTGGTAAGGACCCTCTGATCATCTTTGCGGACTCGGACTTAGAAGCTGCAGCGCTTTCCGCTACCCAGTTTTCCTTGAGCAACACGGGCCAGGTTTGTTGCAGCGTGGAACGAGTCTTGGTGGAGAGTTCCGTGGCTGAAAAAATTGAAGAGCTCGTGCTCAAGGAAGTGGCCAACTGGCCCTTCGGGGATCCCCTGGCCAAAGGGACCTGCATGGGTCCCTTGGTGAGCGAATCCCAGCGGGACAATGTGGTGGCCCATGTGGCGGACGCACGGGAAAAGGGGGCACGCATTGCTATCGGGGGCGAATTGCCCGAGGGACCTGGGTGGTTTTATCCTGCCACGGTGATCGTCGATGCCCCCGAGGATGCCAAGGTGAGGCGAGACGAGACCTTTGGCCCGGTCGTTTGCCTGAGTACTTTTGAGACCGAAGAGGAGGCCATCGAGAAGGCCAATGACACAATTTATGGTCTTGGCGCAAATGTGTGGACTTCTGACCCTGAACGTGGGCACCGGGTATCCGCTGCCTTGCGCGCAGGGCAGGTTGGGGTCAACCGCTACCTAGGTGGAGCACCCGGAACCCCCTGGGTTGGAGCTCGTCAGTCGGGCATGGGGTTCCTGGGAGGCATCGAGGGCCATCGCCAGTTCACCAGCCCTAAGACCGTGGCCACCGCGCCTGCTTGAATGCTGCTTTGTCTGGACTTGAGACTGTTTCTTGCGCTCTTCGCCTGGGTGGTCTAGCCTTCGACTATGAAAAGCCCGACCTTGGATTTCTTGGGGAGCCAGTTCTCCCCTGCCAAAAGCCCTGCCCTCCTAGGGCAAATCGGGCTTTGGTGGCCCCAGCCCGCGGTGCAGCGGACTGGGCAGAAGATCCTTTGACCTTCCCCTTTCCCTGATGTTCATCGCGGGCCCCCAGATCTTCTGGGGGCTCGCGTTTCTTTTTTCTATCCTGCCCAGCGTGCAGAACCCATCCGTGCTCAAAATATTGCGAGGCCCCGAGTGACTTCACCCCTTTCCCGATCCACCGACAAAGACGCCGACCAGTACCAACTGGCTTGGTGGGTTTTGCCCGCGGACTTGTTTACCCCCGTGCAGGCATTCCGTGCTCTGCGGGCTAGCGGCCACGAGGGCGTGCTGCTCGAATCTGTCGAGGGAGTCATGCGGCTTGCCCGCTATTCGTTTGTGGCGGTCAATCCCTGCGCTTCCCTACGCGCCCGGGCCGGGGAGGTCACCATGACCGAGGGAGGCAAGAGCAAGACGACCAAGGGCAGCGCACTGGAAGCTCTGCGCGCTGCACTCAAGTCCCATGCGGTGCCAAAAGCGCCTCCGGGGTTACCGCCCCTGGTGGGGGGCTGGCTTGGGTTCTTTGGTCACGAGTGGGTCACGGAATTGGAGCCACGCATCAAGCGTCAAGAAAACGATCCCTTTGGCTCGCCGGATGCTTGCTTTGATCTGTTCCGCGATGTTGTGGCATTTGACCACGCGACCCAACGCTTGTATGTGATCACCGCATGTCCAGCTGGATCCGCTGATCGCAGCGCAGCGGAGAAGAAGTTGGAGGAATTGACCCGTGAGCTATTGACCGACGCGGGAGACTTCAAGGGGTTCTCCTTGCTGGACGATCAACCCGAACGCACCACGGAAGCGAGCGCGTACATGGAAGCTGTAGAAACCCTGCGCCATATGATTGGCGAGGGCGAGGTTTTTCAGGCTGTGCTGAGCCAAGGTTTTTCCCGCCGCTTTGCGGGGGACCCGTTCACCCTGTACCGGGTGCTGCGCTTGGTGAATCCCGCGCCCCACATGTTCTATTGGGCGTCGGAAGACATCACCTTGATTGGGTCATCGCCCGAACGTTTGGTTTCCCTGCGGGGCGGAGTTTGTCAAGCGGTTCCGATTGCTGGTACCCGGCCGCGGGGCGGGGACGAAGAGCAAGATCGGTTGTTGGGTCAGGAACTCTTGACGGATCCAAAGGAACGGGCTGAGCATGACATGTTGGTGGACTTGGCGCGGAACGATCTGGGCCGAGTGGCCCGGGTCGGGAGCGTGCGGGTTTGCGAACACGCGGTGCTTGAAAAATTCCCACGGGTGCAGCACCTGGTCAGCCGGGTCGAGTCTCGCTTGGCGGCGGGCGCCGATGCCCTCGATTTGGCCGCTGCTTGCTTCCCAGCCGGCACGGTTTCAGGAGCACCCAAGGTGCGTGCATTAGAGCTTGTCACCGCTCTTGAGGGCCGTTGCCGCGGTCCCTATGCAGGCGCCTTTGGCTACTTCGATGGCTCCGGGGCGGCGGAACTGGCGATCACCATCCGAACCCTGGTGGTGCAAAAGGACCGGGTCCACTGGCAAGCGGGGGCCGGCATTGTCTGGGAGTCGAATCCGGAACTCGAACATGAAGAAACCCTGCACAAGGCCCAGGCCCTCGGGGAAACCGTGGCCATGGCGGCAGAGCCAGCCTTTCAGCCGAAGGGCGACAAGGGCGTGGGAGGCCAGTCATGATCCTGCTCATCGATAACTACGATTCATTCACCTACAACTTGGTGCAGGCCCTTGCCGGTCTTGGTGCCGAGGTGGTGGTGAAGCGTAACGACGCGCTGACGTGTGATGAGGCATTGGCCTTGGGCGCGTCCGCCGTTGTGATCTCTCCGGGTCCGGGCCGGCCCAAGGACGCGGGCATCACCATGGAGTTGCTTGCAGCTCTGGATCCCAGTGTGCCCGTGTTGGGGGTTTGCCTTGGGCACCAAGCCATTGTGGAGCAGGCCGGTGGGAAATTGCTGGTGGATCCCTCCCCCGTGCATGGCAAGGCGAGCTTGGTGCACCACGCCAAGGGCCCTTTGTTTCGCGGCGTGCAGAGTCCTTTCCCCTGTGCGCGCTATCACTCGTTGGTGGCGGAACGGGTCAGCTTGCCGGAAAACTTGACGCTCATCGCCTGGACCGAAGATGGGCATGTGATGGGGGTCGAGGACACCCTGGGACCGCGCTTTGGCGTGCAGTTCCATCCCGAGTCGATCTTGACGCCCCTGGGTACGCGCATTCTGGCGAACTTTTTGGCGGCGGCGGGGGAACCGGTGGCTGCCCGCAGTCCGGGGAGCAGTCTGTGAATTCCCGGGACGCCTTGGCCGCGGTGCAAGGGGGCGCAACCCTTACTGCTTCCGATTGCGAAGCGGTGTTCGGCGAGATCTTTGGGGGAGAAACCGATCCCTTAGTGCTTGCGGCACTCTTGGCGAGTTTGGCCCAGCGTCGGGAAACCCAAGACGAGTTGCTCGGGGCAGTACGTGCCCTGCGTGGCAACATGCTGACCTTCGAGCACTCCCATCCCCAAGCAATCGATACCTGTGGCACGGGAGGAGACGGGCTGGGCACCTTTAACCTGTCCACCGCTGCTGCCCTGGTGGCCGCCTCGGCGGGGGCTCGCGTGGTTAAGCATGGCAACCGGGCAGCCTCGTCCAAGTCCGGTTCCGCCGACCTGCTCGAAGCCCTTGGGGTTTGCATCGAGTTGACCCCTGACCAAGCTCGGGAGGTGCTTGACCAGGTGGGCATCACCTACTTGCACGCCCCCCTTTATCACCCGGCCATGCGCCACGCGGGTCCCGTGCGTAAGGCGCTTGGGATTCGTACGATTTTCAATAGCCTCGGACCCCTCGCCAATCCCGGTGGTGTGCGCCGCCAGTTGGTGGGGATCTCTGATGGATCTCGATTGCAAGAAGTGGCTTCGATTTTGGAGTCACTGGGTCATGAGCGGGGCATGGTGGTGCATGGGGGCGGCGGAGCGGACGAGTTGACCCTCGATGGACCCAACCGGGTTCAATGCTTGGGGAGCCTCGAGACGTTTGAAACAGAAGGGGTCAAGCTTGGGCTCGACGCGGCCCCGGTGGCAGCCTTGGCCGGAGGCGATGCGGAACACAACGCAAAGATCTTGCACCGATTGCTCGATGGGGATGGCGGCCCCCTGCGGGACGCCTTGCTCTACAACGTTGCCGCAGCCCTGGTGCTAGCTGAGAAGGCGACCAGCGCCGAAGAAGGCGTGCGCCTTGGTGCGGAGGCCTTAGATTCGGGCGCGGCCCGGGACCGCTTGGCGCAGTGGGTGCAGATCTCCGTGGCGGTCACCTCATGAGCTTGCCTGCTGGTGTGCGTTGGACCGGGACGCGCCTGGATCCGATTCTCGAATCCGTGGCCGCCAAGGCCGCCAGTCGTGAGGCTGCAGTCGCTCCCGAACAGGACCTTCGAGAAGGGGATTCGATCGAGCGTTTTTGTCGAGCGCTTGGGGCTCCGGGGCTTTCTCTTATCGCCGAATGCAAACGCCGGGCTCCTTCCCAGGGCCAACTATCCGAAGAGTTAGACCTGGCCAAACGGGCCGAGTCCTATGCACGGGGCGGGGCTGCGGCCCTGTCGATACTCACGGAAGAGGAACATTTCCAAGGCCATCCCCGGGATCTGGCCGCGGTGCAGTCCGCAGGCATTCCGCGCTTGCGCAAGGACTTTTTGATCTCTACCGAGATGGTGCTCGAAAGCCCCGCCATGGGCGCTGATGGGGTGCTCTTGATTTGTGCTTGCTTGGAAGATGCTCTGCTGCAGGACCTTGCGGTTTGCGCTAGGGAGCAAGGCCTGTTCACCCTGGTTGAGGTCCACGATGAGGCCGAGTTGGAACAGGCGGCGCGGCTTTGTTGTCCTGAGATCGGAGTGGGTGCGATCGGCGTCAATGCGCGGGACCTACGCGACTTTTCTATCGACTTGGCCACGGTGGAGCGCATTCTACCCCTGATGCCAAAGGGGGTTTTGAGCGTGGCCGAATCCGGCTTGCAGGGCACCGAAGATTTGTTGCGCGTGCGCGCGGCCGGGGCCGACGCAGCGTTGGTGGGTACGGCCCTGATGCGTTCGACCGATCCCGAAGCCACCCTGCGTGAGTGGCGCGAGGTGCTCGAGTCATGAAGCCCGCCACAATCAAGATCTGCGGATTGACCCGCGGGGAGGACGTGCGGGCTGGGGTGGAAGCGGGGGCGGATCTGTTTGGGTTCGTGCACCATGAGCCCTCTCCCCGGCATGTGTCAGAAGCTGACCTTGGGTCCCTCGTGGCCCTTGTGCCCGAGGGCAAGGCCAGCGTCTTGGTGGTGGTGGACGGAGAAGTGGCAGCCCTTGCGCGCTTGATGGAAAACAGCGGCGCGAGTTTTCTGCAACTGTGTGGCGACCAGGACCCAGAGCCCTTCAAGGGATTTGGATTTCCGATCCTCCGTCGCATCGGCGTGCAGGAGGGAGCGCTGGTGCAAATGGCCCGTTGGTTTGGAGTGGCTGAGGGCTTTGTGTTGGACCATCCCTCTTCCGCCGGGGGCAGTGGCCTCTTGGTGGATCGGGCCTGCGCCCGGGAGCTTGCGGCCACTGGGCCCTGCCTCTTGGCTGGGGGCCTCGACCCCGAAACCGTGGCCTCTGCGATTCGGGGCACCTGCCCCTTGGGGGTCGACGCTTCTTCGCGGCTGGAGAGTTCACCGGGCCAAAAAGATCCCCAGCGTGTCCGTGATTTTGTGCGCCAAGCTCAGCGCGCTTTTGCTCAACAAAAGAGTCCATCATGAGTACCTTCCAATTGCCAACGCACTTTGGCCGCTTCGGTGGTTGCTATGCACCCGAGACCCTGATGCCGGCGCTCTTGGAATTGGAGGCGGCTTACATCGAAGCCACTGGTGACGGGGCGTTTGAGCAGGAGCTCCAGCGCCTGAGACGGGACTTTGCGGGAAGGGCAACGCCCCTCTTTCATGCCCGGCGCCTGAGTCAAGAATGGGGCTTGGACCTGTGGATCAAACGGGAGGACCTATTGCACACGGGTGCCCACAAGTTGAACAACGCCCTGGGCCAAGCACTCTTGGCTAAGCGCATGGGCAAGACACGCATTCTGGCGGAGACCGGAGCGGGCCAACACGGTGTTGCCAGTGCTACGGTTTGTGCTTTGCTTGGTTTGGAATGCGTGGTCTACATGGGTGAGGTAGATATGCAACGTCAGCGGCCGAACGTGGAGCGCATGCACTTGCTCGGGGCGCGGGTCGAGCCGGTCAAGAGTGGGCAGCGCACACTCAAGGACGCGGTGAACGAGGCCCTGCGAGCTTGGGTTTCCGATCCCGATGCCCATTACCTCTTGGGATCTGCCCTCGGACCTCATCCCTTCCCCACCATGGTGGCCGCCTTTCATCAGGTGATTGGTGACGAGGCCAAGGAGCAATTCCAAGCGCAAGGGGGTGGGTCCCTGCCGGACTTAGCCGTGGCTTGCGTGGGGGGCGGCTCCAATGCGATTGGGCTCTTCCGGGCTTTTGTGCCCCATGACTCCGTCACTCTTGTGGGCGTGGAAGCGGGTGGGCGCGGATCGGAGCCGGGAGAGCACGCGGCCCGTTGGCTCGGGGGGCAAGAGGGTGTGCTGCACGGATGCCGGACCCTCGTGCTCTCGGACGAGCATGGTCAAATCCAAGGCACCCATTCGATCAGCGCAGGTTTGGACTATCCCGCTGTGGGCCCCGAACACGCGCACCTGGCGGACATTGGTCGGGCCCGTTATGAAACCGCCAGGGATGATGAAGCTCTGGAAGGCTTCGCGGCCCTTGCTCGCTTGGAAGGGATTTTGCCCGCCCTTGAATCCTCCCATGCACTCGGTTGGCTCATGAGCCACCGGGAAGAATGGCGTGGCAAACAAGTTGTGCTTGGGCTTTCCGGCCGGGGAGACAAGGACCTGGATACGGTCTTGCCGCTCTTGGGAGGCCAAGCATGAATCCCCGTTTGCAAGCTGCTGTAGAGGCCGGCCGGAAGGGGGGCTGCCCCGGAATTGCGCCCTACTTGACCGCCGGGGACGGAGGTGTGGGGCGCACCCTCGCTGCCCTTCACGCCATCGAAAAAGCAGGCGCGGTCTGCGTGGAGTTAGGCCTGCCTTTTTCTGATCCCCTAGCGGATGGACCGGTTTTGCAAGCGGCAGCCGAACGCAGCTTGGAAGGGGGCATGACTCCGACCCGCACCCTGGATCTGATCCAGCGCTATCGCCAAGAGGGAGGCCAAATGGCCGTGATGCTTTTTTCCTACACCAATCCTCTCTTTGTGGGTTTGGGCGGTTTACGGGCCAGCGCCGAGCGCCTCGCGGCAGTGGGAGGCGACGGCTTTGTCGTGCCCGACCTGCCGCCTGAGCTGGCCGGTGAGTTACAAGATGCCTGCGAGGAGTTGGACTTGGGTACGGTGTTCTTCGCCACCCCGCGTTCCTCCCCCGCGCGCATTCGGGCGGCCGCCGAGGCTTCCAGCGGTTTCCTGTACTGCGTGGGCCGGGTGGGGGTCACGGGGCAGCGCACTCATTTTGATGCGGAAGTGTTGCGCTGGCTGGACCAGGTGCGCGACTTGGCCGGATCGACTCCCCTGGCCGTGGGCTTTGGCGTGGCCACGCCGGGGGATATTACGGCCCTGACGGGACACACGGATTTGGCCATTTCGGGCAGTGCTCTTGTGCAACACTTGCACCGGACCAAAGGCACCGATCAAGATGGGGCCCAGGCGGCCTTTGACTTTGTAGCGGCCCTCTGTGGGGCCCAACCGGACTAGGAATCAACCATGCAACCCCAAACTAGAAATCACCTAGCCTTTCTCGACCGTGCCCTTTTGAATCTGTTGGAGGAGCGCGCGAGGCTCCTGGCCGATCAAGGCGCGAGCGCACCGGCCAACCTTGAGGACTTGCTCCTGCGAGCCAGCGGGGACTTTGATCCTGACCGCTTGCCGGCGGTATTTGAGGCGATCGAAAAGGGCAGCAGCCCGGCCAAGGGAGGTTCGCGATGATTCTGCGCCTTTGGCCCGGGACGCCCGAAGCGCGTGTGGCAGCGATCACCGCAATGCTTGAAACCTCAGGGGTGCGTACCTCGCGCAGTCCAGAGATGAACCGCCCGATCATTGCCACCCTCGACAAGGTGGACTCCGAACTTGCAGGGCGTATCGATGCCCTTGACGAGGTCGAATCCGTCGTGCACCCCGTGGGAGAATGGCGCCGGGTGGACAGCAGTTTCCGAGATGGTCCCTCGGTGGTCAGGGTGGGTGGAGTGCCCGTGGGTGGTGGCAGCGTGGTGGTGATCGCGGGACCCTGTTCCGTGGAAACCCCCGAGCAACTCGATGATGCTGCGCGCTGTGCCCAAAAGGCCGGGGCGCACATTTTGCGCGGTGGCGCGTATAAGCCTCGTACCTCGCCCTATGCATTTCAGGGGCTCGGGCAGGAAGGTTTGCATCTGCTGAAGGAGGCGGGCTTGCGCTATGGCATGCCGATCATCAGCGAGATCATGGACGCGGCGCAATTGCCTGCGTTCCTCGATCACGATGTGGACTGCTTGCAAATTGGTGCGCGCAATATGCAGAACTTCACCCTGCTCAAATCCGTGGCCACCGCCCGCCGGCCGGTGCTGCTCAAGCGTGGCTTGTCCGCCACCATCAAGGAGTGGCTGCAGTCCGCCGAGTATCTTGCGGCCCACGGTTGCGACAATGTGATCCTCTGCGAGCGTGGCATCCGCACCTTCGAGCCGGCTACGCGCAACACCTTGGACCTGACGGTCTTGCCCCTCATGCAGCAATGGTCCCACCTGCCGATCATGGTGGACCCAAGCCATGCGGCGGGGATTCCCGGGCTGATTCCCCCCTTGTCCCGGGCTGCCCTTGCGGCTGGTGCGGACGGTCTCGCGGTGGAAGTTCACGCCCGTCCCGAAGATGCCAAGAGCGACGGGGGCCAGGCCCTGCTGCCCGGCGAGCTGGCCGGCTTGGTGGCGGACGCCCGGGTCTATGCGGCGGTGGGGGGGCGACACCTGGCGCAGCAGTTGCCCCGACCTGTGGCTCGTCCCACCGGGGGCTAGACCTGGTCGAGGCGCTCGATGACCGCTTCCCAGTCGATGTCGAGCGGCTCCCAGTCAGGGGTGCTGGACAACTCGAAGACCTGATCGCGCACCGCTTGGGCGCGGCCCCCGGGTTTGGGGTGGGTGCTCATCCAGACGGGGATTTCGCCGTCCTGTTCCTCTTCGAGGGTTTCAAAGAACGCAGCCAACCCTTCGGGGTCGATGCGGGCTGCGATCAACATGCGAACCCCTTCCTGATCCGCTTCGCTTTCGTCCGAGCGTCCGTAGCCGTTCATGGTGACTGCTGTCAGGACCTGCATGGCCGCGTCTTGGAGGCCTCCCATATCACCCACGGTGACCGCCAGCACCGTCGCCGTGCCCGCGGCCTTGACGATGCGGTTGATGCCGTGACGCTTGGTCACGTGGGCAATCTCGTGGGCCAAGACTCCGGCGACCTGTTCGGGGCTGGTGGCTTTTTCTATGAGGCCGCTGAATACCGTGATGTAACCACCGGGCAGCGCGAATGCGTTGATCGTTGGATTGCGCACGACCTTGAATTTGAATTCCGCATCGGGCAAACAGCGGTAGGGGGCGATGCGGTTGAGCATCACCTCGATGGCTCCGCGCACCAGGGGGTCGGTGATCTCCGTGCCATTGGTAGGCATGGATTTGTCGGCGAGTTCGCCGATGGTCTCGTCCGCAGAATAGGGCACGCTATCCGCGACTCCGTCCGTGACCGCGCTAAAGCAGGCGGGAATCTTGACCAGCGCCCAGATGCAGAACGCAACGAATGCAACGCAGCCCAGGCGCGTGCGCCAGGGGCCCGAAACCGTATCCCCGTGGACCCTGGAGATGTCATTGCCCAGGTCGTTGCCCGCGAGGCTTTCCACCACGCGCAAGATGTCAGGATCGCTGGAGCTAACGGTCAAGCCTCCCTGGTAAAACTCAAGGGCACCCCCGTCGTTCTTGCGCATGCGCATGCCGCTCCAGGCTAATAGGCGCGGGGGATGTCCCTCAGGTTTTGCGCATATGCCCTGGGTGCTGAGTTCTAGGGTCGCTGCAACAAAGCTGTGGCTTTGGTCGGGGCTGACGAGCGCAGGGTCGCGGAGCTGTCCGGAGAAGGTGTCGGGGTGCATGGGATTCCTAGGATTTGGGGCGCAGGATACGCGTGCTGAGGGCACCGATGTGATCCACGTCACACACAACCTCGTCCCCGTCTTGTAGGGGACCGACTCCTTCGGGGGTACCCATCAAGACGATGTCCCCGGGGTAGAGGGTGAGATGTTTGGACAGGGCTACCAGGGCGGGTTCCACGCGCACCACTAGGTCCTGGGTGCTCGCATCTTGACGCAACTCGGTTCCTACCTGGCAGGTGACCCGCAGATCGTGGGGATCGATAAATCCAGCGGGCACCAAACAAGGTCCCAGGGGCAAGAAGCCGTCCATGTTTTTTGCGGGCATCCAGGGGTGCCCGAGTTTGCGATGGGCACCCTGCATGCTGCGAGCGGTGAGGTCGTTGGCGACCATCCAACCGCCCACGTATTCCATGGCGTTTTCCAGGGTCAGGTCGCTGCCTTGCTTGCTAATCACCAGGGCCACTTCAGCTTCGTGGTCCACGCGATCGGTGTACCAAGGGCGCACGGTGACCTGGGCTCCGTGGCCCACGATGGTGTCGGGCAACTTTCCAAACCAAAGGGGTTCCGTGGGCACATCTTCACCGAATTCCGCCGCGTGGGCGGCAAAGTTCTTGCCCAGGCAGAGCACCTTGCCCACCTCTGGCCGGCTGAGGGGCGGATCCCACTTGTCGAGGTCGGGGGTTGGAACCTCTATCCAATCGCTGGACCCCGAACCGGGCAGGGAGTCTGCAAATTGATCCCTATGCAAGAGACCGCTGGTGATCAACTCGAGCAAATGACTCGGGTGTCCCGCAGCCGAGGCCCAAGCACTCAGGTCATACCAGCGATCGGCGTATTCAAGCAGCAAACCACTTGCGGGGTTCGCATAGATGCGGGGGATCTGGGGCCTTGGTGTGTTCATGGGGCTAGCATAGCTTCTTGAGCATCGCTAGGTCCGTACCCTGTTCCCACGGATTGGGGTTGGGGGCT
>JAPKBR010000076.1 GCA_028823345.1 Planctomycetota bacterium
TATGCCGCATCATCCGGATACCCCGTATTCGGCGATCTCGGGTCATCCATGTGATCCTCATAAATCAGCGGAAGAGGCCAACCGACAATCCAATCCTTTCGCGCAGCTCGACAGCAAAGGGCGGTAAACGACTCCCGCCAGCGGAGACCGCCGAGGCCGCGTACGACTTTGGCTTTCATCACGAACGCCGAACCAGAAACCCAGTTGTTCCGCAGGATTCGAAGGTTGTTGCCGATGTCGATGATCTTGTGGGCGGCAAGTTCCTCGTCGTAGTCTTCTGGCATGAAGGTCCAGGCGCCCAGGATTCCGGCTTGAGGGTAGTGATCGTGGACCGCAATCATGCGACGGAGCCAGGCCTCTTCTACAATGGCGTCATCATCGACCTTAGCGATGAACTCAGCTTGGCTCTTGGAGAAAATCCAGCGCATGGCCGGAATCAGCCGCACGTTTTTCTTCGAGTGGTGGATGTGGGCGATTGAAGGATGGTCTTTGAATTCCTGAACCACTTGCCACGCCTCCTCGATCTTGCGTAGCTTGGCAGGATCTTTCTCCTTGTGGTCGCTGTTGTGCCAGATCCAGACTTTCCCGAGGCCGTCAACGGCTTTCAGCAAGCCGAGTAGGGACTTACGGGTGTAGGCAGCGCGACAGTGCGTTACAAAGAGTACATCTGCACGAGGAACTTGCGGGGGGTCAGATGGGGACATGTGTTGACTCCTGGTGAGTGCCGCAGGCGAGTATGCGACTCATTTGACTGGCGCAGTCTTCTCTGAGCGTGGGCAAACGGTCGGCCAGGATAGCGCGCTGGGCTGCGCGCTGACGGTAACCAGCGAGAGCGCCTGCGAGACAGTCCTCAAGAGAGGTCGTTCGCAAGTCGATCACTTGGTCTTTGCTGCCGCACAGGTCAAAGACACCTCGGAATTTGGCGGAGTAGGCCAGGGCCGTCGTGGGTACGCCGGTGGAAAGAGCGGCGATGGTGGCATGCATACGCGTGCCCGTGAACCAATCCAATTGACTGATGAAATATTTGATTTGAGCGGCGGTGAACGGGCCGCTGACAACAGTACAGCAAGCCCGCTCGTCGGGAGACAGGCTCTCGCGCAATGCCTCACAGGCATGTGGGTCAGACTCTGGATTGATTGCGCTGCCGGGGGTAACCACATGGGGAACGAGGAATACATGTCCCGCACCCTCGGCCAGGAGACCCGACACGACTTTTCGGACCATCACGGGGTAATCGAGGTTGATGCCCAGCGCATCCCGGCCAGCTTGCCCTGAATTGGCCAAGAGGCCGCTCACGTTTACGCCGACCAAGGGGCCGGCGGCATCTCTTTGGGAATCGAGCAGGGCCGTGAACCTCGGCAGGGGCAGCGGAGCCAAAGCGAAGGCCATGTCGACCCCGAGCGGGTGCCGTTCCGGAGAGTATTCGCTCCCAAGAAGCTCGCGCAAAATCACATGGCTGTCCGGATCTCGCGCCCATGCCATGCTAGCGCTGCGGGTGACCTTGCTGGCCTTCTCCTGACTGCCCGCGTGCAAGAACGGTCCGTAGGTTTGCGGCAGGAGCACAAGCGGCAAGCCCAGATCGAGGGCCAGGGCTTTCATGCCCACCACCATGTCAAGGCGCCGGACTCCGTAGAGGTCTGAGAATGAATCGCCCCCACTCACATCCAAAACCAAATCACAGTCCGCCAGATCCTGAACGGCCGGTGGCCGCAGCGGTGCCAGTTTGGCCCCAAGCCGCATACGCATGAGACTCGCCGAGTGCCAAAAACGGCGGGACCCATTGCAGCCGTGGCGCGTGTACACGCGCGGGCCCTCAGGACCAACCAACGTCACCTGATCTGAATCCCAGACATAGTCAAAAAGTAGGACTTCTGCCTCGGGCTCAATCTGATGGATCAGATGCAAGGCTCCCAGAGTCAGGGCCTCGAGTCCGAGATTGCCGGTCTTGACCGATGTTCCGAAGAGTGCGAGCTTCATGGGGTGGAGTGGGTGGAATTCCCTTCTGGAGCGCTTGATTGTACACGCCCCGACTGAACCTCACGAGCTTGGTGGATTCCCCACCGCCTCAGTCTGGGAACTGTTCCGAAGATGGACCCAAGCTTTCTACGCAGGCTGAGCTTGGTGAGCCAGAGTCGGAAGAGACTGAAACCCCTGAATGACGGGGTTGGAATCCCCTGAAGAGACATGGCTAAGAGCCGGCCGAAGACGCTCGCCCTGACGGTGAGTAATCCCGGTTGGGAGGCGGGCAGCAAATCGTGAGGCACCGGTTTGCAGTCAAGAAAACCAGCAGCCATTGCAGCCTCCACCGCCTGCCTGCCTCGTTCCGTACGGGCCACGATCAAGGAGCTCCCAGCTTCCCCCTCGCCCGGCTCCCGATACCAGGGGTCCCCCACCGATATGTCTGCAAGTTCACCCGTGTGGTCAGGGCAAATGCGGCAGCGCCAGGGCCGCTTGGCTTGAATGACGCCCCAGGATTCAGCGTAGGTGCGCACAACACTGGCCCCATCGTGCCCAGCGGCTCTAAACATCCCTGGCCAACCATGACCTCGGTATCGCAAAGCTTGCAGCTCCTTGGGGAGAGGGCCCCCCAGCTGTGCGATGTAGTCCAACGTGGCATTGGTGGAGGGCGCCCCCGCGCAAAAAATCGCCACGGTCAGCTTGAGGCTCTCCTCCAGATTAGGCACTAGCTTGGCCGCGGCGGATGCTCCCGCCACATCGCAGGGCTTACCGATAAAAATGCCTCCCTTTGGCGCGTCCACCAGTGATTGCAAGCCATCCCCTGGACTCGCTGGCGAATAACGAGACCCCGTGGCTGCGAGGAGCGCATCTCGATCAGAACTGAAAGTGGTTTCATTGAGAACCGGCTGGCTAGGTTGAGCACGGATATGAACAACCCCATCCATTTTTGCATCTTCGATGGACCAAAGCGCAAGGGCAGTGGCGGCCCCACCGCTTGATCCAGCGAGGCGAATCTCAGGGTCACTGCTGTGGCCCTCCCAAACGGCCAACACATTGCCCCACCCTGGGCGCAGGGATAAATCAGCGCCTGTGGGTGCCGGGGGCTGATCGAGGCGCAAGCCCGGGCAGGCTTGAAGGCCTAAGCCAGACTCATGCCTTTTTTCCACCACAGGTCTACGACCGCGGTCCAAGTCGTCGACCATGTGAATGGCGGCGGGTTCGAGAAATGCGCACACTCCGCAACCCGCGCAAAGGTGGCGCTCTGCAACGTCTTGGATGCTATCCATTCCCTGAACCGACTGAACGTCGCCACTCATGAGGATCTCCGGAGTCCAACTCTAATGAGAATACGCTTGACGAAGCCCTTGAAAGGCCAAATCACGGTTTGCCGTAAATACCAATAGTAAAGGATTAAACGGCAGCGGAGCGCCTCGCTGAACGACAGGTCCTGCGCACGGACCATCGCCAACTTTTCACGTAAGAGGCGAGCTCGAGCAGACCCCTTCGGCAAGGTTGCCGTGGGGTCGAACCACTTGGCAATTTCCTCATCTGAAGCGCTCTCCGCAGTGACCCTGTCCGAGTGTTGCCGAAGGAGTAGCAAGGGCCTAGGCACCTCAAGCCGGGGCCCCAAAATAGAAAGCTCACAAAGGGTGATCTGATCCCCGCCTCGGCATGATGGAATCTGAACCGTCTGCTGGAGGATGTCCGTGCGATAGAGGCCAAAGATTGCATCGCAGCGGGAGTGCCGCAACAGCCAATGCCCCATCCGCTGACTGGGAGTTGCCTGCAAAATGGAAAGGTCGGGAATGTCCGCGCCAATGTGTTCGCCCTGGGGCCCAATAAAGCTCGACTTCGTCGTACACCCCACCAGAGAATCATCAGCCTGCATCCCATCCACACAGACCTGAAGCAAGTCCGGAAGCATCACGTCATCATGGGCATGCCAGCGAAAGTAAGGAGTCTCACACTTTCGTAAGATCCGATTGAAGTTCTCTGCCGCGCCACAATTCTCTTCCAAGCGATCGTGACAAAAGCGTGCATCCTTAGCGGCCCAACCAGCCGCCATCTCTGCGGTCCGATCGGTGGATCCATTGTCGCTGATATGAACCCGGAAGTCCGTGAAAGTCTGAGCGGCGATCGAAGCCAGAGCCTCCTCAAGGTAGTTCTCACCGTTGAAAACGGGCAATCCAATAGTCAGGAGTGTCATTCAGACATCACGCCGTAAAGAGGCGGCCCCCCATCTCTTCGCGCCATGGACGCATTACGTCGCGGGTGTCCACCACAAGCTTGGCGTGCTCTGCGACCTTCTCCCAAGCAACACAATCATGAGCAGTTGCAACAAGAACACAATCGTAGGACGCAATGACAGCATCTGATAGCTCAACCCCTTGCTGGCGGCGGCTGGATTTGCGCACGGGAACCATCTCGGGCACATGGGGATCGGAATAATCCACATCCGCGCCCAATTTGATCAAGCGCTCGAACAACTCAAAGGTGGGTGACTCGCGAGTGTCGCCTACATTCGCCTTATAGGCAAGGCCGAGAATCAAGACGCGTGAACCGCGCACTGCCAGCCCGATGCCATTCAGCGCGAGCCCAACCCTTGAAACGACCCGTTCGGGCATGGCGGTGTTCACCAGGCCCGCGAGTTCGATGAACCGCACAGAAGCCCCCACCTCTTTGGCACGCCAAGTCATGTAAAACGGATCAATCGGAATGCAGTGGCCCCCAAGTCCGGGCCCCGGCCAGAAGGGCATGTAGCCAAAAGGTTTCGTGGCAGCGGCGCGCACCACCTCAAAAATATCCACATCCAGTTCATCGAGCACAACCTTCATCTCGTTAACCAAGGCAATATTGACCGCGCGAAATATATTCTCCAAGAGCTTCGCGGACTCTGCCACTTCAGCGGAACTGACCTCGACGACCTCTTCGAAAGCTGCCTGGTAGAGTGCCAAAGCCAAGGCACCGGATTCCTCGTCTATCCCCCCCACCAACTTCGGAATTGCTTTGGTGGTGTGGCTCTTGCGCCCGGGATCTTCGCGTTCAGGCGAATAGGCGATGAAAAGGCCGGCTAGAACAGCATCTCGACCGCTCTCGACCCAACCAGCCTCAAGGGCCTGGGCAAACTCACGCCGGGTCGTGCCCGGGAACGTCGTGGATTCCAAGACAGCTAGCGAGCCCGCTCGGCGGTTGCGGCCCACCATACGAGCGCTAGAAATTACATAGGACAAGTCTGGCTCGCGATGCTCTCCCAGCGGAGTTGGAACACAGAGAATATGAACATCGGCCTTGGCGAGGTCGCTTTCATCAGCCGAGGCCTGACATCGTTCGGATTGTTGGAGCTTGTCGAAGACCCCTTGACCAAGATGCTCTAGATAGCAGAGGCCTTCGTTCAGGTCGATGGCCTTTTGCTCATCAATATCGAATAGGACCAGCCGAAAGCCAGCATCTAGCAGAGCCTCAGCCAGGGGAATACCGACATATCCCATGCCCACCACAGCGATGGTTGCGCTACGGTCCATGAGGGAAGCCGTGAGGCCCTTTGAGAGAGTATTCGAGGGGGTCATGGTTGGTTCCTGTCAGCGTGCTCCAGTTGGACGCACAGCGGGATCCATTCAAGCAAACCGGAGCTCACTTAGGAAAGCTCCGGTTTCCAAATTAGAGCTGCTTGACCCGGATGTCGTCGAGGAATCGCTCGCCGTTGGTGTATCCCCAGAACCCCATAGGGCCTCGGGTCAAGGCGGAAGGACTGTCGTCCAAGTACTCCACCCAAGCCGTAGGTTCGACCTCATCATCAAACCATGCCTTCAGCCGGATCAGAGTTCCTCCGGAGGGGGCATCGTCCAGGGCTTGAATGCGGAATTTACTCCAGCGATGAACCGAGCTGGTCTGATCCGGAACATGAGTCATGCCAGCCAGGTTGAGTGCGGTTGTGATTTCGCTGCCAGATGCTGTGACTTCAACACGCACGAGCTTAAGAGAGCCTCCACCGACCTTGCCAAAGCGATAGTGGCTGCCTCCGATGCCGGGCACGGCGGGAGCCTGAATGAGGAACATGGGTGCAGCCTTCTCGATTTGGTTGCCCAGATAGAATCGCCCACTGAACTCGTAATTCCCCCACTGGTCGCTGCCGGCCCCTTTGTATGTGGCGTGGTAGCGATCAGAGGCACCTCCGTGCTTGAGCACGAGCCCAAGTGCGGTGTTATTCTTCAGGACCGGAAGGAGCTCTCGGTTGTGATTGTCCGGGCTCCCGCTCACGGGCATTAGGGGTGAACCCTCATGGAAGCAAGCGGACCATCCAACATCTTCTGTCGGGGTTTGCCCGACAAACTCCCAGGGAGCAGGTATGTAGAACGCCGGATTGCTTTCATCCAAGGAGTAGATTTCAAAGTCGTCCTGGTAGAGGAGGCTGGGATCAGGATAGGGCACAACGCTCACCGAATCTATGGAAGCATTTGCGTGGTGAACCAAGACTAGCGCACCGCCACTCCGGGGAGCTGCATTGCCTGGCGGACGGTCAAACCCGTACTCAGGCACGGCAATCACCGCTGTAGGGTCATCCGGCTTCAGGGTCCCCTGTGGCCAGGCATGCAGCAAGTACACACTCTGGCCATCCACACGGGTCCGCGTCGATCCGACCACATTCATGGGTACATCAAGCACCAAC
>JAPKBR010000077.1 GCA_028823345.1 Planctomycetota bacterium
GTTGTTGGAATTGCGTCCATCGCGACTATTCTGGATGGAGCCTCGGTTTCCTAGGCTGTCCCCCATGCGTGTCCTGCTCCCCCTCCTGTCCCTGGCGATTTGCCTCCTTCCTAGCGGTTGTCAGAAACCGCAGGGCGACGGGGTTACGCGGATTGTCCTGGTGACCATGGGCGGTTTGGCCCATTCGCGACACGGGGGGCGAGAGGTCATGGAAAGCTGGGGCCAGAAGGGGTTGCGGTTTTCCCGGGCCAGTGCCGCTTCGAATTGGGTCGCGCCCTCGGTGGCGAGTCTCTTGACCGGCCGCAATCCGCGAGCCCACGGCTTGATCAACTTGGAGGGGGCGAGCTGCTCTTCCAAGTGCACAACCCTGCCGGAGGTTCTGGCCGAAGCGGGTTGGACTTGTCACGCGGTCCTCGGGGATTCGTTTCTTACGGAGCCACGGGGGTTGGATCGGGGCTTTGAAACGTGGGAATCCTTGGGAGCGGAAAGAGGTCCAGATTCAGCTGTGGATCAAGCCGTGCTGGATTCGGGCCTGGACCATCTGCGCGCCACCAGCGGGCCCTGTTTCTTGTGGTTGCACCTGGCTGGACCTCGGCCGCCCTACAGCGCGCCTGATGGTTGGCCGGCTGATCGGCTTATGCAGCCGGGGCAGTCTCTCACTCATTTGCTCAAGCTCCAAAGCCAAGCAGATCCCGCAGGCCGCGAGGATCTGATTGCTTTGCACTTGCACGATCAAAACTCGTTGTTGGAGTCCGTGGACCAGTGGCTTGGCCTGCTCGATAAAGAAACCCTGGTGGCCTTGGTGGGCAGCAGTGGTTTTGAACTGGGAGAACAGGGCCGCTTAGGCAGCGGGACATCCATGGGTGAGGAAGCCTTGGCTATACCGTTCATGTTGTTGGGACCGGACATACCCGTGGGACAGGTGCAGCGCCGGGTGGGGCACGTGGACTTGATGCCTACGCTCTTGGATCTCGCCGGTCTACCTGGACCTAGGGACTTGGCCGGGGTTTCCATTTTGCCCGGCCGCAGCGCTGCCTGGCGCCCCCTGTTCAGTTCCACCCGCCGAGCTCACTCTCGTGACGTGGTTTACGAAGAGGGACTCAAACTCTTGCGCGATGGGGAGACGGGGGACTGCAGTTTGTATGACCTAGACCGTGACCCCGATGAACTCATGAAACACGGGACGCGCCTTGGCTCCGATCGCACGCGCCTGCGGCAAGTCCTGCTCGATCATCTGGAGAGACCATGAGAATCGGATCGACAAACGCGCCCAGGGTTATTCTTCAGGCAATCTTGCTGACTCTGCCCCTCGCCTGTGGTCCTGAGCCCGAAGGGGATCCCTCGCGCCCAAACGTGCTGGTGATCTACTGCGATGACCTGCGCTTCGACGGAGCCGGTGCTCTGGGTTCGCCTTTTCTGCCGACTCCCAACATGGACCGACTGGCCCAAGAGGGCTTGATCTTTGAGCGCAGCTACACAACCACGAGTCGATGCTGTCCATCCCGTGCGACGTTTCTGACCGGCGTGCGCGCTTCCACCCACGGCATTTGGGTCAACCGATCCCCGGTGGACTGGCAGTCGGGGCGGCCGCTCCTGGCGGAGGAGTTGCAGAAAGGAGGCTACCGGACCGCCTGGGTGGGCAAGTGGCACCTGCCCAATCCCGGCGCCATGCCCGTTCGCGGCTTCGATCACTTTGCTTCTTACGAAGGTCCGGGCAACCACTTTGACCAGACCTTTGTGGTGGATGGCGAGTCCCGTGCCAGCCAAGGTTTTCAAGCGGACGTGATCCACGAGCTTGCCACGGATTTCATCGACGAAGGAGAGAGCAGCCCCTGGTTCTTGGTTCTGGGTCATAAGGCGCCCCATGTTCCCTTGACCCCCGCGCCAGAATTTGTGGGGGCCCTAAAAAATGTGAACGTGCCCTTGCCCGAGAGCATGGATGATCCACTCGCCAGTCTGCCCGCGCGCTATCAGAGTTCTCGGGTGGGGGAGGGCGGCCGCCATGGGATTAGCGAGCGAGCCGAGTGGCATGACGAGGTGCGCGCCTACTGGGAGTTGGTGCTCAGCTTGGACGCCAGCATCGGGGTCCTGCTGGAAGAGCTTGAGGCCCGCGGAGTCTTGGAGAACACCCTGCTGATTTTGACCTCGGACAATGGTCAGCTGCTGGGGGAACACGGCTTGCAACAAAAGGGCCTGGCTTACGAGCCTTCGATCCGTGTGCCCTTGATCATGCGCGATGGTCCCCGCGGAGATCGCGGGGTGAGGCGCGGGCTGGTGACCAATTTGGATTTGGCGCCCACGATTCTAGAGCGCGTGGGCTTGCCGATTCCGCCCGCCTTTGAAGGGCGGAGTTTCGTCGATCAAATGCAGGACGCTGCTATTCCGGGCCAACCGCGATTCCTGTATCAGGCTCCAGCCTTTGGGGGGGATACTGGCGTGGTGGAGCGTGGGGTCATCGAAGCAGACTGGAAGTATCTGGTGTTCGAAGCTCCCGGGGTGCAGGCAGAAGCACTGTTTCACTTGGCAAGCGACCCTGACGAGAGGGAGGACCTGGCCAAGGATCCCCGACACAAGAAAGTCCGCGACCGCCTCGCAACGTGGTTAGCTGCGGAACGGGCGCGGATTGCCAAGGACTAGGGCCTACTTGACCTGCTGGATTTGCACCCCTTTGCGGGACTTGCCGAGCTCCGTTGTCCAAGCCTGATCCCGTCCGCGGTTTTGTCCATCGTTGAATTCTCTCACGTTCTGGAAGTAGAGATTGGATCCAGCGCTAGCTGGGCGTTCTTGCACCTCCGAATCTTCGATAACCGGTTCTTCGCCCAAGGCGACCGCGCCACGGTGAAAGGCGTAATGGTCCTTGCCCAATTTGGCTACCACGGTCGCGCTGCCCATGACACCATCCGCCACGAACAGCCCGCGCGGATCGGTTAAGCCCCGGGTGAAACGCTGGTTGGAACTGCCGATCACACGCACATCCACCCCGCGAACATAGGTTCCATTCGCAGCATCCAGGGCTTGAACGCGCACTCGGCTAGAACCGGATTCTTCGGTGATTTCCAGGTCGAGATTGCTGACCAAGACTAAACCCGACGCAAACAACTCGCCGCCCCTTGCGATGACCAGATAGGCACCGGGTTCGGTTAGCTCCATGGTGATCATGTCCTTACTCTCCCGGCGGTCTTCTGATTCCTCCAGGGAGATCTCTGTTTGCAGGGTGGGTGAGATCCCCGAGAGGTTGACCTGCGTGATTTGCGAGAGATTCTTTTCGCGCAAGTAGAGCGTCAACAGGTCGACTTTATAGACCAGCATTTCCACTTCTTCCAATCCCTTGTGACGCAGCTCTACCTGGACGGACTCACCTGGCTGAACCGTTGTGACCTCGTCCATAGCGATGGTTTTCTCACGGAAATCTGCAAGGGCCTCGTGGGCATCGGCAAAGAGCTCCTCGACTCGCTCGTAGTACTCGCTGGCTTTCGTCAACTCGCGTCGGGCGTGGTGGATTTGGCCCAAAATATACAGGGCCAGGTCGCGGTTCTCACTGGGTTGTAGGCGCCCATCCTCCTCGTATTCCGCCGTAGCCACTTTGCCTAGGGCCTGAAGAGCTTCCTCTTCATTACCCAGCCACCAGTTTGCGACGGCTTGGCTGTAGATGAACGCATCCGCGTGGCGGGGCGAGGTGAAGAGGGCCGCAAAGGTCCCGGAGAGATCCACCGTGCCCAGGTAATCCTCCACGCTCAAGCGAGCGCTGACCAAGGCCAGGGCCGCATCGGCGGCTTGGGGATCGGATGGGTGCAAAGCTAAAAAGCGATCCAGGTGTCGCGAACCCGCCAGCACTAGGCCCCCGCGGCGCCAATCTCTGCGTACGAGACTCTTGTCCGTGTGGGCCGTGGCTGCCTTGGCGAGCAACTTGTCCGCCAGGGTCAGGTGAGCCGTCTTGACCGCCGAGAAATCGGGATAGGCCAACCAGAGTTCCTGCAAGAGTTCCATGGCACTGGCGAATTCGCCCAGTTCTTCCAATGCGCCCGCAACTTTTGTGTCGCGACCAAAAGTCTCTGCCAAGGTCGCGCGGAAAATCAACATGGCACGCTCGTACTCCTGCAGGGAGCGATAGGCCTCGCCGATGACCACGACCTCCTCAAAGGGAATGGTGATCGTCGAATCTTTTTCCTTGATCGCTTCAAAGTACTCGACGATCGTCTCAGGTTCTGCGCGCTTGACCGCCAACTGCAGCAGTCGGTGGGCGGTTTCTACGAGGGGTCTCTCAAGTAACCAAGGTTCGAATTCATCGTAAAGCGCGGTCAAGCTCGCGTGGGCTGCGGCATGTCCCGCCTCGCCGCCGTCGAACAGGCGCAGGCCCCGGTGGTAGAGTTCGTCGGGTGTGGCCCGGAATTCGTTCTTCACGTCCGCCAGATCAGTCCTGATACCAAAGTTTCGGGCTTGGCCCACCACCATCGCCCCTGGGTTGTTCTCACTGCGCAGGGTGGGGGGTAAGAGCTTGTAGTTTCCGGCAACGAGCGCACGGAATTCAAACTCGACGCGGCCGGACAAGGCACGCGGGTCGACGGAAACCAGCACCGCGCCCGGGCGGATGCGCGCTTGGCCAATTCCCCCCTTGACCGATGCAGCGATCACTTCTGCACCTGCAGGGGTGGGAACGCGCATCACAAGGTGTCCATCCTTAGAACGCTGTGAGTCGCGCCACCAGTGGATCTGGACGTGGGCGCTTTGTCCCCGGGCCAACTGCCCGACCTCATTGATCCACTGCTCTTCATAATTCCGCAGGATGCTGAACCCCGTGGGTAAGACCTCTCCGTTCAAACGCGGATCGCTGGGGACGATTCGTTGATCGGAGATACGTAAGTCCCGGTTATCAATAATGGTGGGGGATAGGTCAGGGGTGAAGCCCTCTAGGACCGCGGCCCAGTGGGGTTTACCTCGGCCCTCGACGGTCAATTCGATACCCACTCTGCGGTCGCTGACTGCCCCCAGATCCATGACCAACACCTGGGCAGGATCGCCTCCGCGCAACTCAACGATCTGTTCACTAAGTCCCGCCACGCGAACCTTGACGCGCATGGTTTCACCCGCGTTCAAGGCACTGCGGTCTTTGTCGAGCAAACAGCCAAGTACGAGGCCTCGCGCCTTGCCAAAGGGACGCTGACTCAGCATCCATTGGTTGCCTGCTTCGATCGATTCCGAGGCCGGCTGGGCGGCCTTTAAAGCCAATACCGCAAGGGCGGTTTGTTCCAGTTTGTTCAGGTTATCCGGGGAGTTCCCATCGACGCTCCATGAGGCCCTGTTCCCATCTGAGGTCACGATCTGGGCAGCGATCAAATCACAAACCTCCGCCGCCATGGGCTGGGAGCCATGGGCCGAAAGGGCCAAGGATGTGTATGCCAGCGCAGCGGGGGAAAGGCGCGCACGCTCACGATAGAGTCGGTTGAGGGCTGCGAAATCCGCCTTGCCTGCAGCCGCGAGGGCGTGCTGTAAGAGGGCCTTTGTCTCTCTGCTTTGTTGGGATGCACGCCGGTGGGCATTGGTCGCGAATTTCACTCCCAAGTCCAGGGTCTGGTCCGAGATCTCGATGCCCGCCCTTCGCGCTTCGGCTAATGCCCACAAGCAGCGCGCGCTCTGAACCGGATCTTGATCGCGTCGTCCATCGGCGCGCCAGCCCCCATCCTCTTGTTGGGCTGAAGTCAAGGTGCCCACTAAGCTTGCGGCCCGGCCGCGCAACTCGCTCAAGTCCGTGGCACCGGCGCTCCCGGTTTGTTCGAGTGCATGCAGGACCCGGGCCACGCCCAGCAACTCGCTGGCCAGGTACCCCGGTGACCCCACATCTTGGTAGACAGCACAACGCCAGATGGGTCCACGGGCGAGGGCCTCTTCGATCAACATACGGTCAATGCCCGCGCCGAGTTCAAGTTGCAGCGTGCGCGCGCGGTACTTCCGGGCGCCGGGTAGTTCTAGGAAGGTGGTGGTGTTCTCCTCTAGAACCCCGCCCTCGCTGTCGGTGAACGCCAAACCATAGGGCCGGACGATCACGTTCTCGCTGATGGTCGTTGGATCCCCGTCCGTGTTGACCAAATTGGCGCTGACGGTCAAGGAAAGTGCCCCTTCGGGTAGGGCATCGAACAGGCCAAAGTCCACTTCGGTCACCGATGCCTTGTTCGGCAGGGTCACACTGCGCGTACGACTGAAGCGGCTTTCGGCTGTCTCAACCGTGAGGGTTAGGCGGCATTCGTCACCGAGCCCCACAAGGTCGTGGATGCGCACGGAGGGACTTGGTTCGTCTCCAGCCATCAGTTCGCTGGGAAAGAGCAACTCGAGTTGAAATTCTGCGCGGCTGGTGATCTTGGCCTTGGCTCCGCCCAGAAGAGTGCCTGGCGTTACGCCACGGGCGATCAACATCCAGCGGGTGGAGCGTAGTGGCATTCGGAAGCGCACTTGCGCGGTGCCGTCGCCGTCGCTGATGACTGATGGGCTCCAGAACAAGGTGTCCCCATCGAGGACAGCTTCTGGGCTTCGCGCGTTTCCGCCTCCTGCTTTGAGGCTTCGGCGCCCGCCAAACCGTCCCCCGTAGGCGCCTCCAGCACCACCGCCGATTCCGATGACATCATTGAAAC
>JAPKBR010000010.1 GCA_028823345.1 Planctomycetota bacterium
GCAGCAGCCCAGTATGCAGCAGCCCAGTATGCAGCAGCCCAGTATGCAGCAGCCCGAGACGGATGAAGCTCCCGCCGCGACCCTACGCATGGCATCGCCCATGCAAATAGAGGACTCCCCTGCGGCCCAGGCCGGAGCTCAGGAATCCGGCCCCGGTTTGGCTCTCGAGTTTGAGCCCCTCGAACGTCCCGTCGAGTCCGCAACTGTTTCCCATCGCTCCAATCTGATGCGGGTCCCTGCTGATCAGACGACTCCTGCCCCCGCGCCCCGTCGCGCGGTGAATATGAACCCTCCGACGCGTATCCGTCCGCGGGCTCAAGTGGCCGTCACTCCCGTGCAACGCTCAAATAAGAAGGCCGTGACCATCGCGGTGGCTTGCATCGCTGCCGCCATGGGAGCGGGGATGCTCCTCGGTGGTCTTCTATTCCAGTCCATCTGAGGAGAACACCCATGCAAACACCCAACGAACGTCTTCGATCGGACCGCATGGTCTTTTATGCGGAGGATGTGCAGCGCTTAGACCGGGAACTCGACGGGTTCCTGGAACTTTCCGGCGCCCGCAGTGCTCTGTTAATCGACACGGAGGGGCACATGATCACCCGCCGGGGAGAGACACCCACCAAGAGTCTTGAGTCCCTCGCCGCCCTTGTGGCTGGTTCCTTTGCCGCCACTCATCAAGTGGCCCAACTTCTTGGGGAAGAGGGCTTTCATTCCCTGGCTCACCAGGGCCAGGACCAGGGCATTCAGTTGTCGGCCGTGGGACCGCGCACGTTGCTCGCGGTGGTCTGGGATTCCACGACCAACTTAGGCTTGGTGCGTTTCTACGCCCAGGAAACCACCCAACGACTCCAGCGGGTGTTCGATACGCCGAGCCCGAAGCGAGCGGCTGGGGATGATGGCCTCGCTCAGGATTATTCCGAGCAAGCTTCCGCAGCCCTAGACGAACTGTTCTGAGTTCAGGTGGGAGGGGCGACTTACCGCGCGTCATACCCCATGCGTGATATGAACGGGTTGTCCACAAGGCGTGCACTTTTCCACATGGAAGGGGCTCTCGCTCTGCCGGAAGCACCTGGAATTTCCGCGGGCCGAGGATGGAGCTGCTGAGAGGCTCAGGACCGGGATACGAGTCCTTCCAATAGGCCCTAATAGAGGGGTCAGTGATCGTCCTAAGTGACTTGTTATCAACAGGTTAGAACACTTGTCGAATGTCCCCCAGGCGCCTTGATTGCTTTACATCAGGCTGGATTAGTGGAAGCTGGGGGAAAAGGAATTTTGAGTTTTTCGCGGATTTCGCGCATTTCCTTGCAATCAGATGTCTCGATTGAGCGTGACCGGGACGATGCTCGTCCTTGATGTTGTGGCTTCGTGCCTCCGCCCATTTTGGGCAACACCCCCCGGACAACACGTCCAAGGAGAACTCTCATGGCTAAGAAGAAAAAGGCTGCCAAAAAAAAGGTCACTCGAAAGAAGGCCGCTAAACGTAAGGCCGTAAAGGCCCCCGCACGCAAGAAGAAGGCCACTAAGAAGAAGGCTAAGAAGAAGGCCACTAAGAAGAAGGCTACTAAGAAGAAGGCCACTAAGAAGCGCGCCACCAAGAAGAAGGCCACCAAGAAGAAGGCCAAGAAAAAGGCTACTAAGAAGCGCGCCACCAAGAAGAAGGCCACCAAGAAGAAGGCCAAGAAAAAGGCTACTAAGAAGAAGGCCACCAAGAAGAAGGCCAAGAAAAAGGCTACTAAGAAGCGCGCTACCAAGAAAAAGGCCACTAAGAAGAAGGCCACCAAGAAGCGCGCTACCAAGAAGAAGGCCGCCAAGAAGCGCCGCTGAGCCTCGTACCAGGACTTTCCCGTGAACAAAGGTAATCTAGTTGAAGTCATCGCCGAGGAACTCTGTGTCTCTCGGCTACAGGCATCACGCCTCGTGGACACTGTCCTCGATGGTATTACCAATGGTCTCCGGGACGACGGAACTGTGACACTGACGGGCTTCGGAACTTTCGAAGTCCGTGAGCGTCCGGCCCGCGTTGGCCGCAACCCAATGACTGGCGAACCCATGCCCATCGCGGCAGGTCGCAAGGTCGGGTTTCGCGGCGGCAAAGGGCTGAAAGCTTCCGTCTGATCGTCTTTTTGACTTACACCGGGGCCAACACCAGTTTTGCTGGGGTTGGCCCCGGCCCAATAGGTGGGCACAAAAGAGCCGGGACCTGAACCGAAAGGCCCCATAACCGATTCCTAGCTACGATTACATGAGTACGAAACTTCTATATTTCCTCCTCGGCCTGGGACTCGGCCTCTGCTCTTGGTGGGTGACGGACCGGGTCCTGGCGTACCGCTTTAATGCACACTACGAAAATCAGATGGCTCGGTACGACACGCAGGGGTTCCTGGATGAGGAACCCCAACTCGATGTAGAAAAACTCCTCGACCTGGCACTCACGGACGCACGCACGGGGACGAGCACGACCATTCGTGCCGCGAGTGACAAGGTCTTGTTCGTCAATCTCTGGGCCACGTGGTGCAATCCTTGCATCCTAGAAATGCCTAGCATCGCGCGCCTGAAAGAACTCCGGGGTGATTCGACGGCGTTCTTCCTGATCTCCAACGAAGAACCAGACCGGGTTCGTGAGTTCGCCACGAACGACGATTCGCCGCTCCCCTTCTACCACTATGATCTTGATGGATCAGGACTCGAAACGATCGCAGGGCAGGCGATCCCCAGGACATTCATCATTTACAACGCTCGGGTGATCCTCGACCACGTAGGTTCCGCGCCATGGGATAGCGAAAAGGTCCTCGCCATAATCGACGGACTCCTGGCCAGTGAGCCCGAGAAGCAGTGATGCTACGAGCGACAGAGATGGTAGAGGCAAGGTGACACCATCAGAGTTTTCCCGGTAGCGCTTCGCTGCCCTGAGCCCGCGTAGAACTGCGTAGGAGAGCTGCGCAGCGCTCTCCTGGGTGCCGCCCCCCCTGCCAGCCCAGCGTTGTGGCTTTAGGGGGCGCCTGGGTGACGAATCCCTGTCCCTGCTGACTCAGGCCTCGAGGTCAATCTCCTTTTGCGCCTTGGGGCTCGAATTCAGTGAGTTCCGCTCAGGTCATTCCGGCGCATCTATGCGCGGGAACAGGGTTCCCAGCTCGCCAAGGGCGCGGCCGCCTAGGCCCGAACGCCATTGGGGATTTTCAGCAGAGGGCACCTTTGGCCAGCCCCCTTGGGAAACTTCGCCCTCGGCTCCCAGTTGCTGCCACAGCTCTTGGGCCTTGCCAGGGGCGAAAGGCGCTAACCACCGTGCCAAGAGCGCAATCCACTCGCAAAGGGTGTTGAGCTGGCTGCCCGCTAGGACGGGATCGGTCTTGTTGGTCTTCCAGGGTTCGCAGCGCTGCATGAACACATTGGCTGCAGTGGCGAGTGCCAGCACGTCTTCGAGGGAACGCCGAAAGCGGAAGGCCAAGAGGTCCTTGCCCGGGTCCTCGCAGGAGGCGCTGCACTCAAACAACAACTTGTCCAAGTCCGCTTCGTGCTCTGGGGCCAACTCGGGGATCTGGCTGTCGAAATTCTTGGCGATGAACTTGAGCACCCGCGAACCCAGATTGCCCAGGTTGCTGGCCAAGGAAGAATTGTTGAAGGTCACCAAGTCTTCCTTCTTGAACTCCGCATCTGCGGTCTCGGGCAGAGTCGCTGTCAGATAGCAGCGCACCACTTCGGGGTCGATCTCCTTGAGGTACTCTTCAAGGTCAAAGGTACGTCCCTCCGACGTGCTGAACTTTCCGCCCGCCATGGAATAGAACTCGTTGGCCGGGACTGCGTGGGGCAGGATGTAGTTTTGGCCCGTACCCCACAGCATGGAGGGGAACACCAGGCAGTGGAAAGGGATGTTGTCCTTGCCTATGAAGTGGGTCAGGTGGGTCTCGTCGTTCTGCCACCAGAGCTTCCAATCGTCGGGTCGGCCCTGTTTGCGAGCCCATTCCTTGGTGAAGCTAATGTAGCCAATAGGGGCGTCAAACCACACATAGAGCACTTTACCGCTGATTCCCTCGGCGCGATCTTCGGGGACGGGCACGCCCCACTTCATGTCCCGGGTGATCGCTCGCTCGGGGGCATCTTTCAGGAGTCCCTTGATGAAGGCTGACACGTTCGACTTCCAGTCATGGTCCTCAATCCACTTGGCGATCTTCTTGTCGCGCAGGGCGGGTAGGTCCAAGAACCAGTGGCTCGTGGTCCGGCGCTCGGGAGGCCCGCCGCAAAGCTTGCAGCGCGGCTCTTTCAGGCGCAGGGTTTCGATCCACGTCCCGCAGTCGGGGCACTCGTCCCCCCGTGCATTTTCGGCGCCGCAGTTGTAGCAGGTGCCTTCCACGTAGCGATCCGCCAAGTACATCTCGTCCTTGGTGCAGTACAGCTGTTCGATTTCCCGTCGGATCAAATAGCCTTGGTCGTCGAGCAGGCGGAAAAACTCTTGGGTGGTTTCCTCGTGATCGGGACAGACGCTCGTGCCCGACCAAGTGTCAAAGGCAATGCCCAAGCTGTCGAAGGTCTTCTTGATGTCCCCTCGCCAATGTTCCACGTACTCGTCGTAGCCCTGTTTGGCTTTCTCCGCGCCGATGGTGATGGCCACACCGTGTTCGTCAGCGCCGCAAACAAACAGGACCTCTTCGCCCATCTGTCGCAAGCCGCGCACGTAGAGGTCGGCTGGCAAATAGGCCCCTGCCACGTGTCCCAGGTGAATGGGACCGTTGGCATAGGGCAGGGCGCTGGTGACAAGGTGGCGGGTCATGGGGGGGATGATACGGCCCCGGGGTCAGGAAGCAGACCTTGGTCCCGTATCCAAGCGACAGATCAGCCACAAACTGCCGATGCTGAGGGCTGGGACCGCGAGAATCGGCCCCAAGATGGGGATGCCCACCAAGAAACCGCCGACCACGCCAAAAGCCCCGAATGCGGGGGCTTGGGCCAGCATGAAGTCCATGCGTTGACGTCCGGGCCAGCCTCGCCGGGAGAAAGCTAGGTCGCAGAGGCCTATGGCCAGCACAAAGCCCGAGAGGGAAATCCACAGGTAGGTGCCGATGATGGGCACAAAGGGCAGCCAGATGAAGAGCACGAGCACGAGGATCGAGATCAGCGCGATCTTGGCACTGGTCAGCAGCAAACCAAGCTCGTGCCCGGAGGCCCAGCGCAGCCAAGCCATGTAGCCCGGTTCCCGTTGGGTCACCCATTTGAGGGGCAGCAAGAACAGAATCGGCGACAGCACCCATGGCAGGACCGGAGAGAACCAGGCTGCGGCCGCAGCAAGGCCTGCGCCGGGTAACAACCACTGGAACGACCGGCGCGTGGCGCTCTCGGAGTCGAGCACCTCGGGGCGGGCGCTGTGCATGCGTGGATCCCGTCCAAACCAGCGCGTTTCCAGGCGTGCTTGCACCTCGTCCAGAAACGGCCCGGCGATGACCTCAAACAGAAGGGTGAAACTCAGCCAAATGGTCAGGGCCAGGGCGATCAGGCTCGAAAGTCCGCTGACGGCTTGCAGCAGCCAAGTGTCCGCCAGCCAGGCCAGTGAGCTCTGCCACCAGGACGGGTCAGGTCCCGGATCGCTGGAGAGGGTGAAGAAACCCTCGATCACAGGGCTGATCCAAGCCCCGTGCAGCCAAGCGGCTCCCACAACCACCACCAGAATCGGTGGCAGGAGCACTCGTTTGAGCCCCGGGCCGCGGCACAGGAGGCTGGCACCCACGAGGGGGGCCCGGGCACCTTCGAGCAAGGCGCCCATCCCTCGCACCCTCGGCCGTTCTGCCCGCGGCCCGCTCCAGCGATCCGAGCAGTGGGGGCAGGTGCCCTCCGGCTTGGGGTAGGCGCAGGTGGGGCAGGGTTTGTGGGGTGTGGGTGCCATTGGGGGATCAGGGTTGCAGTTGGGGAGGCCCAGGGCAAGGGGCAGGGCCAGAACAGGGGGGCCCTTGGGCTGTTCCTCGGTGGAACAAGAGGGCCTCTGACTCCTTCTTTGGATCCGTGCGGGGCTTCTTGCGCTTATTCTGATCCTGCTGCCCCCGGGGCAGCGAACAGTATTCGAGGCACCCCCCGCCCCAGACGACCCCATGGATCCCTATCAACAACTTGACTTCCTAGCCCTTGACGATCAATTCTCCGAAGAGGAATTGATGGTCCGCGACGCCGTGCGCGGCTGGTGCTCCGAACGCTTCATGCCCCTGATCATGGAGCATTTTGAAGCTGGAACCTTTCCCATGGAATTGGTTCCCGAGTTGGCGGAGCTAGGGGTCTTTGGGCCAACGGTCCCCGAGGAGTACGGCGGCGCAGGTCTCAACAGCGTGACCTACGGTTTGATTTGTCAGGAGCTAGAACGCGCGGATTCGGGCCTGCGTTCGTTTGTCTCGGTGCAGGGCTCTCTCGTCATGTACCCGATCTTGGCCTATGGCTCGGAAGAACAAAAACAAGAGTGGTTGCCCCAGCTAGCCTCGGGCAAGGTGATTGGCTGCTTTGGTTTGACCGAGCCGGACTTTGGTTCGAACCCAGGTGGCATGTTGACCACCGGCAAGAGGGATGGGGACGACTGGATCTTGAACGGCCGCAAGATGTGGATCACCAACGGCACTTGCTCCAAGGTCGCGATCGTTTGGGCGCGCACGGAAGAGGGCATTCGCGGCTTCATCGTGCCCACGGATCTGAAAGGATTTTCGGCGCCGGAGCAACATCACAAATGGAGCCTGCGGGCCTCGATCACCTCGGAGCTCGTGCTTGAAGATGTGCGCGTTCCCGCCAGCGCCATGATGCCCAAAGCCATCGGCCTGCGCGGGCCCCTGGGTTGTTTGACCCAAGCCCGCTACGGCATCGCCTGGGGCGCAGTGGGGGCAGCGGAGGCTTGCTTCGACGAGGCCTTGCGCTACTCCAAGCAGCGCATCGTCTTCGATAAACCTCTTGCCGGGTTCCAATTAGCCCAGAAGAAGTTGGCGGACATGGCCACGGACATCAGCTTGGCGCAACTCTTGGCCCTGCGCCTTGGACGCCTGAAGGACGAGGGCAAGTTCACCTCGCAACAGGTTTCCATGGCCAAGCGCAACAATGTGGACATAGCCCTGGGGGCCGCGCGCACCTGCCGCGACATGTTGGGAGCCAACGGCATCAGCCTTGAGTATCACACGGGTCGACACATGCTGAACCTGGAGTCAGTGGTCACCTACGAGGGCACCCACGACATCCACACATTGGCCCTGGGCCACGAATTGACCGGTATTCAGGCCTATCGTTGAGGGCTATTCGCCCTGGTCCAGAAAGGCCCGGCGAAAGACCTCTTGCAGATCGCTCAGGACCTTGGACAGGTGCGAGTCCTCGTCGGGCTCTAGGTTGCCACGGGTCTTGTCCTGCAGCATGGCTAGATCATCGATCAAGGCTTGGGCCATGGCCTGGTTCTGCTGCTTTTGACCGCTGATCGGATTCTCGAGCACGCCGCAGGCCAAGAGACCTTGGATCGAAAGGCGCGAAAGGAAAAGGCCAAAGTCACCCCCGGGAAGAGGCATATCGGCGGCGGTGCGTGCGGATTGGGGGGCGTTGCCCTCTTGGAAGTCAGTCATGCCTTAGCGCTCGATTTCTGGGTGTTGGAGGTTTTATTTTGGCCCTTGGAACGGGCAAGCGATGCGGCCACGAAGCCTCGGAAGATCACCTGGGGCTTGAGCGGGCGGCTCTTGAATTCCGGGTGGAACTGGACGCCTATGAAGAAGGGATGGTCTGGGATTTCGACGATCTCCACCAGGTCCCGTTCGGGGTTGGTACCCGAGAGGCTCATCCGGGACGCTTCGAATTGCTCACGGTAGGCGTTGTTGAATTCGTACCGGTGCCGATGCCTTTCGTCGACTGTATCCGCGGCGTACAACTGGTGAGCCAAGGTGCCGGGTTTCAGTGCGCAGTCATAGGCTCCAAGGCGCATGGTGCCGCCTTTCTCTACGCCATTCTGATCGTCCATTAAGCTGATGACTGGATGGGGCGCGTGGGGAGAGTGTTCGAGGGTGTGCGCCCCTTCAAGGTTGAGCACGTTGCGCGCGTACTCGATCACTGCGCATTGCATGCCCAGGCAGATGCCAAAGAAGGGCACGCCATTTTCTCGGGCCCATCGAATTGCTTCGATTTTCCCTTCAAGGCCCCGCTCGCCAAAGCCACCGGGGACCAACACGCCAGCTACGCCCTCCAGGGTCTGGACCCCCTTGTTGTGCACATCTTCCGCTCGCACCTTGCGCAGCTTGATCGTGCAATTGTTGGCGATACCCGCATGGGCGAGGGCTTCGTAGATCGACTTGTAGGCGTCGTGCAGCTCCACGTACTTGCCCACGATGGCAATCTCGATTTCCCGGTCGATGGTCCTAATGCGCTTGAGCATGTCGAGCCAATCCACCAGATCCGTGACCGGTTCGCAATCCAGGTCCAGCATGTCCACGATCAAGCGATCAAAGCCCTTGTGGATCAGGTCCACCGGGACCTCGTAGATCGAGAAGTCCACGTCGCGCTCTTCGATGACGCACTCTTTGCGCACGTTGCAGAAGAGGCTGATCTTGTCACCCATCTCTTCGGTCATGGGTTGCTCGGTCCGGCACACCAGAATATCCGGCTGGATACCGATTTCCCGCAGCTTGCCCACGGAATGCTGGGTGGGTTTGGTCTTCAATTCGCCGGACGCTCGCAGGTAGGGCAAGAGAGTCAGGTGCACGAAGAGCACATCATCCTTGGGGCGTTCGAGGGCGAATTGGCGGCAGGCCTCCAGGAAGGGCAGGGATTCAATGTCGCCCACGGTGCCACCAATCTCGGTGATCGCCACGTCCACATCAGGCCCGCTGACTCCAGCGGTCAGGGCCTTCTTGATTTCGTTGGTGATGTGCGGGATGACTTGAACCGTGCGACCGAGGTAATCCCCACGGCGCTCCTTGGCGATCACCGACGAGTAGATCTTGCCCGTGGTGAAGTTCGAGTTCTTGCCCAACACCGCTTGGGTGAAGCGCTCGTAGTGCCCCAAGTCCAGGTCGGTTTCGGCACCGTCGTCGGTCACATAGACCTCGCCATGCTGGAAGGGACTCATGGTGCCCGGGTCCACGTTGATGTACGGGTCGAGCTTTTGCATCGAGATTTTTAAGCCTCGTCGCTCCAAGATCATTCCAATTGCTGCAGAGGTCAGGCCTTTGCCCAGGCTGGAGACGACTCCGCCTGTGACGATGATGTGTTTGGTCATCTTGATGAGGATTGGTTGCGTAGAGCGCTTGCCCAGCGCGCCACAAAGGCTTCGTAGTCGGTTCGGGTGTCAATTCCCCGCGCAGCACGCTGAGCGGGTTGGACTCGCATTCGATAGCCAGCTTCTAGCCAGCGCAATTGCTCGAGGTTTTCGGTTTGCTCTAGGCTGCCCACGGGCAGGGCGCAAAAGCGGGCGAGGGCAGCGGGTCGGAAGGCATAGACCCCCACGTGGCGCCGGGCGGCTTGCATGGGTGTCGGGGCCCCATCGCGTGAATGGCTGCAGGCGGGAATGGCAGAGCGGCTGAAGTAGAGCGCGTCTCCCGCATGATTGCTGACCACCTTGACCACGCTGGGGGAGAGCATCTCCTCGGGGTCCGTGAGGGGCGCGCCGAGGGTTGCGGCTTCGACCGTGGGATCGGCAAAAACGGCGATCAGGCTGCTCAAATCCCGCGGGTCCAAGTCCGGCTCGTCCGCTTGTACGTTGAGCACCACGTCCCAGGTCTCGCCCAGCTTGTCATAGGCCTCGCGCACTCGATCGGTGCCCGAGGGATGGTCCGGGTTGGTCTGGATCATTTCGATGCCGAGCTTTTCCCCAGCCGCTTGAACTTGTTCGTCATCGCAAGCTACTACCACCTTGGAAACCATGGGGCAGGAAGCGGCGTTGCGTGCGCTGTGCACAAAGAGCGGAAGGCCGGTCTCTTCGAGCAGCATCTTGCGCGGCAGACGGGTCGAGCCGATGCGCGCGGGCAACACTGCCAAGGCGCGGATGCTCTTGGAGGGAGACCCTTGATCTGTGGGGGTAGGGGGCATTAGCGTCTTCCGAGTTCCCTCTTGAAGCCTTCTGCATCCTCGACCGACTGTAGGGAATAGACTTGGTTGTAGGCCGCTACAAAGATCACTTTGGTTTCCTTGAAGTCGCCCAAAACCTGCGCGGACAGGCTCTTGTCGAAACCGAAGTGCTTGGGCTGGCCGTCTACGGCAATTTCGATGGTCGAGGTGAAATAGCCGCCTTCATGGGGAGTCGAGCCAGTCACCGCATGGTTGTCAAAGTGGAACTCCTCGCGCAGGTGATTCACCAAGAGGGCCGCCTGTCGATTGTCTAGGACCTTGGTGGTGGAGCCTTGCTTGCCGCGGGTCACCGAGAAGAAGGCTGCCTTGCGCTCGTTGGCCGTGGCGCCCTCGAAGCCCTGACGCTGCAACCACGCATCGTTGACCATGGTCATCTCTAAGTCGATGCGGTAATCGTTCATCACCATGCGAATGGACTGGCTCTCTAGGCCGTCAAGCTTGGGGCCGGAGGCGCAGGATGAGGGCAGCAGAACGATGCTGCAAGAAATGAGGGCAGCGGAAATCGTACGGAGGAAGGGGCTCATGGGCACGGCCTGGGGGAGGCCATCGGGGGTTTGGATCGGGGGGATCCGGTTCTATCAGGATATCCGCGGGACGACTTTTGCTCAACCGCTGGTTTTGGAACTCGCGGGTGATCGTTGGGGCAGGGGACTCGATGGGGAGCTGGGCCCAGGCCCTTCATCTGATCCCCAATGCCAAGGGAGCCCCCCCCATTCAAATTCAGCCCGGAATCAGGGCTTCGAGGGCTCTTGACCCTCTTGGAGGGGCTCATGGAGGCCCAATTGCGCGTCCGGGGGCACCGCCAGTAGGAATCCGCCCACCTGAACATGGCCCTCTAGACTCCAGGCAAAGCCCCCTGGCATGGTGCGCAGGGCCTGCTGTCCGGGCCCTCGTAGGGGCTGGCGGGTCCCGGGTCGGGCTAATTCGAGCCTCCCGTTGATGAAGGCCGAGCCGTCCGAGGGGTCCAAATCGAAGGTCACATAGTCCAGCCAGAGCCAGGCGGGCATCAGGTCCCCGCGGCGATAATCCCCGCCCATGGGCCGGTAGGGCTTTTCCCAGGCGAAGGGTTCGGCGGCGGCCAAGACGGGGTAACTCTCCCGGATCAGGGTGCCGCGCTTCCAGGTATTGGTGGGGGCAGCCCCCCAGCCAGGCTGGAAATTGGCCTGGTAACTGTTGGTTTCATCCACCGTAGTCACCCGTTGAATGATCGCGTAGTCCGCTTGGATTTGATCGCTGGCGCACCAATGGTGCAGGGTGATCCAGCCGTGATCATCCCCGGGCAGGACTTGGTAGTCAAAGCCCAAAAACCAGACCTCTTCCCCAAGATCGGGTCGCACGAAAATGCGCGGCCGGGGCAAAAAGTGATCCTGGCGATAGGTCCTGGGGTCCACGTTTTCATGGCGGGCAAACAGAGTACGCTCGTCGCTCCGGCCCGTGCGGCGTTTCATCAGGAGGACGGGCCCAATGTCCTCAAAGTCCTTTTGATTCCAGAACATTGCGTGCACTGCAAACTGACGGTTGATGACCTTCATCAAATCCAGGTGCCCGGGATTCGTCAGCACGGGCATGTGCACCACAAAATAATCCTGGCGCAAGAGCGCGCTTAGGTTTTTCCGCCGCTGAACATCATCCAGCAGGCTCCAGCCATCGATTTGGTGGGGGAGTTTCTCTAGCACGAGCCCAGGTCCCTCGCGTAGGAAACAGGCCCAGTGATAAGCACTTGCCACGCGCAGGTCAGGAACCTCGGGCATGTGGGCAGCGCGCGCATCTGCTTCGCTCTGGACCCAGGCCATGGCTTCCCAATAGCCCGAGAACTTGCGCGTGTTGCGGTCCAGTAGCTGGTTCAAGCCAAGCCCCGCGCCTAATGCCAAGACGCAGATCACAATCAAGGCCCGCCCTATCCCCAGTAGGGGTTGATTGCCGTGCCTCAGTTGCGTCAGGCGGTCCAAGCCCCAGCCGCCATAGGCCGCAAAGACAGGTAGCACCACCAGCAGCAAGCGTTGGTCCTTCCAGCCCTTGGTGGAAATCAAAACCACATAGAAAAGGGCCGCGATCAGGGGTAAGAGGCTGATGCGTAAACGGCTCCTAAACCCGACCCAAACCCCCACCAACGTGCAAACAGCAAAGGGCAGCACAAGCCAGGCTTGCACCGAGGTGGCATACCAATGCCAGGGGTAGCGCCCGCGGATTTGCTCGCCCAGGACCGCTTGGGTCTGCTCTCCCATCTGACTGTTGAGGGAATAAAGCGCTGCGCCGATTTCTTGCAGCCAACGCCCAACCGGAGGAACGATTTCTGCTAGCCAGCCCCCTGGAACCCAAAATAGCTTGCCCGCAAGGGGACCGAAGTTGGCCCCCATGTAGAGGAAAAGAGAGTGCCCTGGACTGCCATAGGTGGCCCAGTCCAGAAGTACTTGGAAGACAAAGCAGCACGCTAGGCCACCAAGGAAAGCAAACAGGTGTCGTCGTCCGCGCCAGCGTTCCGCCAGCATTAACGCCAGGAACATGGGGGCCACCGCAGCGATCGCTTTGTAAGCAACAATCACCCCAAGCCCCATCCAGATTCCAGCGCGCCAGCCGGATTTTTGATCGCGCACTCCCGCTAGATGCACCAGACCAAGAGAAATGCAAAGGGCTGCTCCTAAATCCGTCAGGGGCGAAACCGTGTACTGCAAGAAAACCGGATTGAGGGCCATCATCCAACCCGCCCACCAGCCCGCCCGTGGACCTCCCAACCGTCGGCCCAGGTTCATTGCCGCCAGCACAACCCACAATCCGATGCCCATTTGGAACAGGCGTAAGATCCAAAACAAGGGCCGCTGGTCCTCGATCCCCAGCCGGTCCGCCAACCAGATGGGGGGAGTCAAGAGCAGGGGGAAGAACGCCGAGCGAATTCCCATGCTGTCGATGACATCGTGTCCGCGCACCAAAGCCTGGGCGTTCTCCACGTACTCGATGGAGTCGGCCGTTTGGTACCCATCCAGGATGTCCCAGGAGAGCCCCTGCAAACCCAGGGTGCTCAGGAGCAACAGCCAGAGCATAAGGCCCCTTGCGCGATCAGGCTTGGGGGGCGGATGGGGGGGGGAGGGCATGGTGAGCAGTCAACTCTAGCCTTCTGGATTGCGTGGGAGAACCGCCCCCCCAAATTCCGGTCCTGGAAGCATATCTGCCCCCTCGCGCCTTTTTTCTTTGACTCCGCCTGCTGGGTTTCCGAATCTCGTACTCGTCAAGGTCAACCGCACACGTGGGCCTTGGCGCAACCACTTTCATTTTTGGGCTTCGGAGCCGGGGGCAACGCGCAGGCACGCGTCGCCTCGGACTTCGGAACCCATCATCACACAGAGCAACAATTAAGAGGGGGACCCGGCACCGCCGGGTAAGGGTAGGAATGGGAAAGATCGAGAAGCTGGTCGTTTTAAGCGTACTTTTGGTGATCGTCGGCATTTTGGGGGCAGCGCAAGTTTGGGCTCCCGAGGAAGCGGTTCTTGCGGCGGAAGTGGACCCGCTAGTGGAGGGGGTGACCCTTGAATTGGTCGGGATGCCCGAGATGTCCGAGATGGACCTCACTACGGACCCAACCCCCTTCGTGGCCCCCGGTGATGCCACTCCGGCCATCGGCGAGCTTGAGGTCCCCGAGGTCTCCGAGAGTCCCCTGGGCGACCTGATCACGCGGCAAGGCCTGGAGGCTTCCCACGATCCGGGCTTGATGCTTTATCAGGTCCAGGCCGGCGACACCTTTGAGTCCATCGCCGCTTGCTACTACGGCGAAGCATCCCGTGCCATCATCGTGCGCAGCGAAAACGAAGGCCTCGAAGCACCGGTCGCCGGGAATCAAATCTGGGTCGCCGTAGAAGATGACGGAACCCTCCCTGGCCGCATGTACACCGTCGTCGAAGGGGACAACCTCTGGGACATCGCCCACAAGGCATATGGCAAGGGCTGGCTTCACGAACAGATCCGCGCAGCAAACCAAGACGCGCTGGGTGAATCGAACCGCTTGAGCGTTGGGATGAAATTGCGCTTGCCTTGAGGGCGAGGGCTTTCAAGTGGAAGCTCGGATGCGCGAATGGCTGCGCAGTGTTACTCCGCCACACCACGCCCTGTTGAAACCCTAGTGACTTGGGTGAAGTCCAGCGAGATCGGGCTGCACCAGGCTGGTACCTGCGCGTCCGCGGCAGATTCCACCAGCCGTGTACGCAATACAGTACGATGAGTCCCTCCACCTGATACTTGCCACCTGCTGGCCCAATAACTGATGAAACTGATAATCCGCAATCTCGATCGCAGCACAACCGAAGAAGACCTAAAGGCTCTTTTTCAAAAGTATGGCACCGTACAGTCCTGTGATCTGGTGTCAGACAAAACCAGCGGTGAATCCAAGGGCTTTGCTTTCGCGGTCATGTCGAATCCTGGAGAAGCCAAGGCGGCAATGAAGAGCTTGAACAGCACTTCTGTGGACGGGAGCAAGATTCGGGTCAAGAAGGCTGTAGCCAAGGCAAAGTGAGCCGACCAGCTGTCACGGCGGCGTAAGGGCACACCTCATCTTCGTGCTGGCGAGGCCTGCGGGAGTACGGTGAGGCAAGTACGGTAGGGACGGGATGATCATCTCCCACCAGACCAACGCTGGAGTGAACACTCCATGCTAGGTGACAAGATGACGCGAGGGCCTGGCGCTCATGCCCCGGCCTCCTCACCTCAGCCCATACCGATCCAGCTTTTTGTACAAGTGACTTCGCTGCATGCCGAGTTCCTCGGCTGTGCGTTTGATGTTGCCCTCGTTGCGTTCGAGGCGCAGTCGGATGAAGAGGGTTTCGGCTTGGATCTTGAACTCCTCGAAGGTGGGGGCTTCGAAGGGGTCTTGGCCGGAGGTGCTGGTGGCTTGGCCCGGAGTGGCGAGGCCTGGGCCGTTGGCCAGGATTTGTTCGATGTCGGCGGGCTCGATAGTGGTGCCGTCGGAAAAGATCGCGGCGCCTTCCATGAGGTTGCGCAGTTGGCGCACGTTGCCGGGATAGCCCTGGGCCAAGAGCAGGGTTTGGGCATCAGGGGATAGGACGAGGCTGGGTAGTCCTGTACGTTCGGCGCTCTTGGCCAAAAAGTGGGCTGCCAGTAAGGGGATGTCCTCTTTGCGTTCGCGCAGGGCGGGGATGCGTAAGGGAACCACATTCAGGCGGTAGAAGAGGTCCATGCGGAATGAGCCGGCTTCCACTTCTGCGGCCAAGTCCGCGTTTGTGGCAGCCAAGACACGGATGTTCACAGTCCGGCCTGTGCTCGATCCAAGGCGCACGACTTCGTGGGATTCGAGCGCCCGCAAAACCTTGGATTGGGCTTCGGCGGGCATGTCGCCGATCTCGTCAAGAAACAGGGTGCCTCCCTCGGCGGCTTCGAAGTGTCCGATGTGGCGCTCGTTGGCCCCCGTGAATGAGCCCTTTTCATGTCCAAACAATTGGGACTCGATCAGTTCGGCGGGGATCGCGGCGCAGTTGACGGCGATGAAGGGGGCGGCGGCCCGCGGAGACTGGGCGTGCAGATTCCGAGCGACTACTTCCTTGCCCACGCCGTTTTCCCCGGTGATCAGCACCGCTGCATCGCTCAAGGCCACTTGTTTGAGCTGCTTGCGCAGGCGTTCAATCGCTTGGCTTTGGCCCACAAGTTCCCAGTTCTGAACGAGCTTGTGGCGCAGCTGCCGGTTTTCCTGGGTTAACTCACCCTGGCGCAAGGTCGCCCGGATCGTGGCCCGCAAGCGGTTGTCCTCTAGGGGTTTTTCGAGGAAGTTCGCCGCTCCTTTTTGCATGGCGGCGACGGCGACTTCCACGTCTCCGTGGCCGCTGATTACGATGACCGGGGGAGGACTCTCCAGGGACGAGATCTTTTCAAGCAAGCCCATCCCATCGAGGCGCGGCATCTTGAGATCAGACAGCACCAGCGCAGCGGGCTTAGCATCCTCGATGCCCTTCTGCAGCCGCATCCAGGCCTCTTCGCCATCTTTAGCGGTCCAGACTTCGAAACCTTCATAGGAAAGGGACATCTCAAGCGCCAAGCGCACATCCGCATCATCGTCCGCCACCAAGATCACGGTGCGTCCCTTTGATTTGTTATCAGCCATCGGTTTTGTCTTCGTTCTTCCAGATCAACGTGTCCAGAGATGTTGGACGAGCTTAGCAGGCAGTTGGGCGGGCTTGAGGCATGCGGTTGGCGCGATTCCATCAGGAGGCGCATAGCAGATTCTTTTAGGGCCCTGGTCCCGGTGGGGGGCCGTCATTCCGATGCCCTGGAGGGAGGAAGCGGGGACGACTTGACTGCCCGGTCTGCAGCATGAAGCGCCTGCGATCTGCTTTCTCTGGCGAGAGGGGAGCAAGTCTGGGGTGGGCAGATCCATAGCTTCGGGTGAGCAGCAGGAGTCCCGGCCCGACGGATGTAGACACGGTGCGAAGCCTTGACCAGAACCCTTTGCGGACTGCAGTGGTTGCTCGACATGGATTTCTGGCTGGGCATGGAACTTATGGTTCAGCAGATCGAGTAGGCTCCCGGGCGCGGCCTGTATTTGCCGCCCCGAGACCATGGACCTTGCCACCCTGCACCAGCGATTGTTCTCCGAGGAGGGTCTCGTGTGTGCCGGGATCCTGTCGGGCACTTCGGCGGATGGGGTCGATGTTGGGCTGGTGCGATTTATCCGCGAAGCAAACGGTGACTGGCAACGTCCGCAGCTACTGGCATTTGAAACTCTTGGCTTCGAGCACGATCTCGGTCAGCGCCTCAACGGGGTCTTGGGGGGAGGGGCTTGCGGTTTGCGCGAGACGGCACTTTTGCATCGTGACTTGGGCTTGGCTTTTGGTGCAGCGCTCACATCCGTGCGCGAACAAGCGAACCTGTCTGTGGACTTGATTGCCAGTCATGGCCAGACCCTTTGGCATCACGATGGGGTCGAGCCCTCCGGTCCTGCCAGTTTGCAACTGGGAGATCCCGCGCGCATCGCCGCTGTGACCGGCTGCTCCGTGGTGGCGGACTTTCGCGCCGGGGACTTGGCTGCGGGAGGAGAGGGCGCGCCCTTGAGCGCCTACGGGGACGAGTTGGTTTTTGGTCGTGCAGCGAGGCCTCTTTGTGTCCTGAACCTTGGGGGCATTGCGAATCTGACTTGGCTGGGGCATGGGGGAGAGGTTTCGGCCTTTGACACAGGACCCGCTGGTGCTTTGCTGGATGGACTCGCGCTGCGGCTGCTGAATCAACCATTTGACTTGGGAGGAAAGTGCGCGCAAAAAGGCACCCCGGACGAGGTCCTCGTTGCGCTCTTCCTCGATCATCCCTTCATCGGATCACCGCCCCCTTGCAGCACGGGCCGGGATTCGTTTGGTGCCGAATGGTTGGCTGGGCTGGCCGGGGCCTTGCCCGAAAGGTGCAACCCGAGCGATGTGCTCGCCAGCGCTGCAGTGGCTGTGGCCCGGCATGTGGCGGGAGGGCTCGTACATTTGTCGGAAAAGCCCCGGACGATTCTGGTGGCTGGCGGCGGGGTGCATCATGGACCCTTGATGGAAGCGCTGGCAGCAGAATGCGAAATGCCAGTGACCACCACGGACGAACTGGGCGTGCCTCCCGACGCCCGCGAGGCCATGGTCTTCGCAGCCCTTGGGGCGCGCTTTGTGGCCGGGGAGGCCGTGACGAGGCCCGGGGTGACCGGGGCCAAAGAGGGCATGGTGCTTGGGAACTGGACACCGGCCCCGGTCCTGGCCTCTTTCAGTGGTCAAATCGGGGTATCCCCTCCTCGATGACTCCTGGAATCCGCAACCTGTCCCCACTCATCGCCCCTCTGGCCCCCCAGGGCCCCCTAGCCCGGGTTTCAACACTCAATGGGCCGAGTACTTGGGAGATCCCAGTAGCCATCCCAGCCCAGGGCGGTAGGGGGAGCAGCGGGTCTCCCGAGCCATCATTGTCCCTCCGGACTTGACCTCTGGGGCCCTCCCGCTATGATTCCGCATCCCACGGAACCGGGACCGACCCGTCTTTGACGAGCGAACCCGGCCTTATCCCCAGCGCACGAGCCCCTCGGCTCCGCGCTTCCCACCCCCCCAATACGGACCTCGAAAAGAGGACTCGAAACATCATGACCAAGTCGCGCCGGACTTTGGGCCTCTGCCTTGCCCTTGCAGCCCTCGCCACTCCCTTGTTCTCCCAGGCCACGGGAGACCTTTACTCCGAAGGGGTGGACCTCCTCGCCCGCGGTCGTAAGACCGAGGCCCTGGCGAAGTTCCAGGCGATCCTTGCTGCGGACCTCAGCAACGAGGCTGCCTACGAGTTGTGGAAAGAAGCGGATCACCAAGTCTTCCTCGACCTAATCGTTGAGGGCGGCGAATACCGCTTGGTTGCAGAGCGCCTCTTGGCCCGAGCCAAGCTGGGTCGCAGCGAGCACCGCAACGACACGGACGCTGTGCGCGCCCTGGTCTTGGAGATGCTGGACGAGGCTGATGCCTTGGCCCGTCGCAAAATCGTGACTCAACTCTCCAGCGAGCACGGACCCTATGCGGCTCCCGCCCTGGTGCCTTTCCTCGGTAACGAAGGAGACGGCGACCGTCGCGTGCTGGCTATGGCGACTCTGATCGAGCTCGGTGGTGATGTGATCTGGCCCTTGGTTGCAGCGCTTGGCTCCGACCACGCTTACCAGCGCCGGAACGTGGCGATTTGCCTGGGCCGCATTGGTGACCCGCGAGCTGCGGGCGCCCTGGAAGCTGTGGCAGCTTTGGACGGTGACAACGCTGTGGTCAAGGCCGCCAAGAGCGCTGCTGCTGCCTGCGGTTCCACCGGCAACGGTGTGAGCTTGCTGCTTGCTGATGGCGAGGGTTACTACACCCGCAACTCCAGCCACATCCGTCCTTTCGAGGACCAGAACGTGACCTGGAGCTGGAACGGATCCCTGACCCCCGTCACGGTCTCGGTTAGCTTGTTCAATGACCAAATGGCTCTGGGCGCTTACTTCAGGGCTTTGGACCTGGACGGGTCCAACGGCGACGCCCAAGCGGGAATCGCTCGGGCCTGCGCTTCGATGGTGGCCAAAGCTGGTCGCTCCGATGATCTGGCTGACGCTGGTATTGGCGCGCAGTTGGCCCTTTCCGCTGCAGGCATCTCCGCCATTGACACCGCTTTGCTGTGGACCGTCAAGACTGACGACGCCTCCGCAGGTTCGGTGCTTTGTCAGACTCTCGGCAACATGGCCGGCGCTCCCACATCGGCCTTGATGTCCGCCGTGGCTGCAGGCGATCCTACTCTTCGCGGAGAAGGCGCTTTGGCCTTGGCCAGCATTGCAACCCGCAGTGGTACCTCCGCTGGCGGAGCAACCGTGGCCGCCCTAGGCGAAGCAGCTGGTCGTGAGGTGATGCACATCGCCGCGGTCATCGACGGCAACATGGATCGCGCGGGCAAGGCCCTTGCAGGTCTGTCTTCCCAAGGCGTGATGGTTAGCCATCGCGGCTCTGGTGTCGAAGGCGTTGTCCTCCTGCGCCGCATGCCCACGGTTGACCTGATTCTGATCGGCGACCGTGTGTCTGGTTTGACCACCGACCAGGTTCTGGCCGACATCGCCAACCACGAAAGCCTCGCCGGCACCCCGGTGTTCCTGCTTTCGAGCGACGAAGACTTCAGCGACGCCTACTCGGACCGAGTGGCGGGCGTGATTTCAGATGCGTCTGATCTTTCCGGTCTGGAAGAAACATTGAGCTCTGGGTTTGAAGGCACCCGTGCCCGCGCCGATAACCTCGGCCAGCGCGCTGCCTCCGCCATCGGTGCTTTGGCCCTCGCGGGTCACACGGATTGCTCGGCCACTGCCGACGCCCTGGCTTCGACCTTGGCCCACCGCGCCGAAGCGGTGACCCGTCCCGCCATGGGAGCCCTTGCCCACTGCGGATCTTGGGATCACATCGAGGCCCTGATGGGCGTGCTGAGCGACTCCGACCGTTCCGATGGCGAGCGCAGTGATGCGGCTTTGGCCATTGGCCCGATCCTGGCGCGCTCCGGCGCGGCAGAGGGTGTGGTTGGTCCCCTGGCGGCGATTGCTGCCGACGGTGACGAGGCCACGGAGGTTCGCATGGCTGCAGCTCAGGCCCTTGGCATGGCCAAGACTGGCGGCGGCGGCCGGACCCAAGCTCTGGGCGCTCTGCGCGGCAGTGTCAGCCAGTAAGGGCATTTAAGTGAACCACGATCAAGTCTCAAGAGCTTAGGTCAAGCCAGAGTAGCTCAGTGGTAGAGCATCGCATTCGTAATGCGACGGTCGTCGGTTCAAGTCCGATCTCTGGCTCCATTATTTGCAGGCGCACCCTCTTTCAGGGGGTGCGCCTGTTTTATTGGTGAGCCTGCTAGACTGGGCGCATGTGGAAGATTCTATGTGTTTGTGCCCTGACTGCTGCGCCTGGTGCTATTGCCCAGGACGGTGCTGCCCCGACCAATGACCAACTCGCAGAGCGTGCAGTAGAGTTGCTGCTCGAAAAGTTCGAGAGCTACCAACCGGATCGACCGGTGGGGCGCTTGAGCGAAAAGCGCCTGAGTGCTTGGCAGACCAGTGAGCGCGAGCGGCTAGAGGAGTTGCACGAGGACTCGAAAGGCTTGGGAGCCGAGTGGCCCTATGAGGGAGTTTATCGGGTTGGTCCCGATGGTCGGATTCCCGCTGGTTATCGGGTGGGAGGCACGGCCATCGTGGCTGAGGGGCTCTTGGAGTTTCCCGGGCTGGAAAAGCGTGACGGCCAGTTGGAAGCGGTGCGCCGCGCAGCGAAGTTCATCATCAGGATGTTGGACGAGGACCTTGGGCTGGCCCCGGGTCCTAAGCGCGGATACGACGTGCGTGGTTGGGGCCACACCTATGCCCTTTCGTTCCTGTTGCGTGCATTGGAGAAGGGGACGCTTGAGAAGGGCACGGCTAAATCCGCTCGTGAGGCGGTGGAGCACCTGCTTGTTTGCCTCAAGGTCAATGAAATTCCTGAGGGGGGCTGGAACTATGCGAGCAACAGCACTGCGAGTCCCTTTCAAACCGGCGCGACTCTGTTGACGTTGTATCGAGCACAAGCAGGAGGCTTTGGAGTGGAAGAGGCTCTCGTGACTCGCGGATTGGAAGCGCTTCAAAGGGGTAGGCGCGATGATACGGGTGCTTGGTCCTACAGCGTGCGCCCCGGGCAGAGCGGGCACCGGGAAGAAATGCACGCTTCTTCCGCCCGGGCGGCCATCGCGGAGTTGGCCTTGCATCACGGAGGTCTTTCTACTCCGAAGGATCTGCGCCGTGCGGTAGATGGCTTTTTTGATGGCTGGGAGCACTTGCTCAAGCGCAAGAGCCAGCAGGGGACCCATGTGGGGCCCTATTCGATCGCTCCCTATTACTTTTTCTTCGGTCATGGCTATGTAGCCCATGCGATTGAAGTCTTGCCCGAAAACCAACGTCCCGAATTGCGGGCCCAGTTGCGCAAGGTGCTGCTTGCTACCCGGGACGAGGATGGCAGTTGGAATGATCGCATCTTTCCCCGTACTTCGGCCTATTGCACGGCCATGGTCTTGATGGCGCTCCGTGCGCCCGAGTTGCCGCGGTTTCCCGATTGGAAAACGCCGGCTGTCAAGGGCTCCAAACTTCCGGGAGGGGGTTGAGGATCATGGGTGACTTGTTTATCAGGGGGAGCGCTCCTCTCATCGGGGTTGTGCACCTAAAGGCTTTGCCCGGGGCACCGGATTGCGCCGGGCTTGCGGGGGTCTTGGAGGCTGCGCTTTTCGATGCGGCGGCTCTAGCCGAAGGCGGCGTTGACGGGGTGATCGTCGAGAACTTTGGGGACGCGCCTTTTTATTCAAGTAGCGTGCCACCGGAAACCATTGCCAGCATGGCGGTGGTTGCCGATCGCTTGACAGGTGAGCTCGGTGGATTGCCTCTCGGGATCAATGTGCTGCGAAATGACCCGGGTGCGGGCCTTGGAATTGCCGCATCCATGGGGGCCGCGTTCTTGCGCATCAATGTTCATGTGGGTGCCATGGTTACGGACCAGGGTTTGATCCAGGGGGATGCGGCCCGGACTGTTCGCTTGCGCGAGCAATTGTGTCCTGGCTTGCCACTTCTGTGCGATGTGCACGTGAAGCATGCGGTGCCCCTTGGGGGTGGTTCGATTGAAGTGGCCGCGCGGGATACATTCTCCCGTGGAAAGGCAGCCGGGCTCGTGATCTCCGGCAGCGGCACTGGCTGCTCGGTAGATACGGACGAGTTGATTCGGGTGCGGGAAGCCGTCCCCGAGGCGCCTATCTTGATTGGATCTGGTCTGGACCACAGCAACGCCGCCAGTTTGCGTGGCCTAGTGGACGGCGCGATCGTCGGCACGGCCTTGAAGCGAGATGGTCAAGTTTCCCAGGTCGTGGACGTGGATCGCGTGCGGGATTTGGTGCGGATTTGGGGAGAGGGCTGAGCCCATGGGCCTCGAAGAACATCAGCGGGACGCCCAAGCGTCTCTTGGGATCACGGTGATCACGGTCAGTGACACTCGGGATGAGAGCAGCGACCGGGGCGGGACCTTCCTGGTGGAAGCGCTTGAGGGTGCCGGCCATCAGTTGTGCCAACGGATCATCGTGCGGGACGACGTGGACGAAATTCAGGCCGCAGTGCAATCCACCTGCGCTGAGGATTCAGTGGACGTGGTGTTGCTCACTGGCGGCACGGGCATCGCCCAGCGAGACGTGACCCCCGAAGCAATTGAACCCCTGTTTGATGTGACCATCCCGGGTTTTGGTGAGCTCTTCCGATCCTTGTCCCACGGGGAAATTGGCCCTGCCGCCATGCTCAGCCGGGCCTGCGCCGGGGTGTACGCGGGCCGCATCCTTGTGGCTCTCCCCGGCAGCCCCAAGGCTCTGCGTCTCGCCTGGGACAAGCTCTTGGCCCCCGAGCTTGGGCACTTGTGCCAGCAAGCGGCCAGTCGTCGCGGGTGAACCTGCCGATCAGGTTGGATTCATCCGGATGCGCCAATCCGAACCTCGTACGGCGCCAGGTCCAAAACCGCCACACTGGCAAGGTGACACGAGGGGCCCAGCGGTTCTCCACTTCATTCAGGGAAGGTGTGGTTTGCGCCTGATACCGTACTACCGGATTCGTCCGCGAGGTCCCTATCATGGGCACTTCTACCATGACCTCTTCCCCTGAAACTCCCGAGCCTACCACCGAAGAGCCGGTAGCATCTGCTCCTGGCTGTGTCTTGCGAGGTACGACCGTGGCCGGTGGCTTTGCGTCTGGACCTGCACGGTGTTCCCGGCAGGATTTGAATTTGGTTCCCGTGCGGCGCATTCCATCCACCGGGGCGGAGGCGGAGCTCAATCGGTTTCACAGTGCCTTGGCCCGGGCGCGGGAAGGGCTCGAAGCTCAGAAGGGGAGCGCCGACGGGGAGAGTTCCGCGAGCCGCTCACGGGTTATCGAGAATCACCACGCTCTGCTTTCCGATTCGGTTTTTCTGTCCGACGTGGAGAACCTGATTTTAGGAGAACAGTTTGCGTTGGAGTCGGCGGTGGCAAAAGTCGTGCTCGACTTTGACCGCATCTTTCGCATTGTGCAGAACGAAACCCTGCAAGAGCGTGCGGTGGATCTGCGCGATGTGGGCTTGCGCGTTTTACGAGCCCTCTCCAAGGGTGATAAGAGCGAGCACAACTCGATCGAAGCCTTGGACTTGACCGGCTGCATTCTGGTTGCGCCGGAGCTGACCATTGTGGATTTGCTCGCGAGTGGTGGATCCCGTCCCCGTGGGATTGTCACCGCGGCAGGTTCCATAGCGGGACGTGCGACCCTGCTGGCTCGTTCTCTGGGCATCCCGACTTTGGTGGGGGTCGAGGGTTTGCTAGAGGCTGTTCAGGACGGTGACGCGCTTTTGCTGGACGCCAGCGAAGGGGCGCTGCATGTGCGCCCGGCGCCGGAAATCCTGCAGCAGTTTCGTGAAGCGGAAGAGGGCGCCCCGCTCCCTGAGCAACCCGCGTGGGCCGAAGGCCCGGTGCACAGCTTCGATGGCACGCGGATTCACTTGGCCGCGTCGGGTGGGTCGCTCCCCGAGATCCAGCGCGCCAGGTCGCTGGGGTTCCCCTCTATTGGATTGTTCCGCACCGAAGTGCTGTTCTTGCTAGAGGACGAGCTCCCGGGTCTCGACACGCTGACCGAACACTATCGAGCGCTGCTCAGTGAGGCGGGCCCTATACCCGTCAGCTTGCGCCTCTTGGATCTGAACTCAGCCCTTGCACCCGCCTGGATGAAGGCCGAACACGAGGCCAATCCGGCCATGGGCTTGGCTGGAGTGCGTCTGTTGCTGGAGCGGGGGTCGGTCCTGCGTCGCCAATTGCGTGCCGTTCTGTGCGCTGCGGCAGATCACCCAGCCCAGGTGGAGGTCATGATCCCGCTCCTGGTGGATTGCGGTGAGTTGCGCGCGATCAAGGAGGCTATCTTCGAGGAGCGCTATGAGTTGCGCCGCAAGGGCATCGCCCATTGCAATGACCTGGCAGTGGGGATCGTGATCGAGACCCCGGCCGCAGTGATTGGCGCCAAGGACCTAGTCTACGAGGCCTCATCGGTCCTGCTGGCCGTGGACAGCCTGCAGCAGTATCTATTGGCCACAGACCGTGACCATGTGACCCTTGCTGCGGGCCTTGAACATCTGCACCCCTTCCTCTTGCGTGCCGTTGCGATGGTGCAAGACGCTTGCTTGGATGCGGGGATATCCCTCCGGGTTTGGGGCCACAGCCTGGCCAACCAGGAGTCCCTGGGCCTATTGCTGGGCTTGGGGCTGACCCATTTGGTGATCCCGCCTGCTGCCTGCGAGAGCGTGGTGGCCTCGATCCGTTCGTGTGACTTGGAAACCCAACGTCTCGATACGCAACGGGCGTGCTCGCAGAGTACAGCTCCAGATCAGGCTCCGCCCCCGCCGGACGTGCGCTGAATCTGGTTGCTTTGTGCCCGCTACCGTACTTGCGGATTCAGATCACTGGAAGGTGATCGAGATTCCGTCGGTGGTGTTGGAGGTCGGGTTCAGGACGTGGTCTCGGTACCACAGCTGGAAGTTCCAGGTGTCGCCCGGCAAGAACACAGTGTTCTGGGGCAGGTTGGTCAGGTCCGGGGAGAAGGCCACGGTGCCATTGTTACCCGTGTTGAGCACGTTGCCGGAGAAGCGGATCATGGGTGCGCCGAGGCAGAGAACGCCCATGCTGCCACCGAAGCCGTTGATGTTGCCCTGGTTCAGGCTCATCAAGAGGTATCCGAATTGGTTCAGGGCTGCGTCATTCACCGTGAAGGTCAAATCGTTGTCGGACACTGTGGGACTGCCGGCCACGTCCAGGGTTGCTCTGAGCCCAGTGCTGTTGAGGTTTGACTGGCAGTAGCTTGTGCCAAGGCCGCCGCCGCCTACCGGTTGCGCGAGGTTCGGGCGATAGTACTGCAGTGTGCAGCGTATGCGCCGGGTTTGCTCATGGGTGAACTCGTTCATGCACTGGTCGTCGGTGTAGTCCATGTAGTTGGAGACCGGGTCCGAGCCGCCGCAGCTGGTGGAGTTGCCGCAACCAAAGTGGGGACCGGACTCGGGGTTCGTGTCGCAGATGCGGTCGCCCGAGGTGTAGCAGTTGCCGCCGCCGCAGCCACCGTTGAAGGTGTGATGCAGGCCGAGGTAGTGTCCCACTTCGTGGGTAACCGTCCGGCCCTGGTTGTAGGGCGCACCGATCGGAGCGTTGCGACCCACTGCGGAGTAAAGAGCCACGACCCGGTCCGAGTTCGAGCCCGGGGTGCCGGACTGGGGCAACCAAGGCACGTAGCCCAGGGCTCCGCTGGCTTCGTTGCAATAGATGTTGAGGTAGTGGTGCGGATCCCAAGCGAGGGAGTTGTAGTAATTGCCCCCGTCGTTGTGCCAAGTGCTGTTGGTGTGGCGGTTGATGCCGTTGGTGGCGTTGCCCGAGGGATCCACTGTTGCCAATTTGAACTGCACCATGGTGTCGTAGCCCGGAGATCCCGGGGTGCCAGCCATGGCCTGGAAGTCCTCATTCAAAATGTCGATCTGCGAATTGCAGCGGGCGTCGGTTACGTTGCCGCTGCCGTTGGAGTCGCGCAGGATGTGAAAGACGACGGTGATCTCCCAAATCTCGGTGGGTTCATATGCCGCCGTGGGATTGGTGCTGTTGGCGGTGCAGTCGCTGGGGGGATTGAAGTTCCACGAGCCCGGAATTATGTTCGGTGTGCCACAGCGCACGAGGCCTCTGCGGGCGAGGAACGGGGTGGTTGCGGATCCGGTGGATTGGGAGGTGGGTGGGGCTTGTTGGGCCAGGGCACCGGCGCTGCAGAGGGCGGCCAAGGTGAGGGTCAAAAGGGTTCGCATGGGACAGGTTTTTCCTAGGAGAAATAGCGCGGGGTAGCCGCACTGAGTTGGGTGATCGGGCGTGTTCTGCCCCTGTGACGCAGGGGACACACTATCTAGTTCCAGTATGACCCGAAAAACCGTTTCGGGGGTCGGTTTCCGGTTCCCCATCTAGTTTGGACCCAATCCGGTCATGAACTCCCGGTTTGGGGCTAGAAGCGCCTCCTCAAGGGGCTAGGGCCTGATCAAGCTGGCTCCTTCGCGCCAGACCCGGGCCACCTGAATGCCTGCAGGGCCGTCCCGCTGTTCGAGCTCCGACGCCATGGCCATGGCCACTTCCTCGGCCTTTTCGCGGGGGGTGAGGGCGAGTATCCCAGATCCCGCGCCAGAGAGGTTTGCGGTCCAAGCCCCAGCTTTCCGGGCAGCCTTGAGGGCCTCCGCCCCCCCAGGAATGAGAGGCAATCGGCAGGCCTCATGCAGGTGATCAACCCCCCCCAGAGCCAGCAATTCGCCGTTTCCTGTGCGCAGGCCCTCCAACAGAAACGCAAGCCGGCGGGGCTGGTCCGCCGCTTCCTGGAAGGGGATTTCGGGGGGCAGTGCCAGCCGGGCCTCTGAGGTGGAGAGGGGCGTGGCTCCCCAGGCCAGGGCGATGCCGATGGACTCGGAAACTGGGGGCTCCAGCACGCGCCAGGTGGATTTTTCTGCCAGGGCCAAAGTGCAACCTCCGTAGAGAGATGCGGTGCTGTTGTCCGGATGCCCTTCGATTTCTGCACCGAGGGTCACAAGTTCCTGGCGTAGGGATTCCCCCTGTGCCCGTCCTGCCACCTCCGCAGCGAGGGTCAATCCCGCGGCCACAGCGGCTCCGGTAGAACCCAATCCGCGCCCCACGGGGATCTGGCTGGTGACCTTAAAGGCGTAAGGAATCAAAGGCGCGGCATAGTGCTCGAGGGCCCGGTCGAAGGCCACGAGAAATGCGTTGGTACCGGAATTACGCGCCTCTGGGGACCCGAGAGGCGCTTTTGGGGGATGAGGCCAGGAATGCGCTTCTCCCCCTAGGCTAAGAAACTGATGGCTCTTACCCGTGGCCGGACCCACCAATGTGACTTCAAGCAACAGGTCCAAACAGAGCCCAAGGCAATCAAATCCGGGGCCTAGATTTGAGGTTGAGGCGGCGACGGTGATGCGAAGGTTTTGCATGTGCCCTCAGTTTCCCATCCAGGGCCCAAAAACCCAACTGATTCTGTTCTTGTCCTTGGCACTTTTTGTTTCTACTTTTGGTTCATGCGCAGCAGTCCGGATTTTTTTCTGTTCCCAAGGGTCACCACCGCCGTGTGCCCTTGGAGCAAAGGGGAGAGCGTCTCCCCACCTGACCGTTGCCAAACCCTCTGGACCGACTCCGCACAGTCGCCTGGAGACTCATCGAATCGAGGAGGGATCGATGCCATTTGAAAATTCACCCGAGAAGGACCGTTTCTTCTCACGCCTGACAACTATTCCTGGAATCAAGCCCATGCCATCGGTGGGGGATTGGATTCTGATCCGAGTGGACAATCCGTCGGACTTGGCCCGCAAGGTCAACCGCCGCCTCGAGCCCGGGACCATGAGGGTTCCGCGTGGTGTTGACGGTGCCGTGCGCGTTCAAGTGTCCCATCCCAGGGACAACGAACGCCTGTTCCAGACCCTGAGGGATGTGACCCGGCCGGATCGTCGGGCCGTATAGCTTGGCTCGGAATCCGGGCTAATGCCCAGCCGAGCTCGATTTATTTTGAGTCCTTGGCACCTCACCAGCGGGGTTCTCCAGTGATGGGGGACCCCGCTGTGGTTTTGGCTGGGGTGGGGGAACTCAGGCGAAGGATCCTCGGTTACCCTGTTCCCCATGAAGACCCCGTTCCTTTGCCTCGGTTGTTTATTTCTGGTTGCCGCGGGGGCTCAAAATCCCGCGCAAGACTCCGTGAAGAACGTGGAGTTCCCTCCGCTGAATCCGGCGATCACTCAACAAGCCCTGCGCCATCATCTGGCCCAATTGGCTTCCGACGAGATGCAGGGGCGCAAGGCTGGCAGCCCGGAATCCGTGCTGGTTTCGGATTATCTTGGGCGTGCGCTGGCCCATGTAGGGGTGCAGCCCGTGGAGTCTTTAGGCGGTATGTTTCAACCAGTGCCCTTGGTCAGTCAGCGCTTTGACGCTTTGCCCGAGTTGACCTTGACTGATGGGGAAGGCGTCGACGTCACAGTTGAATTTGGAGTGGAATTTCTCGTGCGTATGTCTGGCAAGGCGGGGGAGCGTGGGCCATGGGATATCGTGCATGTACAGAAGGGGGGTGAGTTGCCGGGGTCCATGGGCCCGAACACTTGCCTCATGTTTCACACCAGTGCTGGAGAACAGCGGCGCATGTTGAAGGCGGCGGGTCATGAGCGCGGCAGGGGGTTGGGTTTGCTTCTGCGTGGAGCGGGTTCTCGTCCCGGCAGTAAGTTGGGGATTCCGCAAGGAGGGCGTTTGAGTTTGCCGAGCAAGGAACAAGATGTTCGTGCTCCTGACATCACTCTGCGAGGCGACGCGGGAGTGCGGGCGGAAGAGTGGCAGCGAGCGACTTTTGATCCCCATGGGGGAGACGTGATCGTGGCCGAGCGTAACGTGGTGGGCGTGATACCCGGGCGCGGTACAAAAGAACATCCCGAGGCGGCGGACGAGATCATTGTGCTCTCGGCGCACTTCGACCACATGGGTGTGGGGGGCGCAGGCAAGGATGCGGAGGACCGCATCATGAACGGCGCCGATGACGATGCTTCGGGGGTGGCCATGGTGATGGAGCTGGCCGAGGCACTCGCGGCTGGGGAGGCCCCCGTGCGTACGGTGGTGATCCTCTTGGCTGCCGCTGAAGAAGTGGGCATGTTGGGCACCCATTGGTTCGTGGATCACTGTCCGGTGGACCTGGGAAAGGTCGTTTGCAACCTAAACTTCGAGATGCTCGGTAGGCCCGATGAACTGGTGGGTGGACCGGGGAAATTGTGGTTTACCGGCTGGAAGCGCACGAATCTGGGGCCTCTGATCGCCGCAAGCGGCGTGGATATCGTCGCCGATCCACGACCGGACCAGCGCTTTTTCATGCGTTCTGACAACATCGTTTTCGTGCAGGCGGGCATCGTGGGGCAGACCCTATCGAGTTATAACATGCATACGGATTACCATCGGGTGACTGACGAGCTCGAGACAATCGACTTTGATCACATGCTGGCGGCGGGCCAGGCCTGCTTGACCGCAGTGCGAGCGGTGGTGGATGGGGATTTGACACCCGCTTGGGAAGAAGGAGAGCCCAAGCTGGGGCGCTGAAATCTGGCTGAGGTGATAGTGCGCGGGGGCAAGCTCTTGCTTTCTTTTGCTTTTCACTGGAAGCCCCTGCCGTTAGCATTCAGCGCTCTCTTGAGCATTCGAGTATCCATCCCTACCCCCAGCAGCGAACATGTCCCAGCAATCGAACGGATCCACCCTGTCTCCCGAAGAGGCGACTGTCATCATTCCCAACGGATCCGCATCCACCGAAAAGAGCCCTGCACCCGTGACCGATCCGACCTCCACCCCCAAGCAAAAGGGCAAGAACAAGAACAAAGAGAAGGGCAAGGGTAAGAACAAAAACAAACGCAAGAACAAACTCAAGGGCGGCAAGAAGCGCGGCCTGACGGCCAAGACTGCGGACCGTTTGGATCTCTACCAGCGCTCGGTGAACTCGCCGGAGACCGACGTGGATTTTGCGTTGAAGGTGTTTGAGGACCTGCGCGAGCGTCCCCTGCGTCACTTCCGCGAGGACTTTTGCGGAACCGCTTCCATGACCGCAGAGTTTTTGAGCCGGGATCAGCAAAACACTGCAGAGGGTTTCGACCTTGATTCGGATCCCATGGACTGGGGCCGTGAGCACAACTTCAGCAAGGTCTCTGATGGGGATGACCGCATGACCTTCCATCTGGCGGACGTGCGCGATCCCTCCGACAAGCGCCCGGACATGACCGTGGCCCAGAACTTCTCTTACTTCTGCTTCAAGCAGCGCGAGGAGTTGCTCAACTACTTCCGTGGCATCCACAAGGATCTAGCCGCCGATGGCATTTTCATAATGGACATTTATGGGGGCCCCGATGCCCTGATGGAGCAGGAAGAAGAGCGCGAGATTGACGACAACGCTTTCACCTACGTCTGGGACCAAGTCGAGTACTGGCCCGGCACCGGCGAATACAAATGCGCGATCCACTTTCGCTTCAATGATGGCACGGAGATGACCAATGCCTTCACCTACGATTGGCGCCTGTGGGGTTTTGCAGAGGTGAAAGACATCCTCTTCGATGCCGGCTTCAAAGCTGTGCGCCCTTACTTTGAGGGCACGGATGAGGACGACGAAGAAGAAGGCAACGGCGAGTTCGACTTCGATGAGAAGGGCGAGAACTGCATTGCCTGGATCGGGTACCTAGTCGCGGTCAAGTGAGACCGTTCGATTGGGGCCGTTGCTCTGCCTCCTGTCCATATGGGCCGCTGAGTCACTAAGCAGGCCTCTAGGGCTAAAATGACTTCTGTTGGGTCTGGTCAGCGAGTCGCAGACCCCCTTGGGCTCGTGCCGGAGGAGGCAGCGTATTGTCAGCCTCACTTCGGGTCTTGGTCGGCGATTCCGGTGCGCACATGGGTGATGCGCCCGCCCTGGTTGATGAGCAGCACCGTTGGGGTGGGGACCCCATAGCCACGGGATAGGCGGTGAAGTTCGAGGTGATCGTGTTTCGGGGCCTGGTCCCGCACGCTGGGGCCGTCATCTTCGGGTTCGGGCACCAGGATGAGAGTCAGGGCCCCGGACATTTGGTTTTTGGCCAAAGCCGCGAAGTGGTCACCGCATTGTTTGCAGCCCGCGCGGTAGAGAATGACTCGCGCGGGGAGTTCGATCGTGTCCACGCCGTCGATGATCCATGGAGCCAGGGAGGTTTCTCCCATGAGTTGGCCCTCCCACTCGGTTGGCTCGAACCAGGCCCAGTCCGGGGCGGGGGGTTGGTCGTCGCAGGCGCAGAGGCCCAGGGCGATGGCGAGGCCCAGGACGAGCTTGGCGAACATGATCAGTGACCCTCTCTGAGGTCTACAAGGTTCTGGACCGTCATCTCATCGGAGATATCAAAGGACTGGGGCGTTTGGATCGCATAGCCTTTTTTGAGGTGGAACAATTCGCCACTCCACACTGCCTCGGGCAAAACATCCACCACGGAGGTCACCGATTCGTCTGCGTCGGGAATGCGAATCAAGGCGATGGGCACGCTTGGGTCTGGGTTCATAGCGAGTTCACTCAGATGCTCGGCGCAAACATCGCAGCTTCGCCGATAGAGAATCACTCGCCCGCCGGGGGGAACCATGTACATCATGTCGGCGCCTTCCGTGAGCCAGCGAGCCAGATCCAAGGAGCCGATGTCGGTGCCCTCCCAGGATTCTGGGTGCAACTCTGCAAAGTCCGGCAGGGTGGGGGTGGCGGGTTCGAGCGGGTCCTCTTCGGGCTGGACGTCTGTTGCCTTGTCGGGGTCTTGGGTTCCATCGCCAGCGTCCTGGTTCGTCTCTTGACCTTGCTCTGTTGGTGCCACCAACACCGGGGCGTCTGCGGTGGTGAAGAAATGATAGGGCGCCCAGGCGGCGGCTCCAAAGGACACAGCAAGGGCTGCGATGGAAATCCAATGGCCCATTTGCACCGGCAAGCGCAGCCAGGGACGGGAAGCCAAGAGTCCAACCAGTAGGGAACCATCCACCAGAGCCATCTGCCAAGGCTTCACATCTACGGTTCCTCCAAAGCAGCCGCAGTGCTCGGCGCCGGCAATCATCAACTGCACGAGGATCGCCAGAAAGATCACGTACTGCAGTACGAGGAGCAGCCAGCCCACGCGGGGTTTGATCACGGCTGTGGCCACAATCCAAAGCTCAATCGTGATCGCTCCTCGATAGGTCGTGGCCGCGTCCAATCCGAGCCAGTTTTTGGCAAGGTCGCGCACGACCTCCGGCACATCCATGGGCGAAGCCGAATGCAGCTTGAAGGCTGCCCCCAGCGCAATCCAAAGGCTGGCCAAGAGGATGGCAATCCAGGCCGGGTCGGGGGATATCTCGTCGTCGTAGTTGGAGTCGCTCATGGGTTGATTGAGATGCTACGGAACCGGGGTGGCAGAGTGAGTCTCGAATCGGATCTTGGTGTGCTGAAGGACTCGATTTGAGTCGGTTTCAGAAGGGGCCGGCCAGGGACAGAGGAATCATGCGGGGAGAAAGTCGCGTGATTGGCGTTTACTCCCAGGGATCAACTCTCGCGGAGTTGCGATGGGGAGGTCACTTGTGAATCCACTCAGGACCCAAGAGCCTGATCCAGGAAGCACCAGAGGCGATCGTCCCGGTTCCAGGCCTCTTCGATCAGGCTGGTGAACTGCCAATGGGAAAGGTCCTTGGTGGCCTGGGCACTGGCTTCCTCCGCGAAGAACGCCAGCTCAAGAGGCCCCGCAGCTGCGCCCGCCAGCAGGAACGCATCGCCCCCCCGTTCGCCCACCACCAGTCCAAGGTCCAGATCTGTGAGGGACGATGGGTGGGCAAAGAGGTGCAGTCCCGCGGGCAGGCAGCTTCGAATGCGCTCCACGGCCCCTGGGGATGCAAAGCCAGTCACGAAGGCGCGCCTTCGTTCCATGCGCCCGTCTGCTCCCGGACGCTGGGCTCCCGCTGGCTGGGATGCCACGGTCAAGAATCCCCCCTGGCAGCAGCGCTTGAGGGTGGCCAGCAGAGGGTCCGTTTCCTCGTCCACGTCCGGCGCTCCCCAGCCCGGAAAACTGTCGAGCTCTCCGTCCAAGAATCGGACTGCGCAGGCGCACAAATCTTCGGCGCTGAGCGCATCCTGCCATGCGCTTGGGGTATTTGATGCAGATCCCATCCCCAGCAGCCTAGCCCTTCGAGCCCCAAAGCCGCTACCCTCACTCCATGCCTGAGCTCCCCCCCGAACCCTTCACCCTGAGTACGCTCTGGGAGAACCCCTATCTGCTCTCCAGTCTGATTTACCTTTTGGCCTTGATAGGCGTAGGTTTTTGGAAGGCGCGCAAGGTCAAGAACTCTGAAGATTTCATGGTGGCGGGGCGCACCTTGCCCTGGTGGGTCTTGGTGGGCACCTTGCTGGCTACCTGGATTGGCAACGGGTCCCTGTTCGGAGGCGCGGGTCTTGGCTACCGCAACGGACTGTCGGGGCTTTGGTCCAGCTGCGGGGCTTGGCTCGGAATCCTGCTGGTGTTTTTCATCGCCAAACGCGTGCGGAATCTAGGGAAGGTCACCGTGCCCGAGATCCTCGAAGCGCGCTATGGCCCGGCGGCTTCGACCCTAGCCACGATCACCACGGTGATTGCCTACTTGACCATCGTCTCCTATCAGTTCAAGGGCGGCGGGAAGATTTTGTCGATCGTGACCGAAGGCAGTATCGACCCGAACACGGGGGTGATCCTCACCGCTGTGTTTGCCGTGTCCTATACGGTGTTGGCGGGAATGTTGTCAGTGGTCTACACGGATGTGGTCAACGGGGTCTTGATGACGTTCGGTGTGCTGTTTTCTCTTGCTTGGTTGCTCAACGCAGTGGGGGGCCTGGATGAGGTTTTTGCCGTGGCCGAAGCCGCGGGCAAGACCGACTTGTTTGGCCATTGGGCGGCCGAGAGCGATACGGGGGCCAGCGGCCCCATGGTGGCCCTCGTGTTCTTTGTGCCCACGGCGCTGCTCTTGCTGGGCGACGCTAATGTGTACCAGCGGATTTGCAGTGCCCGGGATGCGGGTAATGCGCGCAGGGCCGTAGGTTTTTGGGTTGTTGGCGTGATCGTGTTGGAGAGCGCCATTAGCTTGATGGGCTTGACTGGCAGCGTGGCCGCAGAGCAGGGCCTGATGCCTGATCTTGCCGCAATGGGCCCAGGCGCAACCGAAACCGTGATCCCGACTCTGGCTCTTTCAGTCTTGCCTCAGGGGCTTGGCATGTTGATGGTGGCCACCATGCTGGCCATCGTTGTCTCCACCGCTGACTCGTTCTTGTTGGTACCCGCCACGAACTTGACCCGCGATGTGTACCAGCGTTGGATCAACCCGGGCGCAGATGGAAGGCAGGTGGTCTTGATCAGTCGCATGCTGGTTTTGGTGTTGGGCTTCGTGGCTTTCTTGTTGGTTAATCAATTCCCGACGATCCTGGCCGCGGCTTTTACCGCGTACTTGATCTATGGAACCTCGATTACTCCGGCCCTGTTGGCGGCCTTCCTTTGGCGTCGAGCGACTGGAGCGGGCGCGGTGGCTTCGATTGTGGTTGGCACGGCTACCACTCTGATCTGGACCTTTGTTCTGAATACAGAGGGTTGGCACCCAGTTCTGGCTGAAGTCATGTTCCCGGCCGTGGGCCTCTCTCTGACGGCTCTGGTCGCGGTGAGTTACATGACCCCGCGCCCCCCGGAACATGTCTTGGCCAAGTTCTTCGAGTTTGGTGACTGAGTGCGATCAGCGAGAGGTTGCAGGACCGTCTCTTGGGCTCACCCCTAGCTACCCCAAAGGGCGTCTTGCGCGAATGGGGGGGGGCGCATGAAGACTCCTCGGCGGCCTCCCGGGGTCGGGGGCTTCAGGCTGCTCACGGATCCCACGGGGCGACCTTTGGATTGAGCCCGTGGCTATGTCAGATGTGGGCTAGGCCTGGAGGGTTCTCGCTCCAGTAATTAGGCATCAAATGCCGATAAAAGGTCACAGGCGCCTTCTTCCGTGGGGTGCCACTTGGAGCACCTATGGCCTGGATCGATTCACTCTTCACCCGTATGCACGAAGTCGGCGCGTCCGACCTTCACATGACCAGTGGGCGTAAGCCCATGTTGCGCGTCTCGGGCGAGATGGTCACCATCGACGAGGCCCCGTTGCTCAACCCTGAGCAGATGCGCCAAGTCCTGCTGGAGATCACGCCTGAAACCAACGCTGCCCAATTCGAGCAGGAAAAGGACACGGACTTTGCCTATCACTTGGAAGGGGTCGCGCGCTTTCGAGCCAACCTGTTCGAGGACCACCGTGGACCCGGCGGGGTCTTTCGGGTAATCCCCGAAGAGATCCTGACCGCCGAGCAGCTGGGCCTGCCGCCTGCGATTTTGGAGATGTGTGAGCTGCACAAGGGACTGGTGTTGGTCACAGGTCCCACGGGCTCGGGCAAGTCCACCACCCTCGCAGCCATGGTGGATCACATCAACCGTACCCGCCGGGATCACATCATCACCATCGAGGATCCCATCGAGTTCGTGCACCAGGACAACCAGTGCTTGATCAACCAGCGAGAAGTGGGCGGTCATACCCAGTCATTCAAGCGGGCCCTTCGAGCGGCACTACGCGAGGACCCGGACATTGTTCTGGTGGGGGAGATGCGCGATTTGGAAACCATCGAGATCGCCATCGAGACTGCAGAGACCGGGCACTTGGTCTTCGGAACTCTGCACACCACCACCGCGCCGTCGACAGTGGACCGCATCATCGATCAGTTTCCCGCGGACCGTCAAGCTCAGATTAGGACCATGCTTTCGTCCAGTTTGAAAGGTGTCGTGGCCCAGACCCTCTGCAAGAAAACCGAGGGAGGCCGAGTGGCAGCCCTCGAGGTTTTGGTGGTGAACAGCGCAATCTCGAATCAAATCCGCGAAGGCAAAACCCACCAGATTCCGTCGATGATGCAGATGGGGGCACGCCAGGGCATGCGTATGTTGAATGACTCCCTGTTTCAGTTGGCCCAAGTGGGCACGATCTCACCCAAGGAAGCTCTCGCTAAGAGCGTGGACAAGGGTGGCATACGAAGTCTGCTTGAGGGAGCGGGTTTCGTGCTCGACGGGGACGCCCCCGTTCAGGAGTTGGGCACGGACTCCGGAGCTTCTGCTCCCATGGGGCCAGAGGAGCCCAAGAGCCCCTTGCCCTCTGTACCGAAACCAGAGGAAGGCGCCTCCGACGACGCCTTCGAGCGCTTTAAGCAAATGCGCGGCCGGTGATTCCCGCCGCGCTTGGCTGGACGGGAACCCGGCTCACCCCAATCAAGCCGGGCTCTTCAGCATCCCCGATGGGTACGCCGCCCCGGATGGCAATTCCCATGGATGAAATGCGTAAGGTCTGGGTGGGGTGTTGGGGAAGCACTAGACTGGGGAGTTCCTTGACCCCAATTGATCTATGTTGCGCCTGATTTCATCTTTGCTGGTTGGTTCCTTGTTGTTGGCATCCCTGGGCTTGAGTCAGGGGACCAAGCGTTTGACTTTTGCGGACTTGTATGCTCAGCAGGGGCGGGTTTCGTTTCGGGAGGTGGTTCCTGCTTGGGCCTGGGCCCATGACCAGGAGCACTTGGCCACCAAGAAGGGGGGCGAGGATCTTTGGATTGATCCCTCTGACTTGAGCGAGGTGCAGCCGGTGGTGCGCTTGGAGATGCCGGCGATCGTGTTCGATGGGGCCGCTGCTCTGGAGGCAGCGGGAATGGAAAGGGCGGCCGCTGAGGAGTGGGCCACGGGACGCCACTGGGCGAAAGGAAAGGGGCACTTGTTTCAGCATGACAAGGGTTTGGCTTGGATGCGCACCGATGGGGTAGGAGGCGCCGGCGTGGTCTTGGACGCGGAGTTGGGTCAGCTGGCTCCGGACGGAATGCGTCTGGCCTATGTGCTGGGGAACGATCTATATGTGTTGCACCTGGGCACGGGCGAGACCTGGCGCATCACGAGCAACGGGAGTGCCGAGCGATTCAATGGTAAACTCGACTGGGTTTATCAGGAAGAGCTCTATGGGCGCGGCCGCTTTCGGGGCTTTTGGTGGAGCCCAAATTCCACCCACCTTGCGTTCTTGTCCCTCGATGAATCCCCGGTTCACAGTTTCACCGTGGTGGATCACCTGGTGGAAGACCACTTCAGGGTGGAGGCGGAAGTGACCAACTATCCCAAGGCGGGAGATCCCAATCCCATCGTTTCCCTTGGGGTGTGCCAGATCCAAGGGAGCACCGTGGCTTGGATGGACTTGGATAAGTTCCAACAGGATGAAGCGCTCATCGTGCGGGTGGATTGGACTCCCGATGGGGCCCACTGCCTCGCGACAGTCCAAAACCGAATCCAAAATGAACTCGCTGTGGTAGCCCTCGATCCTAACAGCGCCGAGGGTGAGGTTTGGCTGCAAGAGGAAAGCAACACTTGGGTCGCGCGCCCTAGGGCACCCCATTGGTTGGCGGACGGCAGCTTCCTGTTCCTCAGTGAACGGGATAGCTGGTGGCACCTTTATCGCCGGCAGCCGGGCGGGAAAGTCGTGCAGATTTCCAAGGGCGAGTGGGAGGTTCGCTCGATCGAGCATGTGGACGAACAGACCGGGGAAGTTCTGCTTGAGACCAACATGGGCTACCCCCCGGGGAACCAATTTTTGGTCGTGCATCTGGACGGTTCGGAGCCCCGGCGCATCACCCAGGATAGAGGCAGTCACCGCTTATCGTTCAACGGAGATCGGAGCCTGTTCCTGGACCACCTCGGAAGTCTTATTGAACCCACCGAGGTGCGTTTGTGTCGCAGTTCGGATGGGGCGATCCTCCAGGTCTTGGGCCGAGGATCCGTGCCCGCCGCGAAGGATTATGGGATGAGCCGTTGGGAGCGGATCACGATTCCCACACGGGATGGCATTGCCCTCGATGGGTCCCTGTTGAAACCCGTTCCCTTTGATAGCGATCAGCGCTATCCGGTTTGGATCCCGACCTATTCGGGTCCGCGGTCTCCGAGCGTCCGCGAGCGATGGAATAGTTCCGCGTGGTATCAGTTCTTGGCTCAGCACGGTGTGATCGTCATGCAAGTCAACGTGCGTAGTGCCAGCCATGCGGGCCGTGCAGTTGTGGGTCAGGCTTACAAGCGGATGGGAGTGCTGGAGGTACGCGACATGGAAGACGCCGTGGACTGGCTCTGCCAAAACCCCTGGGCGGACCAGGGGCGTGTGGGGATCAGCGGGCACAGTTATGGTGGATTCATGACCGCCCGCTGTATGTTGACCAGTGACCGCTTCCGGCTGGGGGTGGCGGGCAGTGGTGTGTATGACTGGCGCATGTACGACACGATTTACACCGAGCGCTACATGAGTACTCCCGAGCTGAACCCGGAGGGGTATCTGGAAACCTCGTGCTTGCCCCAGGCCAAGAACCTGCGTGGCTTTCTGCACCTCTCCCACGGCCTGATGGATGACAACGTCCATGTGCAGCAGCTGTTTCACCTCACGGATGCATTGCAGCAGGCCGGAAAAACAAATTGGAGCATGATGGTCTATGCGAACTCGCGGCACGGCATCAGCGGCCGCGCGCGGACCAGGCACGCGAGGCAAATCACCTGGGACTTGATCCAGGAACACCTCGCGCCGCCCGTCGATGGGGACGCGGCCAGGGATTCTGAGCAGGCATTTGAGGCCCAATTCGGGGGCCAGGAATCCAGCGATGACTAGGGGCGTGGCGGGCTCGATCTTCGGGCCCTGACCTACCCCGGGGAGTCCCTCTGGGAGGACAGGCCCCCTGGGCGAGGGGGAGAATCGAGGTCCCAGGCGCTCCGGGCAGGGGTGCTTTCTGCGGTCCGATATTTGCATGAATGAGGAATCATGACCCTTTCCAGCACCGCCGTTTGCCTGTTGCTCGGCTTGTCCCCGATTGCTCTTGGCCAGGAGCTCCCGGCCCCCCCCGTGGATACCCAGCAAGTCAGCACCGGGCGGGAACATCCTTCGCGTGAGCGTATTTTGGTCCTGGACGACGGCACCACCCTGCGCGGTCGCACCCGTTGTCAGGGGGGAAACTGGGAGCTCCATGGCAAACAGGGGTGGCAGCAGGTTGAACCTTCGGTCATTCGCCAGCGCCTCGAAGCCGACGCCCTCTTGGAAGCCCGAGCCCTTGAACGCTCCCTCAAGGGAGTCCCCGCGGCGGACTTGCGCCGGGTGGAGTACCTCTCTTGGTTGGATCGCCAAGGTTTGGAGTTAGAGGCGCAGAAGGCACTGGCGCGCGCCCTTGAGGTGGAGCCCGATGAGGCTCGACTGCTCAAGCTCATCCAGCGCATGGGGCTGAAGTTGTCATTGAAGGAAAGCCTCGTCCCAGGCAGTGTTGCTTGGCAGCGAGCCGCGATTCAGGAGGGTGCGCGGGGGGATGCTCTCCAACGGGAATTAGCCGCCCGGGCATTGATGACCATGAGAGACCGTCCTGGTTTTGATGCTTTTCTCAAGTCGTTGCGGGGCGAGGCTAATTCCAATGTGCGCCGATTCGGGCTCTTCCTGGAGAGGCGGCGATCAGGTGGAGAAGCATGGCGGGTGTTTTCACGGGTGGCGTTGCTCGATCCTTCCGAAAGGGTGCGCAGCGAGGCGGCCCTTGGCATGAAACTCTTTGGAGACGCGCGGGTGATCGGCCCCGCAGTTGCCGCCATGGGATCCAAGTATCCCGCCGTGCGCCGGAATGCGGCCCAGGCCATGGGGGTGATGGGGTACTCGGCTGCGGTTGAACCGCTGATCGCGCGGCTCGCGGCTATCGGTGGGGGGGCCGGACCGCGCTCGAACATTTCGATCCTGACCCAGCGGGCGGTGCTCTTCGACTTTGATGTGGAAGTGGCCGCGGGCGCATCGATCGCCGACCCTCAGATCGTGCCCGTCACCGAGGGGGTCGTGCTGGATGTGCGCGTGCTTTCCTCCGGCCAAAGCGCCGTGATGGAAGCCCCCGCCGTGCGTAGCGCGCTCTCCAAGTTGACCGATGGCGAAAAGCGGAGCGCTCGGGGGTGGCAAAAGTGGTGGCAGGCGAATCAGGCAGAGTGGGCCATGGCCAAACATCTGCCCAATGCCGACGATCAGCGCTGAGCCTGGAGTATCAGGTCTTGATTCTGCGATCCACAGGTCTAGGCTGTGCATATGTCCAACGCCCCTTTTCCCACGATTCACCCGCCCACTCGAATTCTGATGGGTCCCGGCCCCTCGGTCATGGAACCGAGTGTCCTGAACGCCATGGGACGGCCGACCCTAGGGCACCTCGATCCCGCCTTCCTCCAGATCATGGATGAGTTGCGGGTCATGTTGCGCCTGGCCTTTCGCACGGACAACGAACTGACCATGCCCATGAGCGGTACCGGGTCCGCCGGGATGGAGACCGTGTTGGTCAACTTGATCGAGCCTGGTGATCGCGTGCTGGTGGGGATCTGCGGAGTCTTCGGTCAACGCATGGCCGAAGTGGCCCTTCGTGCGGGGGCAGAAGTGGTCAAGGTCGAAGGAGAGTGGGGCCGAGCCCTAGATCCTGATGCTCTGCGCAAGGCGGGGGCAGGTGGCTCGTTCAAGGCCCTTTGCGTCGTACACGGGGAAACCAGTACGGGGGTCTTGCAGCCAATGGAGGAGATGCGCGGCATCGCCGATGAATTGGGGGCCCTGTTGATCATGGACTGCGTCACTTCCCTGGCCGGTGTGCCCGTGGAAATCGACAAATGGGGGGTGGATGCGGCCTACTCGGGCACACAAAAATGCCTCTCCTGTCCGCCCGGTTTGTCGCCCATCACATTCAGCGCGCGAGCCCAGGAAGTGCTGGCCAAGCGCAAGACCAAGGTGGCATCGTGGTATTTGGATCTGACCTTGATCGGGTCCTACTGGGGACAAGAGCGCGTCTACCATCACACCGCTCCGATCAACGGGCTTTATGGGCTACATGAGGCTGTGCGGGTTGCGCTGGAGGAAGGGCTTGAAACCCGCTGGGCCCGGCACCGAGCGGTGAGCCAGCACCTGTATGAAGGGCTCACGGAAATGGGTTTAGATTTACGCGTTCCGGCTCCGGAACGGTTAGCTCCCTTGACTGCTGTTGCCGTACCCGCTGGGGCCGACGACGCGTTGGTGCGTGGGGCTTTATTGCAGAATTTCGACCTGGAAATAGGCGGTGGCCTGGGTCCCATGAAGGGCAACACCTGGCGCATCGGCTTGATGGGGGCGGGGGCCACTCGGGCCCATGTGGAACTCTGCCTCGCGGGCTTGCGCAGTGCGCTCGCCTAGGGCCTAGCGCCTAGCGCCTTCGAATCCACGGAAGAGCTCAACCTCGGCGGGTCGCAGCCGGCTCGCGTCGCGGCCCACTTGGAGGGATAGGGGGTAATCGCCCCATTGTTCTCCGGCTGCCCACCAGGCGGTTTGGACTCCGGCTTGATCGAGGGATTTCAACATGCTGGGCAGCAGAGCGGCCCAACGATGATCATTAACGGGCACGGCGAATTCACCCAATAGCCCGTCGGCATTGTTGGTTTCGAGCCACTTTAGGAAGGGTTCCAGGCGCTCCACGGCCCGCGTGCGAAGATCCGGGTCGAACTCTAATTCCTCTTCATAGGACTTGTGGTATTCGCCCGATCCGTCTTGATCGAGGTAGCAGTGAGCTTCGTAGGTCACCTTGTTTTCAGGATCTTGGATCCAGGGGCTTGAAGGGTTGACCAAGTCCCAGTGGGGGGAGCTCGACCACCGATCTCCAGCCACATAGAGGCGCGTTTTGTCCCCCTCAGCCCGGATGGCTTTTGCTGCTGCTTGGGAGGCGCGGATCCAGGCCTTATCGGGAAGGTCGTGGGGCTCGTTCATCAGACCATAGCCGATGATTCCGGGCTGGCCACTGAAGGCATGGGCCATGCGAGCCCAGAAGTCGGCGAGGTGATCGGGACCTACCAAGACCTGACCATCGAACTCTTCATCCAAACCACAGGCGATTGGTTCCCCATCCACATGGCGCGTGTAGCGGCCATAATTGTGCAGGTCGAAGAGTACGCTTGCGCCCACACGGTGGGCGAGATTCATTTGCAGGCGCAGGTGTTGCACCCCGTCCGGATCTAATGGGCCACCCAGGTTTGGTTGGATACGTTCCCAACGGAACGGAATGCGGAAGGTGGTGAAGCCCGCATCACTCAAGCGCTCATAGGTCGAGCGTGTGTTGAGGAAAAAATCGCGGCCCAATTGACCGGGAAAGTCGTTGCAGAAGCCCGGAAGTTGGACGCCGAACTCAAGGCCCGCAACGCTGATCCAACGGGGAAGCGGTGCGTTCTCGGGTACGGAGCTCAAGGCGCGCGGGCGAGCCAGCGTGTTCTTCGGGTTGAGGGCGGTGTGCAACCCGCGCACAGTTTTGCGGTGGACTGGGTCCATAGATAGGAATGATCGGAGTGGGGACTGCCTTAGCTTGAGGACTACCCCCAAGGAACCCGCCAAAATTGCAAGCACCCCCGGACCTGGGAAGGCTCGGCGGTGCTCGCGCTGGGCCGAAATAGGCCCTCTGATGTGCCTAGGAGCCTATCAACGATCCCGGGCGCCCGCTAGCAGGGCACGGTAGTGGTGGTGGGCCCGTTTGTGTTCCCCGGCTGCCACCAAGGCATCCGCGAGACGCAGGCGCGTACCACGCTCCTCGGGGTTCGCTCGCACGATGTCCTCCAGCAATTTGATGGCCTTTTCAGGGGCTTTGGCCCGCACTAGACACATGGCAAGGCGACCGGCGAGGTCACTGTTGAGGGTTACTCCTGCCTGGTGTCGTTGCAGCATCCAGTGTAGGCGGTGCGCATCACTATTCGAGGGGTCGGTGGCTCCCAGGTAGGCATCGAGGAACCCGGCCGTCAGGCGTGCTCCGTCCAGGCCGCGGTCCAGAAGGCGGGTGAAGATAACCAAGGCCTCGTCGCCATTGCCGGACCAGGTGAGGGCTTCGCCCATGGCCAAAGCCACGTCCGCGTTTCCAGGATCGGTGGTGTGCAGTTCACGGAAGATCCGTACGGCACCATCAAAGTTCCCTTGCCAGGTCAAGACGTTGGCTAGGTCGATATGCAGACTGATGTCCGTGGGGTTGTCCCGCAGAATGCCACGCAGTGTCGCTTCGGACTTCTCGAAGTCGCCAAGAGCACTGTGGATGGCCACCAGCTGTCGAAGGGTCTCTTCGTTCTGGGGTAGTACCGAGTACTGACGCAGGGCTTCTTCGGCAAGTCCAGCTTGCAAGAGGATGCCAGCGTATTCGCGTCGAACCTTCTGGTCCTCGGGCCGGGCTGCCACGATGCGCCGGAAGATGTCCATGGCTGCGTACTCGTCGCCGGATCGCAAGATGTTCCGTGCTGCAAGGTTCTCGAATTCTTGGTAGTGGGCGGCTTGGTTTATGGGGTCGAGGACAGCAATCCAGCGGGAGGATAGATCAGCGGCTTCATCGAAGCGGCTGGCTCCTGTGAGAGCAGCCACCAGAGCCTTGCCCATGTCCGGATCTTCCGGAGTGTAGGTGGTCAGAATACGGCAGACGCGCACCAGTTCATCGGTGCGGCCGCGCACCTCAAGTGCCTCCTTGAGCAGAATGAGGCGCTGTTGATCCGGGTACTCATCGGCCAGGGTCTCGACCAGAATACGGTCCAAGTCTTTGCCCTCGAGGAGGGAAAGGTCAATCTGTCCGCTGTCCATAGAGCGCACCAACAAGAGGTCATCGTTGTGCACTCGCTGGAAGACTCCCACGGCCACTGGAGCCAAGGCCAGTACAGCAATGGTCGCGGCTGCCACGGGGCGTACCACGGGCTTGCGTTGTTCGGTGTGTTCGACGGCCAAGTCCTGGCGCATTTTGGGCTCTTCGCTGAGTTCCAAAAGAGACTGGAGGGTGCTCCGGCCTTGGTCTTCAAAATTATCAAAGTTCAGCACATACTCGAGGATGCGGTGGGGAGGCCCGGTGACCTCGCGGGTTACCGAGACCGAGATCATGGCAAACACCGAACCGAGGGGCGTGTAGATCTCTGCCCGCATTTTATCTCCTTCGGCCACTTCCGAAGCCAAAAGGCAGCGCATGGCGCGAGTCGAAATGTCGCGGGTGCTGCAGTAGATATCGCCGGCATCGGTTTCAAGGCGCACAGGTATCTTGAAGGGAGCTCGACCAATTTCGCGCTTGGAGAACAAGCTGCTGGTCCGCGGATTGGTGCGGTGGCGGTCGAATACCTGGTACCAAGGGGCCACCACGAAACGCTGCACCAGGCGACTGGCTGCGTCGATGGCCTCGGGCGGCGGGTCGATGAACTCAACACCGTAGCGATAAATGGATGTTCCATCTACGCCTTCGCCCTGCTTGTGGGCGGCGTAGCGGATGATACCTTGGGTCTCTAGGGTGTCGTTACTGACGATTAGTTTGACAGTGCCGCGCTCATTGACCGGCAAGCTGTTGTAGGCAACAAAGCCCAAGCCTTCCTCATTGAGATCAGTGGAGACACCCATACCCTCGATGGTCCGGCCATCCTGGTCGGTGAAGCTATACTTGAGGGGCATGTTCAAGCGGTGGCGGTAGCCCTCGCGCTTGGAAGAGGGGGTCATGGCAGTCCGCAGGTACGCAATGGCATAGCGGGCGTGGTGCAAGATCAGGAAGGTCGCGATGCCCAAGCCTAATAGTTCGAGCTGAGGATCAAACAGGAGGTGCCGGGACCAACCGTAGATCAGAGAGAACTGACATAGGGCCAGCAGCACGATCTGTGGCAAGACGTGGGGCAGGATCGAACCCTGACGGCCACCACGCTTGTTGGTCACAACGAACTTGGACTTCTTGCGGTAGACCAGTGCACGCACTGTGGCTCGGATCTGGGTCCAGAAGTTGGCCATGTTGAAGAACTCGACCAAGTCGTAGTTCATGTAGCCGCGATAGACCGCCTTGAGGGACACCATCATGAGCACGATGTAGGTCACGAAGACCGCAGCCAGGGTCGGAGTGAACTCCTTGACCGGGGACACGCCCGTGAGGAGCATCAGGATCGGGGTCAGGTACAGGGCCAGGCGGGGCAGACCTCCTGCCCAGTGGATGATGGACCCAAAGTAGGTTAGGCGCTGAACGAGGGTCAGCCCCTTCATGGTCAGGGGGTTGTCGTAGGCCAGGATACTCAGGTTCCCTTCGGCCCAGCGCAGACGCTGGGTATGGAAAGTGGTCACATCGGCGGCTCCCTGCCCTGCAATCAGGCGCTCGGGCACGAACATCGATTTCCAACCCCGGGCAGCCATACGGATTCCCGTGTGCATGTCCTCGGTAATCGTCTCGGTCGCGATGTAGCCCACATCCTTGAGGGCCTCGCGCCGGAAGAGGGCCGCCGAGCCGGCAAAGATTACCGAGTTGGTGGCCGTGCGTCCTGGCTGAATGACCTTGTAGAAGAGCTCTCCCTCATCCCAGAAGCGTCCCTTTTCGTAGTTCACACGACCCTGGAAGGTGTCGAAGTTGGAGAACGCGTGGGGGGACTGCACGATGCCCAATTCCGGATCCCGGAAGTAGCCGATCATGCGTGTAAGGAAGTGTGGCTCGGGGACGTGGTCCGCATCGAGGATCGCAAGAAACTCGCCGTCCGTCTGGTCGAGCGCGTTGTTCAGGTTGCCCGCCTTAGCGTGGAGGTTGTTGTCACGAGTGATGTAGTGCACGCCCAGCTCTTCACATAGCTGGCGCATCTCATCCCTCTTTCCATCATCCAGTAGGAAGGTGCGGTGGGGGTAGTCCATGGCCAAGCAGGCCTGCAGCGTGCCCCGAAGAATGGCTAGATCCTCGTTGTAGGTGGGGACAAAAACGTCGACGGTGACGTTCTCGAGGGGCGGCTGTTCCTCAGGGCTCTGGGTGTCCCAGACTTGCATGAAGAACAAGAAGAGGGACATTCCTCCCCATATTTCAGCTGCGTAGAGCATCCACGAGGCGATGCTGGCATACAGGCTCTGATGATTGAGCGTGTAGAGGCCTCTGTATGCCAGGTAGACCAGTGTCACAAGGGCACAGGTCGCCATCAGGGCTTGTCTCGGTTTTTGGGACACGATAGGGAAGGGGTGAGTCGAGGTGGGGGGGTGAAGAATGTCGGCACTTCGGGAGTACACCCTGAGTCTCCCTTGTTGAAAGTGATCGTGCGGCACCAAATATAAGGATGTCGCTTATCGGGAATGGTTCTGAGGCCGAGTGTCTCGAAGCGATTCAACGAAAGCCCTTCAGGTTAGGGGGATGAGGATCCGAATCTCTTATTTCTAGGACTCCAATTAATATTCCCATGAATCACTCCCCCTCTCGGCGCGCCACGTGTGTTTGTCTACTCCTCTTTCTTGGTGTGCTCAGTGCCTGTCGCCCTGCAGACCCAGTCTCCTCGACTCGCCAGGGGCAGTTACAGCCGCCCACGGCCAGTTCCGCAGTGCCTCCCAGTGTCTTTGGTCCGGGACCTGTTCAGCGTCTCACCCCTCAGCGCACCATGCTGAACGTGGGTGATCCCAGCTTCCCCACCCTCCAGCGCCCTGGCTCTGTACCCCAGGACCCCCTGGTGCGCACACCTGAACAGGAATTGCTGTTGCGCTCCGCGCGCAACGCTCTTGCATTGGGACACCTTGGAGAAGCCCTGGACCTTTTTGATTCATACCTTTTGCAGCTTCCGGATGACCAAGAGGTGCGCATTGAGTATGCGGGTCTATTGGTGCGTGAAGGGAAATTGGCCGGAGCGCGGGAGATGTATGAGGAAGCAATCATCATGAAATCCACGGACACCGGGCTGCGTCGCAGCTTGGCAGATGTGTTCATCATGGGCGGTGAGTACGGCCTAGCGGTGAAGCAGCTGGAAGAGGTCGTGGCCCTGCAACCCGAAGATCTGGATGCGGCAGCTATGCTCTGCCGGACCTACACCTGGCTGAAGGATTTTGAGCGCGCCCAGGAGGTGTACGAACGCCATTTGCGCAAGCTCGACCCCTCAAGCGAAGCCGACCAGCTCCTGCTAGCGCCGGTTTTGCTCGATATGCAGCGGCCCCGAGAAGCTCTGCCCTACTTGGAGCGCCTCCACAGGCGTTATCCCCGGGAATTGCGCTGGGCCACGCACATGGTGCTTTGCTATCAGCTCACAGGCCAAGGCGAGCGTGCGGCCAAGACCGTCCTGGCCATGGCTTCTCTGGAGCCTAGCGCGATCGACATGCGAATCCGCCTCGGCGATCAGTTGCTGTCCTTGCAGAATTACAAGCTTGCCATGCAGGTCAACGAGCAGGTTATGCGGGCTTCCCCTACAGACCCGATGGCGCGCCTAATGGCCGCCCGGATTCTGTTGGAGGCATATGATACATCTCGGGCCAGGGAGGCCCTGGAAGCCTTGGATCACGAATTGGGCACCGTGCGCAAGTACCAATTGGCCCTTGCGCAGCTCTATCACTTGACCGGTGAGTGGGTTGCGTCTCAGAGCGTCTTTGAGATGATGTTGCTCGATAATGAGGATGACCACGAGGTGCGAATTCGCCTGGCGATGCTTCGACGCGAAAAGGGTGACTTCCAGCAGGCCAAAGCCGAGCTGCGCAAAGTTCCCCTCGCCACACCCCAAGGCCCACGGGCCCGACTCGAATTGGGCCTGACTCTGATTGCTCAGGGCCGTGCCACGGACGCGGTGGGGATTTGCTCTGCCCTTGCTGCCCAACGTCCCAACGATGTGGATGTGCTTCTGGGCCTGGTGCGTGCACAGTTGGAAATGGGTGCGATCACCCAGGCCAAGGCTACTTGCCAGCGCTTTGTGGACGGGCACCCCTCGGACAACATGGCCATCGGCCAGGTGCGCGTGCTCTTGGCGAATGCTCACCTACAGGAAGGCAACGCCGTACAGGCAGCGCGCATCTACCAGATGGCTCTGTCCGAGCCGACTGTGCATGCGCCGGAAGTCTTCTATGGACTTTCCTTAGCTCGCACCCGGGGAGTCAACTCCGCCGCAGGCGAAATGGCAATGATGTCTTCCACCGTGGTTTCAAGCGGTGAGGACGTGCGCTTGCGCATTGAGTTGGGCAAGCTGGCCCTGGGCGACCAGGATTACCGCCGTGCCATTGGCTATCTGTCCAACGTGCTGCGTTGGCAACCGAACAACATCACCGCTATGGTGCTCCTGGGTGAGGCTGAGAGTCTAGCCCTCAAGGCCGGAGTCGACGCATCACCCGTGCGCACCTTCTCCACCGCCCTAGCGCGGAACCCTGGCAACACTCGGGCCCGCTTGGGCCTGGCTCGGGCCTATGTGATTAGGCGTGAGTTTGACCTTGCAATTCCCGAATATGATGCACTCGTGGCCCAGGACGCAGGCTATGCCTTCGCCAAACGGGAGTACGCGCGTGCCCTCTACTGGGACCATCGCTACGAGGAGGCTTTTGAGGCCTACGATGAGTTGATCGCTGGCTTGCCCACGGAAGCCGTTGCGGTCGATGTGTTCGGCAGTGGCTCGCCGGGATTTGGGGCGCGGGCCGAGTTCGACTTCGAGGCAGAGTTGGAGCTTTCCGAGGCGGTACGCCTTGAACTCGCTGCCAAGATCAACCGGGACTGGCGTCCTGCTATTGCCACCAAGGCCCTCGAGCAGCTAGTGGTTTTGGAACCCGCAAACCAAGAGGCGCTCTTTGACCTGGCTCAGCTCGATCATCGTCGTGGCCATACCAGTCGTGCCATGCACCAATACGAAGAGTTAATCAAACTCTCTGGTGGACACCGCGAGGCGACCCAGGCCCTGGCGGGTGCTGAGCGCGAAATTTCAACGCGCGTGGATGTGATCACCGGCAACGAAGACCGCAGTGGACGAGATGGTCTGGCGGTGATCAAGGAGGCCTGGACCCTGTCTGATGTTTCATTCCCCCTTGGGGATCGCGCGGACTATGCGGGTATCGGCATCGGCCGTCGTTCCTATGACGCGGGCAGCGATGTCGTGCTGAACGCAAACGTGTTGCGTGTCTTTGGATCGAGCGAAGTTGGACAGAGCACGGTCATTGACGGCCGTATCGAGATTCCAGCCTATGACATGGAAGGGTTCCTGAACGAGAGGATCTACTATGACATGGGTGTTCGATACACTTCTGACTCAGAGATGGCTATAGACGTGCGCCTCTTCAGCGAACCCGTTGCGGAGAACCTGGAGACCATGCGTCGTGACCTCAACCGTTCCGGTGCACGAGTAGGCTTGTCTAAAAAGGCATCCCAACGGGTGGACTATGGGGGCAGCATGATGTTTGCTAACTACTCGGACAATAACTCCCAGCTAGAGGCCAACCTTTACGCCGCCTACGAGTTCAACCCGGCGCCCATGGAATTCCGCATGCTCTTGAAAGCAGACTTCGAGAACTTCACCAGTGAGAACACGGACTTGACCGATTCTGTCCTAGCGGATTTGGATACTCCCTACTTCGCTCCCAAGGGGTACTCGGTGTATTCCCTGCAATTGGACTGGAAGCACCAGTTCGGCGATGACTGGTTCACCGGTTCGAAGGAGATGTACTACCGGGCCTCAGGTCGGGCTGCACTCGACGCGAACTCAGTGGGCTACTACGAGTTCGATGTGGGAGCCGCCTATGACTTTACCGACTGGTTCGGTGTGCGCTTAGGAGTCCGACTGCTGCGATCCAGTGCGATCGACATGACGACCACCAATGCACTGGTCGTTGTCCGTTGGCCTTAAGCCGGGGCCTGTGGAGATCGGGGCGATGAACTACTGCGAGAGCATTATTGCCAAGGCTGGCAGTCTCCTGTTGTGGGGTCTTGCCTCCTGTGGCGGACCTAACGATGCGCCCACCGTGGGCTTCGGAGTAAACCTGGCGGGAGCCGAATTCGGCTCCCATGGTAAAGATTTCTCGAATGAAAACTCCGGCCGCCATGGTCAGGAATATGTGTTTCCCCAGAAGGAAACCATGGCCTACTTCGCGAGCCGCGGCTTGCGGATTATCCGCTTGCCGCTCTCCTGGGAACGTCTACAGCCTATTCTTGGGGCGGGTCTTGATCAGTCCTACACAGGACGCGTGCTTGAACAATTGGACACGGCCGCATTCCATGGTTGCAAGGTGGTGCTCGATCTGCACAACTATGGGCGCTACCGCCTAAATGATCGTGGCCGAGCGCATGAGTTTGTTTTGGGTGAACCCCAAGGTGGCGGCCAAGGGCTGCGCGCCGAGCACCTGAGTGATCTCTGGTTGCGACTTGGAGCCCATGTGCGGGAGCATCCGGCTCTTATGGCTTACGGTTTGATGAATGAACCCCATGATATGGGGCGTGCGAATTGGCACGACACCTCGAATCAAGTGGTGCGCGCCCTGCGCAGTGCTCAGGATCGCACTTGGATTTGGGTCGCGGGTGATGGGTGGTCGAAGGCGCACGAATGGCTGAAACACAACCCCAAAACGCCCTGGATCAAGGACCCTCTCGAGCGTACGGCCTACGAAGCTCACCTCTATTTCGATCGTGACGGGAGCGGCCGCTATCAGTCGACTTTTGATCAGGAACTGCGAACGGATCCGAATATCCTCTTGCGGGGCTCCGAACGTCTGGAGGTCTTTGCCCAATGGTGCGAGCGGGGAGGAGTGCAAGGAGTCATCGGTGAGTTCGGCGTGCCTTGGTTCGAAAGGCGCTGGCTGCCGGTGCTCGACGGCTTTCTAGACCGAGCTAAGGAGAAACAGATGACCGCTGTTGCCTGGGCCGGAGGAGACTGGTGGGGCGAGTACCCTCTATCCTTGCAGCCGCGTAACGATCAGGACGTTGGGCCTCTGATCGCGATCCTTCGAGCGGCGCCAAGACTGTCGCTTTCCGGCTCACTCAGGGTAGACGTCCCTGCAGTCCAATCCGCAGGAGCAGCGATTTCCCTTCGGCAGTGATCACCGGAATGCGGGCGATGCCCCGCCAGGTGTTGCCCTGAGTGGTCCAACCTTCAAGGGTTGCAGTCATAGATTTCCCCACGCTGAACTTGTCGGGAACCCCGAGCGGACCACCTGCGGGAATTTCCTCCGGGAGAGAGATGCTGTCGGGTTGCACGCCCAGCACAAGCACATCGAGGTCGTGGTTTTGTTCCCCTTGGCCCCAGCCCTTTTCGGCTGAGACTAGAAGATGGTCCCGGGCCACCATGGCTCCCAAGCGCAGAACCGCTCCGGCCACCGCAGGATTCACTTCACCAGCTGCAATCGCTCTCCAGGCCTGGGGCGCATCCAGGGGGATGCTCAAGGCGCCGATTCTGAGGGCGTGCGGGCCGTCGGGCACAGCCCGTGGGAGGCGCGCAATCAGGGAATCGTCTCCGTCCAGCAGCAAGACAAAAGTTTCGAGTTGGCCAGCCTTGGAAAAAACCTGCACGAGCAATGCATCAAGGGGCGGCGCCGTTGGCGGGGCGCTTGCCAGGAGGCGCACTCCGTGGAGTTGATCCGCTGGAACCTCGAGGTGGGGCTGGACCCGGGCGGTGAGGGGCTTGGCCAAGCGCTCAAGGGCTCGGTCTTGGGTGGTGGTGGGTTTAGGTGTTGGCTTGTCCCCGGGATCTGGGGCGTCGGGATCTGGGGCACCCGAAACGATGGGGGTGCTGTGGCGTTTCTCTAGGGGTTCCGTGGTTTGGCTGGAGCCTTGATCGGGGCCAGCTCCCTTGGGCATCTGGCGGATTCCGGCCTTGGACCCCCCTGCGGGGCAGGCGGCGAGGACCACCACAGCGAGCCAGAGGAATTGTGGGTTGGGTTTCATGGTTGTAGGCGTCATGGATTAGCCCCTCTTAGCACGGAAGTAAGTGGCAGTCAAGTTGCTGTGGCTATCGTGCCAGCGTAGTTCGCCGGCTTCGAACCACAGGGCTTGGGGTGATTGATGCTCGATCTGGAGGGCGCTGGTTAGGCCGCGGGCAAGGGAGCGGCGGGCAAGAACATCGATCGTCACCGTGATCAATGGGTCGTCGTCGGCGAGTCCCTTGAGGTAGTTCTTAAACTCCCATTGCGCCTTGTGGGAAATGGGGCAGGTTGGGCTGGCCTTGAATACGACCACGGGGCCCTCGGCGCTGGCGGCGCGCAGGATGGGGAGGGCCGCAGCGGGATCATCGGGCAATTCGATGGTGCGGGGCATGGTTGGATCGACCGGATTTAGACCCGGATATGTTTGAAGTACACTAATTCTACCCCGCGCGTGAAAGCGACCCCGGGTAGGTTTGAGGTATAGGGTTCTGTGTTAATTCCGCGACCGGGCCAAGTGAATTCGCCGCGCAGGCCTCCCTCGAATTCGATCTCGAAAAAGTAGGTCGTGCCACCGCCCATTCCTTGCAGAGTGATTTCTGAGCGGCGGTCCACGATTACGCCGGGGCGGCGGAGCATTTCTTTCGATGTGGCAGCAGTGCGCACGCCCTTGCCTTGCCGTATCAAGAAGGTTCCGCCGCTGATGAAGGCAATTCCAATTACAAACAGAAGATTGAGGGGATCGAACACAAAGGACCCGTCGACAAAAGGCCTAAGGATGCACGCGCCCGAAAGAATGGCGCCGATCACAAAGACGAGTTTGCCCCGGAAGACAAGTTGTCCGCCGCGCACGAATTCGGGCCCTTCCGCCGGGGTCCAGGCCATGGCCTCGGCCAAGGTATCGTGGGCTAATATGCGCGTGATACGAGCTGCATAGGGGCTCTCTTTCCCATCCGCTTTGGGCGTGATTCCCAGGGGGGTCACGCAGTAGGGACAAATGGACAGGGCCACATCGGGGAGCTTGGCTCCGCAGCCGGGGCAGGTCTTGATCTGGGTTTGGTTAGTGGACATGGGCCGCTGGTTCCGGGGGACTGGACTCGGGTCACAGCTTTCGGAACACAGAAGGTAGCCACTTGGGGCCGCGACTTGAATCCCCGACTTGGCGAATGGTGCCCTGGGGGGTTATTTTTTCGGCTGTACCTCGTTCCAGGCAATTCGTTGCCCTTCCCAGAGAGCCAGACGCCCGGCGCGCATGACTGCCAGGGGTTTTTCTGTGAGCCCAATGTCACCCCTCGGATCGGCGGAGAGGGCTACTAGATCGGCCGCGTAGCCCGGGGCTAGCTTGCCGTGGCTTTCCGCAAGCCCGCAGAGTTCCGCCGCGCCGGTGGTGGCGGAGGTCAGGGCGGCGGTGGGGCTCATGCCGGCACGCACCATGAGGCTGAATTCCTCGGCGTTCAATCCGTGGGCGCCCACACCGCAGTCCGTGCCAAAAGCGATGCGCACCCCTGCCTTATGGGCGCGTCCGAGGGAGCGCATCATGACCGGTCCCACCATGCGCGCCTTGCGTGCAATCACCGCTGGAAACCAGTCGGGATCTCCCGCATATGTAAGTACGGTTTGCCCAGCGTGCAGAGTCGGCACCAGCCAGGCACCCTTTTCGAGAAACAGGGCGAGACACTCTTGGTTGAGAAAGGACCCATGCTCGATGGAATCCACTCCAGCGCGTAGGGCAGCTGCCATTCCCGTGGGGCCGTGGGCATGGGCGGCAACACGCCGCCCAAGCATGTGGGCCGTGTCGATAATCGCCCTGAGTTCATCATCGAAGAACTGTTGATCCGTGCCCGCTGCGGTTTCCGAGAGTACTCCTCCGGTGGCGGTCAACTTGATCACATCGGCACCTCGTCGCACCTGGTGACGTACGGCGGCACGGCATTGGGACACACCGTCCGCCACGCCAGAGGAAATTCCAGGCAAGTCAAAGAGCGTCTCCCGGTAGCCGTGGGTGGGATCTCCGTGCCCGCCGCTGGGAGTCACCGCACTGCCCGCCGCCAAAATGTGTGGGCCGGGAATCTCTCCGCGCTGGATCGAGTCCCGTACGGCAAAGATGGCCCCCGTGTCGGCTCCCAAATCACGGACGGTGGTGAAACCCGCTTCCACTGTGCGGCGCGCGTGCATCACCGTGCGCAGGGTGACGGCAGCTTCTGAGAGGGTTACATATTCGAGGCGCGATTTGCGGCTGAGCTCACCGGTCAGGTGTACATGGCAATCGATCCATCCGGGCATCACAAACGCCTCGGAAAGATCGTGGACTTGATCCAAGGGGGGCAACTGTTCGCCGGCGGCCAACACCTGCTGGATTTTGCCCTCACGAATGAGGAGCACGACGTTGCTCTGAACTTCTGCCGAAGGCTCGGGCCAGAATTCGCCGCAGCGCACGGCCACGAACTCGGCCTGGGGCGCGGGGGAGGACAAGCAGGCAGCGGCTAACAAGAGGGTGAGCATGGGAATCCTTGGGGTGGGGTTGGGGCGGGTCGACACCAGAGCCTAGCGCCATGGGGAGCCGGCTCGAAGTGTGACTTGGGGGCCAGACCCTTAATCACTGCAAGTTGCTGGGACTCGAGGCTTGCGCTTTCCGTTGTGCATAGCAGCATGGGGCCATGGGAAAAGTACTTGTGCTGTTGATGGGGGGTGTTCTGTTGGTGAGTGCGGGGTGTCGAGGGCCGAAGCCTGTGCTGACGCCCAGGTATTCACAGGCTCCAGAAAACCCTGATTTGCATTCGGCCAGCCAGCCGTGGCTGGTGCGCGTGGTGCACGTGGACATGGAGCTTCAGCTGGACTTCGAGTCCGAGTGCTTGGTCGGCAGCGCGGTTTATTCTCTCCAGCGTTCAGACCCTCACGAGCCGCTGATCTTGGACGTGGCGTCCTTGGATCAGATATCCGTGCACGGCCTCGACGGAGAGCCGCGTGGGTTTCATTTGGGTGACACCCAAGAGCGCTTGGGCCAAGCGTTGACGATTCAATTAGAAGAGTTTGATCAGGCGGTCCGCGTCCGGTGGAAGACGCGACCCGAGGGAGAGGCTCTCCAGTGGCTGGGTCCAGAACAGACCGCAAGTGGTCTCGGCCCCTTCATGTATAGCCAAGGGCAAGCGATTCTGACTCGCTCTTGGTTGCCGATTCAGGACACGCCAGGGAATCGGATCAGCTGGAGCGCGCGGGTCACGGCGCCCCGGGATTTGCGCGTGGTCATGAGTGGTGAAGGAACCGGTGCGCAAGAAATCCCGGGTGATCCCAGCCGCTTGGTCTGGCAGCACGAATTGAGCCTGACTGTCCCCCCGTACTTGATTGCCTTGGCCTGTGGCCGTTTGGAGCGTCGCGCAATCTCGCCCCGAGTGGCGGTCTTTGCAGAGCCAGCCACCATCGAGTTAGCCGCGACGGAACTGGGTGGAACAGAGGCCATGTTGGTCGCCGCGGAGAAGCTTTTTGGCCCCTACCTCTGGGGCCGTTATGACGTGTTGGTCCTGCCCCCAGCATTTCCCTTTGGGGGCATGGAGAATCCGCTCTTGACCTTTGCCACCCCGACGATCTTGGCGGGGGATCGTTCTCTCGTGTCCTTGATTGCTCACGAGCTGGCGCACTCTTGGTCGGGCAACTTGGTGACCAATGAAACCTGGGAGGACTTTTGGCTCAATGAGGGCTTCACGGTTTACTGCGAGCAACGGATCATCGAAGAGATCTTTGGCAAGGGTCGCTCAGAAATGGAACAGGCCCTCGCACGTACGGACCTATTGGCCGAGATGGAAACCCTCGAACCTTGGCAAACCGTGCTGGCTATCGACCTGGACGGTCGCCACCCGGACATGGGATTCTCTTGGGTGCCCTACGAAAAGGGGGCGCTGCTCCTGCGGCGTATGGAAGAGTTGGTGGGCCGTGAGGACATCGATGACTTTCTGAGCGCTTGGTTCGAGGCCCATGCCTTTCAAAGCGCGAGTACTGCTGACTTTGAAGAGTTTATCGCCGCGGGGCTCGCCAAGCTGCGCCCAGGTGCCATGGCAAACTTGGATCTGAACCTCTGGCTGCACCAACCGGGCTTGCCGGATGATGCGCCGATGGCGATCAGCGAGTCCCTCCTGATGGTGGATGCGGCGGTTTCGCGCGTGATTGCGGGGACGGACCCGGCCATGGTCATCGACGCTGAATGGAATACCTTTCAATGGCTGCGCTTCATTCACGGCTTGGGACAAGACGCGAGTCCCGAGCTGCTAGGGACGTTGGATGGGCAATTTGGTTTGACGAGTAGCGGCAACGCGGAGGTGCTCTGCGCATGGCTGGAGTTGGGCGTCCGTCGGGGCTATGGGGGGATCGACGAGCGCTTAGAGCAATTCCTCTTGACCGTTGGGCGACGCAAGTATCTGGTGCCCCTGTACGATGCCCTGTGTTCCAGCAGCGAGGGGCGCGTTCGGGCCCAGCAGATCTATTTACGGGCGCGGCCTTTGTATCACGCTGTCAGCACCCAGACCCTTGACACACTGATCCATGACTGAGCAACTACAGGCCTTGATGCGCACCCCGGGGGAGGACCTGGGTGCTTGCGAGTTGACCCACCTGAAACGTCGAGACATTGACTTGGATCTGGCGCAGGAACAGCACGCCGGGTTGGCCGACCTGTTGCGCCGGTTGGAAGTTGACGTGACCGTACTGCCCGCCTTGGCCGGTGCACCGGATGCTTGCTTTGTAGAGGATCCCGTGCGCGTCTTTGATGAGGTGGTGCTTTACACGCGACCCGGTGCCCTCAGCCGCCGAGCGGAATTGGAATCGTTGCTGCCATTCTTGCCCCAGGATCGGCCCCGGGTGGAATTGCTCGGAGAGGCCGCGACTCTTGATGGGGGAGACCTCATGCGCTTGGGAGACGTCTTGTATTGCGGTCAAAGCAGTCGCACCAACCATGCGGGGTTGAAGGAGTTGGCTCACGCGGTCTTGTCCTATGGGTTGCGCGTGAAGGCGATCCCCGTGCGAGGTGCGCTGCACCTACTGACCGGGGCCTGCGCCGTGGCTGAGGATACGGTGCTGGTGCAACCGGAATGGGTGGACCTGGGGCGTGCTCCGGATTTCAGACACATGGAAATCGATGGGGGGGAACCCTTTGGGGCCAACGCACTGCGGGTCGGAGACGTGTTGGTCATGCCAGAAGAACATCCCCGCAGCGTTGGGATCGTGCGTGCGGCTGGCCTTCGGGTGGAGACCACGCCGATCTCGGAGTTCTTGGCGGCGGAGGCGGGTGTCACCTGCCTAGCTCTCGTTTGGAAAACGATGGGCTGAAGGGGTTTTTGACGGGGGCTAGGTTTGCTGGAGCGAGGCCCATGGGGCGGCTCCGGGCAGCAAACAAGCAGGACCCGTTCGACCCGACACTGTTCGGCGCGCTCTTCGGCATAGCATCCATGAGCGACGGAATCCACATGACGATCGGCCTGTAGTACGGCGCCAGGCACAGCGGAAGCCATACGACTTATCCGCTCTTTGCGGGTCCAGAGTGGTGGCTAGGCCTTCGCGTTCTCAATGGCGTTGACGATGCCAGCACCCGAAAAGGCCACCACGCTGATGAGGAAGAACCGCGCTACTTGATCTTCACGTAACCAGTCAGCACCAAGCTCGATACCGATCCCCGTCAGAGACAGAAACGCGCACAGCAACGCCACGATGCCAGCAATCTCGAGCACTGGATTCTTCGACTTGCTCCACAGGACATGGAGTCCCCAGAGAAGAGCCAACAGCGCTACGATTGCGACAATAGGGGCGAGCGCTACGACTGCGATAATAGATAAGGTCATGGCTGCCTAGCTTACGCTGGCCGCATCCTGAAGTGTGCGGATAAGGAGTTCAGAGGGTCTCCGCACGGCGGAGTAGGCCTAGGCCGAGACAGGTCCTATCTCCTCTCCCCCTCGGGAAGGTGGCTTGGGCCTTTGTAGGGCACCTTGGTGCTCAGTTGCTGATTCAGATGCAGGCCCTCTGCCCGCGCGCGGGCAGGGGTAAAAAAAGAGGAAGGCGCCATAAGGCACCTTCCCGGGTCGTTTGAAGAACCCTGTGCAACCATCGAAAGAGTCCTCTCCTTCTCTTTCGAGGTCGGCCCTCGTACCCGAAGGTAGGGGCTGAGCCATTGGCTCTTGCGTACAGTCTAGGGGGAGAACCAGGGGAGGTGCTAGGTAAAACGCCTAAAAATTAGATATATCTATCTAGAGTCATAGGGATTACCCCCATATCCGAGCTGTTCCATGGCCCTCATGGCTTCCTCATCCAGCTCCACCGCGCCCCCGGGTGGGGCCATTTTCAGGCCACCGAAGCTCTCTAGGGCGCTTTCCTGGTGCTTGGTCTGGGTCTCGTCTGCCATCAGGGGCAGGTTCTCCTGGGGGTCTTCGAGGAGGTTGTAGGTTTCGTGGTTTCCGTCGCTGGAGAGGATGGTCTTGAGACTTCCTGACACCAAGACGCGACGGGAGCGGCGAAAACGATCTCCCCAGGGGGCACGCAGGTCATGCACTCGGCTGTCGTAATTTTCCGAGAGCACCCCGTCTCTGCGGGGCCAGTGGCTGCGGAGCGGGGAGTCGGTTTCGGAATGGTTCAGGGCATCGAGGATCAGGCCGGGCAGGTGCACGTGACCGATCCAGTCATGGTCGTCCATGCGCTTGGTCTGACCGGGGGCTTTGACGATCAGGGGAACGTGCAAGGTGCCCTGGTAAACATCCTTGGAGTGCTCAATCAAGTCGTGTTCCCCGAGGAACTCCCCGTGGTCGCTGGTGACCATGAGGCACATGTTGTCGTAGAGGCCGTCCTTCCGCAGGGTCTGGAAGAAGTCACCCAGGCCCTCGTCCAGATTGGCGATCGCCGTGTCGTACTGGTCCTTCAAAGCGTCGAGTAGCTCTGGCGAAGCGCTCGCATTGGGGTCGAGGATCAAAGGCACCAAGCGCTTCAGCAGATTGCCATCCGAGGAACGGTCGGGAATCGGCGGGTGGGGACGCACGTTGTAGGGCCGGTGGGTGTCCATCAGATTGACGAACAGGAAAAAGGACTCGTGCTTGTGGGCTTCAATGAATTGCAGCGCGCGGCGCGTGATTTCTTCCACCGGGCCGCGCTGGCGTTGGTAGGAATCGAATCCCTGGGCGATGCCGTAACGCTCATGCATGTAGGCCACATTCGCTACAACCGCACCCGTGGCCCAACCATGGGCTTGGAACAACTCCGCCAGAGTGGTGTGGTGGGCCGCAAGAGGGCCCACGTTGTTGCCCTCAGACCAGCCCTTGTCCCGAAGGTCCTTGAGATCGTCTCCGGACCAGGTACGCGCCCCGTGTTCGCTGGGATAAAGCCCGGTGAAAATGGAGGCGTGAGAGGGCAGGGTCCAGGGAGCAGCGGCTTGGGCTCGGTGGTAAACCGTCGACTCTTGGGCCAATTGTTCGAGGTTCGGACTGGTGGGGCGTGAGTACCCGTAAAGGGAAAGGTGGTCCGCCCGCAGGGTGTCACAAACCACCAGCACCACCTGCTGGGGTGGCTCGGGGCTGGGCGTACAGCTCGGCAAGCAGCCCGCCAGAATCCAACACAGTCTCCGCATGGGGGCAGTCTACGGTTCGGGGACCGCAGAGTTAGGTCCCTTCTGTTGGCAACCACCCGGCCTAGGGTGGATACTTCCCCGCAGATGATCTTGTTTGGACTTCGATGGATGGGGCCGGCGCTTTGCTGGGTGATGCTTGGGCCACTGCCCCTGGCGGGGAACTCTTTCGCCGGGTCGGCCCATCTAGGTCTCAGCCCAGTCGAATCCAGGGAGACCCTTGAGGATCCCAGGGAGTCCCAGGTCGTGCATAGTCTCGAGCGTTATGCCCGGGACCTAGAACGGGGAAAGCTGCCCGACCTGCCGGGGCCAGGAACCCTCAGGGTCCTGACCGGGATGTTGGAAGATCCCCAGTGGGTGCCCGAGTTGGTCGGACCTCTGCTCGACATCTTTGGCATGGTCGAGGCTACTGCGGGGGACCCACTGTTTCGGGTGGGAGCCGGAGGGACCAGTACTAAGGTGCTCAAGGGTTTGGTTCGGCGTGCCCTGGGCCGGAAGACGGGGTCGTCGCCTCTCATCAACGAGCTTTCATTTGGCGTGGTCTTGGATAAGAAAAAATCCATTTCACGTCGAAGGACTGCAATGGTTTTGCTCCAGGACCAGGGGCTCTCTGCTGGTCGGCAGTGCCTCCTGACCCTGGGCCGAGATGCCGAGGACCCACTGCAGCCGGAGGCCTTGATGAACGCGGCAGGTTGGACCGACCCGGCCCTGGATCGAATGCTGGTGGGTCTTCTCAGTGGTCCGCAGATCATCGGCCTTGTGCACCCCACCGTGCCCCTGCTGCGGCGCACACAAGCGGGCCGCCGTCCCTTGGGTAAGCGTGCGTGCAAGGACCTCGAGCCTCTGCTGGTCAAGATGATGGCCGGTCCAAATTGGCGTGACAGCGTGCGCGGAATTCAACTGTCCCGCGGTTTCGCCCCGGAGGAACGGGTGCCGCTTCTGATCGATGGCATGTTGGTTTGGGACCAGCGCAAGCGCGCCAAGATTGGTTCCCGGCGGGTGACCCGCGACTATTCTCAGGCCCTCTCGCTGATCGCAGGCCGTTCCATTGGGAGCAATCCGCGCAATTGGATTCAGTGGTGGGTTTCCGTGCGTCAGGGCAAGATCCCCATGCATAAGGCAGCGGACAACTCCAAAGGTCCACGCACCCGGGCCTCCTTTTTTGGCTTGGACATCGAAGGGGACCGGGTGACGTTTGTGCTGGATAAATCGGGCTCCATGGGGAGTGAAATGTCCTCGGGTATCACCCGTTATGAGCTTGCCCAAGAGCAGTTGTTTAGCGCGCTTGATGGTCTAGGGCAGGACGTCCAATTCAAAGTCATCCTGTTCAGTTCCGGGCCGCCGGTGGACTCCGGCGCGATGGTTGCGGCCACTCCCAAGAATATTGCTCGCTTGCGGAAGTCCCTTTCTAGCCGTGAACCGGGTGGAGGGACCAACCTGCGGCCCGCCATTGAAAAAGCCCTCGGCCATGAAGCGTCTGGTGAAATTGATTCAGAAGCCTGTGAACCGGACACGGTGGTGGTGCTGTGCGACGGGGCCACCAGCAGCGGGCGCTCATGGGTCAAGCCCTATCTTGAGCGACTGTTGCCCGTGTTGCAGGTGCGTTTCTATTGCGTTCTGTTAGGTGGGCGCGGAGACGGGACCTTGGACCTTCTGGCGGAACACTCGGGCGGCCAGATTGTCTCGCCCGGTGATGGCTGAGGGATTGTTCGGGGCCTAGCGCGAATGGGCTATGGCCCAAGCGAGAGTCACTAGCACCAATGCCAGCAGCCCGGCGAGACCTTGGCCCTTGGTGCTCAAACGTTGGGGCACGCGCGCGCTTCCCACCAATGCACCGAGTCCGATGCCTCCGAGGAACCCGAACACGTGTGCACCGATGTCCACCCGGCCCGCGCCATCGCCGCTGCCCATGCCCAGGTACCCGAGCAGGACCGCCGCGCCCATCAACGGTGCCACACGACGAAGAGCAACGAGGGGCAAATGCTTGCGACGAACCCACTCGTAACTGCTCATCACCCCAAGCAAACCAAAGACCGCGGTGGATGCGCCGAGGGACCGGTGGTTGGGATCGCTCACCATTACGTTGATCCAGTTGCCCAGGGCGCCAGCGCTGAGGGCCAGGAACCAGGCCAAGCCGCTTCCCAGGGTGTGGCTGGCGAGAATGCCAAAACCGATTCCGAAGAGCAGGTTGCCCGCCAGGTGGGGAAGGTCTGCGTGCAGGGTCAGGGCCGTCACTAGGCGCTCCCATTCTCCCTCGCGCAAACGTTGCCCGTCCACGAGTCCCGCTTCAAACCAATTCCTGCCAGCCAGTCCGTCTTGCCCAATGGGGAACAAGGTGATCATCAATAGTCCGTAGATCACGCCTCCTAGACGCCCATTGCTCACCTGCCGAAAAGGGATTTGTTTGGGGGGCCATAAGGCATTCTCGTCTTGATATCCCCGGAGTTCGGCCGCCGCCTCGGGGGCCGCACTCGCTAATACCAAAATGCTCCACCCGTCGGGGCTGCCCACCAGTTGGTGCTCGAGGCCCATGGCGCGCAGGACCAGAGCTGCTTCCTGGGCGGCCTTCCGGCTTGGGCTGGCCCAAACCACGGCTTGGGATTCGGGTAGGGGAGGGATCATGATCGGGTCGCCCCTTGGCCTAGAACAAGCGCAAGCCGCATCCGGGGCAGCGTCCGTTTCCTTTTTCGAGTTCGGTCATGCAAGCGGGGCAGGTGGCCTGGTCCGCGTCGAGGTCCACCACCGCATCCGCCGCGGCCAGTTGGTCCTGGTCCATGCTCTCGCGCTCAGCTTCATCCAGCAGAGCTCGGGCATTTTTGGCGTCAGGGCCCGCGACCGCGAGCCAGAATTTGGGGCTTCAGCTCCCCGCATCGGAGCCTGGAGGGCGTACGAGGGCAGCTTCAAAGCCGCCTCGCTCCAGGAGGGTGCGGGATTGCTTGAGTTGGGGTAGGAGGCCCTCGGCGATGACGACTTGTTGCTCCATGGGGTCCAAGCTTACCTCCTTAGGGCTGGGAGGGGGACGCTTCGGTTGTAGAACCCACTCTGGTTTCAGCTAGGTACAGTATGCACTCCATTCGGTCGAGATCTTACACACCCATGATTGCCCAACTTTCCCTTTCGGTTCTCCTTGCCCTGCCCCTCGTTCCCTTGCAAGAGGGTTGGCCCCCGGAGGTACAGGCTGCTCTGCAGCACGCAGGTTCTGCGCAAGAGGCTTGGCTGGACTGCTTCGATCAGGTGCCCCTTGAGTTGCGCGCCGATTTGGGGCACTTGATCAGCGCCATGCCCGCGGCGGATTTGGCGACCCTCTCTCCTGCGCGAGTCTTACGTGAGGTCGAGCTGGCGGTGAAGGTGCGCGCCCAAGTCCCATGGGGCGCGGCCTTACCCGATGGTCTATTCCGAGAATATGTGCTGCCCTATGCCCATGTGTCCGAAGCCCGGGATCCATGGCGTCAAGAATTGACCGACCTTTGCTTACCCATGGTGGCGGATTGCAAGACTCCGGCAGAGGCAGCGCAGCGATTGAACGAGCGACTGTTCAAGCAGGTCGGCGTGATCTACTCCACCAAACGCAATCGTCCAGATCAGAGTCCATTGGAGTCCATGGATCTGGGGCTTGCCTCTTGTACGGGCCTCTCGATTCTGTTGGCCGATGCCTGTCGCGCGATTTGCATTCCCGCACGACTAGCGGGAACAGCGAGTTGGGCGGAGAAGCCGGGCAACCACACCTGGGTCGAGATATGGGACCAAGGCTGGCACTTCACCGGGGCCTGTGAGCCGGATGCCCGTGGCTTGAATCACGGCTGGTTTGAGGGAGACGCGGCACGGGCCATCAAGGGCGATCCCCTCAAGGCGATCTTTGCCGTAAGTTGGAGTTCAGGCAAGGCATTCCCCATGGCTTGGGCTCCTGATCGAATGGTGGGTGGCGTGGATGTTACGAATCGTTACTTGCAGGACGAGGTCAAGCCCAAGCTCGACGACCGCCATGCGCGTCTCTTGATCACACTGCGCGATACTCCAGGTGGCGAACGGATCGAGATTCCCATCGCTGTGACCTTGGTGGACGACAATCGCGCCAGAGTTGAGGGCTTAACGAGGGGCGAAAGCGCAGATACGAACGACGTGTTCGAGTGCGTGGTCTTGCGGGGCAAGAAGTACTTCATCCAAGTGGAGGAATCTCCGGGCTCATGGAGCTTCCCCTGGTTCATCGAAACCCCCAGGGATCAGGGGGTGGTGCACTATTCCAACAACCTGTGGTCCAAGGAAGGATTTTCGGCCAGTGGGAATCCCACGGAAATTGTGGCCCAGTGGTTCAGCGATGTGGAGCGGGACCCTAACGCGAGCTTCCCCGAAGCAGCCTTCCGCGGCCGCAGCACGGAAGGGGTCAGGGGCTGCATCGAGCAGGCCTGGCTGCAGAGCACGGTCACCCAACAGATGCGCGCCGATGCCCTCGGGCGAAAGGTGCGGATCAACGGTCAAGAGGCCATCTATACCCTGCGAGCCGTGGGGGAACGACCCGCCGGGGGTTGGCCCGTGGTCATTGCTATGCACGGCGGCGGGGGAGTTCCCAAGGAGGTCAATGACAGTCAATGGAAGATGATGCAGTCCTATTACAAGGACCACCCGGAAGTTACGGGCTACCTGTACCTGGCTCTGCGTGCTCCCAATGACGAGTGGAATGGTTTCTATGACGATCGAATTGCGCTCTTGGTCAATCGCTTAGTTGCCCAGTTGATCGCGACCGAGGGGGTCGATCCAGATCGGGTGCACTTGATCGGTTATAGCCACGGGGGCTATGGGGCCTTCGTGATTGGCACCAAGATCCCCTGGCGTTTTGCAGCGGTGCATGCTTCTGCGGCAGGCCCCACCGCCCGAGAGACCATTGGGTTGAACCTAGCCAACACGCGTTTCACCTTCATGGTCGGCGAAAAGGACACGGAACATGGTCGCATCGATGTGTGTCGTGAATTTGCCGCATCCATGAAGCAACTCCAAGGCACGTACAAGGGACTATACGACGTGGAATTCTTGGAGAAGGCGGGGTACGGTCACGGCGGTCTGCCGGACCGCGACTACTTGACCCAAATGTTGACGCGCGTGCGTCAACCGGTTCCCAGGGAACTCCATTGGCGCATGAGCGATGATGTGCTGAAGGACTTTGCTTGGATCTCGGTAGAGAAACCGGTGGAAGGCGCACAGGTCCATGTCTCTTGTAGGGACAACCGCGTGGAAGTTTCGGGCCAGGGAGTCGACGGGGTTTGGGTCTATCTAGACGACCGATTGGTGGATCCCGATGAAGCGGTCATCCTGGTGGTCGGGGATGAAGAGGACGAGGTCTACCTAGAAATGGAGCCTGAATCCATGGCCCGTCGCATGCATGCCTTCGGAGATCCCAGCCTGATGTTCAGCGCGGGCTTCTGGGTCGATCTACCTTGATTCCTTTTCATCTTCGCCGGATTTGTTCTCCGGAGAAATCAATGACCCGAGAGTCAGCATAAACAGCACGGTCAGGACCGGTAGACCAATGGTCTTGAAGGTGGTCCAGTCGTCCGTGTTGAGAGCTTGGCGCGCGATCTCATTCAGGATCGCCAGGCTGATGAACCACAGGATAAAGCGTTTGGTTAGTCGGCTCCAGCGTTCGTCCGAGAGGCTCAGGGCCTCGCCGAAGATGGCCTTCAGATAAATCCGCTTGCGCCATTGGCCGAACCCCAGGATGGCGGCAAAAAGGGTATTCACCAGGGTCGGTTTGATCTTGATGAAAGTCTCGTCTTGGAGCCAAAGGGTTAGGCCTCCCAAAATCAAAACGAAGCCCGCCGTCACCAGGGGAACCACCGGCCAGCGCCGCTCCATCACGCGGCCTGCGATGACACTCAGGGTGATCGCCACCATGAATGCGATGGTCGCATACCACAAACCGTCGAGCCCCTTGGGGTCCACGTCTCGGGTTAGGCGCTGGGTGGCGAAAAAAACCACCAGTGGGCCGAACTCCGTGACCATGCGGACCAGAGGATTTGACTTCTGGGCTTGGGTGGTGGGTTCAATTTCGGGCTCCTTATGCTCATTCATGGCCCAGGACTCTAACGGGGAGTGTGGGTTCCCCCTAAAGCGAAATGCCCCTGAATCAGACTCTTGGTGTGCCAAGGGTCTCTCGGGCGGGGATGGCTGGCATCATGCTTAGCACCCTGATGCCCTTGAGCAATACGAGCGGTTAATAAGCCATGAGCCTGCTGGTTAGTGTTGGCGGGCGTCTTGAAGGGCCGCGCGCACAAAATCCCTTCGCGCTGCGGCGTTCCCCTGGCCTTCCCGGGAGGGGTGCACTCGGTTGGTCAGCAGAATCAGGAACAGGTTCTGGTCCGGGTCGATCCAAAGTGCAGTGCCGGTGAATCCTGTGTGGTGAAGGGTGCGTGGCCCGAGGCCTGGATAGCCCTCTCCCGCGTGTTGCCAACCGAGGCACTGTCCGTGGGCCCCGTCCAAAACCCGTTTCAAAGCTGATGCGGGCAGAATGCGCGGGGCGTCATGGGTCTCGTTCATGGCCGCTCGTAACCATTCGCGGCAAAAGGCAGCCATATCAAAGCCCGTTGCAAAGAGTCCCGCATGGGCTGTTTGTCCGTCCGCTGCCCGAGCGTTCTCGTCGTGCACGACCCCTTGGTAGTAACCACCTTCGGGTCGTTCTTCGGTGGGGGCGATCTGGGCTCGCTTGTGCAAGAGCGGTTTGCGGGTGGCACCAGTGAGACCTAGGGGGCGGAAGATGCGCTCTTGTTCCAGCACGGCTAGACTCGATTGGGTGCAGGACTCGAGGGCGGCCCCGAGCAGAATCAAACCCAAGTCGCTGTAAGCCCGTTCCTGGCCGGGGGCACTCACCAGGGGTTCACTTTCCGCAAGGCCAACGAGTTCACCGTAGTTCGATGATTCCTTATAGAGAGGTTTCCAGGGGGGTAAGCCCGAAGTATGGGTCAAGAGGTGATCCAAGCGCACCGCCCGGCGGGGAGAGTCATCTGGGGCAGCGCCGATAAAGCCTGGCAGATACTTACTGAGGGGATCGGTGAGGGAAAGCAGCCCTTCCTCTTCCAGGATGAGCGCCAAGGTGGTGGTGCTGACAACCTTGGTAAGGGAGGCCAAATCCCAAAGGGTGCTGGCCCGCGGCTCGCTGGCTTGATCCAAGCCCAGTTGGCCCATGGTGATGATGCGAGCGGGTTGGTCGAGCCCTCCCATGAGCGCAACAGCCCCAGGGAAAACTCCTTGGGCGATGGCATCCCTCAGCACGGCCTTCGTTGCGCCTCCGGGCCATGAGTTCTCGCGCAAGAGGGCATCACCCACCCGTTCGTGGGTGGGGGAAGTTGCGAGCCAGCGGTTCAAGGCTTGTGGCTTGAGCTCGCGCCTCCAGAGCACCAGGGAATCATCCCTGTTTTCTCCCTGGCGTCGGGCGAGGGTGATGGTCTCGTGCTCTGTGGCAAAGGTTGCTTGGTCCTCGGGGCTGAAGGCGGGCTGCGAAGAGAAACCCAGTTGCTTGATCCGCTCCAGCAAGAGCTTCCGGTCCCCGCTGAACTCCCACAAGACCTCGCCGGCCATGCCCGCCGGCTGTCCCTGCTGAATCACCCGGGAACTCTTGCCCAGGGTCGCCGCCCAAACTTCTGGAACATCAAAGGTCAAGAGGTTCCGATTCAGGGGCGGTGAGGGGATGAGCCCCTCTTCTTGGGCGACTTCATCCAAGGTGCGGTGCAAGTGAAGGGATTTAGTTATGGACTGGGCGATCTTCCCATAACGCGCCCCGGCGCTCACGAGTCCCCAGGCCACCGAGTTCCCATGGACTGCTCGGCTGGTGCTGACTGCTTCGCGCCAAGGACCGTTCAGTTGTCCGCCGAGAGGGTCGCGCCCCATGCTTGCGTGGACGGTTGCTTCCACGTGGCAATAACCAGGCAAGTGGAATGTAGTTGAGTGGGTGAGTTCCAGGACGATCCAAAGGTCCGGGGTGCGGCGAACCATGAGAGGCTGTGCCGAGCGTGGAAACCAAGCGACTTCACGAACGCCTGGAACCTCTTTGAGTTCGCGGGCAATCGCCAGCGCGACTTCGCGCAACAGGCGACTGTCTTCCAAGCCAACGATCCAAATGCGCTCGGCTGCCAGAGGTGTTCTCTGGGCCGGAGGCCGGGACACAAGGTGGAGGTCCGTTTGGTTGCGTGGGACCGCCGCCGAAATCATGATGCCGCTGCTTTCCACCCCCGCGCTGGACCAGCCAGGATTCTCGCGGGTCAGGACCAGGGGCTCGTCATCGATTCCGTGTAGGGGAAGCCATGTGAGGCCGCAGATGAGAATCAGCAGCAGGACCAGGGGGGTACGGAAACGGTGCATGGCCGTGGAGGATAGGTTCTCAGGCCGCTGCTTGCTATCCAGAGAAATCTTCAGGGGCACCCGGTGTGTTCCTGCGCTTTATGGGCTATTCAGGCTGTCTGTGCATTGCTCCCTCCTCTTGATTGGTTGCCTTTTCGTGCCGGGTAGCCAAGAGGGCCCTCCCTCGCCTGCTGCGGTCAACCGAGCCATCGACTCGGGGGTCGCGTGGTTGCGAGAGATCCAGCGTCTCGACGGAGCCTTTTCCAGAGACGAGCGCATGGGACAGACAGCGCTTTTAGCCTACGCCTTGCTCAAGAGTGGCCTAACCCCTGAAGACCATATGGTGGCACGGGCTCTGGCACGTGCCAAATCGATGATGGGTAGAAGGACCTACGATCAAGGCTGCCTTGCCTTAGCTCTCGCAGCCGGGCAGAGGCCCAAGGACCAGAAGGCTCTGCAACATGCGCTCGATACGCTTGTGGGCTACCGCGGTAAGCACGGCACGTGGGCTTACCCGGGGGGCGATGAGGATCTCTCCAACACCCAGTTTGCATTGCTCGGCCTGCATGCGGGGGTTGCTGCAGGAGGGGATGTTCCAGAAGACCTGTGGGCTTCTGTCACCGCTGCCCTAGAGGGGTACCACTGCCGAGACGGGGGTTTTGCCTATAGCTTGGGAGGTTTCCATCCGAGCACATCCATGACCGCCGCAGGCATCGGCAGCCTCGCGATTTGTCGTTTCTATTTGGGGAATGGGCAGGTTCAGGATCCCGTTCCCGGGGACCGGAATATTAACGACGGGTTGCATTGGCTCGACCGTCGGCTTGAAAGGGGTGACAGCCTCTATACCTGGTACGGTATCGAACGAGTGGGCGCCTTGACCGGGCGTTCGCGTATCGGTGGCGAGGATTGGTACGGGGCAGGGGCGGCTAAAATCCTGAAGCTGCAGAGTGAAGACGGATCTTTCTCCGGTGGCCTACCACATACCGCGTACTCCCTTCTGTTCCTGAACCGTGCCACCAGTCCGAAAACAGGCGGGCGGGCCAGCGAGAACCGGGCAGGCAAACGTTCGCTTCACTCCCTACGCGATGGGGACATTCACCTGCAGGGCATCGGCGCGGAACCCTGCCAAATCTGGGTCTCCGGCTGGTCGAAGGCTTTGCTCGCACGTCACGCTTGGCCAGGGGAAGCCCAACGGGGCCTACGCATCATCAAAGTCGTGTGGTTTGTGAACGGCCAAGCGGTTCAGGAAATCCCTGGAGACCCGAGCAGGGCGAACGAGAGCCTGAGGTTTGAGTTCGAGCAGCACCTGACTCTTCCCGGCAAGCATCAGATTCAGGCGCAGGTTCATCTTTCAGTCCCGGCGCCTGGGGGTGCTGCCGGGTCCGATGTGCGCGTGGTAAATTCCAATCCCATGGAGATCCTCATTGTGCGCAAGCCCTTTGATCCTTTAGTTCAGGTGGCCCTAGAGCACGGGAACAATCTATTGGATATAAACCGCTTGGGGACCGTTCCTGGGCAGGCCTGTTCTGCCCGTGCATCCAGTAAGGAATCTGGGCACTCGCCGGAAGCTGCAATCGACGGGGACTATCACACACATTGGCGGGCAGATCTCCGGGATCCTAAGCCAACCCTTATGTTGGCCCTCAGCAAACCGATTCTTGCGGACATGGTGCTCTTGACTCAACCCTTGGGTTGGCCGATTGAGTCGGGCGCATTGCCGCGGGCCTTTGAGGCCAAGGTCGAGATCAACGGGAAACCAGTCGGAGTGGTCCGCATGCACCTGGACGAGCGGCGCAAGGGCAGACTCTCTTTGCCCGAGCCCATAGAAATCCGCCGAATACAGATTGCCCTGATCACCGTTATTCCCGGGGTGGACCCGGACATGGGTGGAGGGATCGGCGAAGTGGAACTGTTGCTGGGGGAGTGACGGGTCAGCTCGCGTCCCGGCGCAATGCGTTCTTCAAGAGTCGGCCAAGGCTTGTGCTGGCAGGCTGCGCGCCCAACTCCTCCGCTAATTTCTCCAGGTCCGGGCGCAGGGATGCCTCATCGGGCGCGATGGGAGAACCATTGGCGTGCTGCAAGGAAAGGGTGAGGCGTTCCTGGTCTGGGTCGAGGTGCAGGACGCGCAGGCTCAGGTGTTGATCCCGACGCAGAATATTGCGCAGGGGTTGGTTGGAAGCGGATTGACTCTCAGGCAGGAGTCCCACCACTCCCGGTTCCACCCGTACGAGGGCACCGTGGGCCAGAACCTGGGTCACGGTTCCTTCGACGATTTGACCTTCAAAGGCGGTTTGGGCCAGCTGTACGAAGGGGTTCTCACCCAGTTGCTTGACTCCCAGGGAAATGCGCCGACCGCCCTCGCGCACATGCAGCACGACACACTGGATCGACTCGCCCAAGCGTAGGTGCTCTTCCAGATCCTCAAGCGGTTCATGGGAGACGTTGGAAATGTGGAGAAGGCCTTGGCGCCCCGAGCCGAGCTGAACGAAAGCACCGTACTCTTCCAAACGCACGATGCGACCTTGTACGCGGTCACCTGGGGAGGGCAGGTTGCCCCCGGTGCGCTCCCGGCTCAGGGCGGCCTTTCGGGAGACGATCACCCGTTGGTGGTGGGGGTCCACTTCAATGACTTCCACACGTACGGTGCGTCCCACGAGTTCTTCATGGCTTTGCCCCATAGGGACTCCTGCTTGCCCCTTGGGCATCCAGGCGTGCAAGCGGCCGATTTTTAGTTGCAGCCCGTCCTCGTGCAGGCGCAGAACTCGGGCGGAGACCAAGCTGCCGGGCTCTGCTTCTTCCCAGGAGCTCAGGGAGTCGGATCCAGCCAAGGACAGAACCCAGAGGTTCTCTTCTCTTCCATGCAGAATAAAATCATGGCGGCTACCAATGGTGACGGGCTCATGGAAGGCGCTTGCTTGGATGACCCCTTGACGTCTCGGACCTAGGTCCACAAACACATCGTCGCCGTTGACTCCAACCACTAAACCGGGCAACACCTCAAGGGTGTGGTGGCCGTGGTCCTTTTCTTGCTCTTGCGATGATGCATGGCGCATGAGGAGTCTCCTTTGTGTATGGGTTAGTGGCGGGGATCGTCCCGACGGGTTGCTGGGATCGGACTTGCTCTGTGAATGGGGCGTTCGTCGCGAAGTTCTTCCGCTTCGAGCGACCGGGATAGGGTCGTGTAGTTGAAGGCCGCGTGGGCGAGGCCACGGGCCAATTCATGGGGTTGGATCGGAGCAAGGTGCGCGGCCCGTTGGCTGGAGCCCACCATGCGCATGGCGCGGGTCAGCAAACTGAGGGCCGTGCCAGCCAAGTGTTCTGCGGGGCGCGAATCCGGGCGGTTCTCGGCTCGGATCAGGGGTGCACGGGCGATCGTGTAGGGCAGGCCGCTGGCCCTCACGGCTTCTTCCGAATCGAAACGTGCGCGGAAGTAGGGACTCTTGGCGCGGGGGCCGGTGCCCTGGGCTGAAAGGTAGAGGACCCGCGGGAGGTCCTGCATCCCTTCGCAAGCAGCAAGGGCTACTTGGGTGAGCCCCAGATCGATGCGCTGATAGGGATCCCCCTCCATGCCCTCCGCCCGGGCTCGCTGGCGAGTCGTGCCGTGCAAAATGAACAGGTGGGTCGGGGCGATTTCTCTAAACGCCGCTTGGAGAGCGTTTGTTTCGAAGGGAGCGATCAAGACCTCGGCGCCTACCTCATCGAACTTCAACTTCAGGTCCGGAGTGCGCGGACTGTCCGGGCGCAAGTGAGCCACCACTCTGCCTACTTGCGCATAAGTCCCGATCCGAAGCTCCTCGATGAGAGCTTGCCCGGTAATGCCGCTCGCTCCGAGAACGAAGCTGACAGGTCCTGTTTTTTTCCCCAGCGTGCCCATGACTGCTTGGATTGTAGCCCCCTCTGTGTGTGAACCCCAGAATCCTCTGTATTCGTCCCAGGCCGGACACTCGGGTCCTCCCTTGGGCAGTTGTGGGGGCTAGTCCTTGACTCGCTTGCCCCAGCAGGGTCCCGTGGGACTATGAATCCCGAACTCTTGCCCTGGATAGTGGCTCCCCTCGTGGGGGCGCTCATCGGCTGGGCCACCAATGCACTCGCGGTGCGCATGATTTTTCGACCCCATGAACCGCGCAGGGTGTTGGGGTTCCGAGTCCATGGGTTGATTGGGCGTCGCCAGGAGGAGTTGGCTGAGTCCATCGGTTCGGTGGTTGGAGACCACCTCTTGCGGCACGAGGACATTGTGGGTGCCCTCGCGGGCATGGACTTGGCGGGCATGGTAGACGGGGCTCTGAAGGGGGCCTTGGACACCAAGTTGGAGGAGTTACGACGCATGCCCTTGATCGGTGGGTTCTTGACCGACGAGCGGGTGGCGGATTTGCGCGGTTCCTTGGCCCAAGGAATTGCCGAGTCGGACAAGTTGGCGGGGATCGTGGAGCAAGCGGTGGAGCAAGGGCTGGATGTGCGCACGCTGGTGCGTGAGAAGGTCGCGGCTTTTCCCGTGGCGCGATTGGAGGAATTGGTGTTGGCCGTGGCCCGCCAGGAACTCCGGCGCATCGAGGTCCTCGGTGGCGGGATCGGTGCCCTTGTGGGTCTCGCTCAGGCAGCTCTGCTGACTGTGCTCTAGGCAACTGAGAGATCGATGATGCCGGGCTTTTCAGAAATAGACCCTATTCCTGGCGTTATGGGATAGGATGCTGCAATGCGCTGCCACGCTGATCAACGTCTCGGATGGTGGGCTCTGGTTCTCCTTTTCGCTGCTTGCGCCGACGAGAAGCTCGCTGAGCTCCAATCAACACTCGCCCCCGAACCCACGCGGGAAGGGGAATTACTGTCCTTGCAGCCCATTCTTGAAATCTCGGAGCCCGAGGGCGTGATTCAAGGTCCCTACACCGCCGAGGCCTTGGCCGGTGAAGTGGGGAACCTGCTGACCGAGTTTGCCGACCGTGTTTTGGTGCGCGATATCGAAGGCATCGCACCTCATTTGACAGGGAACTTCCTGGGTCATCCCCTCGGAGGTGCCGCATGCGGCCCGGAGGAGTCTTTGCCCCTGGGGACGGTTCGCTATGAGCTTGAAGCCCAGGCGATCCCCGGGGTGGACGGTGAGAGATGGCTTGGGGACTTAAGTGCATTGGTTTCCAATTGGAATCAAATGACCCAGGCGGAGCTACACGTGCAAGAAGCCGAGTTCGAGCGCGGGGACCCTTCGCCCTACGGGGTCGTTGTGTTTCGCCTGCAACTGGCGGGGATCACCCTAGGTGGTCGCCATGAGGCCCATGCGCGGCGTCTGCGCGGGGCGTTCCGACGGGTCAAAGGGGTGTGGAAACTCGAGCGCGTAATAGTTGAAGCTGGCTACAACATCCATCGCAAGGGCGCTGGTTTTGTGGAGGTGACCCAGAGCACCGGCGTGCAACACCAGGGTCCCAATTTTGGTCAACCGGGGAACAATCGAGAGGGCTGGAATGGGGCCGCTGTGGCGGATGTGAATGGCGACGGCCGACTCGATGTGTTCGTGCCCAACACTACGCGCGGCTACCTTTACTTGAATCAAGCGGATGGCACTTTCTTAGAGGCCGCCCAAGAGTGCGGGCTGCTTGGAACCGGCGGGGGCACCGGGCTGGTCTTTGCGGACTTTGATAGAGACGGGGACCAGGATTTGGTTTTGGCGGGAATCGGCTGGAACCGCCTTGGGGAAACCGGGGGCGATCCCTTGCGCGCTTTTGAAAACGATGGGGAGGGGCACTTTAAAGAGGTCACCGACCAGGCGGGGATGGGAAGCCCCATGCCAGCTCTGGGTCTTGTAGCCGCGGACTTTGACGGGGATGGGCACCTAGATCTCTTTGTTGCGGGCTACGGGCGTATGGAAGTCGCTCGCAACGATAATTGGATTCAGGCAACCAATGGCGCACCGGATCGCTTGCTGCTAGGCCTTGGAGGCTTGGCTTTTCGGGACGGAACCAAAGATGCGGGACTGCTTGATCGGGATTGGACCGCATCGGCTCTCGCTGCAGATCTCGATCAAGACGGGGATATGGACCTGGTGACCCTGAACCACTTTGGGGTCAACCGTTTTTGGCGTAACCAGGGGCAAGGCACCTTCGTTCGTGATGACGAGGCATTCGGGTCCTCCGAAGCGCGATTGACTTTTGGTGGCACCCTAGGCGACTTTGATCAGGATGGCTTCTTGGACCTCTACCTTGCTGGTGCGAGCTCCGGGACCGGCCGGCGCATGTTCTCGCGTATGGAGTCTTCGGGGGATGGGAACCTGTCCCACTCCCTACGCGGTTTGGCCCAGGGCAATCACCTCTTGCGCGGCACCCGTTCTGGCTTTGAAACCGTCAGCGGCGCGGCTGGCGCTGGATCCGCAGGCTGGGCTTGGGGCACAGTTGCGGCGGACTTCGATTTGGACGGACGCTTGGACCTCGCCTGTGCCAATGGGTTTGTCACTGGTGATTTGCCCGAGGACACATGAAGCGCATATTGGCGCCACGTGGTGGCGTCTTCAGGTGTCCATGAACCTCACGGTGTTTTTCGGGCGATTGATGCAGGGCTGAAATTACAGGAGGAGAGCGAGGGATTTCACCCCTGGGCGTTGCACATGGATCCCAGCGGCACTTCATTCAACGGGCGTCAACGGAACCGCCTCTTCATCGCCGGGGAGGACGGAACGTTCCGGGACTTGTCTGTGATGATGGGTGCGGACTCGTCCCTCGACGGACGATCTATGGTTGCTGCTGATTTCGATTCCGACGGTGACGCAGATTTGTTTTGCCACAACCTGCAAGCCGAGCGCCATCAACTTTGGCGCAATGATTTTGGATCTGGGGACCGTTCGGTCACCATCCGCCTGCGCGCCACCCGGGGGCACCCGGAGGGGATCGGAGCCACGGTGATCGTCGTGACTCCGGCTGGCCCAGTGGCCCAAGTGATCGCGCGGGGCAGCGGCTTTGCTGCTTCCGGATCTCCCCACTTGATCTTTGGACTGGGTGCTGAACCCAGCGGCAAGGTACGGGTGCTGTGGCCGGGGGACAAGACTTGGCGCGAGCACGGAGTCCTCGCAGCTGGCGGAAGCTATCTGCTCATTCAGGGAGAAGCCGATCCACAAACGATCCCCGTGAAAGCGGGCCAGCTCAGCGATCCATGGCCCCCTGGTCTGCGCATGCCCATTGGCGCAACCGTCCCGCCCATCGTTTTGGAGAACGCCGCGGGCGAGGCACGGACCCTTGAGGAGGGAGTCGCCCGCAAGCTGTACTTTTGGTCCAGCGCCTGCGCCCCATGTGTGCGTGGGCTCGAAGGCATGGAGTCCAGCGCGAGAGAGCGTCTGCAACTAGTCTGCGTTGATCCAGGCCTTCGGCGTTTAGAGGCGGTGCGGCTCGTTCAAGCTTGGGGCGTGGAGGGTGAGGTACTTTTTGCACCTTTCTCACCGGAGCTACGCAAGGGCAATTTGGGTGCCCTTCTGGACGTGGGAAACCTGCCAGTACCAAGCACTTTGGTGATCGACGAAGCCGGCACCTTGATTGCCGTCGAGCGTGTCTTGGAATGAGACATCCCCCCTTTCCTATCAACTACATCGCGAATCAGTTACCATATTGCTTCGCCCATTCTTGCCCATCTGTCATAAGGTCCCAATGTTAACTCGACCAGTCATTCTAGCCGCTCTTACCGCAATCTTTGGCGGTTCAATTGTGGGTTGTTCGACTCCCCAGGGCCCGCCCTTGTACGTGGCTGCACAGGAGATCAACGCAACCCTCTATGAAGGCCTCGACCGTCTCGCCCCGGGGGACACTCTTGAGGTCAAGTTCAGCTACGCGAGTGAGTTCAATCAAAGTGTCAAGGTGCAATCCGATGGACGTTGTTCATTCGTTGGTCTCGGCCCGTTGCTGGTCGGTGGTTTGTTGCCTGAAGAACTACAGGACAAGTTGCAAGAACTCTACGGGGTGATGTTGGAAGGGCGGGACTCAACCCTTTCTGTGATCGTCACCCTGCAAGCGCCGCAAACGGTGTTTGTTATGGGTGAAGTTGAGAATCCAGGAATGGTCACCCTCGCCGCGGGAGTCGACCTGACCTTGCTGCAGGCTTTGGCCATGGTTGGGGGACCTCAGAAGAGGACGTCTTGGTTGGGCAACGCCCTTTTGGTGCGCTTTGACCCAGTTTCCAAACTCCAGAGTTCCTGGATTATTGACATACGCGAAGAACACTGGGGCCGGGGCAGGACGGTTATGCTCCAGGCATATGATGTGCTCTATGTTCCTAACACCCGAATCGATGACGCGGGCCTGTTCCTGGATTCCTGGATCCGGCGTATGATCCCCTTCCCGTATTTTACGGATTTATTCATTCCGCGTGGAAACTAGCTCGTAGGGCCAGCCATGAGCGACGATTATTACGAAGAGGAGAGCGAGAGCGGAGGGCTAGACCTGAAGGTTCTGATCCTCTACGGAGCCCTAAGGTCCCGGGGCTGGTTGTTTCTGACCACCACTCTCGGTGTGGCGGCCGGCCTTTTTATGGCAGCTTCTCAGCCGAATATTTATACGTCGGAAGCGCGCCTTCAGTACACCCCCGGGGTAGCTGAAACCCGCAGCGCCGACGATGCGATGGGCATTGACGATGGTATCCGCACGGTACCCGGGATCGAGGACGAGATCATGCTCTTGACCGACCCGAGGGTATATGAGCGTGTGGCCATGGAACTGACGCCTTCATGGGTCTTGCGAACCGCGGACCCCACTGCTGAAGATGGTCCAGATACCGCGCTGTATGCGCGGTTGATGCATGGGCTGCAGGCTTTCCTGCTGACTAGGATGGGCGGCAATAGGGCGGATATTAGGGATCACGAGACCAAGGCGATCCGAGCGGCTACCGAAGTCTTGATGGCTAATAGTCGAGTGGTCACCGGCAGGCGCTCCCAAGTGATCGTCGTGCAGGCGGACGCTTGGACTCCCGAGGACGCTCAACTCATAGGAACCGCGCTTGTCAAGGCCTTCATCGATCAACACAACTCCCACTACAGCCCCGAGCTGAACCGCTTGAATGCTCTGCTTGGCGAGCAGGAAGAAAAGCTGCGTAAGGCCGACGAGGGTTTTAGCGCGCACAAGGGAACCTGCGGTTTCTTTGACCTATTGTCCGAGCGCGATAACCTCTTGGGGGCGGTTGCGAGTATCGATAGTACAGTCTTGACCGAGAGCGCCCACCGTAGTTCTCTCATGCGCAGCATTGCTTCCCTTGGGGCGCGCATGGAGGGGATGGGGGAGACCATCGTTAGTGAAGAGCTGCCCCGTAAGGTCGCTAACCCCGAAATTCCGCGCTTGCTCCAAATGATCGATCGCCGGAAGGAGCGTAAGGAGGACATCGAGTACTTTGACCGAGAGAATGACCCTGTGCGTCGTAAGGAGATGCTCGACAAGCTGAACAATGACATCACTAACTTGACCAGTGAAATGGAACGTCTTATGCAGGACGTACCAGTGGTGGATGATGGTGTGGTGGTGGAACAAATTGTCCCCAATACCGAACGTATTGAATTGCAGGTGCAGCTCGCGATTTACAATGCGGATCTGGAAGGGGCTGAGGCCTTGTTGATATCCATCCAGAATGCTCGAGAAGGGCAAGTCGAGCGGCTCCGACGCATGGACGGGTGCGTCAGCGAGCACGCACACTGGAGTGCGGACATCGAAGCCCAGCAGGGCGAGGTTGCGCGCCTTCGTTCAGCCATCGTCAAGGATCAAGGTATTCAAGACTCGCGGGATGAAGGCGAAAGCAACTTGCGCAGCATGACTACCGCGGATCTGCAGCCCGAAAAGGTCGGTCCCAAGCGGGCGAAATTGCTGTTGGGAGGCCTCTTCGGTGGTCTTGCCTTGGGTATGGCGATTGCAGTCCTGCGTCAGTTGCGAGACCAGCGCCTGCGTTATAGAGAAACCCTCGAGAAGGCGCTCAAGGTGCCTGTCCTGGCCGTGATTGGCGAACACAAACCCCTGCGCAAGATGCGTCCAACCAAGGTCAGCTGACTCATGTCGAATCACGAAGGAAAACCTTTGCCCATCGAGTTGGCCCAAATCGGCTTGACGGCTATGGAGCAAAACCTATGGAAGACCTGCGCGGACTTTGTGCGCGAGCGCAAGTCCAGTCGCATCTTGGTCACCGGCACGGAACGGGGCTGTGGAACCAGCGTCCTGGCGGCTTCCATTGCGGTCAATCTAGCCCGCCACCTGCGCTACCCCACGGTGCTCCTGGGCACAGACTTCATGAGTCCCTCCCTAGCCACCTACTGTGGCGTTCCCGGTGAGCCGGGGCTTGCGGATGTGATGGGAGGCAGTACGGAAGTCAAGTATGCGCTGCACTCAGCTCCGGGGTTAGCCGAGCTCAGCGTGCTGCCTTCTGGCGGCAAGCGTGTCCCTTTAGCGGGTGAGTTCGCGGGTGAGGCCTTCAAAATTGCCCTCTCCCAGTTGTCGGGGTCCGCAAAGGTGGTGTTGATTGACAGCCCGCCGATTGTTACTGAGGCTTCGACCACTGCTTTACTAGATAGCGTGGATGCGGTGATTTTGGTGACCCGTGCACGGGTCAGCCTCAAGGATGACGTGGAAGAAGCACGTTCGCGGATTGAAGGTGCTGGAGCCCACTTCCTGGGAGCAGTGCTCAATCGGTTCCGACCCGAATTCAGTCGCTCAATCGGTTAGAAATCAACCAAGGGTTTCCAAGCGTGGGTTCAGTCCCAGTGCTTTGAGACTATTTCTGATTTCTTCCACGTAGAGGGGGTTCATCACTAGCACCAGATCCGGTTGGATCTCCGTTAGCTCGGCTGGCCCTATTACCCGGTGTGCGCTGCCTGCGATGTGGCTACCGGTCTTGTCGGGGTTGATGTCCACGACCGCCGCCACTTGATCGGTGAGCCCCAATGTGACCAGCAGTCCTGTGGCCTTGGAACCCGCTCCCCAGAGAACGCTGGTTCCGCCGCTGGCTTGGATCTCCGCTAAAAGGGCGCTGGTGCTGGCCATGGATTCTTGGGCCCGGTGGTTGAATTGGAGCAGGGCCTGGCGCTGTTCGGCGGGGGATTCTCCCTGCAGTTGAACATCATCCGGGAGATCCGGATCCGATATCAAAACCATGTTCTGGTCAGAGTAGACTCGGCGCAGCATTTGGATCGGCCGACCCATGCTGCGTATCCAACGGGCGAGTGAGCCAGGGGTGAAGTAGGTGGCGTGCTCGTGATAGAGGTCCCAAAAAGCACCTTCGGCGAGCACTCGCGTGAGGTCGGGGACCTCGATCAGAAGCGGAGTATTCCCCAAGCATGCGCGCTCCATGGCTCGTAGAAACGGACCAATCGGCCCGATATGTTCGAGGGTGTGGCGACAAACCAGAAGTGCGGCGTCGTCCAGCGGGGGCACATCTTCCACTAGCTGCTGGATGAACCGCAAGCCTGCGCCGGAGTCTAAATCCACACGACCGGCTGTCGAGGAAGGATCGATACCGATTCCCCGGGCCCCGCTTTCTGCGCAGAGGCTTGCTAGGAATTCTCCCTTGCCGCAGCCAACTTCCACCACGAGTTTTCCCCTCAGGTCTCGTTCGTTGCTGAGTTGTTGGGTCGTTGCCTCCAGCCACTTGCGGAAGGTGGGAGAAAACCCTTGGGTCTCTTCATAGCCCTTCGAGTAGTCCACTAAGCGATCATCAAAAGCCGCATTCCATAGCAGGCCACAGGTGTCGCAGGTGGCCAGGTCGAGGGTCCCCATGGGAACCGCTCGGGCCTCTGCCTGGCTGTGGAACAGAACGTTGGATGTGGTCGGCACCGCGGCAACCGAGTAGAGCCCGCGGCCCGGGGTCCGACAGGTTGGGCAAGTTCCTCGCGCGCCATCACTGAAGGCGACGCCGGGGGGCAAGCTAGGGCTGGGTTCCATGGGGCCCAGGGTAGCGAGCGGAGGCAAGGGATTTGCTGGGCGACTTGCTTCGAATCGGGAGGATTGGCACTCGGAGGGAGGGCAGGCTCGTCTCAGGACGGTGCGCGGAGTTCCGGATGGGCGAATTGGACCCGGAGGATAGGGGGGAGCGTATAATGAGGGCCCAAGCGGTTCGCCCATGACCCTGGAATCCAATGCTCTCGTTCCTGCCCACAGCCACCACCATCCCCCTCAAGGTCTTTTGTCTCGGTGCCCATGCGGATGATTTGGAAATCGGCGCTGGTGGGACCTTGAGGCGCATTTTGGAGGAGCGGCCGGTGGAACTTTGTTGGGTGGTGGCGTCCGCCGATGGATCCCGCGCGGAGGAGGCCCATGCAAGCGCGACGGCCATGACAGCAGCCGCTGTCCGTTGTGAGGTCCACGTTTGGGATTTGAACGAAAACCTGTTCCCAGCTCAGCTCGGGGATTTGAAGTCCAGGCTTTGGGAGTTGCAGAAGACTTTCACCCCAGACCTGGTCCTTTCCCATCATCTGGAGGATCGTCATCAGGATCACCGCACCTGCGCCGAGGTTATTTGGCAGACCTTTCGCGATCAACCGGTGCTGGAGTTTGAGATTGCCAAGTTCGAAGGGGATCTGGGCCAGCCGTCGGTGTTTGTGCCCCTGAGTGCCGATCAAATGGAAGGCAAGCTGCAACACTTAGAGGCCCACTTCCCCAGTCAAGCGGGGCGCCCTTGGTTTGACGCGGATGCCTTTCGGGCCCTTGCGCGCCTGCGAGGCGTGGAATGCAATTCACCGAGCGGTTACGCTGAGGCTTTTACGGCCCGCAAGCTGACCCTCGACTTTACCTAGATACTTTATAACCGCTTTCTCGCTTCACCATGCGTGTACTCGTCACTGGCAACTCCGGCTATGTGGGCCAAGTCTTGGTCCCCCTTCTTCTTGATGCGGGTCATGAGGTTCGCGGCCTCGACACGGGTTTCTTTGAGGGCGGCCAATTTTTGCCTGCTCCTTCTATAGAGCAACGCGCTTTGGACATTCGCGACATCAAGCCCGAGCATCTCGAGGGCATCGACGCCATTGTCTTCCTCGCGGCCCTATCCAATGATGCGCTGGGTGATTTGGACCCTGCCCTGACTCACCAGATCAACGGAGATGCCACAGTGAATTGTGCGCGGGCGGCCAAGGAGGCCGGGGTGAAACGCTTTGTATTCAGTTCCTCTTGCAGCCTATACGGCAAGAGCGGCGATGACATCCTGACCGAGGATGCGGTGATGAATCCCCAGACGCCCTACGGGGAATCGAAGATCAACGTGGAACGCAAGTTGATGGAATTGGCCGGGGATGGGTTCTCGCCCACCTACATGCGCAATGCCACTGCCTATGGGGTATCGCCAAGTCTGCGTATTGACTTGGTGGTCAATAATTTGACCGGGTATGCCCTGACTACCGGCGAGGTGCGCTTGCAATCTGATGGCACCCCTTGGCGCCCTCTCGTGCATGTAGAGGACATTGGCCGTGCTATGGTTGCTGTCCTCGACGCGCCGGTGGAGGTGATCCATAACCAAGCATTCAACGTGGGTATCACCGAGGAGAATTACCGCATCCGGGAGGTGGCCGAAATGGTTGCCAAAGCGGTGGAGGGGAGTGAGCTTGGCTTTGCCGATGGTGCGGGCCCTGACAAGCGCGACTACCGGGTGAACTTTGACAAGATCAAGCGTGAACTTCCCGGCTTCAAGCCCCAGTGGACTGTGGAAAAAGGCATCGTCCAGCTACGGGAAGCTTATCTTGCCGAGGGTTTGACAAGGGAAGACCTTCTCTCGGAACGCTACCTCCGCATCAAGACGATCCTGAGGCACAAGGCCGAGGACCGGTTGGATGGGGGATTGCGCTGGACGACGGGCTAGTCCCGGTGCCAGACCTGCCAGGGCGCGTTGCCGCGCTCGTGCATCTCGTTGAGGACCATGCGGTCCTTGAAGGTATCCATGTTTTGCCAAAACCCTGTGTGGCGCACGGAGATCAGAGCCTGTTTTTCGATCAAGCGCGCGAAGGCCTCGATGACGAGCTCCTCTCCTTCTTGGAGATAGTCGAAGATCTCGTTGCGCAGGGCAAAGCAGCCCCCATTGATCCAGAGGTCGGCGTTCTTGCTCTCTAGGATCCCCTGAACCTTGCCGTCATGATCGGTCTTTGTGACGTGAAAGCTCATGGGGGGCGGCACAGTTATGAAGCCCGCTACCGCGTCGGAATCTTCCACGGTCGAAATCAGTTTAGGCAGCTGGAAATCGGTCAGGTTGTCGCTGTAGTTTGCGAGGAACATCTCTTCCCCGTCCAGATGTTCACGCACTCGGCGCAGACGCTCACCAATGCAGGAGTCGTAACCCGTGTCTACAAAGGTGATCTTCCAGTCCTCTAGATCCGAGGCCAGCATATGGGGCCGTTCATCACCGTTCAGCACAAAGTCATTGGAGATGAACTCCTGGTAGTCCACGAAGTAGCGCTTGATCACGTCCGCCTTGTAGCCGAGGCAAAGGATGAAATCCTTATGGCCAAAGGAGGCGTAGTACTTCATTACGTGCCAGAGGATCGGCCGGTAACCGATCTCGACCATAGGTTTGGGAATGGAGTCCGAGTAATCGCGTAGGCGCATGCCCAGCCCTCCGCAGAAAAGAACGACTTTCATGATGTTGGCTTGACCTCGGTCATAGTGGGGATGGGGACGACGAAACGCGTGCCCTGGGTCATCATAGGGGATAGTTGGGTGGTGATTTCGCGCTGCAGGTTCCAGGGCAGGATCATGACCCAATCGGGTTTGGCCTCTTCGAGGGCTTCCACCGGGCGAATTGGGATGTGAGTTCCAGGGGTGTAGCGGCCGTGTTTGTAGGGGTTCCGGTCCACTGCGAACTCGATCAGGTCCCCGCGAATGCCGCAGTAGTTGAGCAAGGTATTGCCCTTTCCTGGGGCGCCATAGGCGACGACTTTCTCGCCCCGATCGCGGGCCTCGATCAGAAATTTGAGGGTGGAGCGCTTGGATGCTTCAACTCGGGGCTGGAATCCACTGTAGCCGTCGATGTGATGCAGACCTTCTTTTTTTTCCGTGGTCAATAGTTCGTCGACTCGGGATTCACGTTCGTGACTCGCGGCTTTGTGGCAGAGAAAAACCCGCAGGGAACCCCCATGGGAGGGAAGCTCTTGCACGTCAAAGATTCGCAGGCCATGGCTCGTAGCGATGGTCTGTACCGTAAGTAGGGATAGGTAGGAAAAGTGCTCGTGGTAGATCGTGTCGTATTGGCACTCATCGATCAGTCGCGAGAGGTGTGGGAACTCATAGGTGATCACGCCTGTGGGTGCCAAGAGGTGCGCCGCCCCCGCCACGAAATCATTGATGTCGGGTACATGGGCCAGCACGTTGTTGGCGGTGATCAGGTCGGCGGGTCCGCGTTGCTTGCGCACCTCGCTGGCGGTCTTAATGCCGAAGAATTTGACCAAGGACTCGACACCTACTTTCTTGGCCGCTTCTGCCACATTGCCAGAGGGCTCAATCCCCAGGCACGGGATGCCGGCCTTCACAAAGTTGCGCAGCAGATAGCCGTCGTTGGAGGCGAGCTCTACGGCAAAGCTGTCCCGGTCCAAGTCGAAGCGCTCGGTCATGGCCGTGCAATAATCGGAAGCATGCTCGAGCCAGCTGTCCGAGAAAGAGCTGAAGTAGGCGTAGTCGTCGAAGATCTCCGTAGCTGGGAGGCATTCGGGGATTTGTACCAGCAGGCATTTAGCGCAAACGCGTACGTGGAGCGGGTAGAAGGTTTCGCCCTGGTGAAGTTGTTCCTCCTTCAGGAACGACTCGCAGGGTGGGCTAGAACCCAAGTTCACAAAAGTGTGTTCAAGGGGCGTGTTGCAAAAGCGACAGTGGAGCATGGAATCAGTTCAGGCGATGCAGATTTCGGGGTTCAAGCCAAGTTTGGCGAGGTCACTGCGGATTTCTTCTTCGTAGACCGGATTCATGACGATGACCATTTCCGGCTGGTAGTCCACCAGATCGCTGGGGGGTGAGATCTTGTGTCCGGATCCCGCCGCATGGAAGCCATACTTGCGCGGGTTCAGGTCGATCACCTTGCCGATGTAGTTGCCCGGATCGGCAATGTTGAGGAACATGATGCCCCGCGCGCCAGCCCCCCAAAGGGCGATGCGCTGTCCAGCCGCTTGGCGTTGTGCGAGATCCTCTTTCCAGCTCTTGAGGCGACCTTTCCAGGCACCTCGCCAGTAGGCCAAATCCGAGTCCTCGGATTGCGAGCGTACTCTTGCAGCGGGGTTTGGTTTGCCCGTGGCCGAAATGAAGAGCCCGTTAAAGGTGGTCTCCATTCCCGTAACCTCGTAGCCCGCCTTTTCCATAATCAGCCCGAGAGTTTGTTCGGTGAAGTAGGAACGGTGTTCGTAGATCACCTCCCAAGGGGTGCCGCCTTTGTACATGAACGTGGCGCTTGGCACTTCGATCACGCAAGGAACGGGCTTTGGAGCGAGTGATTCGCGGATCAGGGTCAGAAAAGCCACGGGGTCCGTGACGTGTTCAAGAACTTGCCGGGAGATGACCAGGTCAGGATCAAAGGCGCGCAGTTGTGGAGCCGTTGCGGCGTCTAGGGATTCGGGCAGGACCTGGACCCGTCCATCCGCCAGGACTGGTTCTCGGTTGAGTTTCCAGGATGGTTCGATTCCCAAGCCCGCGGCTGCGCCGGCATTAACGGCTAGCTCAAGGAACTCTCCGTCGCCGCAACCGATTTCAGCGATTCGAGGGGCCGCGGCAGGCGCCCCAGCGACCACATGTTTGGCGTAGTCCTTGAGATAGCCGCTGAAGGTGTGGCTGAAGCTGAGTGAGTTCTCGTAACCCTCTTGGTATTCAATCAAGTCCGGATCGAAATCTGAGTTGAACAGCAGGCCTGTGCCGGATTCCTCGATCAGATTCAGGGTGCCCCGTGGGCACCCGCGTGCGCCTTCGAGGCTGTCCCACAAAAGACAAGCCAAGGAGGGCAGGGCGGCGAAGGCCATTGCGGAATCTGGGCGGGATGTGTTTTTGGGGGAGGTCATGTGGGAGCTTACGATTCGAAGGAGTGTTCGAGTTGATGGGAGACTCCCGGGGTTGCGGTCATCATCTTATCAAAGTCCCACGGGAGATTCCTTCCGGGGGAAAAGCACGGGGAATCATGTTCCAATTGAGGAATGCCCCTCACTTGCCTGAGAGGCGATGTATAGATGTATACTTGGCCCGATGACGACCCCTCGACAAGGATCTCTTCGCTCCGCAGCTAGGTTCAGCTCCCTCGGTAGGGGGGCGACGATTGTGATTCGCTATGTGGTTCTCTTGCACGTGGTGCAAATCCTCGATCCCGTGGCCGTGGGGATTTTTGAAGCGGCTCTGATTGTCGGGGGGGTCTTGGACATCTTGGTGGATTTGGGGCTCGGCCAGGCGGTGATCCAGCGCAAAGAACTCTCCCGTGGGTTCGTGTCCACCATGTTTTGGCTGCAGTTCGGCGTTTCGGCGGCGCTTTGGGCTGCCTTGACGTTTCTGTCTTATCCCATAGCGACCGTACTCGGTTCTCGGGATGCTGCGCCCCTCCTGCAAATCATCGCCTGGGGATTTCCCCTATTGGCTCTTGGGGCGATTCAGTCGCGGCTCCTGATGAGGGATCTGCGCTTTGGCGGCGTGGCTCTTGGAGAGTTTGCGTCTTCACTGGGTTACGGGGTTGTGGTTTTTGGTTTCTTGAAAGAGAACCCCAAACCGGAAATGTTGGCCTGGGCGATAGTTGTCTCCTATGGCGCACGTACGGTGGTTTGGTGGATCGCCCAACGGGAGTGGCGCCCGTCGTTCATTTTCCGCATGAAATATGTGCGTGAGGTCTCGAGTTTTTCCCTGAACCTTCTTGGGTCTTCGGTGGGAACATATCTACTCCAGCGTTTGGATCACCTACTCATTTTGACCTTTGCGGGGGAGGCGGCCCTCGGAATCTACGGTTTAGCCAAACGGCTGATTCTGCGCCCTGCACGCATGTTAGCGCCACTTGTTGCGGGAGTATTGATGCCGGCCCTGGCGCGCATCCAAGGCGATTTTCAGGGTATGCGGCGGCTCTATGCCCGCGGGTTGGGAGGTACCGTGATCGCGGTGTTCCCGGGCCTCGTGGGCATCGCGTTGGTCGTGCCTTGGCTAATGGCGCTCAACAGTAAACCCGAGTGGGCCGAAGTGAGATGGGTTGTGGTGGCCTTGTTGCCCTACGCTTTGCTCTACACCGTGTTGTCCAGCGTCGGTTCCATTTTTGTGTCACTCAAGAAAACGGATCTCATGCTGCGCGTGAATCTGGGAACCAGCGCTGCTTGCCTCGCTGTGCAGGCAGTGCTCGTCCTTGTTTTTCGTGACCGCGGTGGGGCAGAGATCGGGACCATCTTGGCAGCTGGGTCTTCGGTGACCATGCTCCTGCTAGCGCCCTGGGCATTGCGCACGGCCTTGAATTTGATCGGGATGAGCCTTGGCGATGCCCTGCGCCCTTTGGTCTCAACTATGCTGGCGACCCTGGGAATGGCCGGGGCGGTGCTCGGCGCACATGCCCTCCTCGGGCCGGGATTAGGTCCCAAGCTGGCCTTGGCGGCAGATGTGATCATCGGTGCTGCCTCCTACGGGGCCTTGGTTTGGTGGTTGCAGCCACCAGCATTGGCTGACCTTGCGGCCTTTGTGGGCATGAAGATAAAGCCTCGCTGAAGGGGTTCGAGTAGGTTTTCTGTGGAGCGGATGGGGAGGGGCCTGCTTGCGAGGGTGCTGGGGGCAGGTTTTGGATTTGCCGGCGATTCTCAATATGAGATAGCGCCCTGACTCAATATGCGATTTCCTTTTTTAGGCTACAATCTGGACCAATCTGGTCGGACCTTGAGCGCTGCACAGGGGCCCGCCAGCACCCTATTCTAGAGGGAGCTTTTTAGGGCTATCGTTCGGCCCCGCAAGCCCCCTCCCTACGCCTCTCGCTAAGGGGCTTTTTTCATGTGTCGCTCCGCTCAATCCCTACTCGCCCGCGTCCTGATCGCGGGACTCCTGGCCTTCTTTGGTCACTCGGCGCTCGCCCAGTGCCCCGAGTCGAATTTTTGCACTTCGGGCCCTTCCTCGCTGGGGGTGCCCGCTTTGATGAGCTCCAATGGGGCTTGCGGTCTTCTCGGAAATACACTCGAGCTTCGCGCGGGACCCGTTCCCAATAGCTCGGGCCAATTCTACGTGGCTACCGCTTGGGCTAACGGCGGGCAAGGCACCAGTTTTCCCAACGGGACTACCCTGTGTGTGAATTTCGCCAATGCCGCCAGCACGGGGCCCCAGCAGATTGTAAACAACCAGCTGGTCCATCAAGCGAACTTCAACGCGAGCCATTTCAGTGCGATCGGCATCGGTACCACATTGTACTTTCAGGCCAGTTACACGGACCCGGGGCAGGCGGTCAGTAGCAACTTTAGTGATGGTTTGCAGATTACCTTCCAACAGGAGACGAGTCCGAGCATTGGCTTTCAAGGGACATCATCCTCGGCGATCGAATCCATCGGCACTGCCTCCATTGGTATGCAGGTATCCAGTGCATCTGGTCTGCCCATCAGCGTGGAGGTGCAGTACTCGGGCAGTGCGACTCGTGGAGTCGATTTCAACGGACCGGATAGCCTGACCCTGTCCCCGGGGCAGACCGTCTTAAATCTCGATATCCAGGTGCTTTCCGATGCTCTTTATGAGTTCGACGAGCAGGTCGTGATTGACTTGATTGGCGTGACTAACGCTCAGCCGGGCTCGTTGCTGCAGCATGTCTTGACCCTGACTAACGACGATCCACAGCCCACAGTCGAGTTCCAAAGTGCCACATCCAGCTCGGCTGAGAGCGAGGCTGGGGACTCGGTGGGGGTGATGATGAGCGCGCCCTCAGGGATCGCCCTTGAATTGCCCTATACCCTTTCTGGCACAGCGCTTTTGGGGCTGGATTACACCGATCCCGGAGGTGGGCTGCTGACGATTCCTGCGGGGGTCACTTTCGCCTCGTTGCCTCTGACTTGGGTTGCTGACGGGTTGGATGAACCCACAGAAACCATTGCTATTCAGCTCGGGACGCCGGTCAATGGCACCTTGGGCACTCAGCAGGACCATGTTTTGTCCCTGTTGGATTCGGATCCTGAGCCCACCGTGAGCTTTGTGGTTGGGAGCTCGTCCCATCTGGAAAACGCAGGGTCCGTGTCTGTCCAGATTCAGCTTTCGCAGCCCTCGGGATTCGACATCAGCGTGCCTTTCAGCATTTCGGGAAGCGCTACTCAAGGGGCGGACTTTGGGGTGAGCCCATCTCCCATGACGCTGCTCGCTGGTACCACCAGCGTGGAAGTCCTCATTGCGCTCAGTGACGACTTACTCGACGAAGCAGACGAGACCGTCGTATTGACCCTGGGTGCCGCGAGCCACGCGGTGTTGGGTGCTCCGACCGTGCATGTATTGAGGATTGAAGACGATGACCTTCCCCCCCAGGTCCGTTTCTTACAAGCCTCCAGCTCAGAGACTGAAGGGACTACTGGTGATCGGGTCATCGGCTTGGAAATTACCAGTCTCTCCGGCTTGGATGTGAGCATCGAGCTTTCCTTGACCGGTACCGCCAGCAACGGGGTGGACTATGTAGCTCCCGGGGGCACGGTTTTGATTTCTGCGGGCAGCTTGTCTGGGCAAGTTGTTCTGCCGGTCTTGGACGATGCTCTCGATGAGTTGGACGAGACCATCGAACTGAACCTGACCCTAGCTGTAAATGCCGTTCTCGGATCGCCAGCGGTTCACGTGCACACGATTCTTGACGATGACGCGACGCCAACTCCGGGCTTTGTGCTGGCCAATTCAGACCTGAATGAGGGGCAAAGTGATTTGGTAGAGGTCAGTTTGACCGCCATTTCGGGTCTCGATGTGCCCTTTGCCCTTGGGGCCCGTGGCTCGGCGGTATCTGGCAGCGACTACACCCCGCTGGCGACCACTCATGTGATCCCCGCGGGCAGTTTGGTCTTGGGCGTTCCAGTCGAAACCCTGACCGATGGTTTGCATGAGGGGGACGAGACCATTGCGATCACGATTCCTGTGGGTGCGACTCCTGGTGCGGAGAGCCATGCGCTCTTGATCCAAGATCAAGATGCACCTCCTGCTGTGCAGTTTGCGGCAGGGACCTCGGAGATTCGCGAGGACCATGGTGTCCTGGTGCTGCCGTTGGTTCTGTCAGGACCCAGCGCATTCGATCTGACACTGGTCTATGCCCTCTCGGGAGGTGCCCAGGAGGGAGCAGGCGGCGATTTCTTGGATCTGGGGCAAGGGGTCGTGACGATTTCAGCTTTCGAGACCACTGGGAAGATTGGCCTAGAAATCCTTCAGGACGGACTTTTTGAATACCGGGAGGACCTCGTGCTGGATCTGATGAGCGTCAACCCAGGCACCATCGGAGCCCTCTCGCAACATCTTGTGGCTCTTGTTGATGACGATTCAAAACCCCGGGTTTCGTTCGCCACCGCGGGGGCAAGCTACCTTGAGGGAGCAGGTGTGGTGAATGTGGACCTTGTGCTCGAGGGGCCGGCGTCCTTTGACCTGCCCGTCGCCTATACGTTCCAAGGCACCCTTTCCGAGGGTTTGGATTTCCAGATCCGTGGGGGCGGGATGGTCCGCATCCCTGCAGGGCAGTCCACCGCTTCTTTCCAGGTTGAGCTCTTGGGGGACTTGATCGACGAGCTCGATGAGGAGTTGGTTTTGCGCTTGATGCCCGGGGACGATGCGCTTATTGGAGATCAGCAAGAGTTCCTGTTGGTTGCCCTCGATGATGACGCGCCTCCGGTGATTGCCTTTGACGCCGCGTCCGCTTCGGCTCTTGAGAGCGCTGGTTCCCAGTTAATTGGAATGAGTCTCAACGCGCCGTCCGGCTTGAATGTGACGGGCTCCGTTTCCTTGGGCGGCACTGCCATTGATGGCAGTGACTTTTCCTTCGGCGCTACGACCTTCACTATTCCCGCTGGCTCACTCAGCGCCGACCTCACTCTGACTCCTGTCGATGACCCTATTGACGAGTTAGGAGAGACGGTTGAGGTCACTCTGGGCGGCGTTGGAAACGCCGTGATCGGGACCCCCTCGGTGCATACGTTCACCCTCTTGGATGATGATGCTGCCCCCGTGGTGCAATTCGACCTGGCGAGCTCGGCGGTGCTGGAAGGCGCTGGGGCTCATG
>JAPKBR010000041.1 GCA_028823345.1 Planctomycetota bacterium
GGCCTAAGGCCCTTCCTGAGCCGAGGCCTGATCGAATCGGAATTCCAAGTCACCAAGGCCCCCGAGTCCAGCCAGGACAAGAGCTGCGTCAATAGGAACGGTCGCCGCTCTGCATGGACTGTAGAGGCGCTACCGAGCTTGATGGTCTTGCCCCAGAGTGGCCCCTCACTCCCACTCAATCGTCGCCGGCGGCTTGCTGGAAATATCCAACACCACCCGATTGATTCCGCGCACCTCATTGATGATGCGGTTGGAGATCACGCGCAGCACATCGTGCGGCAGGTAACACCAATCAGCAGTCATCCCATCTTGGCTGGAGACGGCGCGGATGGCGCAGGCGTCCTCGTAGGTGCGGGCGTCACCCATGACGCCGACTGATTTAGTGGGCAAGAGCACAGCAAAGTACTGCCAAAGCTCCTTGTGGCACCCGGCCTTTTCCACTTCGAAGCGGACGATGGCGTCGGCCTCACGCAGGATGACGCAGCGTTCTTCCGTGACCTCCCCGAGAATACGGACGGCGAGGCCCGGTCCGGGGAAAGGCTGGCGCATGAGAATGCGATCGTCCAGGCCCATGTGGGCGCCAACCCGGCGGACTTCGTCCTTGAATAGCTCGCGCAGGGGCTCGACCAATTCCATGTCGAGGTCCTCGGGCAAGCCGCCCACGTTGTGGTGGGATTTGATCTTGGCGGTGTTGCCCCCGTGCACAGCGACGGACTCGATCACGTCGGGGTACAGGGTGCCTTGGCCTAGAAAGTTCGCGTTGGTGAAGCGCTTGGCTTCTTCGCGGAAAACCTCGACGAATTCGTGGCCGATGATCTTGCGTTTGCGCTCGGGGTCGGTGACGCCTGCGAGCTTGGAGAGGAAGCGATCTCGGGCGTCAATCGTGCAGAGATCCATGCCCAAATGCTCTTGGAACTCCTCCTGGACCACCTCGATCTCTCCTTTGCGCAAGAGGCCGTTGTCCACAAAGATACAGTGCAGACGCTCACCAATGGCCTTGTACACGAGCAGGGCGGCTACTGCGGAGTCGACTCCGCCGGAGAGGCCGAGGACCACTTCGCCCGTGTCCCCCACTAATTCTTTCACCGCGGCGATCTTGCGATCGACGATCGAGCCCGCGTTCCAATCCCCGGGCAATTGGCACACGTCGAGCACGAAGTTGCTGAGGACTTCTTGGCCGCGCACACTGTGGGAGACCTCTGGGTGGAATTGGACGCCGTAGAATTTGCGGGCAGGGTTGCCCACTGCGGCATAGGGACAAGTGTCCGAATGGGCGTAAACCTCAAAGCCTGCGGGAAGGCTTGTGACCTTGTCCCCGTGGCTCATCCAAACCACCGTCGGCGCGTCAAAGCCACTAAACAGCTCCGTGGCCTGATCGATCTCGATGCGGGTGTGCCCAAACTCGCGCTGGCCTGATCCCTCGACCTTTCCTCCGAGAGTTTGACTCATCCACTGCATGCCGTAACAAATGCCCAGCACAGGAACGTTCAGTTTCAACAGTTCCTCAGGCACATCGGGGGCGTCGTCCCCATAGACGGAAGCCGGGCCGCCGGACAATATAATCCCGGCCAGGTTCATTTCCTTGGCGGCAGCCAAGGCCGTGCGGGGAGGATGAATTTCACACCAAGCCCCTGCTTCGCGCAAGCGGCGTGCAATCAACTGGGCGTATTGGGTGCCTAGATCAACGATCAATAGGCCGCGTATGGTGTCGCTCATTCGTGGTGGTAGTTGCTGGATCCTTTGGTGATCTGCACGTCGTGGGGATGGCTCTCGCGCACCCCCGCGCTAGTGATGCGCACAAAGCGTGCGCGCTCGGGCAAGTCCGCAATGCTCGGGGCACCGCAATAGCCAAGCCCGGCACGAACGCCTCCGCACAACTGATAGACGTAGTCGGAAAGCTGTCCTTTGTAAGGCACCATGCCTTCGATGCCTTCGGCCACGAGCTTTTGGGGGTCGGTCACATGACCTTGTCGGTAGCGCTCTTTTGAACCCTTCATCATGGCCCCCAATGAGCCCATCCCGCGCACGCTCTTGAAAGAACGGCCTTGATAGACAAAGGTCTCGCCAGGGCTTTCTTCGAGGCCGGCGAACAGACTGCCGAGCATCACGCTGGAAGCGCCCGCGGCCAAAGCCTTGACCACGTCACCGGAGTACCGAATGCCCCCGTCTGCGATCAGCGGCACCCCGCTGCCCGCGAGAGCTTCGGCTACCTCCATCACAGCGGTCAATTGGGGCACGCCAATGCCCGCCACCACTCGAGTAGTGCAGATCGAGCCGGGACCAATGCCCACCTTGACCCCGTCGGCTCCGGCTTTCACCAGGGCCAAAGCAGCCTCGGCGGTGGCCACGTTTCCAGCGACGATATCCACATCGGGCACGCTCGCTTTGAGCTTGGTCACGGTCTTGGTCACGTTGTCCGTGTGGCCGTGGGCGGTATCCACAACCAGCACGTCAACACCTGCTTGCTCCAGGGCCGCGGCGCGGTCGTAGTCATGCACACCGATTGCCGCACCCACCACCAGTCGCCCACGGCGATCAAAGGCAGAGTTAGGGAAAGCTTCAAGCATGTCGATGTCCTTGCGCGTAATCAGCCCGCGCAGACGACGGTCCTTGTCGCAGATGATCAGTTTCTCGACCCGGTGTTCATTGAGCAAAGTCGCCGCTTCGGAGAGGCTCGTGCCGGGCCGTGAGGTGATGAGGTTCTCGGAGGTCATGACCTCGGCCACGGGTTTTTCATCAGGCTCACCAAAGGAGGCGTCCCGGCGGGTCAAGATCCCCACCACGGTGTTTCCTTCTACGATGGGCAGACCCGAGATGCTTTTTTCGCTCATGATCGCCCGCGCTTCACCCAAGGTGGCACTGGGGCTGAGGGTCTCGGGATCTTCAATCACACCGTTCGCGGAACGCTTGACCTTGGAAACCTGAGCCACTTGCTCATCGATACTCAGATTACGGTGCACGATGCCGATGCCGCCTTCCCGGGCAAGAGCCACGGCCAGGCGCCATTCGGTCACCGTGTCCATGGCTGAAGAACTGAAGGGGATGTTCAGCTGAACATTGCGACTGAAGCGCGTGACAAGGCGCACCTCGTTGGGCAGCACCGCCGAGTGCTGGGGGGCCAGCAGGACGTCATCGAAGGTCAGGGCCAGGGGGATATCGGGCATGGTCGTTCAACTCCTCGCAGTTTGTCCGGGGGGGGACACCCTTGCGCCAGCCCACTCGCGATTCCTGGGGAGGGTCTCGGGCAAAAGAGGCGCTGAAGGGCCCACCGCAAACTGGGAGCGATGGGATAATTCGGAGCAGTTTAGCTTGGAACCCGGCCCCTTTCCATGCCTGGGGCGAGCAGGTGGGGCATAAAAACATGGGAAGGCGGCAACCCGCGCTGCGAGCCACCACCTCCCCAACCGTCTGGAGAAGAGCCCCCAATCGCCTCCAATCCTCGACCCTGAGGGGTTCTTCTCCGAAACGCCCCCATTTGGGCGCCCTTGACCCGTGCTCTGGGAAAGCTGTTTCCAGACGAGACACGGAACGAACCTTGCCCCGAGCCCCTTGGAAGCCGATAACTAAAGCGTCCACCCTGCGTCCCCCCCATGGAACCCACCCCCGTAGCCCTTGTGGGCGCCGGCTACATTGCCGACTTTCACCTGACCGCCTTGTCCGAGGACCCCCAAGTCCGCGTTTTGGCGGTCTGCGACCCGGATCTTGACCGTGCGCGCGCCCTAGCTGCTGCCCACGGGGTGCCCGATTGCGTGGCCGATCTGGCGGAGCTACCCACCCTCGGTGTACGCGTGATCCACCTTTGCACTCCTCCGGATCTGCACGCCCCTCTTATTCGCCGGGCCTTGGATGCGGGCCTGCATGTGTTCTGCGAAAAGCCCCTGGCCCTCTCTGAAGTGGATGCGCAGGAACTCAAAAACCAGGCCCAGGAAAAAGGCCTGACCCTCGCGGTTAACCACAACAACGTGTTCCACCCGGCCTTTCGGCGCCTGGTGGCGCGGATCGATGCGGGAGAAATCGGGCGCGTGCTTCACGTGCACACCCAGCTGGCCATGCCCATCGCCCAGCTCGACGCGGAGCAATACAGCCATTGGATGTTCCGGGCCCAGCGCAACATTATCTTTGAGCAGGGCGTACACCCGATCAGTCAGGTGCAGCATCTCATGGGTAAACCCTTGAGCATGGAGACCCACAGCTTGGCAAGCCGCGAGTTGCTGCCGGGTCAGACTTTTCACGAGCGCTTCAGTATTGCGGTGCAGGCTGAAAAGGGCACCGCCAGTATGGACTTTTGCTTCGGCTCCCCCACCGCACGCTGGACCCTCGAAGTCCTGGGCACGGATGGCTTTATCGAAGCGGACTTGCATCGCAACCTTGTGAGCGGTGAACGCAAGACCCAAGCGCTGGAATCCTGGGATTCATTTCTCGCGAGTAGCCGACGCGGGGGCGCCTTATTCGGGAATGCGGTTAGCGGATTTTGGCACTGGTGCCTTTTCACCTTGAAGTTGGGGCCGCGCAAGGACTCCTTCTACGTGTCCATGCGCGATTCGATCCAGGCCTTCCACGCCTCATTCCGCTCAGGGCGGGCCTACCCCTCGGACGCCGAAGCCATGCTGCAAGTTACCAGCTGGTGCGACGGCAGCGCTGGAGATCTGCCCGGAACACCACCGGCCAGCGACCCCTTCCCCCAGGCCGCTTCGGCCAGGAAAGGCGAAGTGGTGATCACGGGAGCTTCCGGCTTCATCGGCCGCCGCGTTGTGCGCCGCTTACTCGAGCGCGGAGTGCCCGTGACCGCAGTGGTGCGACGTATGCATTCACTGCCCCTAGAACTCACCCAGCCCGCGCGGGATGGGCGTTTGCGGCTGGTGTGTGCAGACATGTTCGACGAAACCGGCCTAGCCCTGGCCTTCAATGGCGCACGCACGGTATTGCACCTCGCCACTGGCGGCGGTGACAATTGGGCCGCGATCCAAGCCAACATGATCGAGGGCGCGCGCAACGTGGGACGCATCGCCCGCGAAAACGGAGTCCAGCGATTCATCTACTGTTCATCGGTAGCATCCCTTTGCAACCGGCCCGGCATGGGCATCATCACAGATGACGAGCCCACCGACGTGCGCATCGAAGAGCGCGAGATTTACTCCCGTGGAAAAGCCTATGCGGAGCACGCGCTCAACCGAGACTTCTCCAACGAGCCCTGTGAGTTCCTGATCGCTAGACCTGGGGTTGTGATGGGACCTGGAACGCCCATGCAGCATCCGGGCTTGGGCCTTTGGGTGCGGGACAACCACTGCGTGGGCTGGGGTTTGGGGAAGGATCCCATTCCGTTCGTTCACGTGGAAGATGTTGGCGAAGCCCTGACGCGCATGACGATTCACGAGGGCAGCGAGCTCGACGGAAAAGCCCTCAACCTGGTGGCCAACGTGCCCCTGTCGCCCGAGGATGCGGTGCAAGAATTGGCCCGTGTCACCGGCCGCGACCTGCACTTCCACCCGCGGCGCTTTGCGATCAGTCAAGCAATGGAGATCGGCAAATGGCTAGTGAAGAAAGCGGGACGACGCAAGAACGCCCCCTTCCCCTCTTGGCACGACATGTTGTCCCGCAGCTTGGCTCGACCTTATACGTGTAATCTGGCCCGGGGAGTATTGGATTGGACCCCTATAGAAGATCGAGCCACGTTTGTGAAACAAGCCCTAGGGGTCTATGCCCCAGGGTTTAGGGGGGATGTGGACTTGGACTCTAACGAGCCCACGACCCCCGATGCTGAACCAGCAATCAAGGCATCTCGAATCAACTCCTGAGGGAATCCATCCGTGCCCCACGCCCTGCACATTTTTAGCACCTTTGCTCCCGCGGGGCCCGAGTTGCGCGCCGTGGAGTTGATGGCCGGACTCGGGGACGGGTATCGCCACACGATCGTGGCCATGGACGATTGCTTGGATGCGGCCGAGCGTATTGGCTCTGGGGTGAAAGCGCGAACTTTGGCTGGACCCGGGGTGAAGCAGACCAGCAAGGTTATTCGGTGGACGTGGCAGCTGTTGGAAGCAGAGCAGCCCGATCTCTTATTGACTTACAATTGGGGCGCCTTTGATGCGGTCCTCGCCGCCCGCATTAAGAGCTTCCCCCACCATGTACATCACGAGGATGGTTTCAACCTGGATGAAGCTGATGGGCAGCTTACGCGCAGGAGAATTCTGCGACGTATGTGTCTGCCCCGGGTTCAGCATTTGATTGTGCCCTCGTCGCGGCTGGATTCCCTGGCGCGGAGTTCTTGGAAGGTGCCGGGGGACAAACTTTCTCTGATTCCGAATGGGGTGGATGTGAAGCGTTTCTGCCCTCAACCTGCGGAGGTTCGGAATGAAGTGCGCCGGGAGCTGGGGATTCCCTTGGACGCCCATGTCATCGGTACCGTTGCGGGGTACCGGCCGGTCAAGCGTCTGGATCGCTTGATTCGCGCCGCGGCTAACCTTGCACCAGGGAATCAAGAAACCCACCTTGTTCTGATCGGCGACGGTCCCAAACGCCTGACTCTCGAAGCCCTTGCCAGGGAGCAGAGGCCCCCTGGCGGAAGAGTCCATTTCCTCGGGTTTCGCAACGACCTTCCGCGCCTCTATGCGGCCCTAGATGTGTTCGCTTTGACCTCGGCCTCGGAGCAGCAACCCATTTCCCTTCTGGAGGCAATGGCCTCGGGCCTCCCAGCGGTTTGCACAAATGTGGGCGACATCCATGCCACCCTCGGGGCACTGTGTAATGAATCCGTGTACGACCCCGACGCCCATGATCTGGAGGCGCAGCTCACCGCTGCATTTCAACGCCTCCTGGAGAATCCATCCCTGCGCAAGTCCCTCGGAGCCGAAGCCCGCAAGCGGGTGAAAGAGTCCTATAGCAGTGACGCCATGATCGCTGCGTACCGGGCTGTGTACGAATCCTGCGGACAGTGAGGGCAGGGGCACGGGGCGGAGGGCTGCAATAGGGTTTGGTGGAAAAGCGGCTCTTCCTCTCATTCGTATCATTCCCCTCTCTTCGCTGCCCCGCTCGCTACACTTCCCCCTATGTCCCGCCTCCCTGACAATCCACCCCCCTTCCCCCCATTCGCCCAGCACTCAACCGAGCGCATCTATGACTCCCCTTGGTGCTCCCTCCGGCGCGACATGGTCACGCTCCCCTCCGGGAATCTTCAGGAATACCACGTCATTGAAATCGGGCCCGCGGTCACAGTCGTTCCCGTTCTGCCGGACGGGCGGGTGCTCCTCATTGGCCAGTATCGGTACCCGCACGGCAAAACCCATTGGGAGCTTCCTGCGGGCCGGCTTGAGGACGGCGAAGAACCCGACATCGCCGCCCGACGCGAACTTCTGGAGGAAACCGGGTACGCCCCAACCAACCTCCTCGCCCTCCCAGGCTTTTATCCCACCAACGGGATTAGTGCTCATCACGCCAGTGCCTATGTGGCCACCGACTGCACGCGGATCCAAAATCCGGACCGGGAAGAGGCCGAGCAAATCATCGAGGGGATTTTTACCCGTGACGAAATCGAAGCCATGCTCGACGCGGGGCTCATCCAGGACGCCTTCGCTGCCCTCCCGCTGCTTTATTGGTTGCGTGGAACTCACTTGAAAAAAAGCGAATCCAACCCACGCTGAACCATGCTGGATGGGCTCGCACCGTGCACAATGGGCTCCAACATGACCCGCCGATTTCGCCGCCGCCAACGCCTGGGCCAGTACCGCATCGAGAAGTGTCTCGCGGTGGGTGGTTTCGCGGAGGTCTACCGGGCCCATGACACGATTGAAGGGATTGACGTTGCCCTCAAGATCCCCCACCCGCACCTGACCGACGAGGAGAACATGGCGGCCTTCAAGAAAGAGGTGCGCATGGTGGCCAAGCTCGATCACCCGGGGATCCTAGGCCTCAAAACCGCGAGCCTTATCGACGGGACCTTTGTGGTGGTCAGTGCCCTAGCGGATGAAACCCTGGCGGATCGCATGACCCGGCGCATAGCTCGCACCAAGGTCCTCAAAATAATGGCCGACCTTCTCGAAGCCCTCGCCTATGCTCACAAGCTACGGGTGGTGCACTGCGACGTGAAGCCTGAGAACATCCTTCTATTTCCGGGTCAAAAAGTCCGCTTGGCAGACTTTGGGTTGGCCAAGTTAGCCCTGCGCACGATCGACGCATCGGGCTCGGGAACCATTGGCTACATTGCGCCGGAACAAGCCCACGGAAGACCCTCTCTGCGCTCGGATGTGTTCTCTGCCGGTGTTCTGCTTTGGCGTTTGCTCGGTGGCGCACAACCGGAGTGGCCCTTCCATTGGCCTCACCAGGGCTACGAAAAAGTCCAGCGCAACTGGAGCGAGGAGATGGTCGAGATCGTACGCCGAGCAACCCAGGTGGACGAGGAAAAGAGGTACCGGGACGCTGGCGCCATGTTGCGCGCGCTCAATCGCGCTGCTCCGGATGCGATTCGTAGTCGGGGGCGCCAGTGATTCAGGGTTGCGAACGGCTCTTTGAAGCCAACCTCACCGAGCCGATCCACTTCGCCTCTTCTTGGGGTGAAGCATTTGTATTCAGCCAATGCCATCCCGGACGGGAACCTAATCAGGACTCCTGCCTCTGCTTGGATTTTGGGGCAGAGGGTTTATTGCTGGCCGTAGCCGATGGCATGGGCGGACACCGTCACGGGGAAGTCGCCTCGCGCATGACCCTCGAGGCTGTGGAAGAAAAAGTGCAAACCGCCCTCGATGAGGAGCGCGGAATGAGAGCCGGGGTCATCGATGGCTTTGAAAGCGCCCAAGAAAGAGTCTCCGCCCTCGGGTCGGGTGCAGGCACAACCCTGGTGGTGGCCACCATCGACCAGGAAGGCGTGCGCTCGTTTCACACGGGGGACTCCATGGCCTTGCTCCTGGGAGGTCGTGGTTTGATCAAGCACCAGACCCTCGATCACTCCCCCACGGCCTATGCCCTGCACGCGGGACTGATCGAAACATCCGAGCTGCTCTCCCACCCGGACCGACACGTACTGCTCTCGGCCATTGGGCATCCTGGCCTGCAAATCGACGTGAAACCCGCGGTGCCCCTTGCGGTGCAGGACACGTTGCTCTTGGCGTCGGATGGCCTGACCGATAATCTGACCACGGACGAGATCGTGGGCCTTGCGACCCGAGGCAGCGCCGCCGAAGCCATCGCCGCCTTGGCCGCTCGCAGCCGGGCCTGCATGTTGGCCGCGGATGAGAGCGGCAAGGCTGATGACTTGAGCTTGGTGCTCTTTCGGCCCAGCCAGGCGAGCTGACCCTCTAGTGGGCCTCTGAACCCCGGGAGGGGGGTTATTCCCTATCTGAGGCACCGATTGCGGCTAGGAACCAGACTCTTGGCAGTCAAATCTGGCAAAGGGCTACAGGCCACCCATCGGGAACGCCGATCCGATGGATTCAGGCCCCTCCCCCCATGCCCAACCCCCAATCAGGCTTCTCCCTTCTCGACTGGCTGGTCACCACACTTGTTGTGTTGGCCCTGGCAGGAGTTGCAACCAAGGACAGCCGAATGCGCTCGGTGGAGGATCGTGACGCGACGCGCCACCGAGACCACAGAACCCTGCTCCAGGCGATTCGCACCCATCATGGATTGACTGGTGAATGGCCCTCGGACGAGGACGGTGCAGCTGAAGATGGCTGGAGTAGTTGCGCTAAGCCTGGCTTCCTACAGGACTTGGTGGATACGGGAATCTTGGACCAAGTTCCCACGGACCCCATCGATGACGAGGCCTATTGCTATCGCTACCGAGTCTACACGAGCGACCCATTTGGCTGTGGCCAGGACACGCCCTTTTTCATGCTCGCGGTACGACAATTGGAAACCGAATCGGCTCGTCTCGCTGCGGAGGTCGCTGCGGATTGCCAGGGGCGTAATTTTGCCGCCGAGTACGATTTGCTGGCCCTCGAGTCAGAGTCTCAACAGAGCAAGCTCCAAGAAATCCTACCCGCCGCTGCGGTCGCCAACAACTAAGGCGCCTAGAAGCCACTGGTCCCGAATTTCCCAGCGGCCGTGCGCAATGCCCTTGCGCTTGCTTCGCTAAGTCCTACGGTGAACCCCGACCCGCTGGTTTTCGCGGGCACGAGCCCCCCATCCACGGGATCTCCTAGGGTCACCCCGAGGGTGACGCCCCCCGCTAGTTCCAATTCCAAATGGAATGAATTCAACTCTTCGAGAGAATCCACAGCGATCACCTCCTCCAAGAAAGTGGCCCGAAGAGTGTTCAAGAGATTTTCGATCTCCACCGCCGCCACGGGCTGACCCGTATCCTCCCGGCGCCAGACTTTGACCCGCGCCGTATCGCGCACGATTCTCAAGCTGCCCTCTGAGTTTTGCAATCGGATGGCTCCCACGAGGGCGGACTCGAAAGACACCAGGCGTGCGTCCAGGTAATAGGCCATTTCCAAACGCAAGGGCGCCAGGCCGGTCAAACGATAGGTCTTGTCCTCGGCCAATAGCCGCCCATAGGTAGCCTTTCCATCCGGAGCCAATCCCCCCTGGAGCAATTCGGCCAGCACGGTGCCCTCCTCGTCCAAGATCCGCAGGTGAGTGCCCGCAGCCACCCCGTACTCCCCATGACGGTCCCTGTCCGAGCTCACCAAGTCCAAAGTCGAAAGAGACGCCAGGCTGGCGAGCAAGCCACGCACTAACTCTTGCCGGGCGGAATAACCGAGGGAGCCGGGCAGCACCCAGCCCAGGTCGCCGCGTTCCAAAACCAGGGACTCACCCGCGGTGCCGAGCAACTCAATCCGGGCAGCACGCTGCACATCGAGCTGGGGCAGGAGAGGTCCTACATCCCGCGCAGGCCGGTTGTCCGGTGCGCTCCCCAAATCCAGCAGCACCAAAAGACCAAGCACGACTGCAAGGAGCATATTGCGACGGGTTGAGTTCATCGGTGACTGCGCTCCCGGCGGTTCCACGCCCAACCACATAACAACATCAAGAGCAAGCCAAGCCCCACGGGCAAGCCCATCAGGCGCCATCGGGCACGGGTGGCGCGGCCTTCCGCTGCGGACTTTTGGCGCGCCCTGAGGGTCAACTCTTCCACCGTGTCATAGAGGCCAGCGCTCAGGAGTCCCTCCCGCTCGAGTTCCTCTTGTAGCAGGTCCCTCAAGGGACGCGATTGGGGCAAACGGGAGCGCAAGGCAATCAGATCGTCCTCGGCCAACATCCAGTCCAAGAGGTTCTCGACCAACAATAGGCCCCGAGGTTTGAGACTCGGGCATAGACCATAAGGATCGGGATCACGCACAAAGTCCGCATCCCCCAGCAAGACCACGCGCACTTCTGCGGCCCGGTCCAGGACTGTTTCGTCGGTGGTCCTGGGCTCGCCCCCGGCGGAGTCCGCTGCTTCCTCATCGAATAAATCCAGGGGTACGGGAGCCCCGCCCACAAAGGGCGATGGCAGGCGCCCGGTGAGCACCCGCCCCACGACCTGGGACGCCTTGGGGTCCGACCGCAGGGTCGCCGTATGGCCCGCGATGATCGCCTGATCGGAAACCATGGTCTCCACGAAGGGCACGACCCAGGAATCCTCAGAGGAGTGAATCACATCCCGGCCGACGATGCCGCTCACCCCTTGCAAGGGCGCGAAGGGTTGCGCCCAGCCCAGGGTGATTCCCGAGAGGCCGCTGGTGGGCGGGAAGGTCCCGTCCATGCCTTCGGCGGTGGTTTCCACGAGTCCGGGTGAGGTGAGGGGTTCCAATCTTCCTGCGCCGGTGGGCTGGCCTTGGGCATCCAATTGGGAGACCAACACCTGGCGTACGCCGGAAGCGCCTGCATCCCACACATGCCCCCCGATCAGGGAGCTACCCCAGGATTGGAGCAGGGCTTCGAGCCCAGTGTGCGAAGCCTTTTCGCCGCGCATGGCATGCACCGCGCGCAAGCCCTGGCTGTGGGAGTGCATGTTGACTTGATCCAAGAACGCCAGCATGGGCTTGCCCCTCTGAAGGGACTGTTCCAATTCGAAGACCGCCCGGGGATGCAGTTTTGTCGGGCGCATGAGCACCACCAGATCGCAGCCAGGGGGGACGGGCTCCCCCGCCTCCAGGCTGGCTGTACTCACCTGAACCAGATCGAACCGCCGGGAGAGGGCTTGCCGCAGGGAATGGTTGGACCCCAACTGCCAGCTCATTTTTGGATCTGTGTCAAAGGTCTCGCCCACCCAGGCGATGCGCGGGCGGTGATCTCGCAACATGCGTGCAACCGCCGCCACAAAATCCACTTCCAAGGACCATGGGTCTGCCCATTCCACTCGCTCCGTGCGCCCGCGATAACGCAACAGCAAACTGCGATAGACCATTTGGCGCGAAACCGATGTGCCATGGGCCGCCTGCACAGGGCGCGCCTGCAAGCCGTGGGTTTTTGCGTCAAGGGCTGCCTGGCTGGAGACCGCAGGGTCGCGCACATCCAACACCATCTTGCCCCCGGCCAAGGCCAAGTACTCCTCCAGCTGACCTTCCACCTGGGCACGCTCAATGGCGGCGCGGCCGGACTCGATCTCATTGGTGAAGAACCCGTGCACCGCAAGGGTATCCTCCAAGCGCCCGAGCACGGATTTGGTGGCCGAGCTGACCTGGAAGAGGCCGTCCTCGGAGAGATCCCTTCGGGGCAGATCCCAATGATCGACCACGCGGTTGACCTCGACGAAAATGCCGAAGACCAAGAGGGCGCTCAACCACAGAGCTCCACGCCCACGTTGTTTGCCCCCCAGTTGTTTGGATTCAGCACTCATCGCTCGCGCCTCCCCTCCACCACCCAGGTGTTCAGTAGGAGCGCAGCGCAAATCAAGGTGAGTCCATAAATCAAATCCCCTCCGTCCAAGACTCCGCGCACTGCACTGCCCATAAAGTGGGCGCCGGGGGTCAAGCCGTCGATGCTCTCCGCCAATTCCGCGGGGAACAATTCCACCACCATGCGCACCAGCCAAAGTCCCAACAACAACAGGGCCGAAAGCAAGAACGCCACCAGTGGGTCGGTGGCGCAAGCGCTCACCAAGAGGGCCAGGGACACATAGGCGGCGCCCAGCAACATGGCCCCCAATAGCCCCACCAAGGCAGTTCCCCGGTCCAGGTCCCCCAATGCTTCGACGGTCCAAGCGATGGGCAGCACGGTCAAGAGCAGCAGCAGGCTAACAATCACCGTGTGCGCCAAGAACTTGCCCAAGACCAACTGGCTGGCGCGCAGGGGGAAGGTCAAGAACAACTCTTCGGTGCCCGCTCGGCGCTCCTCGGTCCATGACCCCATACAAAGGGCGGGAACCAAGAGTCCCAGGGACAGGGGCATCCAGGCAAGAAGCACCACTAGGCTGGCCTCGCCTCCTTCCCAAAGGGACGGTAGGGGCATTCCGCCGATGGGCATGCCCACCAGATAGAACAGCCCGGCGGACACGAGCACAAAGATCAAGATCGTGGCGTAGGCCACGGGTGATTCAAAAGCCGCGCGCAATTCCCGGCCCGTGATGGCGAGTACCTGCCTCATGCCTGGGTCTCCCGGACACCGGCGGTGTGTTCCATGAACACCTGCTCAAGGGTGGGTAGTTCGTGGCGCAACTCCAACAGGGTAGCACCGGTTTGGAGCAAGACTGCGCGTAGGGGTTCGAGCACCAAGAGAGGATCGCAAACCCGGACTTCAAGGCGCAGCTCTCCCCCGCGTAAGGGATCGACTTGGGCGACCTCCTCCACTCCATCAAGGGCTAAGAGGGTCTCGGTCAGACGAGCGGAATTCCCCGCACCGTTAACCTCGACGACCAAACGCTTGCCCACGCTTCCCGCGAGATCCTCGGGCATCCCGTCCGCCACCAGCCGCCCACCGGCGATGATCAGTACCCTTTGGCAGACATCTTCTACCTCTGGAAGCACATGGGTCGAAACCAAAACGGTCTTGTCCCGAGCAAGGCGCGCCACTAAGTCTCGCACGCGCACAATTTCCCGGGGGTCGAGTCCGCTGGTGGGTTCGTCCAACACGAGCACATCAGGATCGCTGATCAGTGCTTGGGCAAGGCCCACCCGTTGGCGATAGCCCTTAGAGAGCGTGTGGATGCGCCGAGTCTCGTAGCCGTCCAGATCACAGGAGTCCAACACTCGGGCCATGGCGTCCTTGCGCGGTGCGCCCCGCATGCCACGTAGGGTGGCCACCAGCCCAAGAAAACGGTCCACGCGCATTTCCCGGTGCAGGGGTGTGTGCTCGGGCAGATAGCCCAGGATCCTGCGGGCCTCCACCTTGCTGGCGGGAATCCCCCCCAGGGTAGCCTCGCCCCCATCGGGATTCAGGTAGCCGGTGAGCATGCGCATAGTGGTGCTCTTGCCCGCCCCGTTGGGACCCAAGAAACCCACCAACTCGCCCCGGCGCACCTGGAACGAAACCTGATCCACAGCGACCACAGGGCCAAAGCTCTTGCAGAGGCCCTTGGCTTCGATCAAGACTTCCCCAGTGGGCTGAGGTTTCGGGCCCGAGGGCTGTGATTCTGAGGCGGCCTGCATGAGAAGATGTCAGGTTATACCACTCCTAGATGCGCAGGTGACCGGAGCATCGCCTGTTCAGCGTAGGATAGTCCCATGAACCCAGATTTACGTTTTCGCTCCCTGGCTCCCTGGCTGAGGGAAACCTTTGGGCAACCGATCTATCGGGTCGCCCTCGACGCGGGATCCACCTGCCCCAACCGAGACGGGACCCGGGGAACTGGGGGCTGCACCTATTGCGATGTGGAGGGCTCCGGTACCGGCGCCCTACGCACCGGGGAAGACGTGGCGGAGCAACTTGCGACGGGACTCAAGCGCATTGCACGCCGGGAAAAAAAGGGGCAGGCCGTGGGCGCCATCGCTTACCTGCAAAGCTATAGCAACACCTATGGTGACATCAACCGCCTGGGTGAATTGCTCGGCGCGGTGGAGCCCTACCTGGGCGGGCCGGTGCGCTGCGTCTCCGTGGCCACCCGCCCGGACTGCTTGACCGACGAGTCCTTGCAGTTGATGGCCAAATTATCCAAGCGCGTACCGGTCTGGCTAGAGTTGGGCCTCGAAAGCGCCAATGACCAAGTGCTGCTCGACATCAATCGCCTGCACACCCTCGATGAGTTCTTTGATGCTGTAAAACGTGCCCATCAGGCGGGACTCTCCACTGTGGGACACGCGATTTTAGGCTTGCCCGGAGATGGGCGTGAGGGCGCACGGGCCACCGCCGAGGCCTTGGCCCAAGCCGGTTGTGCCGGGGTTAAGCTCCACCACCTAATGGTGCTCGAAAAAACCAGGATGGCCCATGACTGGCGGGCGGGAAACCTCGAAGTCCTTGAGCTAGAAACCTATCTCGAATGGGCCGCGGACTTTATCGAGCGGCTACACCCCGACCAAGTGGTGCACCGGATGACCGGAGAAGCCCCACCAGAGAAACTGATTGCCCCGCAATTTGGGGTGCACAAGACCGCGATCCGCGAGCGCTTGACAGAAGTTTTATCCAAGCGGGGAACACGCCAGGGAAGCGCCTATGCGGGGGGATCGGACGCGCTGCTCCAGCACCAGGGCACCCAGCCCTGAGTTTCTTGGATCGGAGGAAATGCGTACGAGGGGCACAAGGGGTCGCTCCGGCGGCCCAGTTCAAACACCCCAACCTCGCTTTCCACCTTCCCTCTAGGTGCGCCACCGAGGATCTGTTTATCCTAGACAGCAAGAGCAAGGAAGAACTCCGCGCCCAAAACCATGTACCTACCCATCCCCAAGACTCAGCTCGCCCTCCTACCCTTGGCCCTTTTGATAGGTGCAAGTGCCACGCTCCACGCACAACCCCAGGAATTGCTCGAGTCCCTCGACGATGGTGCCTACCTGCGTCCGGATGAAGAGCCCCCGGTTGGTGTGTTGGGAGCAACTCTGGCTGCATCCGGCGAAATGACGATGGCCTGGACCTGGGAGAGCCACAACTTCAGCACTCCCAGAAAGGGCAGCAAGGAGGCCACCATCGGCGAGGTCACTGACCAAGGCTATACCTTTGCCGCCACCTCTGCGCGCGTGGAGGAACACCACTTTTCCTTCCACTTCGAATTGGAGGAGGGATTGGATGTGCAGTTCACCGTGCCCTACCGGGACTCCCGGGCGGACGTGCTGAGCCCCTCAGGCCGAACGCGCATGCGCACCAATGGCCTTGGAGACTTGGAGTTCGGTGCCATTTGGACCAAGGCTCTGATCGAAGGGAGCTTTAACTCCTATGGCATGAGCATTGGCCTACCCACAGGCTCCACCGACTCCACGGGTACCAACCCGGACGGAAGCGATGGACGATTGCCCTACACCCTGCAGCCGGGAAGCGGCGCTTGGAGTTTGATCCCCCAGGCCCACTGGCTGGGACACACCGATGACTGGTCCTGGGGTTATGGGGGCCAGTACGTTCTGCGCGTGCGTGAGGGGGGTGCCTCATGGAACAGGGGCAACGAACTAGAGGTCGGGGCTTGGGCTGCCCACCGCATCGATCGTGACATGAGCATTTCCTTGCGCATTGAAGGTCATCAATCCGACGGAATCGATGGAAGCGAAAGCACAATCGACTCGAGCCTGTCCAACCTGCACGATCCCGAAAATGCTGGAGGCACCCTGATCCAACTCTTCGGTGGACTCAACTATGTGGGTACCCGTGGCAATCGCTTCGCCATGGAGGTGGGTGTCCCCCTGCACGATGACGTGGACGGGTTTGGCCTAGGCACATCCCTGACCTATGCCTTGGGCTGGCGCTACGGCTTCTAAGCAAACCCGGACAATGACCCCAGTCGCTTGGGGGCAATCCAGCGTCTCAGCGTGTGTAGAGGATGCGAGTGCAACTGGGGCACTGCACTAAATCCACGCCGCGCGCGAGGCGCACATAGAGGTTGCGTGGGATCTTCACGAAGCAACACTGGCAAACCAGCTCATCCAACTCGGCGAGGGCCTCGCCCTGCCGACGTTCCAAGAGCCCCTTATAGAGGGTCAACTGAGCGTCAGGAATGGTGTCGGACTGCAGGCTGGTGCGCTGGGCGTCGAGGGCTTCGAGCCTAGCTCCAGCTTCGGTCATTTCGGTCCTGACCGCCTCGGAGAGAGCGTCGAAGTCCGGACGTTCAGCTATCACAGTAGCCTCAACCTCTTCCGCCTGTGACTGCTTCTCGTCTGCCTGAGCCAAGAGGGCCAGGCCCTCATCCTCCGCATCGGAAACCGTGTACTTGACCGTACGAATCTCGTGTTGGTAAGCAGCCAAGAGAGCCGCATCGACCCCCTCGGAGTTGCATTCTTTCTCCAGCTTACGCTGGCGAATGCGCTGGACCGTCACCGAGTCCTCGATCTCCTTGACCTGGGACCGCAGGTGCTGGGAAGCGGCGCGGCACCTATGGGCGAGGGTCACCATGTCGCTGAGCTTGGTATGCCGAGCCTTGAGTTCCTCTGGAAGGCGCTGCAACTCTGCCCGTACCCGGTAGATCTGCCGGTCGGTGTCTTGAAGAGAGAGGAGCGCCTGAAGCGTTTGATTCATGTTGGATGGGCCGAGATTTGGGGCAGGCAGTTTAGGGACGGCCCCCGGGAGGTGCAATGGAGAGTTGGGTTTCCTATTCCACTTGGGGAAGATATCTCGCCGGGCCCCGCTCCCATGCCCCCCCTGCTGCCCTGCTGCCCAAGATGCCTCACCGAGTTCCGCCTCCGGATCCGAGGGGCACTCCTCAAGTGAAGGCCGCAACCCGAGCCTCCCCCCATGGGCTCAAGGCCACAAGAGCGCCGCGCGTCGCCCCCAGGATCTGGGGCCGACGCGCGGCTCAATCAACTTCCCAGGGGGCAATGGCTCCCCAGGTTCGAGAATGTCATTGGCTCAAAGGTCCCGGGGATCCCCTTCCTCATCGTCCACGGAAACTCCCTCAAGGAAGCTCGCCAACTGACGCGCCCGCACCGGGTGGCGAAGTTTACGCACGGCCTTGGCCTCGATCTGGCGCACCCGTTCGCGGGTCACGCGGAAGATCCGTCCAACCTCTTCCAAGGTGTAGGTGTACCCATCACCGATGCCGTAGCGCAGCTTGATGATCTCGCGTTCGCGGAAGGTCAAGGTGCCAAGCACATCGTCGATCCGCTCCTTGAGCATTTCCTTGCCCGCAGCCTGCAGGGGACTCTCGGCGGTTTCATCCTCGATGAAGTCACCAAAGTAGCTGTCGTCGGACTCGCCAATCGGCCGGTCAAGACTGATCGGATGCTTGCTGATTTTCATCACGCGCTTGGCTTCGTCCACCGTAATGCCGGTGGCCTCGGCGACCTCTTCCACAGACGGGGCACGCCCCTTCTCTTGAACCAATCGCTTAGTCACGTTGCGCAACTTGCTCATGGTTTCAATCATGTGCACAGGAATACGAATCGTGCGTGCCTGGTCGGCAATCGAGCGGGTAATCGCTTGACGGATCCACCAAGTGGCGTAGGTCGAGAACTTGTAACCACGGCGATACTCGTACTTCTCCACAGCCTTCATGAGACCGGTGTTGCCCTCTTGAATCAGGTCCAAGAAAGACAGTCCACGGTTGCGGTACTTCTTGGCGATCGAAACCACCAGACGAAGGTTGCCGCTGGAGAGCAAGCGCTTGGCTTCCTCGTACTCTTCATAGTGCAAGGTGACCTGGTCAAGCCGACGACGCAGACGGTCGATGGGCTCGCCCGCTGCCTCTTCGAGGCGGTCCATTTCCCCTTGCAGCTCATCAAATTGAGCCGAGTCCCCGTCTTGAGCAAGGTTGCGTCGAGCTGTGTCCAGCTTGCGCTCCACTGCGCGCATGTCACGCCAGTGATCCTCCAGAAGGAACTCGTAGGGGCGCACCTTCTTAATCTGCAGGTGGCATTCCTCGATCAAGATGATCAGCTTGCGGCGGATGTTCTGAACCTTAGTGATGATCTCGGAACGCTCGGCACCCTGGATGTGGCCACCGATCAGAGGCCGATAGGTGTCGCGCAGGCGTTCCATCAAATTCTCGATGGTGCTCACGTTGACCGGCAGACGCTTGGCTAGAAACGGCTTGCCGAGGGTCTCGACGATCTTGGGATCATCATCAGGCTTGGGATTGGGATTGACCTTGAGGGTACGATCAAATGCCAATTCCCCGTGCTGCACCTGGTGCAGGGTGTCGATGGAAGCGGTCATGGCCACGCCAGAACCCATGCACTTCTTGCGGAAGCGCTTGCGGGTGACCTCGATGGCCTTGGCCAGGGAGATTTCTTGCTCGCGGGTCAAGAGGGGGATCTCTCCCATCTGAGTCAGGTACATGCGCACCGGATCGTCGATCTTCTCGACCGCTGCCGGGGCCACCGGAGTGAGGGGCTTAGGAGTCACCGGAGTGGTGGCTGCGCTGGTCACCGCCGCGGTGGGCGTCCCCTCGTCAGGATCGTCATCAAGCACATCAATGCCCGCGTCCTCGAGACCGATGAACAGTTGGTCCATCTTGTCCGGGGGTACGAATTGATCTTCGAGCAGGGTGTTCATCTCTGCAAAGGTAAGAAAGCCTTTGCGCTTGCCCTCGTGAACGAGAGTCTTGATGATTTCTTCTGTTTTATCAGTCATGGTATTTAGGTGTGATGCGCGTTGAGAGGCAACGTTGCACCGGTTTGGGGCTTTCGGTGGTCTTAGAGGTACTGAGTTCTGTTAGATGATCTTTTAGGGAGCGTCGACTAGGCGGTCGCCGCCCGGTACACGCAGGCTGAGAAGTAGCATGAGATTTCCGCGAAGGGACTTGAGGGTCTCCTCGGCCTGGAGGCGGATATCTTCTGGTTGGGTTTCTGTGCAGAGTTCTTGCTGTACGCGGATGCGGCCGTTGACCTTCAGGATTTCCTGCTCGTTCCGGCAATATTTAATTTCATCCAAGACCTCGCAGGTGCGCTGCGACAAGTCCTCTTCCCCCTCAAGGGTCTGCATCAGCTTTGCCACACGACTTCTTATGGGCTGATCACCCAATTCATCCAAGACCAAATTCAGACTGGGATCTTCATCATTGTCCCAAAGTTTGGCCATCGCGTCGAAGAGGGGGCGGCCGGAGTCCTCACTGGACAACTCACCATCAAGGGTCTCGCGCACCCTCGGGAAGAGGCCTGGATCATTGAGCACTGTGCTGAAGAGGGCTGCGAGGGCGTGCCGGCAGCGTTTCTCCATCTGCTCATGGGAGCGAGCCTCCTTCGGGGTGAACTCTCCGCCACTCCTGGGAGAATCCTGAGAACTGGACTGGGAGGGCTCCATGGCGGGAATCACCACGTCCTTGTGGGTGCTGGAGACCCGCGGACTGGCTCCTCTGCGCCCCTTGTACTCGGTTCGTAACACGTCGAGGGGCGTATCGAGCCCCGCGGCCATTCCCTTCAAAGCCTCGTCTTGGAGCAAGCCACCGGAAAGGGCCGCCACCATTTCGAACATTTCAGAGATCCCCCGCACACGCTCGGAGCCAGAAAGGGGCTTCAAGCCACCGATCATGAATTCGAGCCAGGGCTGACCCATCTCAAGCCGCGAGGTCATGCCCGCAGCCCCTTCGGTAGCCAAAATGTCCGCTGGATCTTGCCCGTCATCGAGGGGCACCACGAAGATCTCTGTGTCCAAGGAAAGCAGGCCCTTGAGTGCCTTGTGGGCGGCCTTGCGCCCAGCATCGTCCCCATCGAACAGCAACTGGACCTGTTGGGCACCGGAACGCCGCACCAGTCGCCCATGGGCCTCGGTGGTCGCTGTTCCCAGCACGGCCGCCCCGTGCAGAATGCCGCCCTGGTGCAGAGCCATCACATCGGTGTAGCCCTCCACCAAAATCAACTGCTTGTTCCGTTGGGCATGGGGCAATGCACGGTCGAAGCCATAGATCACCCGGCCCTTCTTGAACCATGGGGTTTCCGGCGTGTTGACATATTTCGGCCCCTCTTCCCCGGGCATGATGCGACCGCCAAATCCCACCGTGCGGCCACGCTCGTCCCGAATGGGAATCATCAATCGGTGTCGAAAGAAGTCATAGGGCCGGCCATCCCGATCCCCAATGCGCACGAGCCCCACGGACTCGGCCAACTCAACTGGCGCACCACCCTTGCCCTGGGTCAAGGCGCTGATCGGATTGCCGCCGGCTCCATGACTGGGGGGCGCGTAGCCGATTCCAAAGGCCTCAATGGTGGTTGCTTCGAATCCGCGACTTGTCAGGTATTCCCGGGCAGCGCGGCCATTAGCGCCCTTGAGGCCATCGCGGTAAATGCGTTCCGCATGGGCCAGGAGTTTCAGGCCGGGCTCTTCGCGTTTGTTCTCGGGGCCACGCTTCTTGGGCAAGTCCACGCCCGTTCGCTGGGCAGCGAACTCCACCGCTTCGATGAACGAAATCCCCAGTCGCGCGCAAATCAGATCGAAAAGATCACCGCCCTTGCTGCAAGATCCAAAGCAATACCAAAGCCCCGGGTCCGGACCGATCGCAAAGGAAGGGGTGCCTTCCTCGTGCAATGGGCAAGTGGCCCACAAACGGTTGGAGCGCTGAACCGGCTCCTTGCCCCACTCACGGATCATCGCTTCCGGCGTGAGCCGAGCCTTGATCTCTTCGAGGGCGCGTTTGAAATCGGGGTCGGGGGACATATTGGGGCCGGGGGAACGGCGGAGACTGCTGAGGGGCCGGGAAGCGCCCGATGGCTGGAATTCGTTGGGAGATATGTGGTTCGGAATCGGAGGGCACCGAACACAGCACTGCAAATACTCAAAAAACCTGTCATGGGGACAGGATTCAGTGATTCAACTCCAAAAAGGTAGGGAACCTAATAGAAGTGTCGTGGTTCCGGACGTGTCTCCGACTGCGCGATGAGTCTGGAGCCAGCTACGTCGCGCTGAAACCCAACTGAGGTTGTAAGGAAAGTTCGATGACGAACGGGGCCTGATGTGTTTGCTCCGGCTGGTTTGAGGGGTCTGGAGGAGGACAACCCTTACTTTTGGAGGACAGCAAACACTTTCCCAGTTCACACAAGGATAGCCCACTGAACGGGGGGAGGTAAGTGCTGGAGGGAGATTCACTTGAGGTTGAGACCGGGATTGGCCCGCTCTCTATCCGTCAGACAGCCCTCCAGGGGGTCCGTGGGCCTACCATAAATCCAAGAGTTTAGGTTGTAGGGCCCTCTGGGGTGCCCAGGACGGGGTTAATGCTCCGGGCGAGGGCCTCCCAACCCTCCAGAGTCACCTGCCCAACCCGCAGTCCGGGGTCCAGTCCCGCATGTTTCAATACTGTGTAAGTAATCTCCCGATCGCCCAAATGGTCTCCCAAGACCCGCCGCAAGACCTGCCGCCGGCGCTGGAGCAAGCTGGCAGCCAAGTCGCGCACTTCGAGCCTGGCCCCATGGGGTAAAAGGGGTGAACGTAGCTCCCCGTGGGCCAAGCGACTCTCCACCTTAGGTCGCGGGGTGAATGCCTCCGGGGACACGCGCCTCCCCGAGCGCATGCGATACGCCAACTGCACCGCAACGGACAGGGGACCGAAGGTCGCACTGCCCCCCTCCGCCGCCAAGCGCCCCGCGACCTCGGTTTGCACCAGGACCGTCAGGCTGCGAGGCGGGTTTGGAAGTTGCGCGATCAAGGCCAGTACCGGCCCGGAAATCGAATAGGGCAGATTTGCGACCAAGTGCCAGTCCCCTTCGGCGGGCACTTGCGCCAGCAGCTCGGGCCCAAGCTTGTGCTTCCCCGCCAAGGCGTCAGCCAAAATAACCTGCGCATCGGGATAGGGAGCCAAAAACTCCGCTGCGATAGGAGCAAGTCGCGTGTCCACTTCGATACAAGCGAGGCGCGCCCCCACATGGGCCAAGTGCACGGAAAGGAAACCGAGGCCCGGTCCGATTTCCAAGACCCGGTCCCCCTCCACAATCCCCGCGTCCGCCACGATCGCGCGGGCTATATTTTCGTCGAGGAGAAAGTTCTGCCCGAGTCGGCGGGAAGGATGAAACCCCGCGCCATCCAGGGCGCTCTTGAATTCGCTCCAGGGCGGGCGGGCTGGGCGCTCGCTCATTGTTCGGCTCCCTCACGGAGCCAAGTGAACCCCAAAGTCCCACTGGCTGCCTCTTCAAGCCCACGCAGCATTTCCACTGCTGGACGCCCCCAACGTTTGCCCACACCGCGCACCCGAGCCTCAAAACGGGGATCAGAAATGTCATCCCCATGCTCCAAGAGCCAACGCCGTGCAGAACAAACCCGGCGCAGGCCCAAGTCCACTGCTCTGTGGCGTGGATCGAGACCACGAGCCAAGATCCCCTGTTCTCCGTGCAAACTCTGGGTGGTCTCCAAGAAAGATCCCCCCACTGCACAGGCCAAGTGCCCTTCGCCTCCGCCCAGGAGCGCCACCCCTTCGGGCGGTTGATCGAGACACCATTCCCACACATTGCCCTCTAGGTCGAGCAACTGGGAACCGGGAGTACGCCCGGATGCAAAGGTCCCCACCGCCACGGAACGGCCAAGCCCTACCTCCAAAGTGTTCGCCGCGGAAGCCATACCCCGGGGACCATAGGGATGGGGCTGCCCCCGCGAACCACTGGCGCACCAAAACCACTCGGCTACGGTGGGCAATCGCATTTGCTCCAAGCGGGCGAATTCCAAGGCTTCCGCCCGATCCATGCCCACCGCAGGCAAATGCCCTTGGGCCCCTTGGGTCCCTGCCCATTGGTCCCAGCCACCCAGTGGAACATCCATACCCGCCGCCAACCACTCGCGCCAAGTGACCTCAAACAGATCCACCAACAAGCCGTCACCACCTTCCGGGTCTCCGCCCCCGGCGACAATTCCCACCTGCCACAGGTTGTGAGCTCCGGCGGGAACGAATGCTAATCGTTCGATGGTCAAGAGGTTATTGGCATCGCTCGCCGGGGGCGAGCACGCACCCAGGCAGCTCAACCCAATCAGCAATGCCATCCACCCCGCCCCGGCCTGCAAAGACCGGGACGGGGTGGAGGGCTGGCTCAAGGGGGGGGACAAGGTCTGTTCCTCCCCAGAGCAACGGGTGTGGGCACAACGCATACGACCGATCATATGATCAGAGGCAGGCGCTGATGGGATCACTCCCCAGCGTCGGCGACAAAAATCTCGACGCGACGGTTAAGGCGCTTGTTCTCAGCACTGTTGTTCGGGCCCAAGGGCTGGTGAGAGCCAAAGCCTAAGACGAGCAAGTCCTTACCTGAAAGACCCTTCTGCTTCAGCAGCAGCACCGCAACCGAGACCGCCCGTTCAGCGGAAAGTTGGATGTTTCCTTTGGGGAACGCCTTCAGGGTAGAGGCCTTTTTAATCGGGTCAGAGTCCGTGTGACCACGAACCTGAATCTGCCCATGGGGCGAGGCCTTGATATCAAGGGCCACCTTCTTCAGGGCATCGATGCCCTTTTGGTTCAAGTCAGCCGACCCGGATGCAAAGAGCAGGTCGTCGCGGATCATGGTCACATAGCCACCGTCCACCCGGAAGGTTTCGATGTCGCCCATGGGACGGCCAAGTTCTTCGATGCGTGCCTGGAGATCAGCAATGCGGCCCTGGGCGTCCTTATCGTAACCCGCTTCTTGCAGGCCACGGGTGTAGGCGTCCTGCGATTCCGTCATGAGACGGTTGTTCTCGGCCATCAGCAGTTGGTTCTCATTCTCAAGGCCGTGCACCTGGTCCTGATACATTTCAGCCAAGCTGGTGGCCTTGTTGTATTGCTCTTGGCTTACGACGCAAGAAGAGAGGACGGGTGAAAAGAGTGCAGCCAGGCCCAGAAGGGCGATGCGGCTCATGCGCGGTGTACGTTGCTGGATCATCGTATTGTTCGAATCCTTTTGTTAATTGTGGCGACCAAAGTCGCCTCGCAGAACAAGTCGGCACGGAACCTGTCCTCCCCTCGTGCGGCCCCGCACTCCAACCTAGGAGCAATGGGGAAACACGGCCCGTGGTGCCGACCGCGTTACCCATGCGAGTGTAGGAATCGAAACATGCGAGTCCCAGCCTGAGCCCAACTTTCTCAGAAGAAGCGTCAAGGTGCGTCCCCATCCACAGAATCGAGGCCCGGGAAACGGGCCTCTCACCAGCAGTTGAGTGGATTCGCCCAAATGGACCATCCCCACGGGCTGAAAGGGGCACGAAGGGGCTCAGGGGCCCTATCGCCAGCAAACAGGTCCCGTCCAGGGACCATCCGAGCCCAAAAGGCCCTAGAACTTGATGCCGAAGATACCGCCAACGGCCTCAGCCGTGCCGGACACGCTGCCCGAGCCCAAAGACATGGCCACAGCACCGAAGAGGACCATCAGGCCCACGGAAACCAGCACCGCACCCAGCAGGGCAGGGTGCATTTCCTCTTCTTCTTCCTCTATGGCAGCGGCAGCGGGCAGATCTTCGATCTGCTCGACATCTTCCATCTCGTCGTCCAACTCGATCTCACCCACATCCTCGATCTCTTCCTCGAGAAGGGTGTCGATATCGCTGATCTCCTGGGTCGCCATGCCGCTGTCCCCTTCGAGGTCGTCGTCCTCAAAGACCAATTCTTCGTCGGCGTCGCCGAGGTCGACCACTTCGCCGCCCAGCTCCATTCGCAGGGCGTCCACGTCGCTTTGACGTAGTTTCATGGTTTCGCCCTTTCGGAAGGCACGGATTTCGCCTTCGGATACCAGGCGCTTGAGCTCCTCTTCTTTGAGGCGCAAGTCGTCGAGGGCTTTGTCGAAACTGATGAACTCGTCGGACACGGGGGGGCTCCTTGAAATGGGTCCCCTGCGGCTTGCAGGGGGTTGTGGGTTAAGTGAGGGGGAGCGGCTTTATCAGGGGCCGCGCAATCAATAAGAGTCGATTTATGACGAGATCAATCCGTTTCGGACAATCCTTCGTCACTGAACATTTTTTCCAGAACCTTGAAGGACATGGGACGTCCCTTGGATTCTGTCTTGTCGTTGAATCCGTCCAAGCGCAGGTCAAGGGAGATATTGCGCGCACCGACTAGGCGCACGCCACGAGTGGACTTGGAGCCACCAGATGCCTGGTAAACGCAGAGTTGACCGGTGATCGTGTCTACCAAGTAGAGAACACTGGAACCTGTCAGGTCCATACCTGTGACCGCAATCATGCGGTCGTTGGAATCCCCTGTTACCCCGGCGCTGAGGCTGGGGATGATCTGAGCTTGGGTGCCCGGATCAGGGCCCGGATCGTCCTGGGGACGGGGGCCCGCACCAGCAACCGCCAGGGCCAAGAGGCCCAGAAGGGACCAAGTGACGGCACGCGGCCCAAAGCCGGTGGAAGTGGTTTGCTGGTCGGAGAAGGTCATGGAGAGATCACGGAACTCGGTTCCCGTTTTATCGGGCTGCCAGTCTAGCCTGAAACACCTGCCTCGTTTCCCTTTATGCCCCCTGAAACCGCGGAGGAATCCTCTTGAGTCCCCTCTTATCTCAAAATCGGGGCCAGAAGGCCTCTATCCTGAGCTCAAGGAGCCCCACTACAAGCCCACCACATCACCAGTGATTTCTTCCACCAGGTCCTTCAGGGCCACCAAGCCAAGGGGCTTTTCCGGGGTGCCCACCAGGGCCATCCGCCGTCCGCCCCCGCGCATGCGCAGCAGGGCCGAGGCGATCGGGGTCTTGGGCTCTAGGGCCATGAGGGGCCGCAGATGACTGAGCAAGCCCGCATCTGAGGGCGCGCCCAAGACCTCGAGCAGGTGCACATAACCCCGCACAGCCCCGTCCAGAGACACCACCGGCAGCCGGGAATGGACCGCGTCGGTCAGCATATCCCAGCGTTCTTGATCGCTGGAATCCTCCCTTAGGCACTCGATTTGGTCCCAGGGCACCATGCAATCCGCCACCGGCAAGGAGCGCAGACCCATGGCATTGTGAGCCAGGTCCTTGGCCCGCTGGGACAGAGTTCCTTGGCGTGCGCCCTCTTCCAAATAGCGAGAGACTACCGCTCGCCCGCGCACCAAAACGGGCCGGTCCCCGCGCAAGCCAAACATACGCCCAAGAATCCAACTGACGCCGGTCAAGATTCGCTCCACAGGCCAAAAGAGCACCCGTGAAATCAGCAGCAAGGGGGTCGCCGCCCCCAGCATCCGATGGGGCCTGCGGCGGAAGAGTTCCTTGGGCAAGACCTCACCAAAGAAGAAAACGGTGGGTGCTAGGACCGCCGTCACCAGCAGGGCACCCAGGGCCGGGCTGGAGAAATCTTCCCCGAGCAAGCGATCCGCAAGACCCGAAGAAAGCTCAAGCATCAAGTTGTTGCCCACCAGGATCGTGACCAACAAGGGCCCGTCCGATTGCACCAGCCGATGCAGAATGCGCGTCAAGGGTCCGCCTCTTTCCGCCTGCAACTCTAGGTGCACACGCGACAACCCATAGAGCGCGGTCTCGCTGCCGGAGTAAAGCGCACTCCCCAACAGACACAGCAAGAGGGCGGCAAAGGTAATGGGATCGCTCATGCCTTGGTGCCCCCCGCAAGAAAGAGGTCCACGGTCCAGACCCTACGCCGTCGTACTTCGCTGACTTCGCCCACCAAGCCACCACCGAGTTCCGCGCGGTCCCCGACCCGGGGTAAGCGGTCGAGGGCAGCCAGAACCAAGCCCCCCACGGTTTCGAAGGCATTGGGAACCACTTCCACACCGAGCAAGTCATTCCAATCCCGAATCGAAAGGTCCCCCGACACTCGGAAGCGCCCTTCGCCAATGGGGATCACTGGGCGTTCGACCTCTTCCCCTTCCACGCGCAACTCTCCGAACAACTCTTCAAACAAAAGCTCGAGGGTCACAACCCCTGCGGTTCCGCCCCATTCGTCCACCACGATCGCCTGGGCCACCCGGCGTTCGCGCATGGTGGCCAGCATGGGCAGAACCCCTGCCACCTCAGGCACAAAGCAAACCGGCATAACCCGGGACTCGATGGACCGCGAGGGGTCCACCAACAACTCTCGCACTCGCACGACCCCCACCACCCGGTCCACGTCTCCGCGCACCACTGGCAACCAAGACTGCAACAGACGCGCCGCTTCCATCAGCACAGCCTGCCGCTCCGCCGCGGTGTCCTCTAGGTCGAGCATCAGAGCATCCACCCGAGGCGTCATGATTTCGCGCACCCGAAGGTGACCAAGCTCAACGATCTCGGCCAAAAGATCAGCTTCCCCCGGAGCAATATGTCCCTTCTGTGCCGAGCGTTGCAGAGCATCGTCCAAGTGATGCACATCGATGAGCGGCTCA
>JAPKBR010000042.1 GCA_028823345.1 Planctomycetota bacterium
TGGGGCTCTTGGGTCTCCTCCCCAGTTCCATGGTCGTGGTCGTGGTCGTGAGCATGGTCGTGCGCTTCACCACCACAGGATCCGAGACAAAAGTACAGGGGAACACTTAGGATAAAATCGATTCTTTGCATCACAGGTTTCGGGAAAGAGTACTGGCCACATCAGTGGCATAAGCCTTGCGCGCCGGGAAGATTCCGGCGATTGCACCCACGGCCAACATGGCCAATGGAGTTTGTACGAGGGCAGGGTGCCATTCAAAGGTATCGAGCACCACGCCAGTGCGCTCGCGGATAATCGCGGCCGCCACCCCCATGATCACCCCGTAGACAAGATAGCCGAGGAGTGATCCCAGAACCGAGATCGTCATGGCTTCCAGCACGATGGCCGAGAACACGGTGCGCCGTCTGGCCCCAAGGGCACGCAGAATCGCGAACTCCCGTCGCCGCTCGTTCATGGTGTTGTAAATGCTCGAAAGCAATCCGCCGCCAGCAACCAGCACTACCAGGTAGGCCACCAATTCCAAAATGCGGTTGACCCAACCCAGACGCTCGAACAGTTGCGCCACCACGTTGGCAATGGGCCAAGCCAAGGTTGCTACCTTGCCCTGGCGGTTGATCAAGTCCTCCATGCGCCGCCCGTGGATGGGCGACTTAAACTTGAGCATGACCGCGGAGACCTCTTTGTGCTCGTCTGGAATGACCGCTCCGGCTTGCGCTTCGAAATTCTCACCAGTGCCTCGCAGCACATGGCCTCCCATTCGAAAGATTCCTTCAATGGGAATCCAAATCACGCGATCCGATGGGGAGTTCGTCGGCTTCAGAACGCCGGTGACCACATAGCGCTCATCGTGTTGAACACCATTGCCATCAGGGTTTTGCGCATTGCCCGACACGGAAACACCGTGGGAGGGCTGAAACACGTCCCCCCTCTTCAGGCCACTAATGCGCGCGGCCTCGGAGCCCACCACCGCTTGGCGAAGATCCCCATCGAAAGGTTCGCCATATCCCACGAATTCGAATTTTCGCCCTTCGACGTACTCGAACTTGGTGAAGATCTCTGGCGTGGTGCCAACGATGCGCAGGCCGCGATAGTTGTCCCCCACCGCGTAAGGAATCGCCAGCTCAACGGTGCGGTCCTCACTGACTTCTTTGTAGAGCGACCAGGGGATGTTCCCCGGGGAGGTCTCCAGATGGAAAACCGTGTTCAACACCAACTGGGTCGCGCTGCCTCGGGCGCCCAATACTGCGTCGAAGCCCACGGGTCCCCCGGCAAATGCTGCGCGTGATTGCGCCGCCACCGCAAAGACCGCCATCACGAGGCCACTTGCCAATGCCGCAGACACCACGGTCACGGCGGTGGAGAGGGCATGCTCGCGCAGGGAGCGGCGCACGATCAAGATCAGGGCACGCAGGCGCTTCATGGGGTCACCCCCGCAACAGCTTGGTTGAGCACGGCAAAATCCTCTTGCCGGTCAAAGGCACCGAGCACCGTCGGATCGTGACTGACCAGCAACAGAGCCGCACCTTGATTGCGGCACAGACCGCGCAACAACTCAAGAGCCTCCACCGCAGCGGTGGGATCCAGGTTGCCCGTGGGTTCGTCCGCCAAAACCATGCGCGGCCGACCGGCCAAGGCGCGGGCCAAAGCCACGCGCTGTTGCTGCCCGATAGACAACTGGTGGGGCCGGTGCTTGAGGCGATGTTCAAGGCCCAGGGTTACAAGCAACTCTTCCGCCAATGCGGGATCGCCACCGGATCCGAAGGCGCCCCCAAAAATGACATTCTCCAGGGCGCTGTAGGCTCCGAGCAGGTGAAAGGACTGGAAGACATAGCCGAGCTCCCGGGCCCGATACTGATCGCGCTGGGACTCATTCAAGGCGACGATCTCTTCTCCGTCAAAGCGCACGCTACCCCGATCGGCGGCCAAGATCCCCGCCACAATGTGTAGGAAGGTTGTCTTGCCCGAGCCACTGGAACCTCGAATCGCGACCTGTTCACCGGCAGCTAAATTGAAGTTGGCTATTTCAAGAACGCGCTGCACCTCCCCGTCGGGGGAGACATAGTCCTTGATCAGGTTTTCCACATGCAGGAGATCCATAGCAGCAAGATACGGTGTCAGCGATGCCGTGGCGGTCAAGAATTGCAATTGTGCTGTACAAACTGACCCGGGAGTAGATCTACAGGTGCGTCCCGGGATCCTGGAGAGCGTGCTTGGTCAGCTCACTTGTCAAATGCTCGTACGCCTCGTCCACCGAATCCGTGCAAAGGAACAAGTCCAAGTCCCCGGGGCTAATGGTGCCGAATTCCACCAGCGCCTCGAAGTTGATCACCTTGTCCCAAAACTCCTTGCCGAAGAGCACGATGGGCATGTTCTTTTTGATCTTTCCGGTTTGCACCAGGGTCAGGATTTCCATGAACTCGTCCAAGGTTCCAAAGCCGCCGGGCATGACCACCACCGCCTTGGCGAGGTAGCTGAACCAGAACTTCCGCATGAAGAAGTAATGGAACTCAATCGACAGCCGGTGGGTGATGTAGGGGTTGTCGTGTTGTTCAAAGGGCAGAGAAATATTCAGGCCGATATTATCACCCTTGGCATCGGACGCGCCGCGATTCGCGGCTTCCATGATGCCGGGCCCTCCGCCCGAACAAATGACAAAGCGTCGTTCGGTTCCCTCCAGGCCTTTCGACCAGTGGGTCAACCGCTCGGAGAGGTCTCGGGTGGCCTCATAATACTTGGAGTTGCGCAGACCCCGCTCGGCGGCGGCAACGTCGCCACCCTCCGCCTTGGCCTTGGCCAGTCCCTTTTCCGCATCCTCTTGGGAGCACAAACGGGCACTACCGAAGATAATGATGGTGTCTTGAATTCCAAATTCGCGGAATCGAGACTCGGGTTCCACGTACTCGGATAGGATGCGCAATGGACGAGCATCCTTGGAGTTCATGAACTCTTCATTTCTGTATGCCTTGACGGCTCTGTATCGACTTTGACCCATGGAGAATACATGGAACCCTCTGAGCAGGCTGGATACCAACAACTAGATCCAAGAAACGGGCCAGAAGCCCGAAAGATCCGTCGGATCCAGGCACCGATCGCCGGATTGTCCTGTCAGGCGTGTGCCCAGACCGCGGAGAATCTGCTCGGGGGGGTGCAGGGGGTCGAAGCAGCGCGGGTCAGTTTCGGGGCCCGGGCATTGAGCCTTGAGCTGCTTCCAGAGGCCTCGATCGAAGCCATCAACCAAGCTCTCGCGCGCGGCGGGTACGAAATCCCGCCGGGGGCGCTCGGCGATGAAGACTCATACAGTGACGTGGCTTTCGCCCGGGAAAAAGAAAACGAGGAGCGCCGTCGCGTCGCTCAGGGAGCATGGGTCGCGGGCGCGTCGGCCGTACTGACCTTTGCCCTTGCTTGGTGGCACATTCACGGCATCTGGATGCTCCTGTTGGCAAGCGTGGGTGTTTTCATCGGAGGCCGGCGGATCCTTTCCGATGGTCTACGCGCGGCGCGCCTTGGGGCGCCGGACATGAATACCCTCGTAGGCATCGGCGCCCTGGCGTCACTTGTCGCGGCGGTGATTGAGGTTGCTTTTCCCGGGCTACTCGGCGGCGCAGGACATCACGCCCACGCGGGCCCCATGATCCTGGCCTTTGTGTTACTGGGCCGCGTTCTGGAAGCCCGAACAAGAGCACGCGCCGGAGATGCCCTTACTTCGATGATGGAACTCGCTCCGTCCACGGCGCATGTAGTCCAAGGAAACGAAATCAAGGATGTAGCCCTCAAGACCCTAAAGCCGGGCATGCACATCCTGATCCGCCCCGGGGAACGCGTTCCCGTGGATGGGGTCGTGTTGGAAGGCACCTCGGCCCTGGATGAGTCCCTGCTAACGGGCGAGCCGATCCCCATCGAACGCGGACCCGGTGAACGCATCCATGCAGGCGCGGTCAACGGCACCGGCGCCTTGACCGTGATCACCCAAGGCGTGGGCGCAGAATCTGCCCTTGGACGCATCACCCGCGCCATGCGCGAAGCCCAAGCATCCCGCGCAGATTCCCAGCGCCTCGCGGATCGCGTTAGCGCATTCTTCGTGCCCGCGGTGTTGATGATCTCCGCCATAACCTTCGTCGCTTGGTTCTTGAGCGGCGCGCCCCTGGGCGATTCCCTAGGCCGCGCCATCAGCGTGGTTGTCATCGCCTGTCCTTGCGCCTTGGGCTTGGCCACACCCATGGCAATTGTGGCGGCCGCGGGCCGAGGCGCGAGGGCCGGAATTCTGGTGCGCCAGGCCTCGGCGCTGGAACGCCTTTGTGCTGCGGAGGTCATCGTGCTCGACAAGACTGGCACCTTGACCCTGGGCATGCCAGAGCTCGGATCGTTGACGCCGATCGACCCCAAGGCCAATCACAAGGGTCTCCTGGCCCGGGCCGCGGCCGTGGAACAAAACAGTGAACAACCCCTGGCCCAGGCTTTTGTACGCGCAGCAAGATCTCAAAGCTTGCCCATTTTGCCCGCTGATGAGTTCGTCGCGGAACCCGGCATCGGAGTCAGCGCTTTAGTCGCTGGCCGCCGGGTGTGGGTCGGCAGCCCCAAGGCCGCCATCCAGCGCGGCCATGCTGCCATCCTGATCGACGAGCTCTGCCAACCCGCGCGCGACACGGGCAGCACCCCGGTGTTGATGGAAGAAGATGGGACCTTGGTAGCCACGATCGCCTTGACCGATCGCCCCCGTCAAGAAGCCCCAAGAGTTCTGGCCGCCCTCGAACGGGAGGGCCTCGAAATCCACATCGCATCCGGGGATGATCCTGCCGCCGTAGCCGCCCTGCTCACGTCCCTGGACCTGGAACGAATCCCTTTCGAAGGCTCCGCATCCCCCGAACGCAAAGCTGAGCTACTCACCGACCTCGGATCCAACGGCCGCACCACGGTCATGGTGGGCGACGGTATCAACGACGCCCCGGCCCTGGCCGCTGCCAGCGTGGGCATCGCCATGGGCGGCGGCGCGGACGTGGCGCTTGAATCCGCAGACATGGCCCTCATGTCATCTGACCTGAGCGGTCTCTTGCGTGCTCTGCGCCTTTCCCAATTGGCCAAGCGAACGATCATTCAAAACCTAGGCTGGGCCTTCATCTACAACCTTCTTGGCCTGCCCATCGCAGCGGGCCTGCTCGCGGTTGTCGGCGGCCCCGACCTCCCCCCGCCCTTCGCGGCCGCCGCCATGGCCATGAGCAGCATCAGCGTGGTACTCAACAGTTTGCGGCTGGGGCGTGCTAAGCTCGGGGAACTGACAGAACATCCTTCGATGTAGTCGCGACTGCACTCGGGATCTAGATCTCACGACGTGGAAGGAACGCCTAATTGGCTGAGGGTGCTGCCACAAGAGCCGGCTTCCCTGGATCTCCGATGGGCTTAGAATGCGTCCGAGTCTTTTCGACGCTGAATCTTGTTTTTAGCCTTGCTGAAGAGGTCGTCGAGATCCTTCTCCCGGGATTGCTCCCTGCCCAAGGCCTCATCGAAGCTGTCGTCGCTGCGCTCCTTGCGGCCTGAAACGCGAACCTTCGCTGAATCCCAGCGGTTTTCATCCAAAACCGGCTTCCCTGTTTCGTCCAGTTGGGCGGGGGGAGCGTGCCGTAAGACCTTCTGGGTGCGCACGTCTACAAGTAGCATTGCCTCACAGCAGGGGCAAGAAACCTCTATTTGTTTGATATCCATGGATGTCGTTGTTTTGCGGTTGGAAGTCCCAGGACTGAGAAATACCTCTTGTTTACATTCTAGCACTAGAAATGGACCTACTCCATTCCATATGAATGTAGTGAGAGGAAAGAACAACTGTGAGAGAAGAGCCCATTCCTGCCATTTTACCGCCCAACTGGTACCGCCAGCCCGGCGCTCGTTTTGACCGCACCCTTGGGCGCGTGCTCTGGGTTGGACTCGCCCTCGTGCTCTTGTTCGCCATTTGACGGACAGCTGAATCGCACACTCGCCCTAGTCCCGCAAACGCTCCATGCGCTCGCGGTAACGACGTCCCAAACGGGTGTGACGATTGTCGTCATGGTTTACCCGCCGACCATCGATGTAGAGATCGGTGACCCGCGATGTGATTTCGAGTAGATGGCCCTCGGTCACAATCACGTCTGCTCGCTTCCCTGTGTCTAGGGACCCAAGTTGATCGTCAAGGCCCAAGATCCGCGCGGGGTACAAGGTGACTGCACGCACCGCATCGATGGCGGGCAACCCAAAAGACGCTGCGGTGGCGGCTTGGAAGGGCAAGTTGCGTTCGTTGTCAGAGTCCGCCGTGCAGATTGCCACGGTGACTCCAGCACGGGTCATGACTGCGGCGTTCGCAAACACCGCGTCATAGGGGTCGCGGATCGAGCGGGGAATGTTCCACACTCCACCGATGACCACGGAAGTTCCGCTTGCGGCGATCCGATCCGCCACCTTCCAACCCTCGCGCACTCCGTAGAGGGCGACTTGCAAGTCCATATCCGCTGCAAAGTGCAACGCATCCAGGATCGTTTGGGCGTCTTCGGCGTGAAGAGCAATCGTCTTTTCGCCGCGGGCGTAGGGCACCATGGCGGCAAGGCGTGGGTCGATCTCCGGAGCACGTGTCCCGCTGCCGGTGGCCAGGTCGCTGAGGCGCCCATGCTCGAGCGCCTCCTCAAACAGGTCCTTAAGCTCTTGGATCGACTCGCTCTCGTCATAGCCCTTGGACTTGGAGTCCTCCGCGGGCGGCGGCAGGATCAAACGGCCGGAGGTGTGGCAGTCATGGCCGCCCCGCATGTGCTCGCAAAGGTCGGTGTGCACGTGGCCATCATCTTGGTGTTCGTCACCACCGGTCCCATGGTCATGGTCATGATCATGCCCCTCCTCGGAACCGCGACGGCCGCTGCTCCGACGCGGGAAGCGCAGGTGCAACATGTCCCGATCACGGGTCAGCAACTCTTCCCAGGTGTCACCATCAAGATCAATCACCGCACTCTGCCCGCTGATGGGGCCCCTACCCGTGGGGGTGGGTTGAGCCCGTGTGATGCCGTTCCAGCGGCTGATCCCAAGGTGTGCCGAGTCAGCGTTGAGTGACGACGCCACCCGTAGGTCGGGCTGATTGCCGCCAATTTCGGCAGCATCATTGGTGGCTTGCACAGCACCAATCTCATGCAGGCCCAGCAGGCTGCCAAGGGAAATCATCCCAGGCCAAAGGTGCTTGCCGCTGACGTCGATGATTTCCGTTCCCTCGGGCAATTCCAAATCCATGCCAACCCCAAGAATGATGCCGTCTTGCATCAAGAGGGAGGCGCCTTCCATAGCCGGACCAGAGACCGGGTGCACGGTTCCTCCTACAAGCGCCAGGGGCTTCGCGTCGCCGCTCGTCACCCGCGCCACGTTAGCAAAAACACTCTCGTCAGACCCTTCGGGATAGGCGGCCACGGTTGCGCTGGCTTCCAATGGACTCGCATCCAAACCAAAACCGTCAAGACGCGTGAACTCCATCACTCCGTCCACCATGGTCCACTCCACGCGGCTCAAACTGGAAAGAGGGTCGCCGTTCAACAGGGCCAAGTCTGCATCTTTGCCTTTTTCGATCGAGCCAATGCGGTCCGCAAGGCCCAACTGACGGGCGGGATTGAGAGTCACCAACTGCAACGCGCTAACACGATCCATATTTCCATAACGCACGCTCTTGGCTGCTTCCGCATACAGGCGGCGCACCATTTCGTCTGAATCTGAGTTGATCGAGGTCAGCACACCAGCGTCGTGCATGATGGAGGCCGCCTGGGGAATCGCGTCATAGGCCTCGATCTTGTACGACCACCAATCGGAGAACGAGCTTGCCCCCACGTTGGCTTCTGCAAGTTCCACCGCGACCTTGTAGCCCTCCAACACATGCTGCAGAGTCTTAATGGTGATGCCGTAGGACTCGCAAGCCCGTACCAGCATCAGGATTTCGTCCGCGCGATAACAGTGACTGTGTACATCTACAACCCCAGCGATAATGCCCGCCAGGGTCTCTAGGCGCAGATCTCGACGGGGAGCCAGGGGAGTCCTGCCCGCTGCGAGAGCTTCCTCATGGGCGGCCCACTCGGCCGCATAGAGCTTGGCTCGGGAAAAGGCCCGGTAGTAGATGGACTCCACGCCCAAGCGCGTGGCCGGGAAACGGCCTCCGCCGCCCCAATTGGAGCGTTTAGGGTTCTCGCCTAGGGCAAACTTGATGCCCTCCCGGGCACCAGCGAACAGGAGCTCGTCCGCATTGTTCGCGTGCCAACGCAGCTTGATCACCGCATCCCGGCCGCCAATGGCGTTAGCCGAACCGTGCAGCAAACGCGCGGTGGTCACGCCCCCCGCCAGTGCGCGGTAGATCGTGATGTCGTCGCAATCCACCGAGTCGCGGATCGTGACTTCAGCGGTGATCGAGAGGGTGCCCTCGTTAATGCCACGCTCGATGGCCATGTGAGAGTGACAGTCCACCACGCCGGGAGCAAGGTGCATGCCGCTTGCGTCGATCACCGTAGCGCCATCAGGAGCCGTGAGAGAGGCCCCCACGTCCGCGATGACCCCATCACGCACCAGCACGTCGCCCTCGAAGGCGGGGCCCGTGGCCGTGTGGATCGTCGCGCCCTGGATTAAGCAGACACTGCCAACTTCGATGCTGGGCTTACGTTGCTCGTCGGTTTCAATGGGGTGTTGCGCCTGGGGCACAAAGCAAAAAAGGGATAGAAAGAGGGGTGTGAACATCAGCGGATTCTCCGGTCGGGAATGCGAGCAGCCTCAAAGGCGCTCTCTTGTTGTTGACCACCCAAGTCCAGGGTGGTGTCTCCGGCGAAGGCCCCTTCGGACCATTCACCTTCCATTCGAAAGACTACGGTCATCGGTCCTACATTGAACTCGACCTCGATCTCAATTTGTTTTCCATGCACCGAACCGGTGACCTCGCCGGTCAGCGCGGTGCCGTCCATGGGGTTGATGGCGCTCGCGCTGCCCTTGACTGATCCGTCCTCGTCCATGGTCAAGTTCAACTCCATGGGGTCGTCCTCGTCATCGTCGGGATCGACGATGGTCCAGCGACCGGTGAGGTCGGTCCCCTCGGCGGGGGGCTCGCCACTTGAAACTTTGATATCGAACTCAATCAGGTGCCCGTCGATGATCGCGTAACGCACAGCGGCGTCTTCGGTCAGGGGCGGGGCACTCCAAAGGCAAAGGTTTGCGGGAGCCCCTGCAGCCATGCGGCCCAAGTAGCGCTCGCCCCCCACTAGGGATGCGGCGCTGGAACCAAGGCCGGCCAAGGCGGCATCCCGAGAAAGGCCGTTTTCCACCAGTTCAGTCACGTGTTCAAGCAATTGGCTGGCGCCCTCGCCTCCGCTACCAAAGGCGATGGTCACGTCGGCTTCATGCAGGCGAATCGCACTGTCGCGCATCTCTTCCCAACGCAGCCGCTTGTCTAACAGAGCCCCGCTGGGCTCTTCGTATTCCCAATCAGCAGCGGATTCTTCGGGCTGCTCGGGCTCTTTGGCCTCCGGATCGTCGTCCGAGGCCTCCTTCTCCTCCTCTTTCTCCTCGCGAGGATCGTCCACCTCTTCCGGCCAATCGAGGGTCAAGACCACCGCAGTGCCACTGGCCTTGAGTTGAGCCGCCATCTTCCAAGCCTCGCGACCACCCACGATCATGATCTTCAAGCCAAACTCATCCGCAAGCTTCAACCAGCGGTGTACATCGCGCGCACTTTCCGCAGCGCAAGCCAAAGTCTGCTTTCCATCAAGCAGTGCCAAGGCTGCGTCTAGATTGGGGTCATGGGGTGGCCGAGGCCCGTTGCCGTCTGCCTCATACCGATGCTTCAACTCACGGTGCCGGCCGGCGTCATAGAAAAACTGCCGCAGCTGGGCGTGATAGCCCATCAGGGTCGAGGGATAGCCGTCGCCACTGGCACGGAATGCTGCGTGCTGGAACACCGGCGTGTGCAGCACTTGGTCCCGGGGAGCCACGCCGCGCGCCAGTACGAGACAACTTTGCCCCGCAAGCAACTCACCCGAGGGGGCCGCCACGAACGAACTGAAGCCTGACTTGGCCCACTGCTTTGCCTTGTCCCCATCCAAGCTCACCGCCGAAGCCGCCGTCCATGAGGGGTCGATACCCTTGCGATTGGCCCGGCGCATTTCGATACGCACACCTGAGTCCGTGTCCACGGGTTGATCCTGGTCCACCGCAATCACATGCTCGCCCAGACCGGCCTCGGCACTGGCGTCCATGAACGCGGCCGCCGCATGCAGGCCCTCGCCGTCGATCGACGTGTAACCCGCGGGCAAGTCCTCACTGGCAGCCTGGATTTTTGCAATGCGGCCGTCGCGCAGCAGCAGGGTGTAGCTGCCTTCGCGACCTTCGACCGCAACATTTTGGACCGCAAGAGGTTTGGGATCACGCGCTGGCGCTTGGGCGCTGACAGCGGTGGATATCAATGCGCCAAGAGCGGACGCCAACAACACGCGGTCTAAGATGGACCGCCGGGGGGAGATGAAATTCATGCTGGAATGAAAGAGACTTTCGGGGGAGCACCTATTGTGCCCTCAAGAGGCAGATCGCACAGGGTCTGAGTTCCCCTTCACACAGGGGTTTTGCATAGAGGGGCTCCTCTTGGGGCTCACCCGCCTCCCTGGAGGTCCACCCCGGCTACCAGCGGGGCACCAGCGCTACAGACCCCGCTGCCAGCGGGGAACGAAGCGAGCGCGGCTCGGATGGGCCAGGGTCTCGTCCAGGACACGCAGCAGTTCCCGCTTGTCCTTGGGCAGCACCCCTGCGAGGGTCAGGGTATTGCTGGCATGGTTAGAGCGAAAGATCGTTGCCTCGCATTCGAGGCCCCCGATCAGCTCGCGCAACTCGGCAGCCAATTCGACCGGGTTCAGCTCGTCCACCTCACCCCGGGCCTCTTGGTCTCCCAATGGCGTGCCCTCCACCGGCGTCATCACCAGGGTCGAAAGGAATTTGGGCTGGATGGCATTGACCACTCGCGCCGACTCTACGGCGTGCTTTTGGGAAAGTTTGCGACCTCCGGCGCCGAGCAGGATCATGGTGGACAGGGCAACCCCAGCGTCTTGGGCCTTGTTCGCCACGCGGATCATTTCCTCCGCGTCCACCCCCTTGTCCAAATCCAACAACACTTGGTCATGGCCGGATTCAATCCCGAGGTAATATTGGGTCAGACCCTTTTCCCGCAGGAGGGACATCTCGTCCACGCTGCGAATCGCAAGGGCTTGCGGCGAGGCGTAACAAGAGATGCGGCGCAAGTCCGGAAAGGTGGCGCGCAAGGCGTCGCAAAGTTCCCCAAGGAACCGGCTCTTGGCCACCAGGGCATCCCCATCCGCCAAGAACACCTTATGTACGGGCCCAAGGTTTTGACTCGCCCACTCGATCTCGGCCAAGAGTTCGGCCATGGGTCGCACCCGGAAGCGCTTATCCCGGTACATGGCGCAGAATGTGCACTGATTGTACGAGCACCCAATCGTGGCCTGCAAAATCAGGCTATTGGCCTCGGATGGAGGCCGGAATAGGGTTCCTTCGTAGGCAATCACAGTAGGCTCATGATAACGCCCCGGGGGCCACTTGCAGGGATCCGCCAGAACGCTATGATCCATTCGCTGCTGTCCAGCGAACAAAGGAACCTACAATGCCCACCCCCGAAGAAGTTTTCACCGAACTACGCCAGGTTTTCGACCCCGAAATCCCGGTCAACATCGTCGACCTTGGCCTGATCTATGACGTCAAGGTCTCCGACACCTTCGCGGTGCTGATCACCATGACCCTGACCTCACAGTCCTGCCCCGAAGCGCGCACGATCCCCGAGGTCATGAAGCGCCGGGTCAACGGCATGGCCAGGGTTACTGGAACCGAGGTCGAGATCGTTTGGGAGCCGACCTGGGGTCCGCACCTGATCAGTGAAGAGGGTCGCAAGACCCTCGGCCTTGACGAAGAAGAAGAATCGGAAGAGTAGCGCTGCGCCGCGTCCCTACTGGATCACGTCCATGCCTTCCGGCAAGTCCGGCTTGGGCGCGTCCGGGTTGCTGCGTAACTCCTGTTTCCAGGAGAGCAAGCGTGCTTGGGCCCCGGACTTTTCAGCCTCGGCAATCAAGTCCGTGGCAGCCTGCTTGTCGCCTTTCTCTTCAGCAATCGCCGACTGGCGTTGGTAGAAGATCGAGAGGCTTGTGTGAGCAAAAGGGTCTCCGTCGTCGATCTCGGTGATTTCCTTGCCCACGGCGATCGCATCTTCCAGTCGCCCTTGGTGCATCAACGTCATGGCCAAGCCATGCATGGCTTCGGTCCATTTAGGCTGGGCTACCAAGGCTTGCCGGTAGGCGTCTTCGGCGGCGATGTGCTCTCCCTCACCAAAGAGGGTCATCCCCCGCATGTAATGTTCGTGTGCCGTGTTGCTCATGGTTAAACCCAGGGAGGCCTACATCACCGGATCAATACCGAGATCTGCAAAGCCTTTAGACTCGAAAGTAGTCTTGAATAGATCACGTAACTTGTTGGCCGCCGTATCGTAAGCGTCCTTGTCCGCCCAGGAATTTCTGGGGTTCAAGATCGAGCTGTCCACACCGGGACAGGACTTGGGCATCTTGAGGTTGAACACCGAGTGCGTTTCGTACTCGGCTCCATCCTGGTGCAGATCACCACGGAGAGCAGCGTTCAGCAGAGCGCGCGTGTCCTTGATAGAAATGCGCTTGCCTACGCCGTAGGAGCCTCCGCCCCAGCCGGTGTTGAGCAAAATGCAACGGGCCTTGTGCTTGTCCATTTTCTCGGCCAGCTTGCGCGCGTAAACGCTGGGCTGGTGAGGCATGAAAGGCGCACCAAAGCACGAGGAAAACGCCGCCTTAGGCTCGGTTACACCAACCTCGGTACCCGCCAGCTTGGCGGTGAAGCCCATGATGAAGTGGTACATCACCTCTTTGGGGTCCAGAATCGAAACCGGCGGCAACACGCCAAAAGCGTCTGCTGTCAGCAGAACGATCGTCTCCGGGTGGGAGCCCTTTGCGCCTTCCGCAACGTTCGGGTTGCAGGAAAGGGGATAACTGAAACGCGTGTTCTCGGTAATCGAGTTGTCGTCTAGGTCCAGATCCTGAGGATCGGTGTCCTCCATGCGCTTGCCGGGCAGACAGGGCACGTTTTCGACCACCGTACCGCCCATGGAAAGGGCCGCAGCAATAACCGGTTCGGCTTCCTTGTTCAGATCAATCAACTTGGCATAGCAGCCGTCTTCCAAGTTAGAAATGCCGCTGTCGGTCCAGGCTGTTTCGTCGTCGCCAATGAGCTGGCGATCGGGATCGGCCGACAGGGTGGTTTTGCCCGTGCCCGAAAGGCCAAACAGGATCGCCGCGTCTCCGCGGGGCCCCACGTTGGCGGAGCAGTGCATTGACATGTGACCGGCTTCCGGCAAGAGCCAGTTCATCACAGTGAACATCGCCTTCTTGTTGACGCCACAGTAATCCGCCCGGCCAAACACCAGGCAGATCTTGTTCTTCATGTCCATGATCGCGCCGCGCGCACCGGGGGTCCCATCGCGCTGGGGGTCCGCATGGAAGCTCGGGGCGTTCAGCAGGGTCCAGCGCTTGCCGCTCTCGTCCTCGATGCCCTCAATTCCCTTGGGGAACATGTTGTGCACGAACATGGCGTGGCTGGCGTACTCGCCAACCCAGCGATAGGGCACGGCGTATTCCGGATCGGTGCCGCAAAACAGATCCTGTACATGCAGGGTGGCCTTGGTCTGATTGAGGTGCTCGCCGACGCGAGCCACCAGAGCCGCGAACTTGTCGGGGTCGAACTTCTGGAAATCGTTCTTCCACCAAATCCGCTCCTCGAATTCTGGGTGCGCCACCGCAAAGGTGTCCTTGACTGGACGACCAGTACAGGAAGGGTCGGTGTAGAAGACCAGGGGCCCATCCTTGCCGAGTTTGGTGGGGAACGCCTTCTGCTGATCGTCCGGACCGTCAGCGGTCACGCGGCCACGGTCATTGGCGATAGCGTCATCGAACAAGGTGTCCTTGTCGAGGCCGTACTTATAGGTCACAGAATGCAACCCAAATAAACTCTTGAGATCCTCTTGGTAGCTCATGGCTTCCTCATCAAACAGACATGCCAGGGCTCATAAAAGGCCCCGCTGGATAATTAGGCGAACAGAATAAACCCCGCCCCCCGAGAGGGCAACCCTGAACCTGCCATAGCAGTCAGGAACGACCCGCACTGAGACGCTGACGGTACCACTCCAGCGTGACTTCGAGGCCCTGCGCCCAGGGAATTTGGGAGGTCCAGCCCAGGAGTTCCTTAGCCCTAGCGGGGGCTGCCTGGCTGTGGGGCACGTCCCCATCCCTCGCAGGCCCGAATTTGGGCTCTCCGTCCCTGCCCAGCACCTTGCCCATGGCCCGATAAAGCTCCAGTAAACTGATGCGATCCCCGGCCCCGAGGTTGATCACCGACCCGGGGGGGGGATTCCCCTCGAGGGCTCCACAAATCCCGTCAATCACATTGGAGACAAAAGTGAAGTCCCGAGTCTGGCTACCGTCGCCATGAATGGTTGGCTGACGGCCCTCGATCAAAGCCTTAGCGAAAATCGCGATGACGCCGGTGTAGGGAGAATCGTCCGCCTGCCGAGGTCCAAACACATTGAAGAAACGCAGGCTCGTGGTGTGCATGCCATAGCACTCGGCCCAAACGCGCATCAGCTGTTCCCCCGCGAGCTTGCCCGAGGCATAGGGCGACAGGGGCCGGGGCATGAATTCTTCACGCAAGGGCATTTCCTTATTGTCTCCATAGGCGGCAGACGATGCGGCGAAGACCACCCGCTGGACACCGGCGATGCGCGCGCTGTCCACAATGTTCAAGGTGCCATCCACGTTGATGCGGTAGCTCCCCCGCGGATCCTCAATGCTGCGCGGGACGGAAACCTGAGCAGCAAGGTGGACAACCCAATCTACCCCTCGCATGGCGCTGGGCACGCGGTCCGGATCGGTGATGCAGGACCGAACGATCTCGACGGGCTTGCCGGAATTCAAATCGCCGCAGTCAAGTTCGGCAAGGTTCTCTAACTTGCCCGATGAAAAGTCATCCAACACGCGAACCGAATGGCCCTTCGAGACGAGACGGTCCACAAGGTGAGAGCCGATAAATCCGGCGCCGCCGGTGACTAGGGCAAGGGACATGCTGGGAAAACTGCTAGGTTGTGTCTGCCGGAGTTTCCGGCGGTGATGGACCACAATACGGCCTCAGAGGCCTCAATCTTCCATCAAGCCCCGAAATCCTCCCCCCGTGTAATCCTCACGCTGGCCGAATCAGTCCGAGAGGCGGGGACCAAGGGGGCTGGGTACCACAAGACAAAAGGAAGGCGAGGGCCTGACTGACTCAGGTCCTCGCCTTCCTTTTCTTCATCTTCTTTCTTCTCTGGGCTTCCTTTGGGGTTCTCAGTCCCAAAACCCAATCACTAACTCCTTAGACTGTCTGACTGGCGAACCTTGCGGATCCGTCGGCACATGAAGAGCGCGGATTACGAGTGACCCGAACTGGGATTGTGAATTTTTTTCAGCCCCCTCCCGCCCAGGGGCCACCAGGGGGGAATGCCTGGTCCGCATTTAAGAATTCCGGACCCCGCTACTCACCCTGCGAGGGTGATTCGAGGAGGGGTGACCTGAGCGCGAGCGATGCCCCCTAAAACGAGGATGGGCCCGCTGGTCCCCACCAGCGGGCCCTGATCGACTCCGCTAAGAGTCGGGATCCCCAAATGCAGCCTTTCGGCTACGAGTCGGTTAGCCGGAGGGCTTTCCATTTCGAACGGACAATTTCAAAGAAGCACCAATTCAGCCACCCAGAGCGCCAGGGAGCGGATTTCAGGGCTAAGAAAATTTCTTCTAGCCTGCGGGGGATGCTTCACAGCCCCTGTCATTCAAGCTGCGCCTCCTGAATCTTTGCGCCCGAGGCTCTCACCCATAGAAGCGGGCCTTCCCTTGGGAAGGCCCGCCGCCAGGATGGATTCGTCGTGATGATCATCGCCACTTGGGCGACACCTCACTTAGCGGCACGCTGCCAAGAACCGAACATCCGTCTTTCCAAAGTGTCTCAGCCGAAGATTCCCGTGCTTTGGCTCTTACGGATCTCAGACTCATCGGCCCAGAGGATCTCACCTGTTTCGATGTTGACGCACTGCAGGACCAACTGGAAGAAAACGTCCTTGGTTTTGACGCCCGCTGTTTCGAGGGAGCGAGACTTGGTCTTGGTGATGTCCCGCAATGATCCAAAGACCACCACGTCGGCGCCGAGCTGCTTGCCGAAGGCTTTAGCCTGCGCCGGATCCACACGGCCCGACCCCTGTTGGAAGCGGACCTGCTGTTCAATTTCACCTTGGCCTTTGTGCTCGGCAACGATGCGGAACTTACCCGTGCCCACCAACTTAGCTGTCATCTTGTCACGCAAGCCACCAAGGTCGATGTGCTCGCCGGTCAGGTTGTCAAAACCCCCCATGTAGACGGTTATGCGCTTGTCGCCGTCTTTGCCGGGGTGATCGAGAAATGCCAACTGGGTGGCAGCTCCAAGGCTGTCGCTCATTTCAGTTGCAAATGTCTGGAGGTCAGTGGAACCCCAATCGGCGTTGACCGTCTCGGTGGCCGAGGCGTCGCCGTAGTTGGTAGAACTGCAACTAACGAAGGTAAGAAGGGATAGGATCAGGGCTGTCTTCATGGCTTAGTTTCAAGGGGTATCAAAAGGTTTGTTATTGCTCGGCTGGGGGAGCGACCAAGAGGCCTCCCACTTGTCGGGCATGAATGTCATGGTTCATGGTTCGAACGAATACGAACATGGTCTCACCTGGACTGAGAATCACTCGCCCCAGATCCACGGGGGGCCCACCGGGCAGGTCCACGGCAATGCTGTGTTCACCGCCGGGAACATAGATTCGTGCCGCTGCCCAAGAACTAGGAAGGGTGCTCCAACAACGCAGGTCGGCCCGTTCCGTGGCCACATTGAACACATCCCCAATGATGGCCCCGGCTACGCCAATCTCCTTATCGAGCTTTTGGCGGAGTTCCCGCTTGATCACCGTGCGCAAGACGGACTTGGCCGCCAGCCAAGCGATGCGGTCTGCGATGCTCTCGGTTGCGAGACGCTGAACGTCCTCCAACATGACGGTCTTGACCGCATGCTGGGACACGTGCAAGGTCACCGGTAAAATTGAATGCTGATTGCGCACGACCTCGGGGACCACAGCGGTCAGCAGGCCTTCGCCGGTTCCCACGCTCACGCGTACTTCTCGCTTGGTGGGCCCCATACCTAGACCAGCGATCAGGATTACGCGCGCACTGCCGACTGGGATCTCCGCAGCAGGGCCAAACTCTTGTTCCCACTGATCGCTTGCCTCGGCTAAACCGAGGGAGTGCGAAATGCGAACGAGGGACGGGCCGTACAAGGACTTTGCCACCCCGAGCTTGGCCAGGATCTTGTAGTCGATGTAGGCCTCATCCAATTGGCCAGTGAGCTCATGGCCGATGGCAGACAAAAATGTCGCAAGCCCTCCGGATCGGTATTCGCTCTGGTGAAAACGCTCTTCGGCAGCCAGCAGACGATTAGAACGGCGAACCTCGACCATCATGTCTTCCACGTTGCCGAGACCTAGATAAGCGAGCCCCCAAATGGCATGTAACAGGACGCGCTCGTAGCCTTCGCCGGGGTAACTGCTGAGCTCCTCGCTCAAGGCCCAAGTGGACATCTCCCGGCCGAGCGCCTCGGGATCGAGCAGGGCCGCATTCTCCAACTCGACAACCTCGACGAAAGCCTGTTCGAAGTGATTGATCGCGTCCCCATAACGACCATCGGTGAAAGACACGAGGCCCGCTTCGGCTCCAGACAAGAACGTCGACTGGGTGTTTTCCTCATCCGCAAAGACGCTCTCCGCATGTGCGAAACTCGCCTGTTCAAAGTCCTTGAGCGCCCCACCCGTTCGATCGGAGTAGGTGGCGCAGGAGGCGAGCGACACGGTGAGGAGCACCTTGGCCCAGGGAGCGAGCCTGTCTCTTGGGTGGGTCATGGTGGTGGCTACGGGGCTGGACAGGAGGAAGGCGGAGGGCTCGGGAGGAGCCCTATGGGACATGAATTGGGACTCCAGGGCGATTAAGTACAAGGACCGTGCCAAGCGGTGGGGCCCCGCAGTCCAAGCTCGTCGATTACGGGGCAAATTGTAGCCTGTGGGGCCGGGGATCAGGGTTCGGATCGTCGCCCTCCTGAATCCTCCGTTAGACTGGGATGCCCCCATGAGACAAGTCTCCGCCAAAAACTCCGTCAAACGCAAAAAGGTCACGATGATGGACCAGTTCCAGGCGGCCAAGCGTGAGCAGCCGGACGCCCTCCTGTTCTTTCGCATGGGTGACTTTTATGAGTTATTTGGGGAGGACGCGGAGGTTGCCTCCCGAGAATTGGGCATCACCCTGACCTCACGCTCGAAGGGCACGAAAGATGCTCTGGCCATGGCGGGCATGCCGGTCAAGGCTCACGAAGCGTACCTACTGAAGTTAGTTTCAAAGGGCTACAAGGTCGCGATCTGCGAACAGATGGAAGACCCGAAGACGGTCAAGGGGATCGTCAAGCGCAGCATCGTGAGGGTCGTCACCCCGGGCACGATCACTGAAGAGAACGCCCTGGATGCACGGGTCAGCAATTACCTCGCATGTGTTTCTGTGCAGAAAGAAGGCGTCGGCCTGGTTTGGGTCGACATCTCCACCGGCCGCTTCATGGCCGAAGAAATCAGCCACGAGGCCTTGGAAGACGAGCTGGTTCGCATCGGTCCGGCAGAGCTCGTCATAGCCGAGGGCTTAATCGATGAGTTCCCTGCCGCCTGGGAAACAATCGAACGCACCGTAGGTGCAACCACCACCGAGCGCCCCCCGTGGCGATTCGAGACCGGCGCCGCCATGCGTGTTTGCATGGACCAGTTTCGAGTCAAGACGCTCGAGGGTTTTGGATTTGCCGATGATTCCCCGGCAATCCCCGCGGCTGGCGCACTGATCGAGTACTTGAAAGAGACCCAGCGGGGATCCAGCGAACACATCTTGAAAATGGAGCGCGTCGAGAATGGCTCGCACCTACTATTGGACGCAGCCACCCGCGCGACCCTCGAACTCGTGGTCACCCAGCGCGATGCCCGGCGCGAAGGGACGCTGCTGGATGCCATCGACCATACACTGACCTCGATGGGCGGCCGCCTGCTGAGAGACTGGCTACTCTCTCCCCTGCGCGAGGTCAAATCGATCACCGCGCGGCAGGTGGGCGTAGAAGAATTCGTAGAACAGCCATTCCTGCGAGAAGAAGTGCGCGCCCTGTTGAGCGAGGTGCTAGATGTGGAACGGTTGGTGGCCAAGTTGGCCACGGGTCGCGCCAACGGGCGAGACCTCATGGCCTTGGCGCGCTCCCTTGCGGTGGTCGGGCCCCTGCGAGAGGTCCTCGACCGGGTTTACTCCAAGACCCTTGGCGAATTGCACTCGGGCCTCGATCTAATCGAAAGCGAAGTGGGGAGGGTGCTTGCTGGCCTAGTGGACAGTCCGCCACATGGCTTGCGCGAAGGGGGTCTGATCCGTGAGGGGGTGAACTCCAAGCTGGACCAATTGCGGGTGGATGCCGGGGACGGCAAAGCCTGGATGGCGCGGTTCCAAAGCGAAGAGGCCGAACGCTCGGGATTGCCAGGGCTCAAGATCGGCTACACCAGCGTGTTCGGCTACTACATCGAAATCCCCCGGGCCCAGGCGAAGAACGCGCCGGTGAACTACACCCGCAAGCAGACCCTGAAGAACGCGGAGCGATTCATCACGCCTGAATTGAAGGAGTACGAAGAGCGGGTCTTGGGTGCGGAAGAACGATCCCACGCCCTGGAAGAAACACTTTTCATCGAACTGCGCGAATGTATGCGCGCAGTCATCCCGCGCATCCTGGCCACCGCCCGCGCCCTGGCCGAGATCGATGTGCTGGCAGGTTTGGCCCAGACCGCTGCGGAGCAACGCTATGTGCGACCGGTGATCGACGGCGGCGAGAGTATTACGATCCGCGACGGACGGCACCCCGTGATCGAACAGCACCTAAACGGTGACCCCTTCGTGCCCAACGACACGAGCCTCAACCGAAGCACCCGATCCCTCGGCTTGATCACCGGCCCCAACATGGCGGGCAAGAGCACCTATATCCGCCAGACCGCATTGATCGTGCTCCTGGCCCAGATAGGCTCCTTCGTCCCGGCTGCGGAAGCACACATCGGGGTGGTGGATCGCATCTTCACCCGGCTTGGGTCCGCAGATGACCTTGCTCGCGGAGCATCGACCTTCATGGTCGAAATGGTCGAGATCGCCAACATCTTGAACAACGCAGGCCCGCGCAGCTTGGTCGTGCTCGATGAAGTCGGCCGCGGAACCAGCACCTACGATGGACTCGCGTTGGCCTGGGCCATCGTGGAACATCTCTGCGAAGAGGTTCATGCACGGACGCTCTTTGCCACCCACTACCACCAGCTGACGACCCTCGCGGATTCCATGCCTGGGGTGCATAACCTGAATGTCTCCGTGCGCGAATGGGGCGAAGAGATCGTCTTCCTGCACAAGATTGTGGAGGGTGGAACGGATCGCTCCTATGGCATTCATGTGGCGCGCTTGGCGGGAGTCCCCTCGGCCCTGGTGGAACGAGCCCGAAATATCCTACGGCAACTGGAAGCGGGCTCGGGGGATGGCCCACGCATCGCATCCCTGCAGCAGGGCGACCAGATACCCCCTGGGTCTCAACTGGGCCTGTTCGATTTGGAGCCAAGTCCCGTGGAGATCGCTATCAGGAAGCTCGATCTGGACGAGTTGTCTCCGATTGATGCGCTCTTGGAGTTGCGAGGGTTGAAGGATCTTCTCTAGGGTGGGGCGAACCATGAACTCGTCCCCTTTCCATCTGGTCCTCGGTCTGGCTCTCCTGCACTTAGTTGCCGGTTGCGGCGATGAGCACTCAACATTCTCTGATTCCAGCGGTGCCACCATTGCGCCCGATGTACTTGACCCTGCGGTTCAAGTTGTGATTCAAGAACGCCTCGAAGCCATCAAGAGGAATCCTGAATCCGCCACAGCCCAGCGCAGCCTCGCACTTGCCTTTGAGGCGAACTCCGCCTGGCCCTGGGCGATTGGAGCCTACCGCCGGGCATTAGCCCTCAATCCAGATGATCATGCAGCACGGTTGCATCTAGCCATCTGCCTTGCCAATGCGGGCGAGGAAGTCGAGCATGTGGAACAACTTGAGCGTGTAGTCAAGGCCGAGCCGACAATGGCCGCGGGGCTCAACCTTCTTGGCATGGGCTACCTGAATACGGGGCGATTCCAAGAAGCACAGGCTCAATTCCTTACCCTACGCAGCCTATTCCCTGATCATCCCCTGGGACACCTGGGCATGGGACAAGTGCTGCTCGAAAGAGGAGAAGCGAAGAATGCCCTTGAGCATCTGAGCAAAGCTCACAACCTGGCTCCTGAGGACTTGTTCATGGGATTCATGTTGGGTCAGTGCCTGGCAGACCTTGGGCGCAACTCCGAAGCGCTGCCCTACCTGAGGCGCGCCAATGATCCTATACGCCCCCCTCTTGCAGACACCTTGACCAAGGAACTCGGCGGCTACGGCGTTAGCCTCACCGCCCAGATCGGACAGGCGAGCAGATTCCTTGGAGCCGGCAACCGTATGGCCGCCCTCGCAATCCTTAAGGACCTGGAAGAGGACTACCCGGATGATCTGGCAGTGCTGAACAACTTGGGGGCCGTCTACATTCAGGTTGGCCGGGAAGAAGAGGCCCTACAAGTCCTGCACCACTTGCTGACTGTCAAACCGGAACACCACAGAGCTTGGTTCAACATTTCAAGCATCCACTACGACCGTGGCGTAGCCCTCCTGAGCAAAGACCGAGCTGCTGCGCAGCCTCATCTGCGCAAAGCCCTTTCCGCGGCCGACAAGGCAGTGACCTATGGAAGGCATGTGGCCAGAATGCACAACCAACGGGGTAATACCTTGATGGCACTCAACAGCCCAGAGGAAGCCATCGCAGAATACCGCGAAGCCATTCGTCTGGGCAGCATGGATGAAACGGTCTACCTCAAGTGCTCCCAATTGAGCTTCATGCGGAAACGTCCTGCAGAGGGGTTCGAGATCCTCATGAAGGCTGCCCAGACACATCCGGAGTGGTTCGAGGTACGCATTCAGATTGTCCCCTACTATGTTGGCCGCAAGGACAGTATTGGCGCGCGCAGCCTGATGGCCGAAATCAAGCTACTTGCACCAGACGATCCACGCCTGACGGACATCCTCAACCTGATCGTTGGAAGTGGGCTCTAAATCTAAGCGCCACGCTCATTGAAGGTCCGGAGCAGAAAGGCGGGCAGATACCTCCTGGGTCTCTTTGACCTGGAACCAAGCACTCGATAATTGGCCCTGGAAAAACTCGCCGTTGGACATCTGTCCCCGATTGACGCTCTCCTCGAATTACGGCGACTCAAGGACTGGACTTCGATTGAAGCGATGCCCCGGGGAGGGTGAGCCCTGCCAGCAACATGGGGGGAGCCTCAATTGACGAGAAGCTTCAAGTCTTGGATCGAATACACCCGATTGTAGCTGCTGCAGGCGTGTATTTTTGGCTATCCATTTTGTGAGGCCTAGCTCGTCCACTGTAAGCTATCCCTCCGTGCGAGTATCCCCCATCACACTCCTCATGGCTGCCCCACTCTTGGGCTGTGGCGATCAGAGCCAAGGGCGCGTGGCCTTCGAGGAACCTTCGGAAAGCGCCCAGTTGGAACAGCCGGAGGAGGCCCTTGATCCTGCCGTGCAGGCGGTGATTGAAAAGCGCCTCAAGGCAGTCCAACGAAACCCCTCCACATCCAACGCCCATCGCAGTCTGGGCTTGGCCTACCAAGCGAACGGCGCCTGGGTCCGCGCCATCAACGCCTTCCGCAAGGCGCTCGAACTAGACTCCACCGATCATGCTACCCGATTGCACCTTGGTGCTTGCCTGGCCCTAGCGGGTGGCGACCGGGAAGCGCTCGAACAGTTAGAGATCGTGGTCAAGGCTATGCCTAATGGGGCCGCGGGTCTTTACCGTTTGGGAGTTGGCTACCTCAAGGTGGGCCGCTTTCAGGAAGCGCGCGGACATTTCCTCACCGTGCGTAACCTGCTTCCTTCGAACCCTCACGGGCACTTAGGGCTTGGCCAAGTGGAACTAGAAGAAGGCAACCCACAAGCAGCTCTTGTGCACTTGGAAAAAGCTCGCAACACAGGCAAGGGAAATGAGTTCGTCGACTTCGCCTTGGGTCAATGCCTTGCGGATCTCGGGCGGGACGGGGAAGCCCTGCCCTTACTCAGTCAGGGCGCAGATGCTGCGCGCCCGACCTTGGCGGACAGCCTCTCTAGGGAAATGGGGCGCTACGGTGTCAGCCGCGCCGCGCTTCTGTCACGAGCGTCAAACCTGCACCAGGAAGGTGATCCGGCCGGCGCTAAGAGCATCTTAGAGCAACTCCAAAAGAGCTACCCAAGGGACCTGGTGGTGCTCAACAATCTCTCGGCGGCATACATGGCCATCAATCGCCAAGAGGATGCCCTCCTTACCCTAGATGTGGTTCTAGAGATCAATCCCGAGCAGCACTCAGCTTGGTTCAATGTCTCCAGCATCCACTTCGATCGCGCGATGATCGCGCGGGCCGAAAGCCCACAGACTGCCCGAGACCATCTGATCAAAGCTCTAGCCGCTGCCGACAAGGCGGTGCGTCATGGTGGGCACTTGGCACGCATGCATACCATGCGGGGCAAAGTACTGATGCTCATGAACAGTCATTCAGAAGCTGTGGCCGAATTGGGTGAATCCATCCGCTTGGGCACTACGAACGAAGATGTTTACCTCAATAGTTCCCAGTTGTTGATTGCCCTGAAGCGGAACACTGAGGCTTTCGAGCTGCTCCTCGGCGCAATGCAAAAGCACCCGGACTGGGCTGAGGTGCGATTCCGATGCATGCCGTTCTTTGTGAGCGGGAAAGATGCGATCAATGCCCGACGACTCCTCGCAGAGCTAATCATCATTGTTCCCGACGACACGCGCATAGAAAACCTCCGCAACCTCCTCAATCAAAGGGGTCTTTGAACTCATGCTTCACGCTCAACTCGCCTGGGGCCTCGGGCTTTTCCTACTCGTAGCCGGGTGTTCCGACTCAGCCACCTCCACCTCCGATGACACTCCTCAGCAGGTTTGGTTTGAGGAGATTCGCGAATCCACGGGCATAGACTTCGTGCACAGCCTTGGGTCCAAGCAACGTTTTTGGATCCCGGAAGTAACCGGCAGTGGTCTCGCGCTTTTCGATGCTGATGGGGACGACGACCTTGACCTGTTCCTCGTCCAAGGCGCGGATCTGATTGGCGAGGGGGGGCCCACCGCCAGCGATGAGCTTTGGCTCAATCAGGGGGATGGTACCTTTGTAAATGTCACCGAATCAGCAGGCATCACCGAGTCCAGTTTCGGCATGGGCTGTGCAGCAGGCGACTATGACGGAGACGGCGATCTGGATCTGTACGTGACGAACATGGGACCCAATGTTCTGCTGCGGAACCGTGGTGACGGGACCTTTGAGAACGTGGCCTCTGAAGCGGGAGTCGATAACAAAGCCTGGGGCACGAGCGCGGCCTTCTTGGATTACGACCAAGACGGGGATCTCGACCTGTTCGTGGCTAACTATCTGCGCTGGAGCAGCGCGAACGAGTTCCCCTGCAAGAGCAAATTGGGCTCACCCGATTACTGCCATCCCAACAACTTCGATTCGCCGGACTCCGACACCCTTTACGAAAACCAGGGAGACGGCACCTTTCGAGATGTTAGTTCATCATCAGGCATCGCCGAAGTCTTCGGCAATGGCCTAGGGGTTGCATGGGGAGACATGACCGGGGACGGCCGAATCGACATCTATGTGGCCAATGACGGCATGGCGAATCAGCTGTGGGTCAATCAAGGCGCGGGCAAGTTTTTGGACCAGGCGCTCCTAAAGGGTTGCGCGCTCTCTGGCGAAGGCAAGGCCGAAGCAGGAATGGGCGTGATCTTTGAAGACCTCAACGGAGACCTAAAGCCAGACCTGTTCGTGACCCACCTGCGCGCTGAAACCAATACATTCTACAGCAGCGGAAGACGGCGCTTCTCGGACGACACGCGCAAGACCGGCATGGCTCAGGCCAGCACCTTGGTGACCGGTTTCGGTACGGGCGCAGCGGATTTCGATCAGGATGGACTGCTCGACATCTATGTGACCAACGGCCGAGTCGGGGACGCCATGCCACGCTTTTCCAGCGAGCGTCCCCTAGCCGAACCCGACCAGGTCTTTGTGGGTTCCGGCGACGGCGTCTACGAGGAACTTCGCCCCCGAGGTGGTCTCGCCGAGGACTTTTTCTCGGTGGGCCGCGGCGTGGCCCTAGGGGACATCGACGGGGATGGAGACGTGGATGTTGTGCTGCAGGATAACTCGGCCAGTGTGCGCATCCTGCGTAATGTTGCACCCAAGGCTGGCGGCTGGATCATGCTTGATGTGCGCACAAAGAACGGGACTCAAGCTCTGGGCGCGCAGGCCAAGCTCACCCAGGGGGATAGGGTCCAAGTGCGCCAGGTGCAGTCCGCCGAAAGCTATTGCTCCAGCAGCGACCCAAGGGTGCACTTCGGATTGGGGACAGCCAGCGGAGATCTCCAAGTGGAAATCACCTGGCTCGACGGCACCCAAGAGAATTTTGATGGTCTGACCGAGGGACAAGTCCATCGAATCATGCGCGGCCAAGGGCGCTAGGGCCCAACCCGAGGGAGTCTTTTGTTCAGCTCTTATCCCCGGGGCAAAACCACGCTATCCTAAACACCCGTCATGAGCGAATTCCCCCTCGACCTTCCCCTGCGCCCCCGTCGCAACCGCAAGTCCGCCGGCGTACGCGCCCTGACCCGCGAAACACGGCTCTCTCCTGATCAACTTATCCTGCCCATGTTTCTGCATGAGGACAAGAACGACCAGGCGCTTGAGTCCATGCCCGGTTGCACCCGTTGGAGCCTTGACGGAATGCTGCGTGAAGCAGAAGGTGCTCTTGAAGAGGGCGTTCGCGCAGTGGTCCTTTTCCCCAAGGTTGAGGAATCGGACAAATCCCGCACGGGAGAGGCATCCTTCGATGATCAAGGCCTGATCCCAAAAGCTCTCCGGCGCTTGAAAAAGGAGCTCCCGGAACTGGTGCTCATCACCGATGTGGCCCTCGACCCCTACAACAGCGACGGCCATGATGGGATCCTGAACGATGACGGGCGCATCCTGAATGATGAGACCGTCGATGTGTTGGTGAAGCAAGCGCTGATGCAGGCCGCTGCTGGCGCGGACATCATTTCCCCGAGCGACATGATGGACGGGCGCGTGGGCGCGATCCGCGATGGCCTCGACTTCGCTGGACACACGGATGTTTCGATTCTGGCTTACACGGCCAAGTACGCCTCTGCGTTCTATGGGCCTTTCCGTGGCGCGCTCGATTCTGCGCCGAAGAACGGAGACAAGAAAACCTATCAAATGGATCCAGCCAACGCCCGGGAAGCCCTGCGCGAGTTAGCCCTTGATGAGATGGAAGGGGCTGACATGGTGATGGTCAAGCCCGCGGGACCGTACCTCGATGTGATCCTTCGATTGCGGGAAGGTACAACCCTGCCCATCGCCGCGTACCAAGTGTCCGGCGAGTACTTGGCTCTCAAGGCGGCCTCGGCCGGCGGATGGCTCAATGAAAAGGCCGCCGTTCTAGAGAGCCTGACCGGCATCACTAGAGCCGGGGCAGACATGATCCTGACCTACTTTGCCCGGGACGCGGCCCGCTGGCTGCGCGAGGATCGCTAGAGCCCTATCCCATGGGAACCCTCCTGATCCCCCACCGCCTCGTGACCCCCGCTGGGTCGCAAAGCAATCAAGCCCTGCTGATCGAGGATGGCTTGATCGCCCGAGTGGGAGCAACAGATGACCTACGTGGTCACGGACACGACGAAGTCCTGCTGGCAGAACAAACCCTCGGCCCGGGTCTGGTGGACCTGCAGGTCAACGGAGGTGGCGGATGTCTATTGAACGACGATCCAACCATCGAGGGACTCTTGACCATTGTCCAGGCCCATCAAGCGGCCGGCAGCACGACAATCCTTCCCACGCTTATCTCCACCGATGTGGACACCATGAAGCGCGCAAGAAAGGCGGTGGAAGAGGGCCTTGAGCAGGGGATTTCCGGCTTGGCTGGTTTGCACCTGGAAGGTCCTTTCCTAGATGACGTAAAGCGGGGAGCTCACGCGTCGGAGTTCCTGCGCGCCCCCACGGCCGAAGATCGTTCCCTGCTCGAGCAAGCGAGCGCCGGTGCGCTGCTCTTGACCCTTTCCGCAAACCATGCGACCGAGGACTTGTGCGCAAACCTACATGGTGCGGGGCTCATCTTGTCCCTGGGGCACAGCTCCGCTAGCGCCCAAGAGGCGACTGCGGCCTTTGACCGCGGCGTGCGCCTGGTCACTCACCTTTACAACGCCATGTCACCCCTCGCCCACCGTGACCCGGGACTCGTGGGTGCTGCCCTCGCAGACGAACGCGTTACCACGGGCCTGATCGCCGACGGTCATCATGTGCACCCGACTGCCCTACGCGCCGCGTGGCAAGCAAAGGGCTGCGAGCGCTTCCTGTGCGTCAGCGATGCAATTGGAATCGCGGGCACGAACCAATCGGAGACCAGCCTCGCGGGCCAGACCGTACGAGCGGTAGACGGTCGTTGTGTCAATCAGGAGGGACGGCTGGCGGGATCGGCTATTGTGCTCAGTGACAGCTTGGCGGTCCTAGTGGAACAGGTGGGCTTGACCCTACCCGAAGCCCTGCTCGCCTGCTCGACGGTGCCGGCGCGAGTCCTTGGGCTCGGGGATCGGGGATCACTGAAGCCTGGCCTGCGCGCGGATCTGATAGCCCTGGACACAAACCTTGATGTCCAAGGCGTGTGGGTTGCGGGCCAACGTTTGGGCTAGACGCCCGCTGTTCACTCGCCGGACTCTTCGGAGCCGTCAGCGCTTGCGGCCTTCTTGCTCGTAGCTTTCTTCTTAGTCGCCTTTTTCTTCGTGGCCTT
>JAPKBR010000011.1 GCA_028823345.1 Planctomycetota bacterium
GTCCAAGCAATCGAGGAATTGCTGGGTCGTCAACCAAGGAGTGCCATCGCCCACAAGCAACGCCAGGTCCTTGGTCATCGAACCCGCCTGAACCGTGTCCACACAGACCGCTTCGAGGGTCTCGGCAAAGTTCACCACGTCAGGAGTCTCGTCCATGCGACCGCGATGGGCAAGGCCCCGGGTCCAGGCGAAAATCGATGCGATGGGGTTCGTGGAGGTTTCCTTGCCTTGCTGGTACTGGCGGTAGTGACGGGTCACTGTGCCGTGGGCGGCTTCTGCCTCCACGGTCTTGCCATCGGGGGTCATCAGCACGCTGGTCATCAATCCCAAGGATCCAAAGCCCTGGGCCACGGTGTCCGATTGCACATCCCCATCGTAGTTCTTGCAGGCCCAAACAAAGCCGCCGTTCCACTTGAGGGCTGCTGCAACCATGTCGTCAATCAAACGGTGCTCGTAGGTCACTCCGTGATCTTCAAAAGCGCTGGCGAACTCAGCTTGGTAAACCTCTTCGAAGAGGTCCTTGAAGCGCCCGTCATAGGCCTTGAGGATTGTGTTCTTGGTGGAGAGATACACCGGCCACTTACGCTCAAGACCGAAGTTCAAGCAAGCCCGGGCAAAGTCGCGGATCGAATCGTCCAGGTTGTACATGCCCATGGCGACTCCCGGTTCGGGGAAGTCAAAGACTTCGTACTCCGTGGCGGTGCCGCCACTCGCGGGCTCAAAGCGCATGGTCAACTTGCCCGGCTCATCCACACGGAAGTCGGTGGCTCTGTACTGATCGCCAAAAGCGTGACGACCGATCACAATGGGCTTGGTCCAACCGGGAACCAGACGCGGCACATTGGTGCAAAGGATGGGCTCCCGGAAAACCGTGCCGCCCAGAATATTGCGGATCGTGCCGTTCGGGCTACGCCACATCTCTTTTAGGCCGAACTCCTCAACCCGTTCTTCGTCCGGCGTGATCGTCGCGCACTTGACGCCCACTCCGTATTTTTTGATTGCTTCAGCGGCTTCCACGGTGATGCGGTCTTCCGTGCGGTCGCGTTCTTCGATGCCCAAGTCGTAGTACTTAAGATCCACTTCCACATAGGGCTGGATCAAACGTTCTTTGATGAAGGCCCAGATGATGCGAGTCATCTCGTCGCCGTCAAGTTCAACAATTGGGTTTTTGACCTTAATTTTCGACATAAAATCGTTCTCTCGGGGTTCCTTTGGGGGATGTGTGAGCCCCTGGTCCGGATCGGCCGGTGCGAGGGACAGGCAGGACGGGACAGGCCCCGGATGGGCCTTCCAGGCCCTGTGCGGTGCTGGATGAAAGCACTATCCTACCCCCTAGGGGCGCTTACGTGGGCTTCCATCTGCCTGATAGGGCCCGATTCCGTCAGGCTAGGGTCAGGGTTGATCCAAGAACTCTTGGCCTTCCTTGTTCCACCAGTCGTTCCATTTGGCGATTCGCTGCGCCCGATCTGCGGAGCTACCGAGGGGATCAAAGCGCATTCCCCGCTTGGTGATTCTGCGTAGGGCAACGACTGCCGCCTCGCGCACCACCGTGTCCCCGTCACTCAAGGCTTGGATCAAATCCGGTACGGCCTGCCGGGCCTCCAGATCACTCAAGGTTCGACAAGCAGCCATGCGCACGAACACGTCATCGTCTTGAATCATGGGGATCAAGTGCGGAATCACCGTAGCATCCTGAGAGGATCCGAGGGTATACACCGCGTCCAAACGCAGGCCCGGGTTCTCGCTCTTCAGGTCACCGAGGGCACCAGTCCAGGACGGGGCCGCCGCGATCGGTGCGCCGTTGGCTCCCATTCCCACGAGTGCAGTGGGCGCGAGGGAAAGAGCACGCAAGGTTCCCTGTACGGCGATCAGCAAGTCTTCTTGGGCACGCAATCTTTCCCCGAGAGCCGCGGTCGCTTCCCCCTCCCTTGCCTGTTGCGCCCCTTGCTCTGCCCCGACTTGGGTGAGTTGCGCGCTAAAGCCATCAAAGGTCGCGGCAATGGTCGCCGACCGTTCGCGTAGGACGCTGATTTGTTCTCTCATCTTCAAGAGAGCCGCCTGGTCCAATTCCCGCTGGGATTGCATCAAAGAGCCGAGGCTCGCGATGTTAACACCAAGGATTTGCTCGACTCGAGCCAGGGCCGCATCGCGATCCTGACGAGCATTGCTCAGGTCCCGTTGCACGGAACTCAAGGATTCTCCCGTCTCTGTTTCCAGCAAATCGAGGCGGCCCGATAGGCTCATGCTCAAGACCACCGCCAAGACCAGAGCAGTCAAGGCCAACCAGGTTCCGCCGCCGAATCTGGATGTGTTCGCGGAAGCATCGGAGTTGGTGTGCGCCAAGTGGGTTTGCCCCCCGCCCAGCCCAGCCGCTGCACCCGCCCGGTCGGCGGAATCCAAGGCCATGCTCGGCCCGAGCCCTCCGGCTCCTGGGCTGCCGGATCCCACTCCCGCACCCGGGTCATGTTGCCCCATGGACTGCTCACAGCTCGCGCAGACCAAACGGTCGCCGCGCCGATGTGCCCGTCCTGCGGCCAAATCCGGCGCGGGAACAGACTCGTTGCAAATGTCACAGAATTCTAGCTCGATGTTCATGTGCTCTCTTCATGGGTCCTGATGGGCTCTTGCACTAGAGCCCATCCTAAGGATCCCTAGCGCCGAGCCATAGACCGGGGATCGCCGAGGTGCCCTTAGAAGAAAGAAAAGGCGGGTTTTTCCCCTTCTAGCCCTGCTGGTAGGCGTCCTGGCTACGCGCTGCGCTCCAAGCTTCCCAGCGCTGAATCGCTGCCTCACGATCAGACTCGTCCCCCTGGGGTTCAAAGCCGAACTGCATGCGGGTGGTCTCGCGCAATGCCTTGAGGCACAAGCCGCGCACCAGAGGCGCATTGGAACCCAGGCCTTCGATCAGGACCGGCGCATGATCCCAGTCCCCGAGGACCATGTGGCAGCGGGCCCGTTCCAACCGCAACAGCCCTGTTTCTGGACCGGGGAACGGGATTTCATCGAGCACCGGCAAAAGTCGCGGATCACCGGATGATGCCAAAGCTGAAAGTGCGATCTGTGCCGCTGCGGAATTTCCCGTGGCAACGGTCTCCAACAAGAGCGGATAGGCCACTTCCCCTTGATCGGAAAGCCACCTCACCAAATCATACTTTTCCTGGGGCGTGTGCAGATAGGGCATACGCGCGCCCTGGTCCCGCAAACGACGGGCCAAATCTGCGCTGGGCTTCAGCCAATCACCCTGATAGGGGGAATCGGAAACATGCGATGTGGAACTCGTTGGTGCGCGCATGCCAGTGGAAGTCACACTCGAAACACATGCTGCAAGGCCAAGGGTCAAGGGCAGCAGAAAAGCGATTGGTTGGATGGTTTTGCGCATAATATCGGGATCTCTAAGAGAGAGTTTCGACCGGCGGGCTCCGTATTCTTGAGGCCCCCTGCTATTGCCTAGGCCCTCGGCTGGGCCCAGCCTCCCAGTGTCCAAAACAAGCGGGCTAGGGCCAAGAAAACCCAAGCCCAGGGATGGGAGGACCCCATAGGCCCCGCCCGATGCCCTTCGGCGGACACGAGCCGAGGCCAGGCAGGAGGACGGAGGTCCGGGGGCAGGGGGCTTGCAACCCACATTTGAGCGACATCTTGCCGGTTTCGATCGAGCACCCGGGCCAAAAGCAGCCCCCCCCCATGGATCCCGTGGGTCCCTGGCCAGGGGAGCCCCAGGGGACCCCCGGGCTCCCCCAAATGGGGAGCCAAGGGCAAGGAATCCAATAATTTTTCCGGCCCCTTCTGCCCCAAGGAATCCACAACCCCCGCCCTGCTCCAACGGACGTGCAGGGGACGCTCCAGGTCGGTCAACTCCCCCACCAGCAGCAGCCCATCTCTGCCCCGCACCAACTGCACTGAATTGTGATTTGAGTCCCGCGCCAAGGCCCCAAGAAGGTCTCCGAGCAACCCATGCTGCTCCCACTCGGAAGCAACCGGTGCCCAGGGTGTACTGGCGAACACCAGCACTTGCCCCTGGCCCACATCCTTTGATGCCAAAAGAGGTTCCCCGGAAGGCGCGCGCAACAGGACCTGGGCACCCAGATTCGCCTGGGCGCGCCAGGCCCCTTTTAGGGCAGGGCCTGCCTGGGAACTCCAACGTTCCAAAAAGCCATTCAGGATCCTAAGGGTGCCTGGGCTCAAATCCATGTGAGGCGCCAATTCTCCGACCAACTGGGTGCTTTCGAAGGGCCCGATTTTCCGCTCCCCTTGCACCAGTTCCTCAAGCAAGGAATCTAGCCCCGTCAAGTCCTCGGCCACGCGCAATGTTTCCCCTGGGCGCAACAGTCCCCCGAGGGCAACCCGGTCGGCCTTGCGGCCACCACCTTCCACGGCAATCACCGCGAGCTCTCCTCGGACAGCGGTCAAGTCATCCCTCAAACTCGGGCTCGGACGGCCCCCTTGACTGGAATGCCCATCGGTGATCAGGATGCAAAGGGATCGGCGCTCGGCGGCCTGCCGGGCCTTCACTAATTGGGCCAGGGCATAGGCCACATCCGTGGCACCCCCCGGTAGGTGCGTATCGAGCAGAGCCGAGAGGGCCCGGGACAGATATTCCGCATTCCCGGGGGCCACGGACAAGATGGGTTCCGGGAGACGGGTGGTGAACACGTGCAACACCAATCCATCGCTGGCCAGCAGACCACGCCCGAGTTGGACCACCGCAGCCTGGACCTGCTGCCAAGGCCTGCCGACCATGGAACCCGAGCCATCCACAACCAGCACCACGTCCCGGGGGCCGCCCTCGTCCCGGGCCGGAATCAAGGGCAGGTGGCGCTCTAAACCCGACTGGGTGGGCTGATTGTGAACCCCGGCCATCACACTCCCCTCGCCCATCAAAAGCCAAACTCCACCGGCCCGCAAAAAGGCCTCCAGGGAGGGCGAACTCAACTGCCTCGGGGCCAAATCCAGGGTCACCAAGAGGGCCGCGGAATCCAGTTGGGGTGCTAACTCGGAGACCCCGGTGACATGGGGAACAAAGCCCTGATCCGACAGGGTCTGAACCCAATCCGAATCAAACATTCGCCCCCCCCGAGGTGCCACCAACAGGGCCACTTGCCCATTCCCCACCACTCCTGTCAAGACCCCCGAATCGTCTTCGACGATCAAGTCCCCCGGCGTCTGACAACGAGCCTCAATCCGAAAAGTCCCGGGGGCTAGAGGGCCGACGGTCGCCAGAAGAGTCTGCTTCAGCTTGCCAGACCCCAATGATCCAGACCCAGCAATCCCTTGCCAGCGATCTTTTGGAATTTCCAGCTTCAGCACCGAAGTCCCCTCCGCATCTTGGACCTCCAAAATCACTTGTGCAGGTGCCTCATTTGACTTCAAAGGACCTGTTCCCGCCAGCAACAGGCGCACCTCCAATTGCCGCCCCTCTGGGACGCGCGTTGCGCCCTCCATTCCTAGGAGGGAAAGGTTGACCCGCGCACCGCCACCCACAGGCCGACGGCGAAAATGATGGCCCGCCGCTAACACCCGGGTCAAACCAGGCCGAGGGTCCGCACCCGTTGCCAAGCCATCCCCAAGCAGCACCACCTCGCCCCTCGCGCGGCCCTCCTCCTGCAAGAGTTGCAGGGCTAATTCCATGGCATGTGCAAGGGATGTGTCCTGATCGCGGCCCCGGGAAAAATCAAAGGCGAGGGGCACGCGACCTGGTTGCAACAGGCGCTGAGCCAGGGCCGTGGGCTCACTTACCGGCACCAACACTTCCACGTCCCGAGCGAACTTGAGCACGGCGATTTCCAAGCCTTGTTCCTGGGCTCGGTTGGCCTCATCCAAAAGGTCCCTGAGCACCAAACGACCATGGCGCAGGGAGCCCCTAGCCACGGACATGGATGCGTCCAGCAGCACCACTTTGAGTCCCCGCCGAGTGGCTGGGGTGGGACCGGTTCCAAAAGCCAGAAAAAGCCCGCAAAGGGCCGCTAAAACCCCCGTTAGGGTCCAAACTCGAGCCCGACGGTGGGTCCCCAGAAGGTTCATCCTTGGCTGCCGGAAGATTCCGGGTCGCCGGTACCTAAAGCGGCCCCAGTGGTGGGTCGAGAATCAGGGATCCCCAAACGGGTCGTGCTTTCAATCCAGCCCCCACCGAGCAAGCGATCACCCCAATAGAACGCCGCGCCCTGCCCCGGGGTGACCGACATTTCAGGCTGCTTAAACTCCACACTGGCGCGGTTCCCATCTACGCGCACAATCGCCGGGGCCGGAGTGCAGTGATAGCGATGCTGGACCAACACCTCGAATTCCGCTTCGGGATCAATCCCGATCCAATTGAGGTCGTCCACGATCATGGTCGTGGCCTTGCATTCCTCCCGATCACCAATGATCACGAGGCCCTCTTCGGGGAGCAACTCCAGCACATAGAGCGGCCTTCCCGATGCCACCCGCAGGCCGCGACGCTGACCAACGGTGAAGTGTTCGGTGCCCTCATGGGTACCCACCTTCTTGCCTTGACTGTCGACGATCGATCCAGGGTGGAGTGCCACACCGCGCTCGGCCAAAAGTTCCCGGTAGTCATTGGAGGGCACAAAACACACCTCTTGACTGTCTGCCTTATGGGAGGTGCGCAAGCCTGCTTGACTGGCCATTTCGCGCACCTTGGGTTTCTGTAGGTGGCCCAAGGGGAACAGGGTTCGGGCGAGCTGTGGCTCGGGCACGCTGAACAGTTGATAGGACTGGTCCTTATGGGTGTCCACTCCACGGGAAAGGTGCACGCGGCCGTCGAGCACTTCGAGGCGTGCGTAATGTCCCGTGGCCACCGCCACCGCGCCCAAGTCATCGGCGAAATCGAGCAAACGTCCCATCTTCAGATCCCGGTTGCAGATCGCGCACGGGTTAGGGGTCCGGCCCCGCTGGTATTCGCTAATGAAGTGCTCGATCAGGCCGCCAAATTCCCCCGAAAGATCCACCGCTTGGAAGGGCAGCCCAAGAAAGGCTGACACCATGCGGGCATCCCGTGCGTCTGTTAGTGAGCAGCAGCTTTTCTTGTGGGCCTCGGCCTGATCGACCTTGACCCCGTTGCGCATGAACAGCCCCAGTACTTCGAATCCCGACTCTCGCAGCATCCAGGCCGCGACGGAACTGTCGACTCCGCCGCTCATGGCGGCCACCACGCGGGAACCGGGGGGAAAATGGGGTGCGCTGAACATAGGACAGGATTTGCTGAAAGAGTCCAATCCACAGGAGGAGGCTCTGCCCCCCATTGTGCCCCTTCGAGGGCCCAATGGGCAGCCCGGAAGGTCGCTGGGCAAGAGGAAAAGTCCAGATGGGAGGGGCGGGCCCCGGGAAGGGCCCTGGTTTGACGGTCCTCGCTTCTTGCCCTGTCTCCTCACTCGCTTGCGCAACCGGGTCCCCTTGCCCCCTATCCTTCTGCGCCCTATTCTTCTCCTTGCGGCCTCCCACAAGCGGACCAACAGGGCTGCAAGGAAACCCAGTTGCACCGCAGCGGAACAAGCCAGCCAGGAAACAGTACCTGCGGCCCCTCCGCCCCTTCTCTCCCATGATTCCCATGACCAATCTCCTGCCCATCCTCCTGTTGACTCCCCAGGGAGACGCGAGCGACGCCTCCTCCAACAACACCCAAGCCAGCACCCTTGCCTCTCCTCTGATGAGCAATCCCGGCGAAGGGAAAACGGAAGATCCGGGCCTACCCGCCTGGTTCCCCTTCGTTCTGATCGGAGGTCTGTTTTATCTGATCCTGATTCGCCCCCAGGCCAAGGAACAGAAACGCCGGCAAGCGGTGCTCGACACCCTCAAGAAAGGGGACGAGGTCATGACCAATGCGGGTATCTACGGGAAAGTGGTGAAGGCCGACGGGGACGTGGTCACCCTGCAAGTGGCGGACGGGGTGCGCATGCGCTTCAGCCGTTCAGCGGTCAGCGGAGTGATCGGACCCAAGGACGAGATCAAAGGAGACGAGGACAAGGGCAAGGACAGCGCCAAGTAGGGCTGAGCCGTCTGGCCGGTTGGGACCCCTTTTTGAGGTTCCTGGAGCATCTTGTTCCTGCATTCCCAGGTGTGACTTTGGGCCTAGCTGCGCGCCTGGATGCCCGGGGAAACTCCCTCTTAGGCCAGGCAGGGGAAGCCTTCGCCGCCCGACATCTGCGCCGCCGGGGCGCGTACGTTCTGGGCTGTCGGGTACGCACTCCCGAAGGGGAACTCGACCTTGTGGCCGAGGCCCAAGGCGTTCTGCTGGTGGTCGAGGTCAAGACCGGCCGCACCCGGGACCTGGAAAACCTGCCCCCGCAACTGGTGCCTGGTGAGGGCCAGGGCCCCGGCCGACGGCTGGGGCCAGAGCAAACCCAACGCCTCCGGCGGGCGGCCCACTGGCTCAGCCGCCGCTCGCGCACGCGCCGTCCGGCGGAGCTCCTCCTGGCCGAGGTCTTTGCCGACCGGGAGGGATTCAAGCACCGTTGCGTGGTTCGTCCCCTCCCGGGGGGATCCCCGACTTCAGAGGACCAGCCCGGGCTCTGCCGATAGGTACGGACGAGATCGGCAAGGACGAACTCCGTCCCATTAGGGGCTGCGGAATAGGTCGCTCCCGAAGTCAAAGGAGCAGGATCCCGGCTTGTTTATCGGGTTGAGGGCAAATAGATCCCCTCTCGCCCAAGTTCATGGACCTGAAGCATCGAATCCATGGGGCTCACCTGCCTACAATCCCGCTGTCCGAATCCTCCAGGCCCAAACCCTCCAGGCCAGAACCCTGGGCCAAACCAAGCCCCCCCATGTTACGCCTCCTCCAACACTACCTCCCGATCCGGACCACGCTGCTCGTCCTGGGCGAGAGCCTGGTGCTGCTGGCAGTGGTGGGTTCCCTGATGAGCATGCACCTGTGGGATTTGGCATCGGGCATTCGCGGCGCCGAGTTCACTTCTATCTGGCGAGACCTGGTGGCCCGCGAGCTCTACGCCCGGGAAGCCTTGGAAATCGCCCTCACCTGTTCGGTCGGTGTGGTCGTCTTGACCCAGATCACCCTAGCCTTTGCTCGCCTGTATGAGTTCTCGGTGTCCGCTTCCCCGTTCCGCCGGGCGGCGCGCTTCATCGAAGCTGGCGGGGCTGCGATCTTCGCCAACCTCTTGCTGCTGGTGATCGCCCATGCCTGGAACCTAGAACGGGTGCATACGTTCCCGGGTCTCTCGGGAACCCAAGCGGTGATGTTGCTGGTCACGAGCTTGACCGTCGGGCTGGCCCTCGCATGGATTTATCGGGCCATCTTCCATGCACTGCTGCGCAGGTCCAACCTTCAACTGCGGCTCCTGATCATTGGTTCGGGAGGACCCGCCCACGCCCTTGCCCGACAAGTCATTCGCCACCCGGAAGCGGGCTATCGAGTCGTAGGCATGGTGCCGGAAAACAAGAACACCGATTCGAACGCATCGCAGCCCACCAAATGGCTGCGAGACCCAACCCATAAGGCGACCCGTAGCACCGAAGATTTGGTGCTCGAGAATGTCGAGCTCCTACGTGAACGCCAAACCGCGGACAAGGACCAACCGGAGCCCCCCGCTGGTCGACTGCGTGCCCTTGTGCGCGAACTGGGTGCGGACACTGTGGTGGTAGCCATCGAGGATCGGCGCCAAGCCCTGCCCACGAACGAGCTCCTGGATTGTCGCTTGGCAGGATTCGATGTGCGCGAACAAGAGGAGCTCTTCGAAGAAATCACCGGGCGCATCGCAGTCAGCGCCATGCGCCCCTCGTACCTGATTTACAACGAAGGCTTCCGTCGACAAAATTGGGCGATGCTCGCCAAACGGGTGATGGACATCGCCGCAGCGCTCTTTTTGCTGGCGTTCCTATGGCCTGTGATGCTGGCCAGCGTGATTCTAGTGCGCCGTAGTTCCCCGGGCCCGGCCCTGTTCAAACAAGAGCGCATCGGCATCCATGGCCGGCCCTTCACCCTGATCAAGTTCCGCTCCATGCGCGAGGATGCAGAAGCTGAAACCGGTCCTGTCTGGGCCGCTGGAAATGATCCGCGCATCACCAAGCTCGGTCGCTTCATGCGCAAGACCCGGGTGGACGAGTTGCCCCAGCTGTTCAACGTGTTGGCGGGAAGCATGAGCATGGTGGGGCCGCGTCCCGAGCGCGAACACTTCATCAGCTCCCTGACGGAGAAAATCCCCTACTACGATCAGCGCCACATCGTCAAACCAGGGGTCACCGGCTGGGCCCAGATCAACCATCCCTACGGCAACACAGAGGAAGATGCCCTAGCGAAACTCCAATATGACCTGTTCTACGTGAAGAACCAGTCGGTGCTGTTTGATCTCTCGGTCCTCGTCACGACGATCCGCACGGTGGTTCTGCGGCAAGGAACCTAAACCCAACGACCCAAGCCATGGAAAAACTGGACCTACTCTTCGTGTTTGTCACGGCCCTGGCAGGAGGGTTCTTGCCCCTGCTTGTGCGGTGGGATGGACGACGCCTGCACCTAGCTCTAGCCCTTTCCACCGGAATTTTCCTGGGGGCAGTGTTCCTGCACCTCTTGCCTTCCCTGCCCAGCGGGCACAGCCACGGAGCGGCGGTAGCAGAATCGGTGATGCCCGAATCAACCGCCGGGAACCCTGGGGAAAACGGTCCTGCAGAGGATCTCAACGCAGCGGTGGATGATCATGATCATGATCATGATCATGACCACGATCATGCTCCAGGCGCAAAAGCCGCCGCCGAAGAGGACCACGCCAATCTGGTCTGGATGTTCGTCCTACTCGGGGTGCTGGCGGTGTATCTACTCGAGGCCCTAGTCTTGCGGACCCACGACCACGACGACCTGCACCGACATCGAGCGGTGGGCTGGGCCGCCCTTTGGGGCCTCTCGGTGCACGCTCTCACAGCCGGCATGGCTTGGTCGGTGGCCGCCGGGCATGACGATCACATGGGGCACGTGTTCCTTCTAGCGATCCTAGCCCACAAGGCTTTTGAGTCTTTCAGCCTCAGCACCGTATTCCTACTGGGGGAAATTCCCCGGGGGCGAGTGGCCCTGATCGCGCTTTTGTTTGCCCTGGTCACACCCATCGGCGCCCTCCTAGGTCAGTCTTTGCTCGGCGTGTTGGGACCCCTGGGCCAGGACTTGCTGATGGCCCTGGCTGCTGGCACATTCCTTTTCGTTTGCCTCTGCGAACTGCTTGGGGAAGTCTTTCACCACCGAGATGACATTGGACTCAAGCTGGCCCTGCTTGCTGCAGGGGTGGGCCTAATGGTCCTGACCCAGAGCCTAGAGGGAGGCCTGGGTTGAGCCTCCAACGGGGCGTGTGATGAGCGAACAATTTCTCTCGGTGGTCGAGGCCACCTGGCAGGTGTTGCTTGCGAGTTCAGGCTGGATCCTCTTGGGGCTCTTACTAGCGGGCCTGATGGAGGAGTTGATTCCCCAGCGCCTGATCGAACGACACTTGGCCGGGGAACGACTCTCCGCCACCATCAAAGCCGCCCTGATCGGTGCGCCCCTGCCCCTTTGTTCATGCTCGGTGCTACCCGCCGCCGCCACCCTGCGGCGCACCGGAGCCGGCCGTGGCCCCACCGCCGCCTTCCTGGTCAGCACCCCTGAAACCGGGGTGGACTCGATCTCCACCACCTGGGCCCTCTTTGATCCGATCACCACCCTGGTACGGCCCATTGCGGCGGTGGTCAGCGCCATTGGAACCGGCATCCTTGTTTCGAAGTTTGGAGGAAGCGCACCCTCGGACAAAGGGGATGCCAGCGAGATCCCCAAGGACCATTGCGCCACCGAAGAGCCCGATTGCTGCGGGGATGATTTGCCTGAACCATCTGGACCGCTCATTCTGCGCAGCCTGCGCAAGGCCGCCGGCCCCTTGAGCGCAGACCTGGCATTTTGGCTCAGCATCGGCTTGGTGCTCGCAGGACTGGCGGGGGCGTTATTGCCCGATGACTTACTCGGGGGCGGCACTTCACTGGTGGCCCAGTACAGCTTGGCACTGATCGCGGGGGTGCCGGTCTATGTCTGCGCCACTGCAAGCACGCCCTTGGCTGCAGCACTCGTGGCCAAGGGTATGGACCCGGGAGCCGCCCTGGTTTTCCTGCTGGCGGGCCCGGCCACCAACCTGGCTACCCTTGCGGTGGTGCGCGGACTCTTAGGCCTGCGCGCGACCCTGCTCTACCTGAGCTCGATTGCGTCAGGTGCAGTGCTGGCGGGTCTTGTCCTGGGCTGGTTGCACCAGCGCTTGGGGATTTCCCCAAGAGCCGTGGTCCAAGATCACCTACATGCCGAGGCCGGGCCTGTAGCTACCTTTTTTGCCGCAGCTCTCGTGCTGCTGCTGGCCTTTCACCTTCTACGCAAGTTCCGCTCTCCGCATCATGCACACTAACTCTTTCGGCAAGAAAAACACCCAGCCTAGAACATGGCCCCTCTGCCTTCTGATCCTTGGATTTTGCACCGCATGCGGCGTGACCGGCAATAAGGATTTCACGCAACCCGAGCGAGCGGTATTGGTGGTGCACGGAGGCGCAGGGGTCATCGACCGGGCAAAGATGACTCCCGAACTTGAAGCGGAATACCGAGCCGCCCTGCGCACGGCCCTGCTGGCGGGTCACGCGATCCTCTCCGAAGGTGGCAGCGCCCTCGATGCGGTCAGCGCCACGATCCTACCCCTTGAGGATTCCCCGCTCTTCAATGCGGGCCACGGGGCTGTGTTCAGCGCCCGCGGCACTTGCGAGTTGGACGCCTCCCTGATGGACGGCGAGGGCCCCCGGGCCGGAGCGGTAGCCGGGGTCATGGGCGTGCGCCATCCAATCCTCGCCGCCCGGGCGGTGATGGAAAAAAGCGAACATGTGTTGTTAGCAGGAAGCGGAGCAGATGCCTTCGCCAAGCAACAGGGCCTTGAAACGGTGCCCAACGAATTCTTCCACACGGAAAGACGTAAAAAAGCCCTGGAACAACAGCTGTCGGATTCCAAGCACGGGACTGTGGGATGCGTGGCCCTGGACGGGGCCGGACACTTGGCGGCGGGTACCTCCACCGGGGGCATGACTGCCAAGCGCTGGGGTCGGGTAGGAGACTCGCCGATCATTGGGGCGGGAACCTGGGCCCAAGATGGGGTTTGCGCGGTTTCTGCCACGGGTTGGGGAGAGTTCTTCATCCGCGGAGCGATTGCCTCCAGCATCGCCGGGCGCATGCGCTTCGGGGGCCAGAGCTTGAAAGAGGCCGCCTCCCAGGCAATTTACGGGGAACTCACAGACCTCGGTGGCACCGGAGGAGTGATCGCCTTGGACGGGGAAGGCCGCTTCACCACCCCCTTCAACACCCCTGGAATGTTTCGGGGCTGGGTCACACAGGCGGGTCAGGTGACCGTGCACATTTGGAAAGAGGAGTGAACCGCGAGCCCTGCCCCAGTGAAGCCCAGGGCATCCATTCCCCCAGGTGCTAGGAGAACTCCTCACGATCAACTCCCTTTTTCCGTATCCTCACAGCAGTCCCATGACCAGTCCTCAAACCACCTCAACGTCGCTCTCCAGGTGCCTCCTGCTCAGTTCGTCCCTGCTCTTAGGCGCTTGCAGCCCAGACTATGAAGCGGATCAGAACAGCGGGGCACCCGAGGGTTCCCAGATAATTCCCGAAGCCGCCCCAATCGACGCCCAACTGGATCTGGACCCGGTTTCCGGGGGAACCATTCCAGGGGGAGAAAATGCCGTGCGCGGGCTAATCGAGCAAGCGGGCCTCGACGAAGACCTAGCCGCCGGCCTCGCAGTGATCGACGAAGCCCAAGGGGAAAAGAACAAGAACGTCCTGACCTTCAGCAAGCTCTCCTTGATGAAGTCGGACTATGGACTGCTCCTCGATCACCTTTACCCAGAGGAGGATCCCGAAGTACCCCTCAAGCCGTTCGAGTTCCCCGAGAAGATTCAGGCCCTGGACGGCACGGAAGTCGAGCTACTGGGCTACATGATCCCCACCGACTATGTGGAGCGGAAGGTGCGCGAGTTCATGCTGGTGCGAGATACGGGAGCTTGCTGTTTTGGAGGAATCCCCAGACCCGACGAGTGGGCCCTGGTCACCGCTAAGGGAGAAGATGGCTTCGAGTACCACCCCTACCTGCCGATCGTGGTCAAGGGCACCTTTACGATCCTGGCCCCGGGCGAGGATCCAGATTTCCCCGTGGTCTACACCCTCAGCGCGGTTTCCGTCCGGCGCTACTACTGATCGAGTCCCCTGAAGGCCCAATTTCAGGGTCCCCACCCCCTGGGCACCTGGGAGCAGCCCCCAGCGGAGTCCCTTTTTGGTCCCCAGAACTCAAAAAACCCCTCCCCAGACTGGCGTCAGGGGTACCTGCTTTCTATGCTCCTAGGCTTGATCAGCACATTTGGGGAGCACCGTGCCCCCCCGGCTGAGCCACTACGATCCGATTCACCGCCTCCTCTGGCGGTCCACCTACACCAGCTTCACCATGTCCCGCGTCTGTCAGGTAACGAAACGAGGAACCCGCGTCGGCGGAACCATCGCCCGCCGGGGTTTGCCCAAGTACAAGGGCGGCATTGGTCTGCGCACCACTGGCCGGAACAAGCGTAAGTTCAAGGTCAACGTCCAACGCAAGCGCATCTGGGTCGCCGAGATTGGCCAGCACGTGAACGTGCGCCTCTCCACCCGGGCCCTCAAGACCATCGCTAAGAACGGCGCCTACCCAACCCTGCTCAAGGCCGGCTTGGTTAAGCCCGCTGGAAGCCAGAAGCACTGATTCTGCACGGGGACTGAAATCCCCATCCAAGAAACAACCTCGAGGGCCGCAGCGTGCAAACGCTGCGGCCCTCGATCCATTCCCACTCCTGCCTAAGGCGCCCGAGCTCAACCCCATCACATGTTGGAAAGCACACATCCCGCGCCTTTGATTCTGGCCAGCACCTCCTCCGGCCGCCGGGACTTACTCCGGCGACTGGGCATCGAGTTCACACAGGTCCCATCCCTGGTGGACGAAGCCCCCTTGCAAGCAAAGGCCAGTGATCCCATCGAATTGGCAAGCAGCTTGGCCCTCGCCAAGGCCTCAGCCGTATCCAAAAAACATCCTCAAGCCTTGATCATCGGCGGAGATCAAGTGCTCGCCCTCGGTGACCAACTACTAGGCAAGCCGGGGAGCAAGCCCGCGGCGGTCGAACAGCTGATGCTGCTCGCCGGACGCAGCCACCAATTGATCACCGCCAGCGCCCTAGTGGGACCGGACGGAACGCCGCCAGAGGTCTGGGTCGAAGTGGCGCAAATGACCCTCGCACCCTTGGATCGGGCCACCATCGAGCGCTATGTGGACGCGGACGACCCGAGCCACTGCGCGGGCTCCTACAAGCTCGAAGCCAAAGGCATCACGCTCTTTGAGCGCATCGAGTGTGAGGATTGGAATGGGATCGTGGGCCTGCCCTTGATGGGCCTGGCCAGACGACTACGGGCGCGTGGCTATCCGTTGCCCTGAACACGACCGACCTCAGCGCCCGATCAGGGCAAGGAATTCCTTGCGCGTGGCTTCCTTGTGGCGGAAGGCACCGAGCATACGACTGGTGACCGTTTCTGCCCCGGGCTTATGCACCCCGCGCATGGTCATGCACTGGTGCTGGGCTTCGAACACCACCGCCACGCCCTTGGGCTGCAGCACGCGGTTGATTGTGTCGGCAACCTGCACCGTCAGCTTCTCCTGAATCTGCAAGCGACGGGCGTAGATCTCCACCACCCGGGCCAACTTGGAAATCCCCACCACGCGGGTGTCCGGCAGGTAGGCCACATGGGCCCTGCCGATGAAGGGCACCATGTGGTGTTCACAGTGGCTCATGAAGGGAATATCGCGCACCAGGACCATCTCGTCATAGCCCTCCACCTCGGAAAAGGTGGTCTGCAGAACCTCTTCGGGATCCTGGTCATAGCCAGAGAAGAACTCCCCATAGGAGCGAGCCACCCTTTCCGGTGTCCTCAGCAATCCCTCGCGATCGGGATCCTCCCCGGCCCAGAGGATGAGGGTCCGCACGGCCTCTTCAGCCTGTTCACGGGAGGGCTTCAAAGGTCCACCACCGGCAGTGTTCTGCTGGCTGGGGTCATTTTGGAGATTACTGCTGACATTCATGATAAGGGGGCCCGCGCGTGAGGTCGGAGCAAGGCACAGGATAGCCTCTCACGGCCCCGCAGGGTGCTCCCACCTATCCCATGTGCCGTCTGCCGCTGGGCTTGAGCACTTGGGCCCTTGTTCTTGAGCCCGCCAGCCTTATCCTCAGCCCCATGGCGATCCGCATCTACGACTCACTGACCCGTGAAAAGTCCCCCCTCAAGCCCCTGACCCCCGGGGAGGTCAAACTGTATGTGTGCGGCCCCACGGTCTATGACGACTGCCACATCGGGCACCTGATGGGACCGGTGCTCTTCGACACGGTGGCCCGCTGGCTCGCAGCCCGAGGCTACAAGGTGAACTTCGTCAACAACATCACCGACATCGACGACAAGATCATCAACCGCGCCATCGAAAGCGGCGAGGCATGGGATTCCATCGCCGAGCGCTACACCAAACAGTATCAGGGTTTCCTGGCGGAGCTCGGGGTGGAGACCATCAGCTCCCATCCGCGCTGCTCAGACTATGTGCCCCAGATGATCGCATTCATCGAAGATCTCATCGGCCAGGACAAGGCCTACGTTGCGGACGACGGGGTTTACTTCGACATCCAAAAGCATCCGGGCTACGGCAAGCTCACCCGACGCAAAGTCGAAGACATGCAAGCCGGCTCCCGGGTGCAAGCTCAATCCAACCTGCGCCACCCAGGGGACTTTGCCCTTTGGAAAAACGCCAAGCCTCAGGAGCCCTCCTGGGATAGTCCCTTTGGCGCGGGCCGGCCCGGCTGGCACATCGAATGCTCGGTCATGTCCAGCGAACTCTTGGGAGGCGCCTTTGATTTACACGGGGGCGGCGACGACCTCAAGTTTCCCCACCACGAAAATGAAATCGCCCAGAGCGAAGCGCACGGGGATGCATTTGCCAGCACTTGGATGCACAACGGAATGGTGCAATACGGTGGACGCAAGGTGGCCAAAAGCGATCCGCGCATGCAGGACGCTGCCTTCCGTCAACAATTCCAAGCCCGTTGGCTCCTGGACACCTATGGGGCCCCGGCCATCAGGTTCTTTCTCTTGCGCTCTGCCTACCGCCGGCCGGTGGATTTCGAGCCGAGCACCTTGGAAGCCGCCCGCACCGGTTTGATTCGCATGGCCAAGGGCCTCGGGTCCTTGGCTGAGGAACCGGGCAAGGTAACCCTGGAAGAGATCCAGGAGATGAACTTGGGCGAAGCCAACGCAGCCCATCGGAAAGGTTTCATCGCTGCCATGGACGACGACTTCAGCAGCGGGGAGGCCCTGGCTGAGTTGTTCAGCTTGGCCCAGGAAGCACGCACCCTTGAACCAGAGGCAAAGCAGATCACCCTGACCCTGGTGCGCGACTTGGGTCGTCTCTTGGGTTTATTCCGACCGGGAGATCTGGAACTCCTGCTGGCCGCGGGCAGCGGTTCGGGGGACGAATTGTTGGAACAAGTGGCAGGAGCCCTGCTCGAAGTGCGCGCCCTCGCCCGTGAGCAAAATGCCTTTGGCACCGCCGACGCCCTGCGAGATGCACTGCTGCAAGCGGGCATTACGGTGGAAGATGGAGCACCCGGCACCAGCCGTGCCAACTGCCATGGGGCCCAAACGAATGCCCTCGATCAGATTCTAGAGGCCGCCCTCGCGGCCCGGCTTGCGGCCAAAGCTGCTAAGGACTTTGTGACCGCCGATGGCCTGCGTGAGGGACTGGCAGCGGTGGGCATCAGCATCCAAGATGGGGCTGAGGGTTCCCATTGGACACGCTCCGGCGCCTAACCAAGAGAGTTGCCAGCCAGGCTGAAACTTCAGCCGAGGGCCTTCTTTGCCCGCACCATCAGGACCCGCAGCTCAGAATGGGCCGCGAGCACCGCCAGATCCCGGGTGCCCCCGGGCCCCGCTTGGATCAATGCCGCTTCACAGGTCCCCGCCACCGCGCTGATATCCGGATAGCCATAACCCGCCCCCGTTCCCTTCAGCTTATGCACCAGCGTGCGCAGCTCCACAGGATCGGCTTGCTCTAGGGCACGGTCCATCATCTCCTCCTGTTCGGCAAACCCTCCCACGTAGGTAGCGAGCAGGGGGAGGAATGAGTCCATGCTCGCTCGCTCGCTGTGGAGCGGAGCAAGGTTTTGGGCTGCCGAGTCTTCAGGGGGAGAAGTCATGTGTGTTGAGCCGTCCGCGAGCATGGTCACGGAACGGGCGTCTGCAATGGTACCCCGCTTGGCTGCTCAGGTGCGATTCGCCTTCCCCGCGCAGACCGAGTCCCCCTCAAAGTTCAGTACCCCCGGACGCCAAAGCGTCCGGGGGTACCGAGAGAGAGAGAGAGGACCTTTATTTCTGCGGGAGACGTGGTCTCGAACCTCGTATGAGAGAGGGTCCGAAACCACACGCAGAGGTTTCCTCGAGCCGTGCTTAGTGACTCGGAAGTTACTAAGCAACTCCCGTGCCAAAGGGAGGTTTCGATCTTGTACCCCCACCTAAACCCCCAACAAGGGTCGTTCCCAGGGGTGGGAAGGCTCAAATTGCGGCCTTGGCCCACAATGGACCCCCATGGCCCAGAATAGGCCGGCTTTCCCCCAGTATCGGAACTCTGCACCTATAGCGAGCCCTGGGGTCAGGGCTCACTCAGCGTCAGCCCGATCACCAATGGTCTCTCGTGCATATTCATGAAGCGCAGAAGCGATGAACTGGATGTCTGTCTCGGTCATGTTTCGGCTCGTCGCTCGAATGGTCCCGATGAAGTGCGCGCGCTCGGCCGGAGACATGGGACAGCCGACGTTTCCACCCTCCGCATCAGCGGTCGCCAGTACGCTGGCGTCGTTTCGCTCCAGTACTCCCTCAGCATTTGCCGTCAGCGCAGCCCCGGCAGCGTCAAGGTAGACGAACCACGGAATACCACCGCTGGCGGTCTCGCGAAGCGCTAAGGCCACGTCCTCGCCGCCCTCCATCTCATCCGTGTCTATCTTGACGAGCACATAATCTTTCTCAAGCCGCTTAGCGACCTCAGGCTTATCGAGGAACTCCTCGAAGATTCCGCACCAACCTCACCAGGGCGCGCCGAGGTGAACCAAGACGCGTCGATCTGTATCCGCAGCATGAGAACGAGCGCTCTCGTAGACCTGGAAAGCAGTCGCTCCCTCCGCGAGCTGAGGAGGCATGGCTTGGCGAGCTCCCATGGAGTCGCAAGCAGAGAGGGTGAGACAGAGCGCGAGAACGATGTTCTTCATGGGGTTCATCCTAAACGAAAGGGTTTGCGAATCACGGGGGAGAAATGGTTCTAAAACACCGCCCCATTCCCCATATGGGCATGCACGGGCCCTTCAGGCGGATGATCGCCGAGAACCTGGGGAGCTCGCCCCTCGGAGGCAACCATCCGAAAGGCCACGCCGATCCTGCTTGGCGGCTCTCTGCTGCCCTTCTCCTGGCGACCGCTGGAGACCTCACTGTGAACCGCGCAGACCGAGTCCCCCTCAAAGTTCAGTACCCCCGGACGCCAAAGCGTCCGGGGGTACCGAGAGAGAGAGAGAGGACCTTTATTTCTGCGGGAGACGTGGTCTCGAACCTCGTATGAGAGAGGGTCCGAAACCACACGCAGAGGTTTCCTCGAGCCGTGCTTAGTGACTCGGAAGTTACTAAGCAACTCCCGTGCCAAAGGGAGGTTTCGATCTTGTACCCCCACCTAAACCCCCAGCAAGGGTCGTTCCCAGGGCTGGGAAGGGGAATATCAAGGCGATGGCCCACAATGGACCCCCATGGCCCATAATAGACCAGCCTGTCCCCCAGTCCCAAACCCCTGCAACCATGACGACTTCCTTACCCAGCAACGACCTCCTCCTGGTAGAAGATGACCCAGCCATGGTGGCCCTGGTGGAGTTCGCCCTTCAGACCGTCGATGTGAAGGTTTTCTCCGTCCCCTCGCTCAAGGAAGCCCGCGCCCTTCTTGCCCACAAGACAGTGCAAGGGATCCTCTTGGATCTGGGGCTCCCGGATGGGGACGGCCGTGACCTCTTGGATGAATTCAGCGGCGGCCCCCTTTCCATAGTGGTGCTCACCGCCCAGGGCGACGCAGTCACCGTGGACGATTGCCTGGCCCGAGGCGCCGTGGATTTTGTTCACAAGCCCTTTGACGAAGTGCGCTTGCGCGCTTCTGTCACGAGTGCCTTGCGGCAAACCCATCAAGCCGTGTCCCTACAAGAGCTCGAGATCCAGGAGGGCGCAGCCCGAGGTCTGGCTCGATTGATCGGTAGTTCCACCGCCATGGTAGACGTGTGCAAACTCCTCGGCCGGGCAGGCCGGACGGCAATTACCGTTTTGCTCACCGGAGAAAGCGGCACGGGTAAGGAGGTCGCCGCCCGTGCCTTGCATGAGGAAAGCCCACGCTCCTCCAAAATGTTTGTGCCCATCAACTGTGGGGCGATTCCTGCAAACCTGATCGAGAGCGAGCTGTTTGGGCACGAAAGAGGTTCCTTCACCGGGGCCCATGCCACCCACCGGGGTTGCTTTGAACAAGCAGAGGGGGGAACGCTTTTCCTGGATGAGGTGGGCGATCTTCCCCTCGAGATGCAGGTCAAGTTGTTGCGCGTGCTTCAGGAACAGGAAGTCATGCGGGTGGGTGGATCCTCCCCCATCCCGGTGGACGTGCGGGTGATTGCGGCCACCAACCGTGACCTTCAAAAAGACATGCAGGATGGGGTCTTTCGGCCCGACCTTTACTACCGCCTTGCGGTTTTCCCCGTGCACATGCCCCCCCTGCGGGACCGGGCCGAGGATGTCTCCGTGCTGGCCCAGACCATGCTCCACCAGCTTGCGCGCCGCCATGGGCGCAAGACCCTCACCCTCGCTCCCGAAACCAAAACAGCCCTGCGCTGCCATTCTTGGCCCGGCAACGTGCGTGAGCTAAAAAACACCCTCGAACGGGGGGTCTTGCTTGAAGATGGCCAGGTGCTCTATCCCGCGGCTTTGCAACTGTCGAACACCTCGGGCCTGCAACCGCATCAAGCGGACGGGGCCAATGACGTTTTTCAAATCCCCCAGACCCGGGATGATCTACTGCCCCTCGACACGGTCGAGCGCATCTGGCTCCGACGCGCCCTCGACTTGTGCGACTGGAACATCCGCGAAGTCTCCAGAAGGCTAGGCATCGGGAGGGCAACCATCGCACGACGGATCGATCTCTATGGCTGGGAAGCACCGGGCGTGGCCGAGTCATCCGCAGCGGACAATTGACGACGGAGACGCTCCACATGCACGGCTAAAAGGGCCACATCGGGGGGACGCACCCCCGCCACCCGACCGGCTGCTCCAAGAGTCCTGGGCTGCACCAATTCGAGTTTCTCGCGGGCCTCATGCCCGAGGCCACCAATCGTTTGGAAATCGAGTTGCTTGGGGATCGGCGTGTTTTCCTCACGCGCCATACGTTCCACCGTGTCCTGCTGGCGCCGCACATAGCCCTCATACTTGATCTCAATCTCAAGGGCCTCGGCCACGCGCCGATCAAGCCCCGCCAATTCCTCGACGGGATGCTCTTCAAGCAAGGACACAATGTTCACCTCGGGCCGACGCAGGTAGTCGAGCAGGCTGCGGGAGGGGCTCACAAAGCGCTGCTTCAAGATCGCCTTGGTGCTCTTCAGTTGCTCCTCAAACCGAAGCACTTGCTCAAGGGCCGCGTCCCCCACCAAGCCCGCATCCCGGGCCAAAGGCACCAACCGGCGGTTCGCATTGTCTTGGCGTAAAAGCAACCGGTGTTCCGCTCGTGACGAGAACATGCGATAGGGCTCTGTGGGGCTGGTCAAAATCAGATCATCTACCATCACCCCGATGTAGGCCTGGTGACGGCCCAGCACAAAGGGAGCCTCATCCTGAATCCACTTGGCGGCGTTGGCCCCGGCGATCAACCCCTGGGCAGCGGCCTCCTCGTAACCCGAGGTGCCATTGATTTGTCCCGCAAGAAAAAGACCCGGGGTTTGGCGCAAGGCCAAGCTGGCGTCCAGTTGATGGGGCATCACAAAGTCATATTCCACCGCGTAGCCGTGCTGCAAGAAACGCGCCTTTTCGAGGCCTGGAATCGTGCGCACGAAGGCCTCTTGCACTCCCGTGGGCAGACTGGTGGAGACCCCATTTACATAGATCACAGGGGTGGACAGTCCCTCGGGTTCCACGAAGACCTGGTGTCTGTCCTTGTCTGCGAAGCGAATGATCTTGTCCTCTACCGAGGGACAGTAGCGCGGCCCGATCCCTTCGATGCGCCCGGCCACCATGGGCGACAGGTGCACGTTGTCCTGAATGATCTTGTGGGTTGCCCCATTAGTCCAAGTCAAATGACATGGGACCTGGGGCTGCTGGGGAAAACTCGCGCCATCCGTCTCAAAGGAAAAGGGTTGCGGGCGCGGATCCCCCCACTGTTCTTCCATGGCGCCAAAATCCAGACTGTCCCGGTCCAAGCGGGGCGGCGTGCCGGTCTTGAGTCGGCCCAACTGAAGCCCCAGGGTGGCAATATCCGCGGCCAGCCCTTCGGCCGAAGCCTCACCTACGCGGCCTCCCACGGACTGTTCCTCGCCCCGGTGCATGCGGGCCCGTAAAAAAGTGCCCGTGGTCAAGATCACCGCCGACGCTCGCAATTCCCGGCCGTCCGAGAGCCTCACCCCGCGTACCTCGGGCGTGGTGTCCCCCTCCAGAATCAAGGATTCCACTCCGCCCTCGATCAAATCGACGCCTTCGGTGGCGCGCACCACCCGTGTCGCCTCTTCGCGATACAGATGGCGGTCAGACTGGCAACGGGGAGCACGCACGGCGGCACCCTTTCCGGTGTTGAGCATCCGGAACTGAATGCCCGTGCGGTCGGCAATGTGACCCATTGCGCCCCCAAGCGCATCAATCTCTCGGACCAGCTGCCCCTTGCCCAGGCCTCCGATCGCTGGATTGCAGCTCATCTCCCCCACACGGTCCGAATCAAAAGTCACCAGGGCCGCCCGCAAACCGAGGCGAGCCACCGCTAAGGCCGCCTCAATGCCCGCATGGCCGCCCCCCACGACGATCACCCCGTGTTTCGCTTTGGGGTCGGGACGTGGAGTGGGGTGGGCATGCATGGGGCTGTGGGTGGATTTGGCCCCCATTGAACCCGCACGCGAGGCCCAGTTGGGGATTGCTCCCAAGATCTTCAGTAGCCCCAAAGGGAAAGCTTGGGTACCTTGGTTGCCATGGCCGCCTCAAATCGGAAAGCACTTTTGAAAATGGGTCTGGGATCGATCCCCCGGACCTTAGCCCTCGTCTGCCTAATGGGCACCTCTTTCGGCCAGACGCCCCCGGAAGAGGCCCCTGCGCCCCAGCCCGACAAGGGATCCCAGGGAGAGTTCGACCTTCTGCGCTCCCGGGCGCGGCGCGAAGCCGCCCTGGCGGAAACCGCCGCCCGGCGCAAGGTGACCGATTACTTGAGCTCGACCCTGGGCAGCAAAGTCGCGGTCAACTCCAGCCTCTTCGAAGAACAAGTCTCGCGGCTCGTGGACTTGGGACCAGCGGCCGCCCCCGCCCTGATCGATGCCTTGACCCCCGAGGTCATCCAACTGCCACCCCTTGAAGTGGGGACCGACGATGAATCCATCGCCCGCCGCACGACCCGACAGCGCGAACAAGCGATCCTGAAAGCCTCCTCCAGGAACCTCTCCGCTTACCGGGCCAAGGTGGCCGCCCATGCCCTGCGCGAACTCGCCACGCCCGCAGCCACGGACCCACTGCTGCTTCTCATCAATCAATCCGAGGGCACGCCACGCATCAACGCCCTTTTGGCCATTGCCACCTGCCCCGAGCCGCAGCGCGCCGCCCCGAATCTGATTCTCTTGCTCGACGCCAACACAGATCCCGCGGAGCAACAGGCATTTATAGTCAGCCTCGCGCGTATGGGAGGCAAGACTGCCATCGCCCGGGTACAACGGAGTCTCGACCCGAGCGACCCGCAGCAAGCCAACGTGGCCCTTTCCGCCTTGGCCGCCGCCCAAGTAGCCACGGTTGCCCCGCAGTTGTTGACCATCCTGCATAGCGACAACTGCGGCGCGGCCATGGCGGGAATCCTGGCCTACTACCGAGCCTATCCGAAGTTGCTCGAGGACAACGATCACCTTGAGCCCCTGCTCGCCGTCCTTGTGGAACAGCGGGCTACCCGCACCAACGTCACCGCCGCTCTGCAGCTGCTGCTCGAATTGCGCGTCAAGCCCTCCTCACGAGGCAAGAGCATGGCAGATGATCTGGCCGAGTCGCGCTCGAGCGGCGTCAAGGAGGTTGCCCTCAAGTGGCTGGCCTCAACGGGCAACAAACGCGCCTTGCGAACCCTGCTCAAACCATTGGACGAAGACATCAAAAAGGTCCCCACCTATTCGGCTTTCCACAGCCGCCGGGGGGATCTGCTTTATGAAGTGGGCGAGTACAAGGACGCCCTTGAGAGCTACGAACGCGGGATCAATTGGGATCGCACGGGCCGCACGAAGGGACCCTATGTGGGTGCAGCCCGCTGCCAAGCGTACCTTGGGAAGTTCAAAGCCGCAGCCGTCGCCCTAAGAGAATCGCCCCTCAAGCGCTCAGAGCTTTCGGCTCTTGCGGACGATCCGGCCTTTAAGGAGATGGCCAGCAAGGGACAGTATTGGGTAGGGACCTTTTACCGCAAGGCAGAGGATATGCCCGAATGAGGGCGCCCCTTGGGCTTTACACCCATCCTGATTGCCTGCTCCATGATGCGGGCCCAGGGAATCCGGAACGGCCCGAACGCCTGCGGGCCTTGACCGCCCACCTCGAGCGCACGGGGATTTGGCAGGACCTACAAATCCTCAAGGCCCAACCTGCCAGCGCCGCAGACCTAGAGAGGGTTCACACCCGGGAGTATCTGGACCGGGTCGAATCCCAGTTCGCCGCCGGAGAGGACTTTGTGGACAGCGCAGACGCCAACGGCAACCGGGAAACCTTTGCCGCCACGCGCTTGGCCTCGGGGGCGGCCCTGGACGCCGCCGAACAAATTCTCGCGGGTACCCTGCAGCGCGCCTTCGTCATGCTGCGTCCCCCGGGGCACCATGCGGAAGTCGACCGGGCCATGGGTTTTTGCTTCAGCAACCACGTTGCCCTGGCGGCCCGCTCAGCCATTCAACAGCACGGGCTCGAGCGCGTGGCCATTGTGGATTTTGATGTGCACCACGGAAATGGCACCCAACACATTTTCGAGCGAGACCCCTCCGTGTTCTACGCCAGTTTGCACCAGTCCCCGCACTACCCCGGAACCGGTGCAAAGGAAGAACGTGGCCTGGGCGACGGGGAAGGCACCACCCTCAATTGCCCCATGCCCGCGGGCAGTGGCGACGGCGCGTGGCAAGCAGCTTTGGAAGAAACCGTGCTGCCGGCCCTCGATGGGTTTGAGCCTCAATTGCTCTTGATCTCTGCGGGCTTCGATGCCCACCAGCGGGACCCCCTATCGGAAACACTCCTCACTTCCGAGGCATTTGGGCGCATGACCCGTAGCCTTTTGGATTTGGCCAAGCAGCACGCCAAGGGCCGGGTCATCTCGATCCTCGAGGGGGGCTATGACCTCGAAGGCCTCTCGGAAGGGGTCGCAGCCCACCTCGGAGAGCTGACGGCCTAGAAACCGCTGAAACAACCGTGTGCACCCTGGACACATGACCCCGGGGGACTGCCTCCTGAACCCGCGGGCTCCAGGGCGACAAGCCCCGCCTCGGGAATCTACACTGGGTCCACCATGAACGATCCGATGCACATGCTGCGGCGCGCTGCAACCGCGCACACCCTTTTGGAAGAGAGCGCTGGGAACGACCCCTTTGCTCTCTTTGAAACCTGGGTCGCCGATGCCCGTACGGGCGAGGAAGAGGAGCCCACCGCATGCAGTCTCGCCACGGTTCGCGAGGACGGAGGCCCGGCGGTGCGCATGGTGCTGCTCAAGGCCCTCGAAGATTCCGCCTTTGTTTTCTACACTCCCTCATCGGGACGCAAGGGCAGGGAGCTGGCCCTCCGGCCCCAGGCCGCCTTGTGTTTCTTCTGGCATGAGATGCACCGGCAAGTGCGTGTGGAGGGCGAGGTGAGCGTCGTTCCCGGAGCGATTGCGGACGAATACTTTGCCACACGCTCCCGGGAAAGCCAGATTGGTGCCTGGGCTTCGCCCCAGAGCCAAGTGCTCCCCGACCGTGGCACCCTCGACGAGCGCGTCACCCATTGGACAAAGAAATTTGAGGGGGGCGACGTACCGCGCCCGGATACCTGGCGCGGTTTTGCATTGCATCCAAAACGGATTGAGTTCTGGCAAGGCCGCGAGAGCCGCTTGCACGATCGGTTGCTGTTCGAAGAGAACGGGGACGATTGGACCCGTGTGCGTCTGGCTCCCTAAAGAGCAACGGCGGGCCTAAAGGGCTTCCGTATAGATTCCGCCGTTCTCTTCCGCCAATAGACGCAGAAAACGCGACTTGCGACCCACGGAGACGCAGTGAATCAGCACTTTGCGGGTTCGATTCATGCGTCCAATGCGAGCACGAATTTCCTGGGTGTCAGTCACTTCACCCACGGAAGGTTGTCCGTCCGTGAGCAGAACAATTGTGTCCACCCGGGGATCTTCAAAAGCGAATGATAGACCGCCCCAAACATTGGTCCCGCCCCCCATGGGGGCTCTGGCCACGTGCTTCAGGAGCCGTTTGAGGGTCTTTTCCTCCAGCCGCACCAACTCTCCCTCCCAGGGGAACAGGCCCGTACCAAAATAGACGAGGTTCACGAGGGCCTTCTCGGAAAGGCCAGGAAGCACGTTCAATATCTGCTCCCGGGCCACCTCGAAACGGGTGGAGGCCTCTGGCTTCTTGCGCTCGGGCCCAGCCGGCAACATGGCCCGACCATTCATAGAACCCGATCGATCCACCACGAATACGACCCGTTCACTGAGTATCTTGAGACCATAGAACGTCCCGCGGGTGGTGCTCTTCTTCTTGCGCTTGCGGCGGGCGACTTCCGCCTGATGGGCTGCCTTGGCCTTGGGTTGCTCGAACGCCTGCCCTTCGCCCTCCCACCAAGCACGCCAACGGGCACTGCGCGGGCCATGGTCCTGACCCGTGATCAGCCGCAGGGCCAGGTGCATGTCCCGGGAGATGCGCGGGGGCTCTTGATCCATGCGTTCGATCAACAGGGGCACGGCACGCACCCGGTGCAGGAGTCGGACCTGCTCGACCACTTCGACGCGCACGCGCCAGTCTTCATCGTCCAGCATCGCCAGCAATCGCTCGATGGCCTCTTCCGTGCGGATTTCCAAGAGGGCAACAGCCGCCCCCATGCGAATCGCAGCATGGGGGCTGTTGGAATACTCCAGCACATCCTTCAGCCAATAGGGATCCCCATCGGTCAAACGGGTGACCGCGATCAAGGCCTCGCGCAAGACTTCTGCTGGGCCGTTGCGAGCCAGGGGCTCCAGCTCGCGCACAAAGTGTGGAAAGCCACTGTTGCCCAGGATCTCCACCGCCTTGGCCGCCAGAACCTGGTCCGGGGAGTGAATCATGCCTGCGATCAACTCGCAGGCGCTACGGTCCTCCCAGGTGCTCAGCACATCCAACAGCAGGAAACGCCAGGCGTTGCTGAGATCCTCATCATCGAGGGCTTTTGAGTACAGGCGCAAGATCTTTGAGCCCCGCAACTTTTCGAGCACCCGCCTAATCCCAGTGGTATTAACTCCGGTGGGCTGGGCGTACTCGAGCACCGCCTTTGCGGAAGCCAGATCCGCACGTTGGGCATAGACAGGCAGGAGCGCAATCACCGCGGATCTGCGCGCCTCGAGATCCTCGGCCCGGTCTACGATCTTGTCCAACTCATCGGACACCCGAGCCCCCATTCGGGCCAAGGCGGTGGAGGCCGCCAGACGATTGGTTTTACGCCGATGACGCAGGGCCCCGTCGATCAAGAACTTGCGCGAAGCTTTTTGGTGGGGCGTGCCCTCAAAAGAAGCAAATGCCCGGTAAGCCGAAACCAGGGGCCAACGCTCACTGAGATGCGTCACCCCCTGCTTGAGTGCTTTGAAAGCTCCCGGGTCCCCGGATGCAGCGATAGCCCCGAAGACTTCCCGATCTACCGCGTCCTTTTCCAGAGCGATGCGCCGAGACAGGGCGCGCACGTCCACCCCACCGCCGGGCCCCTGGACAAGGAGCTCCGCCGTGTCCATGACTCTCTCAAGGGAAGAGCCCTGCAAGACAGGACCGACAACCAGGAACATCAAGAGGAGCCCGAGGAATTTCATTCGATTCACGTCTTAAGGATGCACATGGGAAAGCGAATGAGCAAGGAGCAGGAATGCTCCCATGATCTTGAATCAGGGAAAGTCCACCCGTACCCGCCGAGTGCGCCTCGCAGGAGCGCCCGCCGTGGAACAAGCCCCCACGAACCGGACGCTGTCCAGCCCCGAAGGGGGAACCCAAATGTACGCCCCAATGCCAGTGGCAGGCAGAATGCTCTGGTGCAAGAGCCTTCCGCCTCCGCCATTCGCACCCACGGGAGACCACATGGAGGTACCCCCCGCCACATAAAACAAACTCAGGGCATCCAGCGGACGCCCCATGACCCCAAGCTGCTGTCCGCTGGGGGGAAATGCCGCGGGCCTCGTCCATAGCACTGGCCGCATGCAGTCTCCCTCCCGAGTCACGGGCTCGGCACTGATTCCCTCGCCGACCAGGTGATGGTAGAGGTCCTCCTCGCCCGATAATTCCGCCCGCAAGAATCCCGTGATCAACCGCCGGTGCAGACGGTTTTGGGTCGCGTGGGGCAAGCTGTTGAAGGCCGTCGCAAAGTCCAGAGAACCATTGTGCCCGCCGCCTTCGATCAAAGCCCATACCCGGCGCCGCGCGTTGCTGGCTTCGGTGTAGTACCTCCGAGCATTGCTGCCATAGGGAGCCAAAGAATCTTCGCTCGACCCTACCGAAAGAAAGCTCCCCTGAAACTGACCTACTGTGGGGAGGGTAAACCAATTGCCCTCGGTGGCGGCCACGGTTTTCACCCGGGGCTCCCAAGCCAAAAGCTCAAAAATCGCCGCCACTCCGTTGGAGTGGCCCACCGCAGACCACGGGCCGGGCAGAAGCATGCCCTCCAAAAAATGACCCCCCACTTGATTGCGGTCATCGCACCAGTGCATCAGAGCATGGGCATCATGGGCCTCCGCGATAATGCTCTGAAAAAAACCGGTCTGGGTGCTGACCGCGGCCACTACAAACCCGTGGCTGGCCATGTGACGGATCAGATCGCTATAGAAGGAGGGGGGCGCAAAGTACCCGTGCAAGAACGAAGTGAATGGATAGGGACCACCGGCCTGATCCGGGGGTGCGTTGTTGCCCGCGCTCAGGGCCGGGTAGTAGATATCCGCTGTGACCGTGGACGCCGAAGACAGGGGGTGTTGGAAGCTCACAGAGCGCACGCCCACAGGGTAGGGCCCCATATCTTCGGGGACCTGAGCCCCGAAGGACATGGTGACCAGGCAAAAGACCAGCCAGGACTGGAGTACACGACGGAAGCAAATCATCGCCACCGATCATACTTTGCCTTCCGCGGTTCGAGGCCAATTATCGTCCCTGACCCCGAAAGAGCCTCGTTCTGGACCGTCAACAGCCCCAGGAATCACCCATCTTCAGAGTCTGCTCAGGTCCCCATCACTCTTCCCTAGAGTCCGGCCCCTCCCGAGCGTACCCTCGGACTCCCATGAACCTGGAGAATCTAGCGCGCCTCTTCGTGCCCTGCCCCGGTGGCACCGAACAACAACGCCGTGAGCAACGGGCACGCCTCCTGCGCGCTGCCCTCGCCCCCGTCACTGATGATCCCCGGGAATGGCCCGATGACTGGATTGTGCTCGCGAATCGTCCCCCCATAGACGCCGCCGAGAGACAAGCCTGGGGCACAGGCAACGTGGCTGGCGCGATGATCCCCGCGGGCGAGCCCCTCTGGTCCGGCGGACCCCCGCCGGTGGTGGTATTCCCAAGGTCTCCCACCCTTTCGGAGTTGAACGACCTGGTGGGTCATGCGGGCGCTGTGGTCCTGCCCGAAGTGGACGAGGACTTACTCATGTCCAGCGCAGGGGTGCAAGATGAGTTGGTCCTGCTCATGCGCGGCTTGGATTTGGCCGAGGGCATGCGCATGGGAGCCTGCGGCGCCCTGGCCCCCGAAGCTTGGCTAGCCCCGGACCTGTTCGTGGAATGGGCCCTTTCCACCGAGGAAGACCCGGACGGCGCAGTACGCCGTGGACGACATCTACAACGATTGCTAGAGAGCGCCCTGGAGGGCCCCGCCCGCCGCAATCAATGGAACGATGAACAACGCACCGCCGCCCTAGCCTTTGCCGCCGGGCGCAACCGATTGGCCACGGCCCCCCCGGTGGGCATCGCGGACAGCACAGCATTGGCCGAACTGGCGGTGCTCTTCACCGAGTTATTGCGAGCCTAACCAGCCCGTTCACTTTTCCTGGAGCAGGCCCCAAGCAGCCCGAGAAGATGCCAAGTGTTCGCGCGGTGGTAATTGAATACCCCAGGCCTGCAAGCCTATGGGTCCGCCCCACCCGAGCCGGTCCAAGCTGTCCAGCAACCCGCCGAGGTCATAGTCCCCACTGTCCAAGGGCTGGATCAACCGGTCCCAACCTTCCGCGTCCCGGTCGGCACCATTGATCGTCACGCTCATCAAATGGGGCTGGGACCGTCCAAGTAAAGCGGTGGGATCACTGCCCTCGTGTTGACTCAAAAAGTGGCAGAGGTTGAAGCAAGTCCCAAGGCTTGGGTGATTCACGAGAGCGCACAAATCAAGGGCATCCTGGGTGTTCGCGATCCAAAACCCCGTGTGGGGATAGAGGGCGATTTCCACGCCTGTTTCCTGGGCCAGTCGCAGGAGAGGAGCCAACAGTTCCCGGGCCGCTTGTTCCCCGTTGTCACTTTCATCGCTGTCACTTTCATCCTTCGTGCTTGGATGCTCTAACCCGAGCCAAATCATTCCGGGGCCTCCTGCGAGAGCCCTCATGGCCTTTTGCAACTGCCTGTACTTGCCCGAATCCCCCTCATCGAGGCGCAACACGCAATAGATGCTCCACAGGTCTGCGCCCCGCTGCTCACAAATGCGACGCACCTCTGGTGCGCGCCAGATACCCCAGCCAATGCCGTCGAAGCCCAGATCGCAAACCATGCTGGCCTGCTCGGAGGGCGTCCCCTTGCCTTGTCCGGTACCCGTGTTCATGGCAAAGAAAGGCCGAGGAATGCGTGGAGTGGAGCCGCTCTTGTCCAGAGTCCGCTGCGGCTGCCAAGCCTGCACCCGCCATGCTCCCTGTTCATCCTGGCCCAGGACAAGTTCACCCGCAGGCCCAGGCGCGGGCACCTTTGAATCATCCGAGACCGATTGGGGGGAGAAAAACCCTGGGCGCAAAAGGGGCCCGGCCAGGAGGTTCCCGTCCTTGCCTGCACGCAACTCTAACTCTGGCCCTAGTAACTGGGGCGCTTCTCCTTGGGACAAACCCACCCCCCCTATGAGTTCCGCCCTAGCCAAGGCCAAGTCTCCCCCTAAGCCAACCTTGGAACTCATGAACGGCCCCAGACCCATGGCATCCCGGCGCTCAAGGGCACGCAAGAACCCGAGGGCCACTTCCCGGGGCTGATGCCGAATCCCTGGTTCCGGCGCCCGTTCAAACACGAGGGCATGCTGCCAAGGCAATTCTTCGAAGGACTCAACAAAGCGCATGCCGTGGGCTGCCATCTCGCGCACAACCTGGGCGCGATCCATGCGGTGCAAGACCTTGATGGGCACAGAAGAATCCTCCCCGCGATATTCGATCAGCACCATACGCCCGTCTGCCTTGAGGGCCCCGCGCAAATGCTCCATGACCCGCACGGGATGGGAAAGCTCGTGGTACACATCGACCATCAGAATCAGGTCAAGTTCTCCCTCGGGCAACCTGGGATCATCCAGGGTGGACAGCACAGGCGTGGTGTTCTCCACGTTCTCCGCCGCCAAACGAACCCCTAGCAAACGCAGCATCTCGGCCTGCAAATCCACCGCGAACACACGTCCCTCGGCGCCAACCGCCTTGGCCATGGGCAAGGTGTGGTAGCCATTGCCGCAACCAAAGTCGCACACCCGTTGCCCCGCTTGAATGTTCAGCCAACGGCGCAAGACCGAAGCGCTTTCCTCCTGTTCGCGACGTTCACGCAGGAGCCAATTGGCCCCAGACGAGTGCATGGTGCGCGCAATGGTGCGGCCCAAGAATTGCTCACGGCCTTCGGGGCGGTCTTCAGGATCTTGGGTTTCCTGGGCCCAACTCCCCGGCGCGAGCAACGCCAAGAGCAACACCGAAAAACCGAAAGGGGCACGTGGGACTTGGACCAGAATCATGGCCCTATTCTAGGGCACCGTCGCGCCTAGGGCATTGCTTCCAGCTCGACCATCAGGGCCAGGGCCCCGTCGATTTGGAAATACTCGGTCACCAGGTCGTGAGCGCCCGGGGCCAGATCCAGCTGGACCTCACCGGTCCTCGGAGCATGCCAGGTCCAGTCTTCAAAGACTGGTTTACCATCGATCAAGACCCGCACCCCATCATCCGACGTCACCCGCAGGAGGTAAGACCCACCCGGAACCTCAACCCGCGCATGGGCAATCAGCCCAAAGTGATCATTTCCCACGGCTTTCCTCGTGGCCTGCCCCAGGGGTGAATTATGTGTTCCCCCATGGGGACTGATTAAACCGATGCAAGAGCCCTGGGCCAAGGGCTCCCGTGCCAAGCCCCGCCAAAGCTCCAGCTCTCCCCGGGGATCCGTGTCCTTTTCGCTCCAGCGGAACCAACGGCAATCGAAATTCGCGTCCGCCAAGAGGCCGCCGGCCTGTCGCTGTTCCGGTTTTTCTTCGCCGCTGCGAAAGTCCCAGGGACCAAAGGGCCCCATCAGAATGGTTTCGAGCCCGCCGTTTTCCACGCCCCTTTCCTCGGCTCCGACCACCTGGGAACCCCACACCTGGGGAGTCTGCATCTTCATGACCACTCGCAGCAACTCCGGCTGACGCCCGTCGTGGGGAATCAGGGATATCTCACTCAGGCTGCCCCGGGGCAGGTCCCCATCATTGCCCTGCACCCAAGATCCGACGGTGGCTTGATTGAGAGTCTCGTCGAGGGCAGCGCTAACCCCGTCCAGGGTCAGGTCCTCACCGTCGCCCTCGAAATCATTGTTGGCTAACACAATGCGGCTGCTTTGGCGCAGCAGTAAATCTCGGTCGTTCGACTTGAAACGATTGAGACCGATCCAATGGTCGCGGGATGAAGTGTCACGCTGCTCCCCAAGGGGTCCGCCCACGAGCTCCGGGTCCTCGTCCCAGTAAAGCTCAAGGGCGAGATCGTTGCGCGAAAAATCATTGTCCGCCAGCACGCAATCCTGGCCATGTTCGATGGTGACCCCGGTGCCCTGGGTGTCGTGAATCTCGTTACCCACGATCGCCATGGACGAGCTATAGCCCCCCCAAACCCCGTGCTGGTGGCTACCCGAGAGCCGGTTCTGCACCAGCAGATTGCCCGCGGAAAAAGTCCCTTCAAAGCTATTGGCCACCGCGTAGCGCAGGTCATTGCCCCAGAACACGTTGTTGTCGCAGCCCACTGCGGTCTCTCCCCGGTCTCGGGCCCTGCCGAGGGTCAGGTCATGGCCTGCGTACAAAAAGATCCCATCCCCTCCGTGGGTAGCTGAGTTGAAAGCAACCACGTTGTTGCTGGAGGATTCAAAGATCAAGATCCCCGCGGAATCCTGACCGCGCCAATAAACCCCATGGCTGTAGCCGCGCACGCAGTAGTCGAACAGGTTGCGGGTGATCGTGTTTTGATTGGCGCGCCAGAGAGCCAGCCCCCAACCCGAGAGAAAACTAAAGTCACAGTCGTAGACCTTGGCACGGTCCACGCGGCTCATCAAAATTCCGTTTTGGCCATGCCGTCCGCGGCAGCGGCGAATCGTGGCGTCCGGGGCTGCGGTCAGACTGATCGCCGCGCCATACTTCTCTTGCCATTGGCCATCGTCGTTCTCATGGGGCCAAAGCCAATCCGCCTCTTCTTCCGCGGCTACGCTCGACAGCAGGCGCATGCCATACCACCCATCAAAACTCAAATCTTCCAGCACCACGCCGCTGGAATTTTCCACGCTGATGCACGTTTTCCAGCCCCCGAGGGAACCATTCTTGATGGTCACATCGCTGCAGTTGCGCACGAGGATGCCAGTACCGGTGAGCTTGTCCAGGTCCGTGCCCAGAGTTGCTCCGCGCAAGCTGGCTCCAGACAGATCGAGTTCCACCCCGTGCTGGTTTTCGATCAAGAGGCCGGGCTGCTCCGCCCTGGCCGCGAGCAAATGGTCGCCCGTGGTCAGGCGCGTTGGCCCCTGCATCACATAGGGCCCCACGGGCGTCCACTCAACCATGGGGATTACCACGGGGGCCGGCCCTGCGGTTCCTTGGCAGGAGACCGCCAGGAAGAGGGCTCCGAGGCAGGAAGCGAGCATGCCGTGGCCAGTGAGTTTGAGATGATCGATCAACATGGAGCGTGGGGACTGCGCAAGGAAAGCGCGTGGCAGACCCGCCCGCTTCCTCTTGTCGCCCTTGAGGGTAGGAATCTGAAGGCCCCCCCGCCAGCCTGCCCGGGACGAGACAGGAAGGATCGAACCGGGAACCAGAAAACTCCCACCCTGTTCCACCTGAAGGGTCGAAGCTGGGGCCCCTTGGGCTTATCCTGTGGGCCAACCCGGCCCCTGGACCACAATCCAACCATGCCCTCAGATCCTTCCTTCGCCAGCCCCAGCCCCAGCGGCATCACCCTGGCCCCGCAAATCCCCATTTGCCAAAGCGACATCCCTCTGGACTGGTACAGCCAGGAGTTCAAACCCTACGCGGAAGAGTACCTGGCCCTGCCGGACCGAACCCCGGAAAGCGTCCTGCCCTGGCTCGACTCTTATGTGCAACCGGCCCTAGAGCACTTCGGCGATTCCCTGTTGTTGCTTGCGCATTATTACATGGGCGGCGAGATCGTCAAGTTAGTGGAGCGCTACGGGGGCGGCGTCTCGGATAGCTATGTGCTCGCGCTCCAGGCGCGCCAAAACCCCGAGAAAAAAATCATCGTGGAATCCGCCGTGCACTTCATGGCCGAAACCGTGGCGCTCTTGGCCCATGATGACCAAAAGGTGTACGTCACCAATCCAAAAGCTGGCTGCACTATGGAGATGCTGGCCAAGGATCACATGGTGCTCCCCGCGGTGGACCAGCTGCAAGAGCGCTATGGGGACGACCTGATGGTAATCGCCTACATGAACACCTCGGGCCGCATCAAGGCCATTGCCGGTTCCACCGGCGGCGCTGTTTGCACCTCATCGAATGCCCACAAGGTGGTGGCTTGGGCGCGCAAGCAGAACAAGAAAATCCTGTTCGTGCCCGATCAACACTTGGGGCGCAATACCGCTTGGAAACTGGGCATGGACTTGGAGCGCCTTGTGACCCTGCCGGATCCCAAATCACGGGGTGCCAGTTGGACTCTGGAAGAGGTCGGCCTCGAAGCCCTCGACCGGGCAGAGATGCTGCTTTGGGGTTCTTCCTGCGGCGTGCACACGATCTTCAGCGAAAAGCAAATCCAATGGTGGCAAGCGCAGGGCTGGCAGACGCTGGTTCACCCGGAATCCCGCCTAGAAGCCGTCCAAGCAGCGGATGGGGTGGGCAGCACCAAGTACCTTTGGAACGCGGTGTTGAATGCTCCGAAAGGCGCAAAAATTGCGATCGGAACGGAAGGTCACTTCGTGCGCAATGCCCGGATCGAGGGCGCAAAGCGCGGGGTCGAGGTGCAACACCTGGCCGAAATCCCCGAACCCGGGTTCTCCCACGCGGGCTGCGGCTGCGCCACCATGAGCCGCAACGACCCGCCCCACTTGGCAGGCTTGCTGGACCTCCTGCGCCGCGGCGAGGCGCCGAACCTTTGCCGTGTCTTGGCGGGGGACGTGGTGGATGAAGGCACCGGATTCCGGGACCGTTTGAGTGAAGCCGAGCGGAATCAACTAACCCATGACGCGCGCCTATCCCTTGAGCGCATGATTGAGATCACCGAGGCCTAGGGTTACGGCCGACCGGGATGGGCAGGCGTTTAGGCCCGCTCCACGTCCCACACTTCCGTGCCAAAGTGGTCCCAAGGCAAACGGCCTTCGTCGCACTTGTCGTCCACGGAAAACTGCACGTCCACAAAGTAGATGATCTGACTGGGAGTCGCCGCCCGCAGGTTCTTGGCCCCGTGGGCAACTCCGGGGGGAATGCGCACGAGAAACGAGTTACCATCCCCCAGGACCTTGCGCTCCACAACCCCTTCCGACGGGGAGCCCTTACGCACGTCACCCACCACTAGCAGGATCTTGTCGCCGGGGGGAACGAACCACACATCGGTCTGGCGCTTGTGCAGATGGAAGGCCTTGATCCCCAGGGGATCCATCACCGAGTAGTTGATCTGACGCGCACTGAAATCGTCGACCAATTGGTGCATGCCCTCATCCATGCGACCGAGTTCTGTCATGGAACCCCCATCGTCGTTGAAACGGCGCAATTGGATGATCTCGAGACCATCGATTTTGGGGGTGGCGGAGTAGTCCTGCACGCCGTACTGGGCGGCGGCCTTGTCGTTGAATTCAGTCATGGGGAAGAAGGTGGGGTCCTGGGTGAGGGCATCTTGGCACGGGCCCCGCCCCTCCTCCATCGGCAGGGAACCCCTCCAGCAGAAGTCCTAGATTGTCCTTCTTGGACCCAGCACAGGGCTGGTCGTACACTTTTGGCCCATGAACCCCACCCGCAACAACCCAGGGAGCAAGTCTAGCTGCCCAGCCGCCTCCCCTGAACTCACCCACCGCCCGGTGACCGAGATGCGCCACCTGGACCAACTCCTGCTGGGGAGCTTCCCAAGTTTTGGCGGAGCCTACCTGCGCCGGGTGTACCAACTGCTGGAAGAAGCCATTGGCCGGGGCGTCCCCATGACCCTGGCGATCAGCGGTCCGGTCACCGCCAGCGGCCAGCATCTGGCTTGGCTCAACCCCCTGCTGGACACGGGTTGGTTCTGCCTCCTGTCCACCACCGACGCGGTCTGTTACCACGATGGCCATCGGGGTTTGGATTCCGCCAAGGACCATCCCTTTCACGAGGTCCCGATCTTCGGTGACGACGGAGCACTCAGGGATGAGCGCACCATCCGCATCACCGACATCGGCTTTGACGAGGACCTGTTGCTGGACCAGGATCAAATGATCTCAAGGGTCCTGATGCAGCCCGAATTTCAAAGGCGCATGACAGGCACAGAGATGCGCTCCTTGCTCGGAGCCGCCTTCGCCAAGCAAGAGCAACGCACCCAAGCCCCGGAAGGCTTAATGGCCCTTTGCCATCGGAAGGCCATGCCCGTATTTGTGGGCGCCCCAAGCGACGGCTCGGTGTTTTTGAATTCCATGAAACTCTGGGCCCTCGCACGCCTGGGAGAGATCGACTACAAGTTCGAGTTGGACCTGCACGAGGAGGTGCTGGAATCCTGCGCCTATCACTGGTGGGGTTGCAACGAAACCGAGACAAAAGGCCTCGGCACCTTGGTCTTGGGTGGCGGCGTACCCAAGAACTTCAACCTACAACCGGAACCCGCCCTGGCCCAAGTGCTGGGCTTTGAAGAGGTGCGCGGCTACCTGTACGACGTTCAGATCACCAGCGCGCCGGTGACGGACGGTTCCCTTTCCTCCTGCCCCCCCTCGGAAGCGGTTACCTGGGGCAAGGTGGACAAGGATCTCTACACCTCCACAACCGAGTCCCTGCAAGCAGATTACTCCATGGTCATGCCCTTCCTCGCCAAGGCGCTGCTGGACAAGCGCGCCCGATTACAAGCCCTGCAAGTGGAGCTGGGGCCTGAAGAACTCGCCCGCCGGCACCCCGAAGCTCCTGGTTTCCTGCGGGACCCAGATGGCTATCGCTTGCTTGACCAGCGCGCAGAGTTGCTGGGGAAACTCGAAAAGGAACTGAAGCAACGCAGTGCGGGATTGCTTAAGGACCTGCGCCCATGAGCAACCGGACGGACAATTCCCGCATCAGCGGTTTCGACTTGGCCCGGGGCTTAGCCATTCTAGGCATGGTGCTGGTCAATTTCGACGTGGTGCTCTCCTATGGACACAAGGACCCTGACCTTTTGCGCACGATCGTCAGCGCCTGCACGGGCCGCGCCTCGGCTCTGTTCGTGACCCTCGCGGGAATCGGCATGATCCTGCTTGGCAAGCGTGCGGTGTTGTTCAAGCGCGCACTATTCTTGGTGGTAGCGGGTTATGCCTGGCAGCTTTTTTGGACCGGAGACATCCTGCACTACTATGCGTTCTATGTGGCCATAGGTGCGCTCTGTCTCTCCCTTGGTCCGTTGACTCTGGGTGTGCTCGCCGCCGCCAGCATCGGCATCTTCATGCTATTGATGGGCACGCTGGACTATGGGACGGGTTGGAACTGGACGACTCTCGAATACCCAGAGTTCTGGACCCCACGGGGCCAGCTGCGAAACCTCTTCTTCAACGGCTTCCACCCTCTGTTTCCATGGTTGGCATTTCTCTTCACGGGCATGGCCCTGGGCAAACTAGAAATCGGACGGGCAAAGGTGCGACGCTTGGCACTTGTGGGCTCCGTATTGATTTTTATCGGTGCTCAGATGCTCTCGGATCATTTTGGCTCAGTGGAAGACACCCGCGGGTTCATGCTGCAAATAAAGGAATGGTACAAGGCCCCCGACTCCCTCTATGGCTTGGGCTCCATGCCCCCAGGGCCTTTCTACATGCTCTCCGCCGGGGCCAGCGCGGTGTTCGTGATCTGCGTTTGCCTCGAAGTGGGCGCCACTCGAATCGGCCAAAGGCTCGCCGCCCCCCTCATCACCTGCGGGCAAATGGCCTTCACCCTTTATCTGGCCCATGTGCTGGCGCTGTTCTTCCTCTTGGCTCCCCTGCTCGAGTGGTTTCAGGAGCACGGAGATCTCAACCGCACGGGCACTATGGCCCTGGTGTTTAGCGGCGCCATGGCTTTCAACGTCCTTGCGGTGCTTGGGTCGCTGCTCTGGAAACGACGCTACGACCGCGGCCCCATCGAATTCCTCATGCGACGCATCACCGGCTAGACTATTGAGAACCCCACAACATCCCATGCGATCCAACCTCCTCCCTATCCTGACAGCGCTTGGGCTCTTGAGCCTCAGCCAAGCCTTCGCCCCTGACCCCGAGCCCCGTTGGTGGAAGGGCAACACCCATACCCACACCCTTTGGAGTGACGGCAACGCCCTGCCCGAATACGCTGTGACTTGGTATAAGGACCGGGGCTATCACTTTTTGGCTCTCACCGATCACAACATCCTGCAGGAATCGGAAACCTGGTTCCCCGTTGCCACTGCCGGCGGTGCACGCTTGCAACCGGACCAAGTGAAGGCCGTACTCGAATCCAAAAACCCTCTTCTGGAAGAACGCACCCGCGAAGGCCAACGGGAAGTGCGTCTCAACCGACACACGGAATTGGTGCAACGGTTTTCCGAGCCCGGTAAGTTTCTGCTTGTTCCCGGGGAAGAGGTCACGTCCAGTTGGCGCTCGCCCGGCCCTGAAGGCCGCGGACACCCGGTACACATCAACGCCATTGGCCTGGAAGCATTCATCCCCCCCGCCCGGGGAACGTCGGTGGTGGACGTGCTCAACCAAGTCTTCGATGCAATTGCTGCCCAGGAAAAATCCCAAGGGAGCTCGGTTTTTGGACACCTGAACCACCCCAACTTTGGCTGGGGGGTCTCCTGGGAAGACATGGCCCGTATCCGTGCGGGAATCTTCTTTGAAGTTTTCAACGGCCACACGGGCACGGCCGATGCGGGGAATGAGAATCACCCCGGCACCGACGAAATGTGGGACCGGGCCAACATCCTGCGTCTGACCGAACTCAAGCTGCCCCTCTTGCGGGGGATCTCCACCGATGACACACACCACTACCACGGGGGGAAGGTGGCAGGCCCCGGCCGGGGCTGGATTGTGGTGCGCGCAAAGTCCCTGGACCTCGATTCCTTGACCCAAGCCATGCGCGCCGGAGACTTTTACTCCAGCTCCGGGGTAGACCTTCAAGACCTAAAAGTGACCCCGACCTCCTATTCCCTGCAAGCCAAGGTGCGCGAGGGAGAAGCCCTGACCATCGAGTTTGTGGGGGCGCGCAAGGGCGATGCGCCGGAGCCCGTGGTATTCAGCACCAGTCAAGGTGCAGAGGCGAGCTACACCTTCCAAGGGGACGAACTTTTCGTGCGTGCCCGGGTCACATCAAATCTTCCCCATCCAGCACCCAAGGTGGAAGGCGAAACCCAAAGAGCCTGGACCCAACCGGTGCTACCCGGGCGTTGAATGTTATTGGGTACGGGTCACCAAAAAAGGCCTTGGCCCTCTTCCAGCTTGCCGGGGTCGAGGGGCTTGCCCAGCAATCCGTACAGGATTCCAAGACCCTTCGCGCAGACCGCGCGCCCCTGCCCCCGGGGCAAAGCCAACAACCAAACCATGGGCAAAAGGGCCACATCCAAGATCCAAAATCCAGCCCAAGCGGTCAGGTTTCCATGGGCGTGTAAGAAACGCACGGAGCCCAGGCCCATCAGGAATTTGCGCCGGGGGTTGTAGCCCCCACCCGTGGCACTCGATGCCCTGTGCATTGCTCGGGCATTCCCCACCAGGCAATTCTCCCAGCCCCCCGCTTCCCCGCGCACGCCTAGATCCAAGTCTTCGGTGTAGGCGAAGTAGCCTTCGTCAAACAGGCCTATTTGCTCAAGACACTCCCGCCGGGCAAGCAGCACACAACCTGGCACATAATCCACGCGCTTGGTTTTTTGCCAGGTAGGGCCGTCCAGTTCTCCCTGTCCCATGAGGGCCGAAAGATTCGCATGGAGACCCAGCATCCCGCCCACGGCCCAAAGGCGCGCGGGCTCCCCCGGTTGAACAATGCGCGGGCCCAACAGGCCAGCCCCGTTCCGTTGCTCTGCTTCCTGCACCAGTTGATCGACACAGCGGGGATCCACCAGGGCATCGTTGTTCACAAAGAGCACAAAGCGCGCGCCCTGCTCGAGGGCCAAGCGCGCGCCCTGATTGGCAGCCGCGCCAAAACCCAAGTTGGTGGGATTGACCAGAATCTGCGCCTCGGGAAACTGGGCGCGTACAAGGGCGAGGGAATCATCCCGTGAGCCATTGTCCACAAACAGGATGCGCTCCGCGGAAACTCCGGCGGCGGTCAGGGCGGCGAGGCAATCCAGATTGCCCGGGCCCCCATTCCAATTGACCACAACCCCAAACACTTTTGGCTGGTCGACGCTCATGCTACGCCTTCGTCTTCGGTGCCTTCCGCACTTGTTTCCACCACAGACCGCAGCCGTCCCGAGGCCAAGATCGTCTCGATGGTGGCTCCCGGTTGCACGTTCTCGGCCGAGCGCAGGGCACGGTTTTCAGCGTCTCTGGTGATCGAGTATCCACGATCCAAAACCGCCAAGGGCGAGAGAGCCTTGAGCCCGCGGGTGACCAGTTCCAGTCGCTGCTGGCGGCTCTCGAAAACCTGGTCGAGGGCTCCTTCGAGTTGTGGCCCCAATGTTTCGAGCCGCGAGCGGCCCTGTTCTAGCTTGAGGGCGGGGTCGCACTTGGCTAGGCGCGTAGAGAGGGTCGTGAGCACCTCGACCTTTGTCTGAATCGAACGTCCCGCCCCGTGAATCAGCCGCGTCCGCAACCCCTGCAATCGATCCATGGGCAGCACCAACAGATTTTTCGCGTCGCGCAGTACAGGTCGACTGGCCAATCGCTCAAGGGCCTCTGCCCGTTGGTCCCAAGTTCGGCCAAAGGCCCGGGAAAGGTGTTCATGGGCCCGTTCGAGGGAATCCAAGAAAGCCGCGCGCTCGGGCACCGCCACCAGCGCGGCGTCGGTGGGAGTGTGGGCTCGATGGTCCGCCACATAGTCGATCAGGGTGGTGTCGCTTTCGTGACCCACCCCGCTAATCACCGGCACGGGGCAGCGGTACACCGCTTCCGCCACGGCCAACTCATTGAAGGTCCAAAGGTCTTCCAAGGACCCTCCGCCGCGAATCACGCAGATCAAGTCCACGCCACTGGCTACCAGGCGATCGATGGCCCCGGCCACCAACTCGGCACTGCCTTTGCCCTGAACCCGCGCGTGGGAAAGACGCAGGGGAAAATCCGGCCAGCGTTGTGCGTGGGTCTTTTGGAAATCCTGCCACCCGGCCGTATCCCGACTGGTGACCACGCCGATCATGCGCGGTAAAGACGGAATGGGTCGCTTGCGATCAAACCATCCCTTTGCCTTCAGGTCGGCCTTCAGCTTTTCCAGTTTGGCCAAGAGTGCGCCCAAGCCCTGACGCTCCACGCGCTCGACGATCAAGCTATAGGTCCCGCGCCCCGGGTACACATCGACCTTACCGTGCAGAATCAACTGATCACCGGGATTGACCACCAGGTTCAGACGCTGCACCGTGTTCCTCCAAGCGATGCAGGAAAGTTGCGCGCTGGAGTCCTTCAGGTTGAAGTACATGTGGCCCGATTGGGCCAGAGTGCTTTGGGAAACCTCGCCCTCCACGGACACCCGCCCAAGACCTGCTAGCTGCTCCCCGACCCTGCGCGTGAACGCGCTGACCGTTTGCACAGCGGGGCCCTCGGGCTTTCTTGCTTCTGCCTGTTCAAAGAGGTCCACGGGATGTGCTGTGTTGGAGGTTCGACCCGCATGCTCCGGGCGGTTCCTGGGCCCAGTCTAGCCCGTGAACCCAAGAGGACGAAGAGTGGACCCGAGACTCTTGTTCCGATGCTCCACTCAGTTGCCAGCGGGGGCATTTTTATCTGGACCCCGATCACGGGCCAAGAGGGTGGGCCGGGGTACGAGTCCCGGCAAACCTGCGGCCTCCCAGGCCTTAGGCTCCGCCCGGGGCAAGATCAGTCGGAAGCGCCCCTCCAGGAAAGGCGTGCGCGCCCCCCCCACCATTTGAACTCCATCCGTGAGCTCTATGCGCAAACCCCCATCCACCCCCTTTTCGAGGGAAAGGGCATCCGCGAATAGACGCCGCAGGGGCCGGCCCGCCCCGTCGAGTTCCACCAGTTGCACATCCCGCAGGACTCCCGCCACGAGGCCCCCCAATCCCGCCAAACGCCAGCGCCCCACGCTGGGGTCGGCAGCCAGAAGGCGGTTGAATTCTTGACGCACTGCAATCAAATCCCAGAGCCCATCGTCCGGAGGTCCCCCCTGAGCTTCGGCCCCAAAGAGCTCCGGCAGAGCTTCAATCCAAGGGGCCGGGTTCACCCCAGGCAAGGTCACTCGGCGCACACCGCCCCGAGGCTTTCGCCCCCGGGTCGCGACCCCCGCAGCCCCATCAAAGGGCAGGCTGACTCCGCCGTGTTCTTCGTAGCCCTCTTCCAACAGGATGGTCACCGTGTAGCCCGCACGACTTGCCTCAAGCCGCAGGCGTTCGGCCGCCATCAACCCCGCCGGTCTGCCACGAGCATCCACGAGGCGCACCACCACGGGCCCTGCATGGCCATCCTCAAGGCGGCCGAGGGTCAGAATCTGATAATTGTGTACCCCGTCGGCTTCCAACAAGCCTTGTAGGGTTGCCCGCATTTCCTCCGCACGGACCTGGGCGTGGTCGGGGGCCGGCTTTGCCGGCTCGGTCCCTTTGTCCCCTTCCGCTGTGTTTCCACCTGCTGTGTTTCCGTCCACGGTGACCCCCCGCGCTTGGATCGCCAGATCCGAATCAGGCGCTCCTTTGATACCAGCCAGAGTGCCTTGAAAACGAAGCAACTCCATCTCGCGGGAAAACAGAAGCGCATCCTTTTGCGCCAATAGATCTTCAAGGACCGCGATGCGCAGCAGGCTCTCCTCCAGCGCCGGGTCCACTTTAAGGGTCGGCGCAATCACCACCACGGGGGCCTGTTCATCGAGCACCGGGTCCACTTGTTTTGAGTTCGCCCCCTCGTCAGCACAACCCATGAGAAGCAAACACACGGCCAAAAAGCATCTCATCACTGAACCTCCAAAAGGGGCTGATCCATGGCAGGTGTGGGCCGCTCCCGGAACTGCATAGGGTGCAAGACTCCGTCCAACACCAAGATCGGAGCCGTGGGTGCGGGCCCAAAGAGCACTCGCCGGTTTCCTTGGGATGTCGCATGCAGCACCCGCTGGACCGGATGGGTTCCCGGGGGCACGATGTCCAAAACCCCGCCCGCGCCCAGTTGCACCTGGCAAGCTGCAGAGGACAATTCAGGGGGTAAGGTCAAGAGCCAGGGTTCTCCCTCGCGCTTCAAGATTAGGCTCAAGGCAGCCCCGTCAAAAGCCTGGCGCTCGGGTCCTGGATGCAGGGGTTCGAGGCGCACCACAGCGTTCACTTCATCTTCCCCAGCGGCTGCAGTCCATTCCACTTCCCATCCCGCAACCAGACTCTCGGTCTGCTCCGGAGGTACCACCCGCACAGGCACCTTGGAAGGCCAAGAACGCACGAGCACCACCCCGGCCGCCAACAGCAGGCCGAGCCCCAACAGCACCCAGGGCAAGGCCCCCATGGGGGATTCACCCGGGCCCGCTTCATCCCGTTCAAAATCGCGCATCACCAACCCCTAGAACGACCGGAGCTCAAACATCGTCCCACTTTTTGCGCTTATTGTCATTCCACCATTTGCGCCAATCATTCGGCGTGCGGATGGTGGCCCCCGATAGCCCCTGCAACGTGGTGATCATCGACGCGGCAATCACATCATAACGCTCCTGGGCTTCGCGATCGGTGGACGCCCCTTCCTTGGCGTTGTAAGCAGAGTTCAGCACCTTGAGGATCTCCTCAAAGACCTCCTTGCGAACCTTTTGATCCTTCTTGCTGTAGTTCCCGAGGGCTTCAGCGGCGGCAGCCTGGATCGCAGCATACTTGTTCACCAAAAGATCAATCAGGACCTTGCGGCCTTTGTTGTCCACAGTCATGCCCAAGGACAAGACCAATTGGCGCTGAAGTTTCACATCCTTGCGGTGCTTCTTGTTGTCAATCCACTTCATCAATTCCGGCGCGCTCTCGGGTCCCATACGCCCGAATGCCACGGCAACCGCCACAAACAGCATGTTGTTGGGTCGGCCGTCCTTGTCCGCCTTGCGCTTCTCGTTCAAGCTTCGAGACAGGATGCGGATGATGTCCTTGCGATCCTTGGGACCGCACATTTCCCACTCACCCAACATGCTGTCCACCTCCGCAAGGGCTTCCCGATCTTCATCCCCGCGCTTCTTGATGTGCCCCGCGAAGGCGTCGACCAATTCCTTGATTTCGGGACGCTTGTCGGGTTTTTCCTCTTCGTCCTGGAACAGGACCGGAGTCGGTTCCGGGGGCAAGATCGGTGCAGCAACCGGGGCCGCGATGGGGCAAGTGAGGAAGAACAGCAGGGAGTGGATCATGGTATTCGTGGGTCTTGGGGCCTGGCCCTATCCTAGGGTCGCGAGGGGTGCAAAACCCGTCCGAGACTGGTCGGGGAGGGTAGAGCGCCGGTTAGATCTAGCAAAAAGGATGCCGGGGCACCATTTCATCCCCATCCAGAGAGAGGCCCAGGGCCTCGGAAGGGGTGGCTCCCCCCTCCAGAGCAGCCGCCAGGCGGGCTCCTTTGACCCTCGTTTCCCTTTCCTCTGCAACGGGGTCGGAGGCAGCGGTGATTCCGCCCCCCACCCAAAAAGTGACCTCTTGGGTGGACTCCGGACCCTGGGGCCGGGCCACCAGGGTCCGGATCAGAATGTTGAAGAGCCCATTCCCCGCGCAGTCCAGGAAACCGAGGCTGCCGGTGAAGAATCCGCGGCCCTCCCCCTCCAGCCGGGCGATGGCCTCCATGGAACGCAGCTTGGGCGCTCCGCTGATCGAGCCCCCTGGGAACAGAGCCGCCAGAGCATCGAAGGCCGTGCGTCCCTCAGCCAGGTCGGCGCTCACATCTGCAGCCAGATGCAACACCGATGCGTGGCTCTCCAATTCAGGCAAGGGACCCACGCGCACGCTGCCCACCTGGGCCACCCGTGAACAATCATTCCGCACCAAATCAACGATCATGGCGAGCTCGGCCCGATCCTTCTCGCTTGCCAAGAGTTCCTTAGCATTGGCCCGGTCTTCGACGGGAGTCCGTCCCCGGGGCAAAGTCCCCTTGATCGGCCGCGAGCGCAATTTTCCCGCGCTGCATTCCATCAGCAGTTCCGGTGACGAAGACAACAGGGACAGGTGCTCGCTCCCCAAGTACCCCATATAGGGCGCGGGGTTCCAGCGGCGCAGTGCCAAGTACAAGTTCACCGGATCGGCGCCGATGGTGCGCGTCATGCGATGGGCAAGGTTCGCCTGATAGTATTCTCCCGCCGCGATCTCTGCCTGGGCGATGCGGATGCGTTCCTGATGGATCGGCGCGGGGGTGTGGCGCACCAGGGGACCGAGGGGTTCCCAAGTGGAGGGTGTGCGAGGTTCCGCCATGAGGGTCGCGACCCTTGCCGCCCGTTCCTCAACGCTGGGCCGTCCGTCACCAGGCTCTTCCCCCAGCACCAGGTAACTTTTCCCCGCCTGATGGTCCGTGACCACAAAATCCGTATAGAGCCCGCCCAAGATCGGATCCCTCAAGCCCGGCTCCACGGGCAGGTCCAACTCCTCGCCGGTAACACCCAGGTCATAGGCAAGGGCCCCCATGAAGCCTCCTTGGAACGGACCGGGGACTGGCTCGCAACCCTCGGCCGGCACCAAGCTGGCGCAATAGCTTTCCAGTTCCGCAAGGCATCGGGGCAGGGAGATTCCCTCCAGAGGCTCGAACCCGATCAAGCTGAAGTGCCGGGGTTGCCCAGCGGCACTGTCCAGCAAGACCACCCCGCGCAAGCCCCCAAGGGCCAGCAAAAGCTGCTCTCCATTCAAGGCCTGATCAAGGGCGCGCACCCTTGGACGGAAAATGAACGGGGGGGCCTGGGGCATCCGAGCAGGATAGCGGCTCAAATGCCGTGGGGTGCAAAGAATGCACTGCCCGCCTTCGCAGCCAGTACCCTGCGCCCATGACCCAGTCCCCCACCGCTCCCCGCAAGGCCCTCCTGCTGGCCTTCTCCATCGTCTTCCTCGACATGATCGGGTTCAGCGTCCTGTTCCCCCTCTTCCCCAGCCTGCTCGAACACTACGTCACGAACGAAGGACCCGATTCCCTAGTGGGGCAACTGTCCCACTGGCTTTCAGGCCTCGCCGCAGGTGCAGATGGCGGAGTCGAAGACATGGCCTTGTACGCATTCTTCGGAGGCATCTTGGGCTCGCTCTATTCGGTGCTGCAATTTTTGTTCGCTCCCTATTGGGGTTCCCTGAGCGACACTCGCGGTCGGCGCCCGGTACTGCTCTTGACCCTGGGGGGCACGGTGCTCTCCTATGTGGTCTGGTTCTTCGCCGGACCTTTTTGGCTGTTGATCGTGGCGCGCCTAGTGGGAGGCATCATGGCCGGCAACATCTCCACCGCCACGGCGGTCGTGGCGGATGTGACCGATGGTGCCAACCGCGCCAAGGGCATGGGCATGATCGGTGCGGGCATCGGCTTGGGCTTTGTGCTGGGTCCCGCCCTGGGAGGCTTGACCGCCGGCTGGGATTTGACCAAGAGCCTGCCCGGTCTCGTGCCCTATGGGCTCAACCCCTTCAGTGGCTGCGCCCTCATCGCTCTTGTGATTTCCCTGATGAACTTCATCGTGGCCCTGCGGTTTTTGCCCGAGACCTTGCCCCCCCAGCTCCGGGGAGCCAATGCGAAAACCCGCACCCTGCACCCGTTCAAAGCCCTCAAGAGCATCGACAATCCAAGCCTGCGACGCACGAACCTGGCCTACTTCAGCTACCTCCTGGCCTTCGCCGCCATGGAGTTCACCCTGGCGTTCATGACCACCAGCCGGCTGGACTTTAAGCCCATGGACAACGCCTACATGTTCATCTTTGTGGGCCTGACCATTGCCCTGGTGCAAGGCGGTTTGGTGCGCCGCTTGAGCCCGATTCTAGGGGAGGGCAAACTCGGCCGGTCGGGAATCATGCTGACCGTGCCCGGCTTCCTGCTGGTGGGCCTCACCCACAGCGTTGGACAACTTTACCTGGGCTTGGCGTTCCTGGCGGTGGGCTCGGCCTTCGTCATGCCGTCCCTCTCGTCCCTGGCCAGCCGGCTTTCCCCGCGGGAGTCCCAGGGATTCTCCCTGGGCATTTTCCGATCCATGGGCAGTGCTGCCCGGGCGGCAGGCCCGATCCTGGGAGGTGCCCTGTTCTTCAGTTGGGCATCCGAGGCGCCCTACTTACTAGGGGCGGTTTTCCTCTTCATCCCTCTCTTGCTGCTACGCGGAGTCAGCGCACCCGAAGACGTCTGAGCAAGAACACCTGCCAGCCCGGATCACCTGAGCCTACGCCACGGCAGAGCGAGCCTAAAATAGACAAGCGAGGATGCAACAGCATCCTCGCTTGTCCATGAGCGCAGGGCCTACGGACCCTTCCTGCTCCCCGGGCCTCGACAAGGGGCCCATTACGAGCTTCAAACAACCAGGAGCCCAATTGGGACAAACCATCTGGGAATTGTTCCGATTTATTTTTCGTTGCCAGCCTAGGCGGGCTGCGCTGGATCGGATTGGGCCGCCTCGGTCACGGCCTGGTGCCCCAACCTGATCACCTCATCCACTGCACTGACATCAAACAGCCCATGATTAACAAGCTTGGGTTGCAACAGCAGCGCCGGAGGATTCTGCGCCACGTGCGCTTGGGTCAGATGATTGCAGACGATTGCCAGGCCCGAGCCAAGGGCATTGGTGAACCCGGGATTGGAAGGAGTGGCGGCACTGGGATCCGGTGGGGGCAAGGGTCCCGCTCCACGATCCGACTCAATTGCATTCAGGTCCACCGCCACGATGGGCAGATCGGAAAGAGCCCCTGCTGCTTCCAAGGGCAGGGGACAAGCCAGCCCCCCATCAGCAAGCCATCGTTTGCCCACCAGAATCGGCCTAAAAATCCCCGGGATCGCCGAGGAAGCTCGAATGGCGGTCAAAAGCGAACCGTTTTTGAGCCACATCTCTGCCCCACTCCCCAGGTCCACCGCCACGGCGGCATAGGGCAGAGCCAAATCCTCGATCAACTGGTCCCCGATAAACTTTTGAACGAAGCGCGCCATCTTGTCCCCGGTGAACAAACCACCCCGGGGCAAGGACACGTCCAACATGCCCAAGACATCTCGGCGGGAAAGACCGCGCACGGCCTGCTCGTAATCATCAAGCCCCCCCGCCGCATAAACGCCCCCCACAACCGAACCAATCGAGCACCCGGCAATTGCCGCAATCTCGATGCCCGCCTCTTCGAGGGCTCGAATCACCCCGATGTGCGCAAAGCCTCGCGCAGCCCCTCCGCCTAGGGACAAGACCACGCGATCGCCGAGTTGATTTTTGAGAGGAGAAGGGTTCACCTGGAACATTCTATTCAAAATCGGCGGCCCTACGCCGTGCAGAAAAAACGCTCGCCCGGGGTGACGTGGGTCACCCCGGGCGAGCAGTGGTCGGGTGCCCCAAAGAACCGTCAGCCCGGGAGGGACGGCCGGCGTGGATCCTGTTGGTGCTCAGATCCTTGTGGGCCCTTCAGCCTACTCTGCGGCCCATTCCGCAAGGACTGCGGCGCGGATGGCCACGCGGGTGCCCTCATGCTTGGAGGCCATCTTGCCAATTCGCTGGCTCAATTTTTCGTCCGGGCCCTCCTCATAGAAAGCGCGCTCCAAACGACTCAGGGCCTTGGCGGCGGCGAGCTCGCCCTCCGCCTCTTCAAACTTTTCGGCCAGAGGTTCAAGACGTCCCAGTAGCACATCGTCGCGCTTAGATCCCTTGACCAAAACCTCGACCAGGTCCAAAGCACGTTGGGGATAGCCATTTTCAAAGAGCCACTCGCTGCGTGCCAATTGACTGGTAAAGGCCCGCTCTAGCTCTTCCTTTTCTAGGCCCAGGGCCACGGCAACGGCGCCTTCCGCGTCCGCCTCTTCCTTGATCATTGCCGCGCGGGCCTTGGCCCATTGGCCCTTGACGCGCAACTTGCGCAACTTGGCTGCTTCCTTGGGCAAGCCCTTGGGACCTTTTTTGCTGCGGGCGATGGCCGCATCAATCTCGCTGGTGATCTTGCCATGATCTCGCATGGGATTCCCCATGGCCACGATCGTGCCGGTCTCATCCAGCAGGGCGTAGTTCGGCAGCCCCTTGGCGCCGGTCATGAATGGACGCTCGCGGGTCCACATCATTTCGCGCCCGAGCCACTTGTGGCCCGCAGCGAATTTCATGAACTTGGCCTCATCTGCGCCCTGGCACTCCACCAGGATCACGGCGAGGTCGCTTCCATATTCTTCCTTCAGTTTGACGGTGGCCGGCACGGACCCCCCAACACAGGGGCCTCACCTGGTGCCCCAGAACTCAACCAAAATGGGAGTGCCCCGCAGGTCCTTGAATGACTTCACGCCGAATGAGTCAGCTGGGGCCTTGGAAAAGGTCGTGTCGATGGTGTCACCGACCTTGACGTTCTCGATCGCGGCATTGCCGGATCCGAAAGAAAGTGCGGAGCAGGCCAACGCAATGCTGGCGATCCCTAGAGTGAGGTTTTTCATGATTCACTGATTGTATAAGACCCCGGCCTAGATTGAGCATGTCCGGCTGATTGCCAAAGCTCAGGATTCACCCCAGCCCCAGCCAGGGGGCCTTCAGATTGCCCCCGCCGGCGGTCGATCCTTCACCCATGACTCTTCGCCCAGCTCTCCTGACCCTGCCCCTGGCCCTCTGCTGCCTAGGATTCCCCGCGGCCCAAGACCCGGCCGCCCTCGCTGCCTTGGAAAAGACCGTCGCCCAACAAGCCACTGCCTTGGCCACCACGGAGGCCCGCTTGGCCCACCTCGAACAGTACCTGGCCGCCCAAGCAGTGGCCGAAAGCACGTTTGTCCAGGCCACCCAAGCGGCGCAGAAGGCTGGTTTTGTGGCGGGCATCAACCCCGCTTCCAGGGAAATCCTGGTGGCGGCCTGGGGCGCCCGAGCCAAAGCCCGCAGCGAGGGCTTGCCCCAAACAAGCCCCAAGACCGAGAGTGACTCAAGGGACTAGATCCGGAGCGCTCCAATTGGGATGATCGCAGGTTCATGGACGAATGGATCGATCAGTACCTACGCCGACTGAAGAACGCCAAGGGTGTGTCCGAGCACACACTGCGCGCCTACGGCACGGACCTAGCCCTCTTCGCCCAATTCTGTGAAGAGCGCGGAGTCGAAGTGCCAAGTGACCTAGCCCCTCGGGCCATGCGTGCTTACCTCGGCCGCTTAGAGGACAAGGGTCTCGCGGGCACTTCCGTGCAACGCAAACTGTCCGCCGTACGCGGCTTGCTCAAGTGGCTGGTGGAAGAGGGGCAACTGGAAGCCAGCCCCGCCGTGGGCCTGCGCCGCCGACGCACCCCGCGCAACCTACCCGGCGTTCTTTCCGAGAAAGAAGTGGACGCGCTCCTCGCCGCACCGGACAGCGCCACGCCGATTGGCCGCCGTGACCGAGCTTTGCTTGAGGTGATTTATTCGGCGGGCACGCGCGCCTCGGAAACCATTGGGCTCGACCAAGAGCACCTCGATCTAAGGAACGGCACCGCCCGGGTGATGGGCAAGGGAGGCAAGGAACGCTTGGTGGCCCTGGGCAGTCACGCCCTTGCCGCCCTGGCCGCCTACCGGGAAGATCCGGAACGACCCAAGCCCGCGCCCCGGGCCGGCGGCGCCCTGTTCCTCGGTCCCCGGGGCACACGCCTCACCGTGCGCACCCTTGAGCGCGTGGTGGAGCGCAACCTCGTCACGGCCCACATTCATCGTCGGGCCACGCCCCACACCCTGCGCCACTCCTTCGCCACCCACCTTTTGGATCGGGGCGCGGATCTACGCAGCGTGCAAGAGATGCTCGGCCACGCCCACTTGGTCACCACTCAGATCTACACCCACCTGTCCATCGAACGACTGCGCGAGGTGTATGAACTGGCCCACCCCCGGGCGGCAGCGGAATCCAAACCGGCCGAAGCCTAGAACTCCCAACCCTCGCGCACGGGGGTCGACAGGAACTCTTTTGCCGCGGGAACCTTTTCCGCCAAGCTGCCATCCCGGCAACCTATCAGCTTTTTACCCGACCGAAAGGCCACGTTGCCTAGCAGCACCGTTTCCGAAAGCGCACCGGAATAGGAAAAATTGCAGGTGGTGGGACCGCCCTCGCGGATCGCCCGGAACCACTCTTCGTGGTGCCCAATCGAAGGCGCGATCGTGCGCGCTGGAGGGCTGAACTCCGCGTAGTCTTCTTCTGGCAGCAGCTTGTACCTGCCATAGTCCGCGCACAAAACGCCCTTCTCTCCCAGGAAGACGCAACCATCGCCCCACTGAACCGGCTGACCGTCGGGGCCCGTGAGCTTGGGCTTGTGGCCCCCATCCCACCAGTGCACCCGGACCTCAGCCCGGGATCCGCGAGCCGGATGCTGCCACTGGGCGTGAGTCCAAGAGGGCGTTCCCACCGGATGTACCTCGGGCCCTTCCGCCTCAGCTGTGTCCGGCAGATCCAAGTCCAAAGCCCAATGCACCAGGTCCAAGTGATGGCAGCCCATGTCCCCCAGGGTCCCGGTGCCATAGTTCCAAAAGCGGCGCCAATTGGCCCGGTGCAAGCCAGCACTGTAGGGTCGAGCGGGCACAGATCCTTGCCACAGATCCCAGTCGAGACTTTCGGGCACGGGTACTTCCGCACCAAATCTTCCGCCCGACCAGGATTTGCCACAGACCACGTGCACTTCGCGCACGGCTCCAATCGCTCCTGCGCGAACTAACTCCACCACCCGACGGTAGTTCTCCCCCGCGTGAATTTGGGTCCCCATCTGGGTCGCCTTTCCGCTGGCGGCGGCCACCTTGCGGACGAACTGCACCTCTTCCACAGTGCGGGCCAGGGGTTTTTCGCAGTAGACCGCAAGCCCCGCATTCAGGCCGCCGACGGTGGGATGGGCATGGGCGTGATCGGGAGTCGACACCAAGAGCGCGTCCAGGCCTCCCGCATCGATCAGCTTTCGGTAGTCGGAGTAAACCTTGATCTTGGAGGGATCATGACCGCGGGCCGAGAGAGTCTTTTGCGCCCCGTTGATCTGCTGGGAATCCACATCGCAGATCGCCACGATTTGCTCCCCGAGAATCCCCGCCAAGTTCCCGGCTCCTTGGCCGCCCACTCCAACGATGGCCACCCGCACTTTTTCCCGGGATCGACCAAAGCGTAAAAAGGGACCAGCGGCAGGCAGGAGGGCGGCGGATAGGAACGCCCGCCTGGGGAGGCGTGCGGGGGTGTTGGCTTGGGGTTCGGTCATGAGAAGCAGAGCAGTGGGTATGCAGCCACCCTAGCAGCCAGCCCCCATGGACAACAGGCCCCATCGACCTGACCCCATGCCCTGGAACACGACAAATGCAACCCGACCCTGCCCCTCAGGCGTCCGCTGCGCTACCGTAGCCCCCGCGACCCCAGATCCCCTTCTCCCCATGAGCGAAAACAAACAAGACCTCTCCGTCGGTATCGTCGGCCTCGGTGCCGTAGCCGGAGCCCACATTGAAGCCTTTCAGGCCGTCACCGGAGCCAACGTCACCGCCGTAAGTTCCCGACGCCCGCAAAACGAAGCAGAGCTCGCTTCCACCTACGGCCAACCCCTGCGGTCCATGGGTTCCTTCCAGGACCTGCTCGACGATCCGGACATCGACACGGTGGACATCTGCACGCCCCACCACCTGCACACCGAGCAAGCCATCAAGGCCGCCGAAGCGGGCAAGCACTTGATCATCGAAAAGCCCGTCGCCACCAACTGGGAAGATGCCCTGCGCATCGAGGCAGCGGTCAAGGCGAACGGCGTGCAGGCCATGGTCTGTTTTGAATGCCGCTTCAGCGCTCAGTTTTCCCTCATGCGTTCCATGCTCGATCAGGGCATGGTGGGCAACTTGCACTATGCAGAGATCGACTACTTCCACGGCATCGGCCCCTGGATCGGTCAGTTCCCCTGGAATGTGAAGAAGGAAATCGGCACCTCAAGCCTAGCTACCGCCGGCTGCCACGCCCTCGATGCGCTCCTGTTCTTGATGGGCGGAGATGTGGTCGAGGTCACCAGCCTCAGCACCAAGTCCCAGTCTGAAATCTTTGAGCCCTACGAGTACGACACCACCTGCGTGACCCTGCTGCGATTCAAGGACGGGCGCATTGCCAAGTGTGCTTCTGCAATCGATTGCCTCCAGCCCTATTACTTCCACGTGCACCTATTGGGCAGCCATGGCTCCATCCTCGACGACCGTTTTTACAGCCACAAACTCGATGGCCTCAAGCGTTCCAAGTGGTCCAAGCTCGAAACCAGCTTGATCGATTCGGGTGACGTGTCCGACCACCCCTACCAGCCCCAATTTCAGGCTTTTGCCGACAGCACCCATGCGGGCAAGTCCATGCCCCGCACCAGCCTCGAAATCGCGATGGTGACCCACCGGGTCATGTTTGCAGCAGATATGTCTGCCGCAGAAGGCCGCACCGTACGTTTGGACGAGTTACCTTTGAAGTGACCGTCGGGACCACGAACGGGGTAGCGCAAAAACACTGCCAGAGCGATGGAACCGACCCCCATGGGCCTCACGGCCAATTGGTGGCATTCCCTCGCGAATTCCATCCATGGGGACTAGGCTGACTGTCTAGGTATTCCCATGAACGCATTCCTTCGCCCACTCGCCCTCGGACTCATCGCTGGACTCGCCGGCGGTTTCGGGGTCAGTCAACTGCTGCAGCCCTCTTCCCTCACAGATACCAGCGCGCCCATTGTGGCGAGCAACCGAGGTCTCCCAACAAGCCCAACCCGGGACGGCCCCACCGGCCTCGATGACCTGGACCGCTTCACCAATCCCAATCCAGTGCGTGAGGTCGCCCCGACTGGGAGTGCATCCCCGGCACCGGTTTCCAATGGTGCCCTGCAGCGCGCCATAGATTCGGTCCAAGTGATCGAAGCTCATTCGGGAACCGGGTGGCTTGAAGTCCTCGTCGTGGACACCCAGGGGCAACCCCTTGCGGAGGTCGAATTGCGCGTCAAGCCCAGGGGATCCGGAAGCAGCCAGCAAAATGCTCTGGGGGCTGCTGCACCCAAACGCGAAAGCCTCGACACGGAACTACGCCTGGCAGCGGAGCGCATCGCTCTCAATCGATCCAGCCTGCGCGTGGGGATCACAGGCCCCCTCGGGCTGCACCGCTTCGAGGGGCTCCCCAATGGATCCTGGTCGATCGGTGCCTATCTTGAGGGCTATGAGATCGACACCAGTTCGCGCAGCAACATCCGAGCCCGGACCCACAGCCGCGTCCAGTTCGTTGCGGAACAAACCCATGGCTTAGACATCACTGTGATCGATATGGATGGCGCCCCGGTCGAGAAGGCCATGATCTCGGTCGTCGATGAGGGATCAGACAACTACACTCGAGAATTCGCCTGGACGGCGGGCCAACCCCTGCGCCTGACTGAGGGCGCTTACTATCTACGCGCCCTTTCCATGGAAGGCCACGACTCCCGCGAGACTTTCCGCTTTGCCCGCTCCGCATCGGACACGGTCTTCCTCGAAGTCCACATGGGCGAGGCCAGCCCCCCCCTAAGTTTGCACCTCAAGCGTCGCAGAGGCGTCTATGGCCGCATCCTTACGGCAGACGGCAGCCCTGCGCCCAACTACCCCCGGATCCTGAAGGTGCCCCTTCCTACGGGCCAAGAGCCCGACGCGGCCTTGCTCAAGAACACGCGTGACACGGCGAAAGGCAAGCCGGATGGGACCTACGCCCTCCTGGACATGGACCCTGGGACCTATATGTTGGGGCTGCAGGTCGATTGGAACACCCCCATTCTGGCGGCCACGGTGGAAATTGGAGAGCTCGCCATCGAGCAAGATCTGCTGTTTCCGGCACCGGATGCAAAAGACACCCTCATCATCCGGATGTTTGACCCTAAGGGACGCCTGGTCAACGGGGACGCCTTCCAATTAAAAACCCATCAGCTAGGTGGAAATTCGGGCAGTCGAACTTTCCGTCCCGCGCGAAAAAGCCTCGGGGTCTACCACTACCGCAAGCCTCAAATTCTGTTGGGCGTGCCCGTCCAGGACGAAACCTACAGCATCAGAGCAAGACATTCGCGCTATGGTCCAGGGAAGGTTGAATTTGACAAGGCTCAGGCCGAAGTGGAATTGCACTTCCAAGAACCGGCCACCCTAGAGGTTCTTGTCGCGGGCTATGTGGGCAGCGGCTATGAGGGCCGGCTGGCCCTCTCGGTAACCCCCGAAGCAGGCAGCTCTCAATTCTCTTTTTACTCCGGCCCGAATAGCAACGGCCAACTGGACGGCAATGGACGGCAAGAGTTCAAGTGGCTCACCGCGGGTGCCTACACCGTCCACCTCTCCATCCATTCTGGATCCGACTTTCCCTTTGGTTCCCAGGATGGGTTGGCAACGCTGTCGGTCACCCTAAGGGGCGGAGACAACCGCGCACGAATCGCAATCCCCACACTCTACTCCATTGCCATTTATGCCCCCGGGGCAGAGGAGGGCACCAACGCCTCCGCCTTTCCCAACCGAGGGAAGCACGAGACTGTCGGTCCGGACGCCAATCTCCTGCACCATCACGACGGCCCCCTCGACTCGGGGGGACGGTTGACCCTGGAGGATGTATTGCCCGGCAATTACAGGATCAAGGTGAAGAACTTCAAACCCCAGGCCATCCAAGTCCCGGGTGACTTGGTGACCATGGAGCCGGACGAGCCCCGGACGCCAGAGGACGGCTAAATGGGTCGGGCCTTTGTCACAGGCATTGATGTGGTCGAGGTCACCAGCCTCAGCACCAACTCAAGGCCGCACCGTACGACTTAACAAGTTACCTATAGAATAAAGCAGACTAGCCCATAGCAGCTACGCACCCCTGCGGCCCGGCTCCCCCGTTAAGAGCTTTCCTGATGACCCTCTTTACCCGTCCTCTAATCCTCGGCGTCCTTTTCGGGCTCGCAGCCGGTTTTGGCCTCAGCCAATTACTGCAAGTGCCCAGTGTTACCGGGCCGGGAAAACCGATCCTCACTTCAGGCACAAGAGATGTGGGAATGGTCCAGGACACTCGCTTGCCCACCTCCATGACGTCCCCGGTCGACCCTGGAGATGAGGGGCTCGTACGCACGCCAGCCAGCACAGTGTTGAGCTCGCGGGTCTCTGACATCGTCATTGATTCCGCCCTGGGAAAGCCCACCTCTACCCAACCCCGAACAGGTGACTCCTGGCTCGAAGTTTTCGTACTAGACGACGCAGGCCAACCCCTTCTCGGAGCAACCGTAACCGCTAGACCAAGCACGAACCGCAATCACCTGCGCCGCCCCCTGGGCGGCTCGGCCCCCGCCCAGCAGGATCCACGATCCAAACTGCGAGAAACGGCGGAACGCATTGCAATCGAGCGGGCCAACCTGTTCTCAGGTATCACCGACTCCGCCGGAAGAGTACGGTTCGGAGCCGTCCCCCGAGCCACTTGGACGGTCAATGCGTATCTCGAGGGATTCTTGATCGAACAAAGCCCCGTCGATGCCCCGGTCCACAGCAATTCAACGGTCAACTTCAACGCACAACCCACGCCATCCCTATCGATCACAATTCTCGCCCCTGACGGCACACCCGTTGAGGAGGCCATCATCGAGGTAAAGACGAACGCTGGCGAGTATCAGGGCGAAAGAGAGGTTCAATACCACTGGAATCAGAACGAACCCTTCCGTCTAAGGGAAGGTATTTACACCCTGCGCGCCCTCTCTCATGAACGGCTGCAGGAAACCGAGAGCATGCGCTTCTCGCGCCTTGGCTCAGAGGCCGCACCAATGGAGGTGTACGCGGGACAAGCCTCTGCCCCCCTCACCCTACAACTTGCACCACGCACAGGCATCTTTGGTCGCATCCTGCAAGCGGACGGAGCGCCGGCTATGGAAAGCGTTCGAGTCTACATGCTGAAGCTGGTTCCGGGCCAGATTCCGTCCCCCGACCTGCTGAAGGGGGAGGGAGTGAAGCGGGTCAACTCTAAATCTGGAACTTTCGAACTCTTGGACATTGAACCTGGAACCTACCTTTTGGGTCTCTTGCGCAGCGATTACTTGCGTCGAAGTTCCGGGCGGGACATCCTGACAACTGAAACGGTCAGCGTGGAAACTGGGGTAGTGGAAAAAGACCTAGTGATTCCCGACTTGGGGCCAGAAGGAACCTTTCGAATCACCACCTTAGGCCCGGCTGACCGCCCCATCAATGTGGACAGCTTGCGAATCAGAGTGACTGATTCTGGTGGAAGCTCCAATACCCAGACCATCAATCCCCGACGAGAGTCCACCGGCGTCTACCTCCTCCGTAAACCCGATTTCATGAGGGAAGATGCTGCTGCGGAGGCGACGTACTCAATCCACGCGACCCATTCCCGCTACGCCCCTTGCACCCTAACCTTCGCCAAAAACTCCCGTGAGGTGTTGCTCCGCTTCATTGAACCCGCAAGCCTTGAAGTGGCTATCACAGGGTTTGCAGGTCACGAGCTCGCAGACCGACTGACGCTGTCGGTCAGGACTCTCTCTGGAAAGAACAACTCCTCCCGCAACGATAGAAAGAAGGTTGATGAAACCGGCAGCTATCTCTTCAAGGGCCTGCAACCCGGGGGAAGCCTCATCAGCTTGAGCCTTTACCCGTCCAACACCAGGGGCCGCTGGGATCCCGGCACAATCGCGAGAATGGAAGTCAATCTCAAGAAAGGTACGAACTACGCGCAGATCAACATTCCGACCCTCTTCTCCCTATCTGTGCTTGCCTCGGGCGCCAAAGAGGGACGCTCTGTGACCGTGAGGCCCACCCGCGAGAGCACCTCGGGGGATGACTCTCAACCCCGCACCAGGTACAAGCAGTCGAGGTTCAATCAAGACGGTCGAGCAATGTTCACTGAAGTCCTGCCCGGATCCTACTGGGTACAAACAGAAAACTTCAAAACGGCAAAGGTGGAAGTTCCTTGCGGCGAAGTGAATCTGGAGCCCGATAAGCAAAAGAGAGACCGCTAGGGCCTGTCACGGGCGGTGGAAGTTCCGCTTTTCCCATGCCCTCGCCTCTTGACTCCCCCCCCACGGAACCCTATTCTCGCGCCCTCAGATGTGGGAAACCGCATCGCATTCGGTGGCCCCGTCGTCTAGCCAGGCCTAGGACACCAGGTTTTCATCCTGGCGACCGGGGTTCAAATCCCCGCGGGGTCACCATTCTCCTCCCCACACCTCCGGGGCTCCACGGCGACCAGCAGAGTCCCCCGCAAACAGGTGTGGCGGCCCATGGGCCCCGGCGCGTAAGTTGGATGACAAAGGAGCTTTGTCATGTCCCAACCCACCCCTCTAAACCGTCGCCAACTCGTCGCTGCCGCTACGGCAACCCCAGCCCTGTTGGCAGGGCCCCTACTTGGGGCGCAATTCTTGCCCCGGGACCAAGTGCGCCTAGGCGTGATCGGCATCGGCATTCGAGGCCGCAACCTGATGAACGGAGCCTTTCTGGCCCAGGACGGGTTCCGGGTCGTAGCCGTCTGTGACGTAGACACGAACAGACGCGAGGACGGAAAACGCCGAGTGGATGAGCGTTATGGCGACACGGACTGCGCCATGTTCCTGGACCACCGTGAGCTCCTGCAGATGCCCGGCCTCGACGCGGTCGTCATCGCCACTCCCGACCACTGGCACGCCAATCAGATCGTAGATGCCGCCGTCGCAGGCAAGGACATCTACTGCGAGAAACCTCTGACCAACTCCCTGCGTGAAGCACAGGTCGTCATCGAGGTGGTGCGCAAGCACGGGATCGTTTTTCAGACCGGCAGTCAGCAACGCACCGAATACGGCAGGCGTTTCGTCGATGCCTGCGAGCACGTACGCAACGGACACATCGGACGGGTGCTGACCATCAACGTGGGGGTCGGAGACCCGTCGCGGGCCTGCGACCTGGCAACGGAAAAGCCCGAACCAGGTTTGGACTGGGACCGGTGGCAGGGGCCCGTGCCTGAGCGCGGCTACAACAGCGTGCTCAGCCCACGCGGTGTGCACAATCACTACCCCCAATGGCGTTCCTATCAGGAGTACGCGGGCGGGGGCCTAGCAGACATGGGCGCGCACCACATCGATATCGGGCATTGGGGCATCAAACGCGACGGATCGGGTCCTGTACTCGTCCTCCCACCCAGTGATCCCGGCGCACTTCGTGGTGCCTCAGTGGTCTACGACGACGGCACGCGCCTCATCCACGGTGGCCCCGGTGGGACCACGTTCATCGGAGATGGCGGATTGCTGCACGTGGACCGCGGGCGCATCTCCAGCGTCCCCGACGAGATCCTCAAGCGCGAGTTCGGCAAGGACGATGAGCGCCTGCCCCGGCCCGCCAACCACGCCGCGAACTGGCTGGAGTGCATCCACTCACGGGCCAAGCCCATTTGTGACGTCGACGTGGGTGCGGGTAGCGCAGCCGTTTGTCACCTCCTGAACCTGGCCTACCGCCACAGGCGTGAACTTCACTGGAACCCCAAGACCTGGCGCTTTGTGAATTCCGATGGGACAGGCGACAACCCTCTCCAGAATGCATGGCTCGATGGGGAGAGGCGAGAGGGATTCGCCCTACCGCAAATTTGAGGTTCCACGCGGAGGGACTCTACCGGTCGCCTCTTGACTCCCCCCCCACAGAGCCCTATTCTCGCGCCTCAGATGTGGGAAACCGCATCGCATTCGGTGGCCCCGTCGTCTAGCCAGGTCCAGGACACCAGGTTTTCATCCTGGCGACCGGGGTTCAAATCCCCGCGGGGTCACCACTTCCCCCATCGCTCCGGCCGAGCGAGTTTGCTCGCACCCGGGCTCTTGCTGGCCCTGTCCCTTCGCGGGGCTCACTTCCTTGCAGAGGGAACTGCAGAGAAATCCACAAAGACCTTGCCGTCGTAGCGGCATGCACCGGAGCCTGCGCTGCCAAACCAGATTCTTCCAGCGCTGTCCTCCAGCATGCAATAGACATCGGTGATGTTGAGGCCTTCGGCTTTCGTGAAGGTTTTGAAGGACTTGCCGTCAAAATGGGTTGCTCCCCCGGCGGGATGGCCACCTGGGTGTCCCATCCACAGGCCTCCGCTCCGGTCCACGATCATCGAGCCCACAAAGTCTGCGACCAGGCCATCTTTTGAGGTGAAGGCTGTCACGACCTTGCCGTCGTAGCGAAAAGCCCCTTGCTCGCCACCGAACCAAACATTCCCCCCTCGATCCACGACGGTGGCGCGGATATTGGTGAAGGTACGGCCGATTTGGGCTCCGAAATCGATAAAGGCTTCCCCATCATAGAAGCAGATTCCGCCCTGGGTGCCAAACCAGATTTTGCCCCCGGCATCCTGGGTGATGGTGTACACGGAATCGTGAATGAGGCCATCCTCCGTGCCAAAGTTGGTCCATTTTTCCCCAGCGAAGCGACTCACACCCTTCTCGGTTCCAAACCAGATGTTTCCATCGCGGTCTTCAAAAATCCAATTGACGTCGTTGCTCGGAAGGCCGTTGCTCTTGGTGAAGTTCCTCACGGACTTCCCGTCATAGCGTGAGGCGCCGCCGGTGATCGAACCGAACCACAGGACTCCGGCGCGATCCTCCAGCAGGCTGAAAATGCGCCTTTGGGGCAGGCCCACCTCCTCTGCAAAGTTCGTAAAGACCTGACCGTCGTAGCGGATCGGCCCGCCAAAGGTGGCGAACCAAATGTTCCCCCCACGGTCCTCCAACATGTTGCGCATGATGACCCGTGGCATCTTGAGGCTGTCTTTGCCTTGGATAGGCGAGAAGTAGGGGTCGGGGAGCAACCCATGGGTTGGAAGCGGTTCTTGATGGGAGGCAAGCAGGCTGCCGATGGTGGCTATAAGAAGTGCCAAGCCCATGGCCCGGGCGAAAAATGTTCGGTTCATGGCTGTGTACTGCTCTAGGGGTGATTGGGGAAGAAAGTATGGAGGCGTAAAGGGCCCCGTTTCCTAGCCCGCCAAATGCCAGGGGAACCAGCCGAGCTTGCCGAACAACAGATCTGCACCCACCAAGAGGATGGACAGGATCGCACCCGCCGCAAAGACCGAAGCTCCGATCACCATGGTGTCGTCGCCCCCCTCTCGCTCGGCGGCTTCCCGCTCGGTTCCTTCCCGGCCGTGGCTGTAGGACTTGACCACAAGCAACTTGATCACACCGCCCAAGAAGATGGCCATGGCCGCGTCGAGCCCCACCAACATTCCGATGCCCAACCCAAACAGGGACGGCATCCACTTGGCAGTGGCCGGGGCCACGGTCAACCAGGCATAGAACATGCCCAGCGCGCTGGCGATGGCAATTCCCCAACCGAGCTGGGGCGAGAACTCAACACCCCCAGCCATGGCCTCCGCCATAGCCGCCCAAACCTGGGCTCCGGGTGCCTTGAGAGAAGTCCCTTCCCCCACCCCCAAGCGTTCCACCAACACATTCAGCACGGGAATGGAAGCCAAGGCGCCCATCAAAACCCCCGCGAACTGCACGGTGGTCTGGTGATGGTGATCTTGATCGAGCAAGTGCCCCGTACGCATGTCTTGCATCATGTCCACCGCCACCGAGGCAACCGTCGCGCCCACAACGGCCATACCCAAAAGCACCGCAGCATCCCCGGCCACCATCCAAAAGAAGGCCGAGATCAAAACGATGGCCACCAGCCGCACGGGATTGATGTCCGTGTCACCGGTCACCCGCCCGTTAACCACCGAAAGGGGAATTGCGATGGCAATGGTCGCTAGGGTCGCGAACCAGGGCAGTCCAAAGACCAAGTGCCCCGCCAAAGCGGCTCCGGCGCTGCCCAGCACCAGCAAAATCCCGTGCACCGTTTTTTGGCTGGTGGGTTGCGTGTAACGGGTACGGCCGGGATGAAACCCGGGGGGCTCATTCACCTTGACCCGGTACACATAGGAAAAAACAATCGCCGCAAAGGTCGGCAGGGTCAAGAGCGCAATGGCAATCCACTTAACCCAATCCCCAACGCCGCCCCAAGGGTGCGCCCCGCCGTCCGCGACCTCCAACATGGGCACAATCCAAAGGCTTGGCAGAAGCGCGCCAATGATCATCCCCAAACCAATGCGCGGCCCCACCACCATGCCAATGCCATAGAACAATGGGTCCGAGCCAATCGGCAGCACATCCATACGCGCAAAGCCCAGCTTGACCTCGATGGTCTGCACGAGCGCCATCCAGGTATCCCCGACCTTGTTGAAAGCAATCTTGCCGGGGATCGTCAAAGCCGCCGCAATCAAACCCCAACGCTTGAGCAAAGTCACCGCCCGGTTGGGCTCCCCATCCGCACGATCCTCCGTTACGGCTCGCTGAATCACAGCGCAGGCCGTGCCCGAAGGGAAGAAGTACTGGACCATCTGCTTGCGCACCAAGTTCCCCACCAAGGCGCCTAAAATACCCGCCGACGAAAACAAGAGCACCAAATGCCAAGGGTTCGGATTCCAGTCCTCGCGCACAATGTGAATGGCCGCATAGCTCGCCACCGCAAAGCCCACTCCGCCCCCAGCACTGACCATGGTCTGCCCCAGGTTCAACTGATAAACCGTCGGCTTCTTCTTCGACAAGACCCCCAACACCATCACCGCCGCCAAGACCGCCACGATGGACCCGGTGTCGCCCCACCCGATCAGCAAGGTGGTGTAGATATTCGCCGCCGCAATCAATGCCGCAAGGGCAGCAAACACCACCCACTCCAACAAGGTCAGGCGGGGCAGGAGAGTGGACGGGGGTAGGGCCTCTTGGGCATCACGTACGGGCGGAGGGGTCTGGGACATGGTCTTGTTTTAGCTTCTGGGGGATCCAGGATCACCCATGGGCTGGAGATTGCCCACCCAGGCCTCTGGCCCACCTGGACCCATCGGCGGGCTTACCCACCGGGGTGAGCCCTGGACAAGGGAGAGAGTCCAATGGGACCCAAGCAAAAGACGCAGAAACGCCCCCCATGGACCGATGAAAAGGGAACCCCCATGTGTCCCCCCCTCCCCGACTCTGACCAGCCGATCCGCGCCCTGGTTCTCTCCAGCGTGTATCCCAGCGCCCGGCAGCCCCGGCATGGGTTGTTTGTAGAGGAGCGGATTCGCCATTTGGCGGAGCTGGCCCGGATACGGGTGGTGTCGCCGGTGGCTTGGCAGAAGAGTCTTGGGAACGGGTTCCGCACCCAAGAGGAACGCCAGGGGATTCAGATACACCATCCGCGCTTTTGGTACCTGCCTCGTTTCCGCAAGGAATGGGATGGGGCCCTGATGGCCCGTTCCGTGCGCAGTACGGTCCAGCGATTGGCCCAGGAAGAGCCCATCGATTTGATCGACGCTCACTTTGTGTGGCCCGAGGGTTTTGCGGCTCTGCGCTTGGGGCAAGAATTAGGAGTTCCTGTCTGCGTAACCCTGCGCGGAACGCTGGAGTGGCTTGCAGAAGATCCCGCGCGCAAGGACAAGATGGCTCAGGTGGTGCGCGAGGCGGACCAGTTGATCGCGGTGTCGGAACCCTTGGCCCAACGTGCGCTTGAATTGGGCGCGGATGCGAGTCGAGTCACCGTGGTCACCAACGGTGTGGACCTAAAACGCTTTCAATTGAGGAGCAAGGAACAAGCACGGAAGAGCTTGGGCCTGAAGACCGATGCCCAGTGGGTCGTATCCGTGGGGCACCTTTCCGAGCGCAAGGGATTCCAGGATCTGATCGGCATCATGGGACACCTCTTGGCGACCCACCCGAATACCAACCTCTGCATCGTCGGGGGTGGCGGCGCCGAAGGGGACAATACCGAACAACTGAAGAGCCAGGCCCAGGAGGCCGGCGTGGCGGACAATGTGCATTTCCTGGGACCGCGCAGCCCCGAAGATGTGGCCCGCGCCCTGGCAGCGGCGGACGTGTTCGCCCTGGCGAGCCGCTACGAGGGCTGCCCCAATGTGCTGCTCGAAGCCCTGGCCAGCGGACGGCCCGTGGTGGCCTCGAATGTGGGAGAAATCCCACGGCTCGTGACCCAAGCCGGGGGACTGGTCTACGGCCGAGCAAACGACCGAGATGCCCTGCTACGAGGCCTGAGAGAGGCTTTGGACACCAAATGGGATCCCCACGGGATTCGCGCCAGCGTGGTGCAGCGGACCTGGAACAGGACTGCCCAAGAGGTGCTGGAGATTTGGTCTCGCGCCTTGCACCATGCCACAGCCAAAAAAAGCTAAACCCACCGTCACGACAACAACGAATACCCGATGAAACCCCGCTTGGTTGAACTTTTGCGCTGCCCCGGCTGCGGCGCGGCCCTGACCTGCTTCTCCTTCGAAGAACGGCCGGACGCCGCCGGTCTAGCCCAGGGGGGCGAAGCCTATGGCACGGAAATCGAATCGGGACTGCTGGCCTGCCAAGGTTGCGACCTGGCCTTTCCGATCATCGAGGAAGTTCCCCGGGTCATCCGCAATGCTTTCGAAGAGTACGCAGATTGGTTCAAAGAACAGTCGCCGCGGATCACCGCGATCGATGGCCTCGGCGCGGTCTCGCAAAAAATCGGCAGCGTAGATAGCTCCCGATTCGACAAACGCTCCAACGAGTCCTTCAGCCTCCAGTGGGAAAAATACCAGTACGGGGACAAGACCTGGTTCAAGAGTGATTTGGACCAGCGCCGGGACGAGTTTTTGGATGCCGTACAGCTTTCAGCCGATGAACTCGACGGCAAGCTCGTGCTCGACGCGGGCTGCGGCAATGGGCGCCTGACCGCATCGGTCACGCGCTACGGAGCAGAGGTCATCGGCATGGACCTTTCCCGCAGCGTAGTGCGCGCCCACAAGATGCGCGATGAACACGCGGGAGAAAACGCGCCTCGCTTGCACTTCGTGCAGGGCAACGTGATGGAGCCGCCCTTTGCGCCGGAGACCTTTGATCACGAACACACCTCGGGCGTGTTGCACCACACCCCCAGCACGGAACGTTCCCTGGACAGTTTCTTGACCTTGGTCAAACCCGGCGGTCGGGTCTATGTGCAGCTCTATCGCACCCGGGAACCTTGGATCGGCATTCCCAACGCAATCATCCGCGCCTGCACCAGCCGCCTGCCCCTCAATCTGCTCTTCAACGTCCTGTACTTCCTCGCGCCCCTGCACCGCTGGCTGGTTCTGATTGTTGCGAAGTTACGGGGCGAAACCTCCCCCATCGCAGACACCAGTCGCCGGGAACAAGCGATCAGTCTCTTCGACAACTACTCGCCCCGTTACCAATACCGCTACACCCCCGCTCAGATGGAAAAACTCTTCACCGAGCGCGGGCTCAAGAATGTGAGGGATGTGACCTTCGAAAACGAAGCCCGTCACATGGTTGCCTTCGTGGGTGATAAATAACCCATGTGCGGCATCGCGGGGATTTACTTGGGCGACGGGGCTGGCCAGATCGACGCCGGACTGCTCGAACGCATGACCCAGAGCATGCATCACCGGGGACCCAACGGGAGCGGCACCTGGAATGCGGGACGGTTTGGCCTCGGGCACCGGCGCTTGTCGATCCTGGACTTGACCGATGCTGGCGCCCAGCCCATGAGTGGCCTCGGCGAAACCGTCTGGGTTAGCTTTAACGGGGAAATCTACAACTGGCGCAAGGTGCGCGCCGAGCTCCAGGCCAAGGGGCATACCTTCAACAGTGAGTGCGACACCGAAATCCTAGCCGCCGGTTGGCGTGAGTGGGGCGAAGACCTGCCGAGCAAACTGCACGGCATGTTTGCGTTCGCCATCGTGGATCTGCAGCGCAAGAGTCTGTTCCTAGTGCGCGACCGCTTGGGGATCAAACCCCTCTATTGGGCCGAGGTTGGGGATGATCTGCTCTTTGCCTCGGAAATCCGCGCCCTGCTCGAAGACCCGCGGCTGGTGCCCAGCCCGAACCCCGAGCGCGTGGATGCCTACTTGACCCTGGGATATGTGCCCGGAGAAGAAACGTTCTTCAAAGGCATCGAGAAACTGCGGCCAGGTCACTCCATGCTGCTTGAAGATGGTCGTAGAAACATCCGGCGCTGGTATGACCCGAGCCAGATCGAACCCCTCGACCTGGATTACGGGGAAGCCAAAAAGCAACTGGAGGAGTTGCTCTTGGCCTCGATCGAAGAGCACCTGATGAGCGATGTGCCCCTGGGCTGTTTCTTGTCCGGAGGCGTGGACTCGTCTGGTTTGGTGGCCTACCTGACTCAAAAGCTTGGCCAAAAAGTACAGACATTCACCGTCGGCTATCCCGAAGACCGGAGCGAACTCGGCCACGCCGCTCAGGTGGCAGAGTTGTTCGGTACCGAGCACCATGCCCTCGAATTGACCCACGGGGATTTCTTCTTGGGAGTCGACCGCCAACTGGAGCACGCGGAGGAACCCCTCCTGGAAAGTGCCGCAGTGGCCCTCCTAGAGCTCTCCACCTTTGCCAGTTCCCGGGCAACGGTGCTCCTTTCAGGGGAGGGCGCAGACGAAGCCTTCGCAGGTTACCCCCTCTACGAGCGCAACCTCAAGCTCGACCAACTGCGGCGTATCTTCTTCCCCCTACAAAACTCCGGCGTGCGTGCCCTCGCCCGCAAGGTCCTGCCCGGGGAACGCATGGCCAAGTACCTGGACTGGATGGCCCAGCCCACCGCCGCCCGACACCAGGGAAACTCCTGCGACGTGACTCCTGCAGTGCGCCGCATGCTCTATGGCCCCGGTGGTGACGACGGTTCCTGGATCCGCGACCATTTTGCCCAGTTGTTCGCCAAGACAGAGGGCCAGGATTTGGTGGCTCGCATGCAAGCTGCCGACCTTGAGACATGGCTTGTGGATGACCTCTTGCTGAAAGCCGACAAGATGACCATGGCCGCCTCCATCGAATTGCGCGTGCCGTTCCTCGACCATCGCCTTGTGGAATTTGGCCTAGCCCTGCCACGCTCGCACAAACTGCGCGGCAGCACCGGCAAGTTCATCCTCAAAGATCTGCTCAGCGATTGCGTCCCAAAAGACCTTTTGTTCCGCACCAAGCAGGGCTTCCCCGTTCCCATTTCCCAGTGGTTCCGGGAGGGCTTGTACAACCGGGTGGAGCGACTCCTCACGGACGAACGCACCACCGCCCGCGGCTACCTCGCCCCCGGCTATGTGCAAAATGCCCTCGAGCGACACAAGTCCGGCAAAGAGGATCTGGGTCGACGCCTCTTTTCCCTGGTGGTCCTCGAACTCTGGCACCGCCGCTGGGTCGAAGGGGAAAGCAACCCCGCCGCTGCCCTCGGGGAGTGACTCCCCCAGTCGCCGCTACTGGATACGCCAGCCGCGCTTAGCCAGGCGGTCGAGGGCATGGCGGTATTCTCGCTCGATGCCGTCCACTAGGCCCCCTTCGCCCCGGGCGGCAGCGGGCAGGAGGTTCCAGGTGTAGGTTTCCAATTCCAAGTGCAATTCTCCCGCGGGCCAGGAATCAGGGTGGTCGAGGGCCGCGTCAAGAATCCCCTCTAATTCTGCGCGGGTGGTGGTGAGACCTTGCATCTCCACTAGATTCACCGGCACATGGAAATGGCAGCGCCACTCGTTGCAGGCGAGCCAGGCATCCAGGTCCCCAGGTAGCTCGTTCAGATCAGAGGCGCGTTCGTGCCCCCCACCGTTGGCGCGCCTTCCGGTGACTTGGTGCAAGTAGCAGGGCTCGTCCAAACCCAAGAACACATTCCGTGCGTCTTCGTGATCAGCCGGCTCGCGCAGTACCAGGGCACTGGACAGTTGCACCTTGGAAGCGGCTCCCCCGAGATTGGCGTTCCGCCAAGCATGGGAAGGCACCTCGAATTCCACCGCCGCATGACAGGTGTCCAGGCAAGTGGAGAGCATCTCGCCAGCCACCTGTTCCGCGTGCGCGGCGTCGAGGCCCTGATCCTCGCGCAAAACCCGTGCGGCTCTCATGCGCGCCACGACCAGGAACTCCGCCAACTCCGCCGAGTCCCCCGCCGACGCCCGGGGCTCGGCTTCCAAACCCAAGGACAACCGCGGGCCGCTTTCTCCTGCCTGCAAGGCCCAAAGCCCTGACGCGGCCTGGGCCAAACCCCGGCTGTAAGCGTGCAAGGTCGCCGGTCCCTCACTCCAGGCTCCGTAGCCACCGGGATGCGTACTCACCGAAACCCGGGCGGGTACCTGGGCCGAATCCAAGGCCAGTCGACGGGTGACACCCGCCACATCAAGGGTGAACTCCAAGCGCCGTGGATCATCCCAGGCGGGGGCATACACGTCAGCCTTCAGTCCTTCCGTGTGGAAATTTCCGAAGGGAAACGAGTTCGCGGTAAAGGGCACCAGGCTGTTCTCCCTCAGTAAGCCTGCCAAGGAATCAAAAGCATCGGAGTCGCTGGCCAAAATGCGCGCCACCGAAGCCGGAAGATAAAGCCCCACACCAAAAACGGCTCCCGGGGCCAATCGCTCCCGCAGGGGCAGGGTGATCTCGCGGATGCCCTGAAGGATCGCGGGAAGATCTTCCCCCGGATGGAGATTCAGACAGTAGCCCAACCAAACCGAGCGGTCAGGAAAGTCCGGGTGCTTGAGGCGCACTATTGAGTGCTCGCCACCAAAATGCCTTCATCGATCAACAGCACTGGAATGCCGTCACGAATCGGATAGATCAAGGTGCCGTCTTCGCGCAAAAGCCCCTCTTCGAGGACTTCGGTCACGGGCTCGCCGCCGACGTTTACCACGCTTCCCCCCTCGATGGATCCATTGAGGTTGCCCAGCACGGCGTCGCCGGCTTCAGTCAGGGGCTGATGGGTTTTAGGGCAAGCCAAAATCTTGAGCAACTCGGGGTCTACGGGGCACATGGGCCCACTATGGCGTTTTTTGGGCCCCGAGCCAAGGGATGGGCTGGACGAAGCCCCCGCTTGGAAGAGAAACTGGGCCCGTGCTGCGATTTCTACTCCCCATGGCCCTCTGCGCCTCGATCCCCCTGGCCCCCGGCAAGGACGCGCAAACCCCTCCGACCCAAGACCCCCTCGACGGAACAACTCCAGCCGAGTCCACGCCCCAGCCCTCTAGTCTCACCCTAGACCTGCCCCCCAGCGCCGCCGCACGGGCCTGGTCTCTGGTGGGCCCCGGGACCATCCCCCAACCCCTGCCCAAGGATTGGACCGCCCAGCTGGCCTCGGACCCCTGGGCCAGGCCCGAAACCTTCACCCTCTGGGCCAATTCCCTACGGGCGGCCAAGTCCCCGGGCCCAAAGGCAGCCCCGGCCCGCGCCCTACTCGCATTCCTGGCCGCCGCCCACCAAAGACCCCAAGGCGCATGGAATCACGTGGCTGGATTGGCCGAGACCCCGGAGTGGGTTGCGGCCCTTGTGCCGCGCCTGCTCCCCGGCGTACCTCTTGAGACCAAGATCCAAGCTGGTGGAGTGCCCGCACCCCTGATCCGTGGCGTGCGGCTCAACCCCATCGCCCCCCCGCGGGATCCCGCCATCCCCGCTTGGGCAGCGGCTCCGCGCAAGGCGCAGGCCAAGAACTTGCGCGTGGAAGACTCCATCATCGATCTCGAAATCGACATCAGCGGCGGAGGGATCGAACTGTTGCTCACCTTGGGCTCGGGACCAAGCACCGCCGTCACCTGCAGCACCCCCTTCATGCCAGGCTTTCGGATCAACAGCGAGTACCTGGACTTTGAGCGCCAAGAACCCATGGGGTCGTGGCACCTCTTGGTTCTCACCCCCGATGACGAAGAACCACGCAGCCTTTACGCGCGCGTGCGCAAGGACGAGCTCATGTTGCCCACGGCGCCAGGAGCCCAGGTGAGCCTCAGCCACAGCATGAGAACCATGGGCATGGTCCTGCTGTTGGACAAGGAACCCAACCCACGCATGATCGCCGCGGCCGCGGCCTTCTCCGACCTCTTAGGAGTACCCGTCACCCTGAGCCAAGGGCAGCGCGTCCCCCATGACGGGCGCAAGCGCATCGATCTGGTGGATCCCGCCCGCCGTGAAGCCTTGCTGCGCGCCCTCTGCAATTCCATCGAGGAAAGGGTCCTGCACCCCTGAATTCCCCGAGAACCTTCCCCCGGTGCTGACCGACCCAGATCCAATTGCGTACCCTCTGTGCGCGCAAATTTCAGCGACCCGCGCAGACTCAAATCCCATGTATACCGAACACCGACAACGATTCCTGGACGAGCTCCAGAAACACGGCGCCTGCGCCCTGATCCCCACCAACCCCACCCGCACCCGTAGCGCCGACACGGAATTCAGATTCCGTCCTGGCAGTGACTTTTGGTACCTGACCGGTTTCGCCGAGCCCGAGTCCTGGTTGCTCTTGTTGCCCGCGGGCAAAGGCAAGGATCAACCTAGCCGCAGCATCTTGTTCCTACGTAAGAAGGACAAAACCATGGAAATCTGGAATGGGCTGCGCCTTGGAATCGATGCGGCGCCCGAGCACCTCTCCATTGACGAGGCCTATGATGTGGAGGACCTTTGGAATTGCCTACCCGACCTGCTCGAAGGTTATGAGCGTTTGGTCTTCGCCACGGGGCTTTGCAGCGAGAACGACTCGGCGGTACTCGAAACCCTCAGCGGGCTACGGGCCCGTGTGCGCGGCGGCGTTCAAGCCCCGGTCCAGATCCTCGACCCAGGTCCCATCCTGCACGAACTGCGCTTAATCAAGGGCAAGGGCGAGATCGAGGTGATGCGCAAAGCTGCCGCGATCACCGACGAGGCCCACCGAAAGGTGATGTCCGTCTCTAGCCCGGGCACCAACGAGTGCGAACTCGACGCGCTCTTGGACTACACCTTCCGCGCCCGCGGAGGCACTGGTGCTTCCTATGGCAACATCGTCGCTGGTGGAACCAACGCTTGCATCCTGCACTACGTTGAAAACAACGCCCCCCTTCAGGATGGGGATATTTGTCTCGTGGACGCGGGGGCCGAGTTCGACTTCTATGCCTCCGACGTGACGCGCTCATTCCCGGTCAACGGCAAGTTCAGCGAAGCGCAGGCCAAGGTCTACTCCGTAGTGCTCGAAGCCCAATTGGCGGCCATCGCCCAATGCCAACCGGGCAACACATTCCTTTCCGTGCATGAGGTTGCCCTAGGTGTCCTGGTGCGCGGCCTCATCAAGCTGGGCCTTTGCACAGGCAGCCCCGAAGAGGTCATCGAGAACGAGTCCTACCGGGATTACTACATGCACAGAACGGGCCATTGGATGGGCCTCGACGTGCACGACTGCGGCAGCTACCACCAGGGCGAGGCCTCGCGTCCCCTGGCAGCGGGCATGGTTCTTACCGTGGAACCGGGTCTCTACATTGCCCACGACGCGGAAGGTGCCCCCAAGGCCTTACGCGGCATCGGTATCCGCATCGAAGACGACATCCTGATCACCGCCGACGGCCATGAAAACCTGAGCGCGAAGATCCCCAAGTCGATTTCCGAAGTGGAAGCCGCATGCGCCGTGGCCAGCAGCGGTCACTAGGGTTGAGGCCCGCCCCCAAGGCACCCCCCCAATGAATCCGGCCCGTCCGTGAGGACAGGCCGGTTCAGGGGGCCATGGATGGTGAGCGCGCCAGGTCTCGAACCTGGGACCTACTGGTTAAAAGCCAGTTGCTCTACCAACTGAGCTACGCGCCCACCCATGGTCTGTCGCCGGTCTGCTGGACTTGCGCCCGTCAAACTTTTGACTTGTTGGCGCAGAGTCTAGATGGGAAAGGGGCCCGAGGCAAGCGCGGCTTTTGGGAATGCCAAAACCGTGACCTCGGGGTCGGGCTGCCCGGCTTGAGAACCCGTGGAGCAGGTGCCTCTGGAAGCCGAACCCGGGGCCTCCTTAGACCTCTAATATCTCCTTGGACTTCTTGTCGAAGACGTCCGAAAGGAGCTTTTCGTACTCCTTGAGCAGGCTCTGTACATCGTCATGAAGGTCGTGGCACACGTCCTCGGTGATATCCTTGGCCTTCAACTGGTTGTCCGTATCCTTGTTGGCCTCCCGGCGCAGGTTGCGCAGGGTGATACGGCCCTCCTCGCAGATTTCCTTGGCCTTGGCCACGTACTTGTTGCGCTGGTCTCCGGAAAGGGGAGGCAGGTTGAGGATAATCACCTTGCCATCGTTGCTGGGAGAAATGCCCAGGTCGGACTTCTGCAGGGCCTTTTCGATGTCCTTGATGGCGCTCATGTCAAAGGGCTTGATCACCAGGGTGCGTGGTTCGGGCACGGAGACCTGGGCCACCTGGGAAAGGGGCGTGGGTGTGCCGTAGTAGTCGACCCGGATGTTATCCACCAGAGTCGAGGAAGCCCGCGAGGTGCGGATTCCGCGCAATTGGTCAGTTGTGTGGGCTAGGGCCTTCTTCATGCGCTCGCGCGCGCTCTTAATCGTGTCTTGGGTCATGCTTCACTCCGGATTGTGGTGCCCAGGTCTTCGCCACGTACAACGCGTTCGAGGTTACCTACCTCGAAAGCGTCAAAGATCACCACGGGCACGTGGTTCTCTTGGCAGAGGGTGATTGCGGTACGGTCCATCACGCGCAGGTTGCGTTGCAGAACCTCATCATAGGAGAGGCTCTTGTAACGCTTGGCCGTGGGATCCTCTTCCGGATCCGCACTGTAAACCCCGTCGACCTTGGTGGCCTTGAGCAAGACCTCGCACTCGAGTTCCGAGGCGCGTAGGGCGGCGGCGGTGTCCGTGGTGAAAAATGGGTTGCCGGTTCCTGCAGCAAGGATCACAACGCGTCCCTTGGACAGGTGGGCTTCGGCCCGGCGGCGCACAAACCCCTCGGCCACGGCGCTGATTTCGAGGGCGGTCATCACCCTGGTTTCCACACCCGCCTGTTCGATGGCGTCGGAGAGGGCGAGGGCATTGATCACCGTGCCCAGCATGCCCATGTAGTCGGCGTTGGCGCGGTGGCCGCCCAGGCGCGAGAACTCGGCCCCGCGAAGGAGGTTCCCCCCCCCACAAACAATGGCCACTTGAACTCCCAAACCTGTCACGCGAACGATTTGACGGGCCAGGGACTGGACGGATTCCGGGTCAATTCCATGACCGGCCACGGGATCACCCAGCGCTTCGCCGGACAGCTTGAGCAGAATACGCTTGTACATCTCCATGGGGTGCCTTGCGGCGGGTGGCTAGGGTGCCTTTCGGCGGGAAGTCAAAGGCCTCTCGGCAGGGACAGGATAGCGACAAGAGAGATCCTCACACCAACATTGCTTGAGATTGACGGACAGATCCCAGCCTAGGGCAAGTGATAGCAGGGTCTAGGGCAAGCGATAGCAGGCGTAGCCCTGCAAGGACCAGGAAGCGCCCAAGAGGCGCTTCATCTCTGCCTGCACGGTGGTCCCTGCATCCCAGGCCCAGGGCCGATCGGTGACCGAGATGGGATCAAAGACGTCTTCGATCCCATTCTCCCCCAGCTGAACCTCCCACGCCCGCTCGTCGCGGATTTGTATGGCCAATTGTGTCAGAGCCATGGGCGCGCGAGCCGCCTTGCCCCCGGAACGCGCGGCCAGCAAGACCCCGTCGCCGTTGGGAGCTCGCCAGGGATGCACCCAGCCCTCCTCCACTTCCAAACGCACGAGGCCGCGAACCGCAATGCAAGTTTCCAACTGCTCGGCGCAACGGCGTTGAATGTGATCCACGCTGGGGCCGCCGGCAATCCAATCCTGTTGGGCCAGGGTCTGCACATCCTTGGGTGCCCGGCGCAAAATATGCTCCGCGAGGGTCCGCACATAGTCCCCAAAGGTCGAGGACACAGCCGCCTGGGAACTGGTGCAAGTCACCAAGACCATGGCCGCGCTCAGTCCATCCTCAGCAGAGGAGAACTCAATTCGGCCAAAAGGCTTGGGGGCTGGACGATGAGAGGGCAAGGCTCCAGCCTAGCGCGGGGGACTCGAGAAGGGGAATTTTTCAAGCGGGGGGACCAACCGGGTGCCCCAGGGAGCCGGGGAACGGTTCCCGCACCCCTAAACCAAGAGCACCCCGTCCGGGGACGGGGTGCTCTGGATGACAGATCAAAAAGATCTGATCGCTGCTTGGGAACTCAGGCGCCCACTTCGAATCGGCTGAAGCCGGTCAACTTGGTGCCGTCTCCCATACTTGCCTGAAGAACCTTTTGGACGCTTTGCTTGTCGTCCTTGACCCAGGGTTGCTCCGTGACGACCTGGCCGGCGAAGAATTTCTCCAAGCGCCCCACCATGATCTTCTCCTGGATCTCAGCGGGCTTGCCGCTGAGCTCTTCCATGATAATCGCCTTTTCGCGCTCAACCAAGGACTCGTCAATCTCGGAACGATCGAGAGCGCCCGGGTTGAAGACCACGATGTGCATGCACAAGTCGCGCAGCACGTCCATGTCGGGTTTGCCGGTGCTTACCTGCACCATCGCGCCCTTCTTGTTGTCGTGGTGCACGTAGGCCTGAACGGTTCCGCCTGCAGTGCTGTAGGAGCAAACCGAGGCGATCTGGATGTTTTCACCCAGCTTGCCCACCAAAGCCTTGAGGGCCGTGTCCACTGTGCCGTCCCCTTTCCAGGGTTGGCCCAAGCACTCTTCCAAGTCCTTGGGATTATGCTCGAGCACGTGGTTGGCCAAATCCCTAAGGAACTCTTCAAAGTTCGGAGTCTTGGCAACGAAGTCGGTCTCGCAAGAGATCGCGATCATTGCGCCGCTCTGCTTGTCATCCGAAAGGGTGGACCACACACGGCCTTCGCCGGTGCTACGCCCAGCCTTCTTGGCTGCGGTTTTCAAACCGGATTTGCGCAGCTCATCGAAGGCTGCATCCAGGTCGCCGGAAGTTGCTTCGAGTGCTTTCTTGCACTCCATCATTCCAGCGCCGGATTTTTCGCGCAGATTGCGCACGAGGGATGCGGTGATATTGGACATCGCTTGCTCTATTGTCGAGGGATCGGGGATTCGTGAAGACCGCTCAGCTTGCGTTGGAGCTGTCGGGGGTGGGATTTTGGGGAGCCTCGGCCGGGGCCGGGGCATCGGTAGCAGCCGGGGCTGCATCAGGAGCAGTCGCCTCAGGAGCAGTCGCCTCAGGAGTGGCTGCATCAGGAGCGGGTGCTTCCCCTTCCTTGCGGGTGGGCATGGGACGGGAAGGACGGGTGGGACGGGGCTCGTTACCAGATCCATCAGCAGCGGGAGTGGGAGCGGCCTCCGGCTCCTGATCGCTGTGCTCGGCAGAGGTCACCGCCTTCATTTGCTCTTCGTTCTGCTGCGCGCCGCCTTCAACGGCAGCGGCCAGTTGATTCACCAACAAGCGCACGCTCTTCAAAGCGTCGTCGTTGCCGGGGATCACGATGTCCACATCCTGCGGGTCGCAATCCGTATCGAGGATACCGATTACAGCCACGCCCATCTTGCGCGCTTCGCGCACGGCGTTGGCTTCACGGGAGGGGTCGACCACGATCATCACCGCGGGAACACTCTTCATCTCGCGAATGCCGCCAAGGTTACGGGTAATCTTGCGCTGCTCGCGCGCCATGAAGGAGAGCTCCTTCTTGTTGAGCTTTTGGTCTGCGATCGCCTTCTCGTCAATGGCCTCGAGTTGCTCGAGACGCTTGAGTCGGGAACGGATCACCGAGAAATTCGTCAGGGTGCCACCGATCCAGCGCTCGGTCACAACGGGCATACCCGTGCGCTCGCCAGCTTCGATGACTACGCCTTTGACCTGGCGCTTGGTGCCAACCCAAAGAACCATTTTGCCTTCAGAGGCAACTTGGAAAAGCAGGTTTTGAGCGCGAATGATGCCCCGCAGGGTTTCGCGCAAATCGATCACGTGGACGGCCCCATTCTTACTATGAATGTAAGGCTTCATGCGCGGGTTCCAGCGGGATGCGCGGCAGCCGTAGTGCACGCCGGCGTCGATCAGGGACTGAACGGAGGGAATCTCCATGGAGGTCTTATTACTTGGGTCTGTGGTTGAAATGGATGGCGCACTGCGTCATTGCAGATTGCCGTGCACCGGTCGTTCGGACCCGGCCCCACCCTTCCGCGCAATAGATCCAAAGACCATCTGCGCGAGCGCCCCTTCCCTGATCCGCTGAAGGATCTCGAGGGGGGCCTCGAAGGATGCAGCGGAACGTTCTCCCGGCGCATGAAGCGGAAAAGTGTAGAGATGAAAAGGGCAATCGTCCACGAACATCTTTGGGATCCCAGGGGATTTGGGCTATTCCCGGGACCACACACCCCCCACCCGGGGCGTGCGCGGTCGGTGGGGGCTGTCCAGTGGAGCCACGAATTCCGCGGGAACGGGCCCTGCCGGTGAGCTCCCCGACCCCTGCCGCATGAATCCGCCAACGAAGCACATTCATGCACTCTTGCCGCATTTTGGGCCCAAAACCCCCCAATAGTGGCCCAAACCGATCACAATTTGAGCCTAGGGAAAGGGCCCGGGACCGGTCTGCCACAGGCTCTGGCCAGTAGGAGTATCCTACGGGTGCACCAGCAGCCCTCAAACCCGCCTTCCCAGCCACAAGCCCGGTTCACCCGTGGTGGGGCCTATCCATGACCAGCAACCTATGCATTCTGATCAGCGATCATCGGGGCGAAGGCCTCGGGGAAGCGCTGAAGGGTTTGATCGGGGCGGGCATGGATATCCACCAGGCCAGCAACCTCAAGGGCAGCCGAGAGCACATGTCACGCTTTCGCCCCCAGGTGGTCATCCTCGATCCCCTCGCCAGCGGCGGGACAAAAGAAATCGAGACCATTTGGGCCGTGGCGGATTCCCATGCACCAGCCCTACTGTTGGTCACCGATCCCAGCCGGGTAGACGCCGCCGCCACTGCCCAAGCCAGCCTGCGCGACATCCCCATGGATCTGATTCGAAGGGACGCAAGCCTCGATGAATTCCGCGTGCGCGTGCGCGCCTTGGCGAGCCGCTATACGGGCGAATCGGAACTCGAGGAATTACGCTACCAGGCCTCCCATGATGATCGCACGGGCCTCTTGCGGCCGGTCCCCTTTACCGATCGCCTCGAAGAACACTTTTCAGCGGCCGCCCGCCACAAGTTGCCCCTTGCCCTAATCCTGATGGACCTAGATCGCTTTGGTCAAATCAACAAGCAATACGATCACACCGTGGGCGATCGGGTGATCGAGGGAGTGGGCAAATTGGTGCGTCTCAATCTGCGCACCGAGGACATCGGCGGACGCTTGGGGGGCGATGAATTTGGGTTGCTGCTCCCCTATACAACTGCAGTGGATGCGGCGCGGGTGGTACGCCGAGTGCGCGACCGAATGCGCAGCCTGATCACCCCCGTCGAGCAGCGTGACCCGGTGGTGGTCACCGCCAGTTTGGGCTTTGAGTCCTTCGATGGAACAGACCTCCAAAGTGCCGATGAAATGCGTTTAAGGGCAGAAAAAGCCCTACGCGCGGCCAAAACAGCCCGGGGGGACCAGGGGATTTACTTCCGCAGTCTCGGGGAAGATCTGCACCGGGCCTAGGGTCTACGACCTGCCCGATTGGACCTCTCAAGGGGCTTATTCTTTGAGCAAGATGGGTCGCAACCAATCCGCTCGATCCAGCACCCAGTCATCGAGGGCATCCACCTCAAGCACCAATTCCTTGGCACCCACCAAATCCACCGGGGGCACCACCAAGGCCGGGCTACCCACCCGCACCTCGGCGCTCTCATAGCGCAGCTCCCCATCCACCAGCACCCGAAAACGCACGGTTCCCCCACGGCTACCCCGACCGGCGGAATCGTCGACTCCAATGCGGGTGCGCAAGCGATTCCACTCACCCGCAAGGTTCCAAGTAATACGGCTCGGGGCGTGCACCCCAAGTCCCAGGTGAAATAAGCGCCCGCCAACCTGCAACGGTCCGCCCCCCACTGCCTGATTCGCACGCATGGGCCAGGACTGGCCAATCACCTCTTCCGTATCAAAGGGGTTGAGCGGTCCCAGGTCCGTGGGTTTTAGGTTCGACAAAAATCCATAGGATGAATCCTGCACCGCCAACTCCGCCACATCCTGGGGGAGCAATAGAAACTCATCGGTCCCCAAGCGCAGGCTCAAACCGGCCTCTGTGATTCCGAGCAGTTGCGCATTGAAGGCGCCCCCCGTGCGGGTGGTGATGCTGGCTTCCACAACGTCCGGAGTCGGGGTTGATTCTTCTGGGGCGGAGAGGGCTTCGATGTAGAGAGCCGCCACCTCCTTCCAGGGGTGCAGCCGTTCTCCCAAGGGGCCTTCGAAGAGAAGTCCCTCGGAGGAAAAACCCACAGTCAAGCCGTCCAAGCGATCCAGGCCGCGGCCTCGCACCAGATAAAGCCGGTCCCCCTCTTCGGGGGCCACGGGTAACCCATCCTGGCCAGCGAGGGCCTCGGGCAACAGCAGGCTGCTGATTTGGTCAATGCCCAGGGAGCACCGGCTGCCCCCGGCAAGGGCCAACTCCAATTGCTCAGCAGTACCGCCGGCCAGGAAGCCGGACAGGCTTCCCCCTCCCACGAATTGCAGGCGCAGGGGGTGCCCCGGAGCAAGGGGCTGTTGGGGCGTGCTCTTGGCCTCCGGCAAATCCACGAAGCGGACGAAAACCGCTCCCTTCTCACGAGGATCTGACAAGTCAAGCCCATGGAGTGGGAGGCGCTGAATCTCTCCGGCTGCGGATTCCAACTCCACTTTGGGTGTGGAGCCAGCTTGGGAAGGGCCGGTCCCACCAGGGCCGAGCAGGGTCATCAGGAGAAAAAGGGTCCACATGGCAACCAGAGTACCCAATGGAGATTGCCAGGCAACGATCGAACCCTCCCACCACCCGGGGCTTTGGCCCCGGGATGGGCCTTGGAAGCATCCACCAGCACTCCTTCCATGGACGGCTAGGGCCTGCTGCCAAAAGGGCAGACACACCCCTCCGACCCAGGGCGTTCTGCCGATTCGGCAGAGGGCAATAGGGGCCCGCCGGATGTAACCCCTTGCTGATAAGAGGCTTACGCCCACCGGCCAGTTCGGCACCCTTATTGCATCAACCCCAACCACCATTCACCCCCCGCCCCGTCAATCTTGACCCGCGGAGGGCTATCTTCGTTCCCCCCCCACCCCCAGCCCAAGAGCACACACACATGGCTAAGCAGATGATCTTCCAGACCGACGCGCGAGACGCAATGCGTCGCGGAGTCGACAAACTCGCCAAGGCGGTCACCACCACCCTCGGCCCCCGCGGCCGCAACGCAATCCTGGACAAGGGTTGGGGCGCTCCCACCGTGACCAAGGACGGGGTCAGCGTTGCCGAGGAAATCAAACTCCAAAACCCCTTCGAGCAAATGGGCGCGTCCCTGGTCAAGGAAGTGGCCAGCAAGACCAGTGATGTGGCCGGTGACGGCACCACCACCGCGACCCTTTTGACCGCATCGATCTTCGATGCTGGCCTGCAAGCCTTGACCGCCGGGGCAGCCCCCGCGCGCTTGGGCGCCGCTCTGCACGACGGGTCCCGGGCCGTGATCGAGAAACTCGACAAGATGTCCACACCTGTGGAGGGTGCCACTGGCATCCGCCAAATCGCCACCATCAGTGCCAACAACAACGACGCGGTTGGCAAGCTCATCGCCGACGCCATGAAGAAAGTCGGCCGGGACGGCGTGATCACCGTGGAAGACGGCAAGAGCACCGACACCGCCGTGGACATTGTCGAGGGCATGCAGTTTGACCGGGGCTTCTTGTCCCCGCACTTCGCCCTCAACACTGACCGCATGGAGTGCTCCTATGAGCGCCCCTTGATCCTTGTGCACGAAGGCAAGATCTCCAACATTCAAGCCCTCGTGCCCCTGCTCGAAAAAATCAAGGAGGCCCAGGCCGAATTGATCATCATCGCCGAGGACGTGGACTCTGAGCCCCTGGCCACCCTGGTGGTCAACAAGCTGCGCGGCGTGATCACCACCTGTGCGATCAAGGCCCCCGGTTACGGAGATCGCCGCAAGCAAATGCTGCTGGACATCGCCTCCCTCACCGGTGCGACTGCGATCATGAAGGACATCGGCTTTGAGCTGGATGCCGTGGAGCTCTCCCACCTGGGCAGTGCCAAGCGCGTCAACATCACCGCCGACAACACGACCATCGTGGACGGCAACGGCAAGCGCAAGGATGTAGAAGGCCGCGTGACCCAGATCCGCCGCGAGATCGAAACCACCACCAGCGACTATGACCGGGAAAAGCTGCAAGAGCGCCTGGCCAAGTTGACCGGCGGCATCGCCCAAATCAACGTGGGCGGTGCAACGGACACCGAGGTCAAAGAGCGCAAGGCTCTGATCGAGGACGCCCTACACGCCACCCGCGCTGCGGTCGAAGAAGGCACCCTACCCGGTGGCGGTTGCGCCCTGCTTCGTGCCCGTAAGGTTCTCGAAGGCATGCGCAAGGAAGACGATGTGGACTACAACATGGGCCTCGATGTGCTCTTCGACGCACTCGCCATGCCGATCCAGACCATCGCCAGCAACGCTGGGCACGAAGGCCCCGTGGTTGCCCACCGGGTTCAGCGCGAAAAGAGCGCGAACTTTGGCTTTGACGCGCTCAAGGGCGAGTACAAGGACATCGTCAAGGCCGGCATCATCGACCCCACCAAGGTTACCAAGAGTGCTTTGCAGAACGCAACTAGCGTTGCAGCCCTGCTCTTGACCACCGACTGCATGATTGCAAACAAGCCGGAACCCGCCGCCGCCGCCCCCGCTGGTGGCATGGAAGGAATGGACGGCATGGACCCCATGGGTGGAATGGGCGGAATGGGTGGAATGGGCGGAATGCCCGGCATGGGGATGTAGTCCCAGTACCACGACTCACCAAGAATCAACTAACAATCCCTCAACCGAACAACACCAAGAACAATCACCATGGCTAAGCAAATAATGTTTGACGATGCGGCCCGCATAAAAATGCGCTCCGGCATCGAGAAGCTCTCCAAGACCGTTCGCGTCACCCTCGGCCCCGCCGGACGCAACGTCATCCTTCAAAAGTCCTTCGGTGGACCGCACGTCACCAAGGACGGTGTCTCGGTCGCCAAAGAGATCGAACTCGATGACCCCTTCGAGAACATGGGCGCCAAGCTCGTGCTCGAAGTGGCCAACAAGACTAACGACGTCGCCGGCGACGGCACCACCACCGCCACGGTGCTGGCTGCCGCAATCTTCTCCGAAGGCCTGAAGTACGTCACCACCGGCGTCAGCACCATCGCCCTGCGCAATGGCATTGACAAGGCCGTGACCATTGCCAACGAAGCAATTCTTGAGCAGGCTCGGAAGGTCAAGACCAAAGCCGACAAGCTGGCCGTGGCCTCGATCAGCGCCAACAACGACCCCGATGTGGGCAAGTTCATCGCTGACGCCTTCGAAGCCGTTGGCGACGACGGTGTGATCACCGTGGAAGAAAACAGCGCCGTGGAAACGGAGCTGGAAGTCGTTGAAGGCATGGAGTTCGACAAGGGCTACCTGTCCCCCTACTTCGCCACCGACATGGCCAAATTGGTCTGCCAGTTTGAAGACGCCAACATCCTGATCTGCAACAACAAGATTAGCAGCATGCAGGAATTCGTTCCCGTGCTGGAGGCTGCCGCCCAATCCGGCCGCCCCTTACTCGTGATCGCTGAGGACGTGGAAGGGGAAGCCCTGACCGCCCTGGTTCTCAACCGCTTGCGCGGTGTGCTCAACGTCTGTGCAGTCAAGGCCCCGGGCTTTGGCGAGCGACGCAAGGCTATGCTCGAGGACATTGCCGTCTTGACCGGTGGCACCGCGATCACCGACGACACGGGTCTTGCCCTGGAAAACGCCACGTCCGAGCACCTCGGCCGCGCGGGCCGCGTGGTGGTCAGCAAGGATGCGACCACCATCATCAAGGGCACCGGCGCCAAGAAGGCGATCACCGAGCGCTGTAACCAGATCCGCTCCGCAATCGAGCGCACCACCAGCGAGTACGACCGTGAAAAACTGGAAGAGCGCTTGGCGAAGCTTTCGGGCGGCGTGGCGCTGATCAAGGTCGGCGGTCAAACCGAAGCCGAGATGAAGCAGACCAAGGACCGTGTAGAGGACGCCCTCAACGCGACCCGCGCCGGAATCGCCGAGGGCATCGTCCCCGGTGGTGGCGTGGCTCTCTTGCGTGCGGCTGAAGCCGTCAACAAGGGCAAGTACCGTGGAGACGAAAAGTACGGTGCAGAAATCGTCGCGAAGGCCCTCGAAGCACCCCTTCGCCAAATCGCCATGAACGCCGGCGAAGATGGCTCCGTGGTTGCTGAAACCGTTCGTGAGAAAGGCAAGAACCAGGGCTTCAATGCCCTCACTTGCACCTATGGAGACATGTTCAAGGCCGGAGTCATCGACCCCGCCAAGGTCGTGCGCACGGCTCTGGCTAACGCTGGATCCATCGCCGGCCTGCTCTTGACCACGGACTCCATGATCACTGACATCGGTGAGGACCAAGAAGCGATCGACGGCACGACCGCTTGATTCCATCTCCCTCGGTGGCCGGGTTATTCGTTGGGAAGCCAACGATTGCCCGGCCATCGGTCCATTTCCCCAGTACCCCTTGGGCGTCCGAACCATCCTGATCCATGAGCGACAAAAGCGACTACTATCAAGTCTTGGGAGTGGAGAAAAGCGCCGATGCACAGGCGATTAAGAAGGCCTACCGCAAGCTCGCCCTTAAACATCACCCGGACCAAAACCCGGGCGACAAGGCATCTGAGAGTTCATTCAAGGAAGCTGCCGAGGCCTACGATGTGCTCTCTGACGAGAACAAGCGGGCCCAGTATGACCAGTTTGGACATGCAGCCTTCTCCGGCGGCGGCCAATACAGCGGCCCCCAGTACAACAACCTCGAAGATATTTTCTCCGCCTTCGGGGATGTCTTTGGTGGTGGAGGTGGAGCCTTCGGAGACATGTTCGGTGGTGGACGCCGCCAGCGTGGCCCCGCAAAAGGGCGCGACCTCAAGATTCAGCTGGACCTGAGTCTCGAAGAGATCGACTCTGGGATCGAACGCACCATTAGCCTCAAGCGTCGCGAACACTGTGGAACGTGCTCGGGATCCGGAGCCAAGAAGGGCACGGGCAAGGCCTCCTGCAAAACCTGCGGCGGTCGAGGCCAAGTGGCACGCAATACGGGTTTCTTCCAGGTGGCAGCCGTCTGCCCCACCTGCCAAGGTGCGGGTCAAGTGATCAAGGATCCCTGTGGCGACTGCCGAGGGTCCGGTGGCCAGAAGGAAAGCGCCGACATTGATGTGGAGATCCCCGCAGGCATTGAAGACGGCATGCGTCTGGTGGTACGCGGAGCCGGGGATGCCGGTCCCAAAGAAGGAGTGCGCGGGGACCTCTATGTGCTGGTTCGCGAGCACGAGCACAACATCTTCCAACGCAGCGGTCCAGACCTGGTGGCCGAATTGCCCTTTAGCTTTGGACAGCTCACCCTGGGTACCAAAGTCGAGATCCCCACCTTGCGCGGTAAGGTAGAAATGAGCATCCCCGCAGGAACTCAAACCGGCAAGGTTTTCCGCCTGCGCGGACAGGGCCTCCCCCGCCTCGAGAGCTCCGGCCGTGGCGATCAATTGGTGCGGGTCTTCGTGGAGATCCCCAAGAAACTATCCCCCGAGCAAAAGTCACTGCTAGAGGAGTTCGAACAACTCGAGCAGGAATCCCACGGCAAGAAGAACTTTTTTGAACGCATCGCGGACCACTTCTCGTGAAAACCAACCCCTTTCAAAGCATGAAGAAGAAGCGCAAGCAGGAAACCGCTGCCGCCGCTGAAGAAGCGGCCCAGCAAGAGGGCGAGAGCGCAGAGTCCAGTCAAGAGACTGGGGATTCCGAGGAGCAGGCTCCCCCGGAGCCGCCCAAGGAGTTGACGCCCGAAGAGCGCATCGCCGAACTCGAGGGTCTCTTGCAACGATCCCGAGCGGATTTTGCCAACATGCGACGCCGCGCCCTCGCGGACAGCGACGCTGCCATGGGTCGCGCGGAAAACGCCATGCTGCGCGAGATGCTCACCCTTGCGGATTGGCTCGAGATGGCCCTCGCTTCCGAAGTCACCAGCCCTGATGCCATCACCCTTAAGGAAGGGGTGCGCCTGACCCGTGACCAACTCACGGGACTGCTGGCCAATCTAGGCGTCAAAGAGATCGCAACCACCGGCAGCTTCAACCCCGAACAACACCAAGCAGTAGCCACGGTGGACGATGAGGCACAGGAGCCCGGTGCCATCGCCGAGGTGATCCGTAAGGGATTTCTGCGTCGCACGGATGTGCTGCGCCACGCCCAGGTCAAGGTCGTGGCAGAACCTGTCACGGAAGAAGAGCCAACGCCGGAGCCCGAGGCAACGGACACGGACACGGACACAGAATCGGACAGCACTGGCCCTGACAGCACTGGCCCTGACAGCAC
>JAPKBR010000043.1 GCA_028823345.1 Planctomycetota bacterium
GCGGTGGTTACCAAGGCGGCGGGGGCCAACGCTCCGGCGGCGGTTACCAAGGCGGAGGCGGTCAACGCTCCGGCGGTGGTTACCAAGGCGGAGGTGGTCAACGCTCCGGCGGTGGTTACCAAGGCGGAGGTGGTCAACGCTCCGGCGGCGGTTACCAAGGCGGAGGCGGTCAAAGCGGCGGTGGCGGCGGTTACCAAGGCGGCGGGGGCCAACGCTCCGGTGGCGGTGGTTACCAAGGCGGCGGGGGCCAACGCTCCGGCGGCGGTTACCAAGGCGGTGGGGGTCAACGCTCCGGTGGCGGTGGTTACCAAGGCGGTGGGGGCGAGCGCTCACATCCGCGGAATCGCAGCCAGGACTCAGGCGGCGGGGGCCAATTCGGTCGTGGAAACGGGGGCCGGAAGCATGATGGCCGCTCGGATTGGTCTGAGAGCAACGACTCCGGTGCCGACTGGGGCAAGCCCGCTTCGAACACTCCGCGAGATTCCCGGCCTTCCGGGGCGGATGGTGGTGGCGATCAGGACTCCTGATCACGCAAACTGAAGCAAGCAACAGATCACTCCATGTCAGCCCCAATCAAGATCGGCGTCCTAGGTGGCTCGGGCCTCTATGAGCTCGAAGGCTTCACTAACGCCCAAGAAGTTCCCCTCTCCACGCCCTTTGGCGATCCCAGCGACGCCTATGTGACCGGCGAACTCGACGGTACCCCTTTGGTGTTCCTGCCTCGTCATGGGCGCGGTCACCGCTTGACCCCTTCCGAGATCAACTACCGCGCCAACATTTGGGGCATGAAGGCTCTGGGGGTGACGCACATTGTTTCGGTTTCTGCCGTAGGGTCGATGAGAGAGGAAATTGTGCCGGGGGATTTTGTGGTCATCGACCAGTTCGTCGACCGCACCCGCCATCGTAAGGACACCTTCTTCGGCGATGGATGCGTAGCCCACGTGCAATTCGCGGATCCGGTTTGTTCCTTGGTGCGCAAGGCGCTACTCGAAGCATCAGCCGGTGCTGGGGTTAAGGTCCATGATGGGGGTACTTACCTTTGCATGGAAGGACCTCAATTCTCCACCCGTGCTGAGTCTCATCTGTATCGCTCCTGGGGCATGGATGTGATCGGTATGACCAACTTGACCGAGGCCAAGCTCGCCCGGGAAGCGGAAATGTGCTACGCAACCGTGGCCATGTCCACGGACTACGATTGCTGGCACGAGGGCCACGATGATGTGACGGTGGATGGGATCCTCGAGGTGATGGCCAAGAACGTGGCCGGGGCTCGGTCCCTCTTGCGCGCGGTGATCGAACCCCTCAAGCGCGTAGCGAACGAGAACAGTTGTTCCTGTGGCACTGCCCTCAGCGGTGCGATCTTGACCCATCCCGATGTGCTCACGGATGCGACTCGCGCGCGCCTTGGGTTGCTTCTTGAGCGGCAGGCCCAGTCATCTTCCAGCTAGGGCGGCTCGGCGCGAGGCCCAGCTTTCTGGTGCTCGGCTTGCTGGTTGCTGCCTGTAACGCAACCCCGGACTTGCCCGCGGGGTGGGACTTGGGCGGCAATGCCCGGGCCTATCACAGTGGTCCCTATGTGGCTGCGGGCCCCGAGTCTGCCCGACGCTTTTGCGAGCCGCTCTTCGCTGCCCTACCCGATGGGGTTTGGGCGAAGCCGACCGCAGATTTAGGCCAGCTCGCCAAGCGCTTAGCGCCGGTCTTTGGCAAGGATCCGCGCACAGCATTGGTTCGACGGGATGTGAATGGCCAGGACCTGTTGGTGGCGGTCGTCATCGGTGCTGAGTTTCCCTCCCAAGTGGTGGCCTTGGCGGTGGACACAGACACTGGTACAGGACCCGAAGATGCGGCATGGGTAGCGGCGGGAGCCTTAGCCCTCGTGCGTGCTATCGATGGGGAAGGGCAAGCACGCTATGTTCCGCGGAACGGCCTCGGCGCAGATATTCCTGACGACCGTTTGCAGGCCACCCATCCTCGGCGAAGCGTAGCCTTTGTCTTTGGCGTCGAGCCGATCGAAGGCATCTTGCAGAGTGCGGGGACCGCGCCACTTGCGGTGGTCCTGACCGAGGGCATTTTTGGGGACGCGAATCCCGAGCGCTCGGTGGTGTTGATGGAACGCTCGCCGGATCCCGCTATGTACGCTCCGCTCTTTCCCGATCCGCCAAGAGAGGCGATGCCTCGAGGGGTTGCGGGGATTCCCAATGGACTGGCCTTGCTGGGGCGTATGGCGCTGGTGGACAGCGGCACTGTTTCTCGGCCCTGGGCCTCTAGTGAACACCCTTTTACAGCCAAGAGTCCCCTGGCCCCCTTGGCTGATGCGGGGGTCGCCGGGATCCGCATCCATCGCCCGAATGGCGGCGAGTCCCGGGCCCTGGCGGATTTTTTTGAGTGCGAGCGCATGCTGGTTGCGGTGGTCGCCGCCGCAGCCGCCACCGCCGACGCACAACCTCTAGACCTGCGCCGATTGCAGCGCTCCTTGAGCCTAGAGCGCCGCTTGCGCACAGCGGCCGCCCTCGATCAGGCTCAGGATGAAGCCCTCGCCGAAGAGTGGGACCAATGGCTGGCGAGTGTTTCCCACTGGTGTCGCCGATTGTGTCTGGGGCTGGCCCTTGATGGAACTGAGGACTAGTGCCCAGGGCGCCAATCGGGTAAAAGAGGTTATGACCCAACCTAATTCACCTAAGGCCCAACCGAATCGTCGCTCCTTGATCATGGCCGCTGGAGCCCTCGCGGCGAGCCCCGCCTCCGCCCTCGATTCCAAAACAGTTCCCGCGGTCCATAGGGCCAAGAAGCGCCCGGTGATGGTGGGCAGCGCCAACGCCCTGCGTGGCATGAAAATCCAGTACCCCCGTTTGTTGCAGGGCCTTGAGCCCCTGGATGCGGCGATCGAAGTAGTCAAAGTCGTGGAAGCGGATCCGACGGACATGAGCGTCGGGAAGGGAGGGATGCCCGATGAAGATGGCACTGTCACCCTCGACGCGGCGGTGATGCACGGGCCGACCCACAACTCTGGAGCAGTGGGTGCGCTTGAGGACACGACTCATGCGGTGGAGGTCGCGCGCCTTGTAATGGAGCGCACGGACCACTGCATGCTCGTGGCCCAAGGGGCGACCCGTTTTGCCCGGGAATACGGCTTCCCGAAGGAAGAGCTCCTGACAAAAGAAGCCCGGGCCGTTTGGTTGGCCTGGAAAGAAAGCATGAGCTCCAGGGATGATCGCTTGGCGCCCAAGAAACCTCAAAAGCAAGGTAAGCTCTACAACTACATGGGCAAAAAGTGGACCCTTGAGCAACTGATCAGTGACCACCGCATCACCGGTACGATTCATTGTTCTAGTCTTTCCCTCAAGGGTGAAATTGCCTGCTGCACCACCACCTCGGGTCTTTCTTTTAAGATCCCCGGCCGAGTGGGAGATTCGCCGATCATTGGTGCGGGTCTTTACTGCGACCAGGAAGTAGGTAGCGCCGGGGGCACGGGCCGCGGAGAATCAGCGATCCTTTCCTGCGCGAGTTTCCTGTGCGTGGAGCTCCTTCGCTCGGGGATGGCTCCCCTCGAAGCGGGCCTAACCGTTCTCCGTCGGGTGACATCCCAAGCTCAACGGGCCTCCGCCTGGCAAAAGGAAATGGTGCGTGAAGACGGCCTTCCCGCCTTCAACCTGCAACTCTACCTCTTGGGCCTCGACGGCAGCCACGCGGGAGTTGCGCTCTTCGGTGGTGGGGGCTATGCGGTCGCTGACGACCAAGGCGTGCGGCTTGAGAACATCATCAACCTGCATGCTAAGTGACGCCGTGAGGGCTTTAGGCGGAAAAGTCGCCGGGCCCCACTAGGGCGTGCATTGAGTGGGTGTGCTCAGAGGGCACTTTCCAACGGGGTCGTGAGTGAGCACTTCGTGCGCGACACCGAATGAAACTCTTAGCGCACATCGCCCAGGGCCGCGCGCAATTCGGCGCGGTCCAGGGATCCATCCCCGTTTGCGTCGAGGGCGTGCAGGATTGGGCTGATTCGGATGTCCGTGCGTAAGGGGCGCTGGAGAGCCTCTAGGTCAGCCAAGCTGATGCCGCCGTCGCCGTTCAGGTCAAGGCGTCGGAAGGGGGTGATTGGGCCGGCGATGCGCGGTGGGTGGATGCCCCTGTAGACCTCAATTCCGGCGAGCGCACCGAAGAGCTCGTCCACGCCCGAGACCGGGGATAGGGGCATGTTTTCCAAGTCCTCAGGTACAGCGGCGGCCAGCAAAACCGTGATGGCTTCCAACTCGCTTCGGTTGAGCTGCATGTCTCCGGTTGTGTCGTGGTCTTCCATCACATCAGTCACGGTCAAGTCATAACGGCCATATGACTCGAGGAGCGTGGTCAATTCTTTTACGTCAATCGTATTGTCTCCGTCCCCATCGAAGGCGAGGCGCAACTGGGTGGCGGCTCGGGGTGGGGCGGCGACGCGTTTGGTCTTTATCGAGGGAGGGCGGAAGCCGCCCGAGCTGGTGATCCTGTAACGGTAGTAGTCGATGAATTCTTCCAGTTTGATCCGTCCATCGTTGTCTTCATCGAAGGCGCGGAATTGGGGGCGGTCAAAGGTCAAGGCTGCTTCGCTCTCGCGGAAACGCAGCCAGCCACTGGCGTCGGTGTCGCAAATGGAAAACCACTGCAGGATCTGGTTGTCGTCGGCCAAGTCGGTGGAAACGATCATCTCACTCCGTTGACCGGCGGCGGCGCCCGAGAGGGGCGGGATCACACCGCCACGGGGCTGGATGCCACGGTTGACGAAGGGCTGCAGGTCTTTCATGGCGCTCTTGTCCGCGGGGCCGCGGCTGCGCACGACCCGCTTGCGGGCTCCCTTGGGTCCCTTTCCGCCAAGGCGCTCTGAACTCGGGGCAAAACGGCCGCTACCGCCGCCCTGTTGTCCTCCGCGCTGTTGTCCAGCACCACGGCCCTGAAGAGCAGCTTCCACTGGGGATACGAGGGAAACAGCCAGTAGAAGGCACAGGGGGCGTATGAGGTAGAAGGGGTTCATGGCGGCTCAAGGCATAGCTTCGGCAGAAACGCCGTCCAAGCGCACTAGAGTACTGATAATCTCAAATTGAGATTTCTAAAGCCCCCCAGGAGCGCTTCAACTGTGGGGTCGGATCTCGCCAGACCGCAATTTGGCCCAATAATCGTTGAAGGCGGCCTTCACCTTGCCGGACAGCAGCACCAGGCCCAGGACGTTGGGGAAGGCCATGCCGAGGATCATCAGGTCGCCGAAGTCCAGGACTTGTTTGGCAGTGATGACTGAGCCCAGGAAGACAAAAACCAAGAACAGGCCCTTGTACAAGAGCGAGGCCTTGTCGCCGAAGAGCCATACAAAACAGCGTTCCCCGTAATAGGACCAAGAGATCATGGTGGAGAAGGCAAAGAGCACAACTGCAACACTGAGCATGTAGGGGAACCAACTGATCTGTTGGCCAAAGGCCGCGCTGGTGAGGCCAGCTCCATTGCCCTCAGAAATGTAGGTGGCATACATGCCGCCGTGGCTGGTGGGATCATAGGCACCAGAAATCACGATCACCAGAGCCGTCATGGTGCAGACGATGACCGTGTCGATGAAGGGTTCTAGTAGGGCCACGATTCCTTCGCGCACTGCGTAGGGTGTCTTGGCCGCGGAGTGGGCGATGGCTGCAGAACCCACACCGGCTTCGTTCGAGAACGCAGCGCGCTTGAAGCCTTGAATCAAGACGCCCACCAGGCCGCCAAAGCCAGCCATGGGGGTGAAGGCGCCGTCCCAGATCTTGCCAATGGCGTCGGGCACCTCGGGAGCATTGATGATGATGACCCAAAGGGCCGCCATGACATAGATGCCGCACATGGTGGGTACGATCTTCTCTGCCACTTGGGCGATGCGTTTGAGGCCGCCCAAGATCACGGCGCCCACTAGCAGAGTCATGATCAGGCCATAAACCCAGCCGTTCTGCGCAATGAAGGGAACGGTTTCCTGCAAGGCCGCCATGGATTGGTTGACTTGAAAGGCGTTGCCTCCAGCAAAAGAACCGCCAACGCAAAGCACCGCGAAAAGCACCGCAAGCACTTTTCCGAGGGGTCCTAGGCCTATTTCCTTCAAACCGTTGGACAGGTAATACATGGCACCGCCCATCACGCTGCCGTCCGGCCTCACCTGGCGATACATCTGGCCCAGGGTACATTCGGTGAACTTACTGGCCATGCCGAGGAACCCCGCAAAGATCATCCAGACCGTTGCGCCGGGACCGCCCAGGCTGATAGCGATGGCCACGCCCGCAATATTACCGAGACCAACGGTTGCGCTCAAAGCCGCGGTCAAAGCCTGGAAGTGGGTGACCTCGCCCGCGTCGTTCGGATCAGAGTAGTCGCCCTTGGTGACGCGGATCGCATGCTTGAAAGCGCGCAGTTGGACTAGGCCCATGCGCAGGGTGAAGAAAATTGCGCCAAGCACCAGCCAAAGCACCGCCAGGGGTACGCCGCCGCGCTTGACTGTTAGGGTGGGGCCATCCCCGGAGTCGGGTGTGGGCAGGGCCAGGGTCAGGGCTGAAGTGGCAAGGGGTACACCCTCGGCTTCTGCGTCCTTGAGGAAGGTATCCACCTTGGCGAGCATGGCTGCGTCGCTTGCTATGTCGCTGGCCTCAAGGGTTTCTACGTGGGATTCTTCAAATAGCGGATAGAAGAAGAAGCCGGCGATGACTCCGTTGACTTTGCCCATGACATGGTCGACGTCGTCCTGCCAGGTGCGGTCGGTCTTGTCCCCCGCGGGGGTCTTGACCGCGATGGTGTCCACTCGCCGGTCGAGGTGAGCGCTGAGGGCAACCTGAAGGGAGGTGGCCTGTTCCTGGATGGCCGTTTTTTCGGGGGCATCCTCCGTACTGTCTTGGGCAGCGGTGGGAACCGCCAGCAAGGCAGAGGTCAGGAAAAGGGTCGGTAGGAGGGCTGAGACCCTCCGAAGAGGGCTGCAAAGGGGATCGGGGCTGAGCATGTGGCCGAGATCGTGCCATAGCACGGAGCCAATGGGCAAGCCTCGAGCCTTGGGATGCCCCCTCGGGTGTGCCTTAGACTCCTGGATCACGAACTGCACACCTACTTGCCCCCCCGAGACCCGACCATATTCCATGCTGATTTGCTTGATTGCTCTATTTGCCCTTGCCCAGGACAATCCCGTCCCTTCCGTTGACCTCGATGCCCTCGGCAAGGCCATCGAGGCCGATGTGGCCAAGATCGCCGGCCGCGACTTCAAGCATCCAGTCAAGATTCGGGCTACCAACGCGAAGCAATTCACCGATTATGTGATTGGAAAGCTGGCCGAGGGCGGGGGGACCGCGCGCATGGCCCATGACGAGAAGATCGCCAAGATGCTTGGCATGATTCCCCGGGACCTGGATTTGAAAGCACTGACCCTCGAGGTTCTCGCAGAGCAGGTTGGCGGTTTCTATGACCCACCCACGGGAGCCTTTCATGTGGTCGAAGGTATGTCCGAGGATCTGACGCGGGTGGTCATGGCCCACGAATTCACCCACGCCTTAGACGATCAATACCGCGACCTCGACCAGCTGGACAAGGACTGCAAGCATCAGACCGATGCCCAGTTGGCTCTGCATGCCCTAGCCGAGGGCAGTGCTATGGAGGTCATGGAACGATGGATGATGATGAACATGGGGAGTCTCGACATGGCCGCCATCCAAGAGTCCCAGGCTTCATTCAGTACCGAGACATTAGGCGCCGCGCCTCCTTACCTGTGGAAGCCTCTCTTGGGCAGTTACATGGCGGGTCAGACATTTTTGCGCAAGGTGGAAGTGCGCACCATCTTAACCAGGCCCGCGGAAATCTCGGGCCTTGACGCGGCCTGGCTGAGCCCGCCGGTTTCCACGGAACAGATCATGCACCCGGCCAAGTATTGGGATACGGAAAAGCTCGATCTGCCCACGCCTATTCGTACGGAATCCTCCATGCTTCCCGAGGGCTGGACCATTCAGCGCCGGGATGTGCTGGGGGAGTTGATGCTGGCGATCATGACCACGCCCCTGGATGAACGCCAAGGGGTCGAGACCAATCCGCTCAAGCTGCTCGCCATGCGTTACACCAACGCGGCCGCCAGCGGCTGGGATGGTGATGAAGTCTTGCTTCTCAAGGGCCCGCAGGGCGGGTCCGCCACTGTGCTCTTGACTTGGTGGGACGATGAAGCCGAGGCGAAGGAATTCGCCAGGGCCATGGAGCCCCTGCTAGGGCAGATCGGGAAGGGAGCTGGATATGCAGAGGGGCAGGAACTCTCCGTGCAACTGGACGCCCAAGGCTTGCAGGTGGTGGTGGGTGTGGTGTCCGCGGATGCCGCCGTCGGAATCCCCGATTGTGTGGCCCTGGGCAAACGAGTTTTTGAAGGGGTCGAGACGGTGAAGTGATTCTCAGGCTTCCGTCACCTTGATGCGAAGAGCGAGAGCTGTCAGTCCCTCACCCAAAGGCTCGTCCCGCAACCCGTTTCGGGCCGAGGATACCGCCGCCGATTTCCCCGAGAAACAAGAACGTGCCCTGGATACGGTAACCCGGGCGCGGGCTTGGGAGACCTTCCTCTTTCAGTTGCCAAGGGCTGAGCAACAGGGCCAAGGGACGTTCAGGGGCATCGCACAAACATACCTGCACTGTTTCTCCGCTGATTTGATTGCGCAGATTGCGCACTTCTTTAATGCGCAAGGAAAGTTGCGCGCAGCCGCCAGGGTTCTCTTGTCCTCCGAGGGGTTCGATCAAGGCACCGTTGGGGCGTTCGAGGATGTCTGGCCGTGCGAGCTCTTGGTTGGGTCCGAGGTTTTCGATGTCCACCGCAAACCCCGCCACATGCAAGGCAAGGGTATGCCCGGGAGGGAGCGGCTTTGGTAGGCGCGCTGCATCGGAAAGCCAAACGCTGAGCATGTAGGTTCCGTATTCATCGGCGGAGAGCCCCGGGATCGGAGGCGCAGCCCAGCCGTGCAGGAGGGCTTCGAAACGCGAGTCCATCGAGGGCGCGAGTTCTTGGGCCGTGACCCTGAGGCGCGTGTCGACCCGGTAGTAAGGCAGTAGGGTCCAGGTTCCGTTCTCGTGGCGCTCGCCACGTAGCTCAAGGCCGTGGCCGAGGCGTAGGCGGCGCTGGTTCTCGCTCTTGCCCCGCCAGGGGGTTGGTTCGCCGCTCTCCTCCAACAGGCGCGTCAAGTCCTGCGGCCTGCTGGTGGGGCCAAAGCCAATGCACTCGATCAAAAAATCCATTCACAGGAATGCTAACGGGAGACTGGCCCACCGATGGTGCACGGCTTGATCTAGCATGGGGCTATGGCGATTGATGCATGCTCACCCCGAGACCCCGGCCCGTTCCTCAAGACTGGGGCTCTTGGGCTCCTAGTCTTCCTTGGGTGCAGGACTCCGGCGCCTCAGGTCGCGCCAGTCCAGGCATCACAACTGATCCTTGAGGGACGTCTTGAAGCTGCTTCTCTTTCTCCTCAGCGCACGGAATGGGACATGGAGCACTATTCCCTTGAGTTGACTCTCGTGCCCGAGCTGCGAGCCATGGAGGGGATTGCCCGCATTCGAGCGCTGAGTCGCGTGGGAGGCAATCGCGAGCTGGTGCTCGACTTGGCGGCGCTACAGGTTTCTTCTGTCAGCGATGGGGTTGGCGCAAGCTTGCCTTGGACCCACGCGGGGGATCAGCTAAAGATTGCACTGGAGGACGACTATGACCCCGGCGCAGTGGTCGAGGTGGTGGTGACCTACGGAGGCGTTCCCAAGCGAGGGCTTTGGTTCGCGCCGACCGATCCTGCCGCCCACTGTTTCACCCAAGGGGAGTGCCAAGACGCTCGGCGCTGGTTCCCTTGCTTGGACCATCCCTCAGATCGAGCGACCAGTGAGTTGATTGTGCACATGCCCGCCTCATGGACATCTGTTGCGGGGGGCGTGCGTTTGGAGCGCACCATTCACGGGTTGATCGCCACCGAGCGCTGGGCCAATCACACTCCCCATCCCGCCTACTTGGAGACTCTGGTAGCGGGGGAGCTTGTCAGCGTGGAGGACGTAGGTCCCGTACCCGTGACCTATGTGGGCCCGCCGCGTCTGGCCAAGTTCCTGCAGCCGAGTCTTGGGTCCACCCCTCGCGTGCTTGAGTTCCTCGGTCAACTGACCGGACTTCCTTATCCCTATTCCAAGTACGCAACCTGTGCCGTTGATGGATTCCCCTTTGGGGGGATGGAAAACACCAGCGCCACCACGATCACTACCGCGTCCCTCTGCGATGTGCGCGGTCGTATGGATGGGGGGGCCGTGGGGTTGGTGGTGCACGAGGCAGCACATCAGTGGTTCGGGGACTTGCTGACATGCGCGGATTGGTCACAGGTCTGGTTGAACGAGGGATTCGCCACTTACTGCACCTTGCTTTGGTACGAGGAGACCCTTGGGCAGGGTGACTTTTTAGCCCGGATCAAGGCCATGCAGGCCGCTGCGATCCGTGCCGACCAGGGGACTCATCGAGCCCTCGTGCATGATGTTTGCGTCAACCCCCTGGACCTATTCTTCACTGGCCACGTGTACCAGGGAGGTGCGAGCCGTTTGCATCACCTGCGGTTTGTGTTGGGGGATGAGGCGTTCTTCAGGGGCTTGCGGGTTTATGTGGGGGCCAATGAGAACTCTGGAGTGACCTCATCGGACCTGCAACACAGTCTGGAGGCCGCCTCTGGTTTGGATTTGGCCCAGCACTTTGATCAATGGGTGCATTCGCCCGGGTTGCCCGAGTTTTCCCTGAGTTGGTCCCGCCGATCCCCCGAGGCGCCCACCCGGGTGACGGTTGAGCAAACCCACTCTTTGCAACCGGGAACACCCACGATCTTCATTACGCCGGTGGAAATCCAGTGGCGCACCAGTGAAGGGATCCAAAGCAAGCGAGTGTTGCTGGACCAGCGTAAACAGACTTTTGAGTTGCCCACCAGTGGTGAACTTATCTGGGTGCGATTCGATCCCTTGCAGTGGATCCCCGGAGAGCGCACCGAAGCACACAATTTGAGGACGCTGATCCGCTTGGTGGCCGAAGCTCCCGATGTCACGGGGCGCATGGGGGCTTTGGAATCCCTGGGCCAGCAGTGGGATGGAATGCAAGAGAGCGCTCGGCGCTTGGCTATTTCCGCAGCGGCCCGGCGTTTGGCCGGAGACCCCATCGATGCGGTGCGAGGTGCGGCGGCAAGATTCTTGGGTCAGACTCGCAGCGCGGGACCGCGTGATTTGTTGAGTAGCGTGGCCCTCGACTCGAACTCGGTCAGCGTGCGCATTGCTGCTCTCCAAGGTTTGCAGAACTACGTACCCTCATCCAGCCTGTTCGATTTGGCCCAGGCTTCTTTTGCATCGGCGCCCTCTTGGGACTGTGCGGGAGCGGCAATCATGTTGGGGGTGGAAGCGGATCCAGACCAGGGGTTTCGTTGGTTGAAGGAGCTGATTCGAGCGCCCGGGTTTTTGCAGGTGGATGATTTCTCAGGACGTTTGGCCGTGTATGTGGCCCGGGCCCTTGGAACTCTTGGACCAGAGGTGGCGGTGCCGATCTTGAAGGCCTGGGTCCAGGCCGTTGAAGCTCCCGTCGGGCCGCGCACGGCTGCAATGGCAGTGCTCGCCGGTTGGGGAAGAGAGGAGCGCACCCTTGGGCCCCTACTCGCCGGATTCTTAGGGCATTCCGATGCGCGCCTTTCCCGGGCAGCGGTGATAGGTCTCACGGCCATCGGCAATCCGTTTGCCCGTGAAACCCTGCGCGAGTTTTACCCCAACACCGCTGCACCCAGTGAGCGTCGCACCATCGAGAGCCTCTTTCCAGTGCGCTGATGACTTCTTCCGCTCCATCCCGCGACAGCACCCCCAAACCCGGTGCGAATCTGAACGAAGAAGCCCGTGTGATCCTGCGTCGCGAATTGCGCCTGGCCTTGCTTTCGGAGTTTGGCGCCCGCTCGATCTGCGATCATCTGGGGCGTTGGGTGACCGATGGGGGCCTTGGGGAGTCTCTCGCACGGGCCAACAGGGAGGGCAGCGAGGTCGTGTCGGAGGTGCAAGACATGCTGCGCTTGCTGGGGGTCGAGCCCCGCCGCACCAGTTTTCGTCGCCGGGCCCTGGCCCGGGGCCTGGCCATCGTTGCCCGGGTGAGCGGCCCGCGGCTCGTGGTGCGGGTGGCCCAGCAGGCCTCAGAAACCGTGGCGAGATGGTATTTGCAATATGCGATTTTCTTGGCACAGCACGGGGAATTGGAATTGGCGCGTCGCTGCGAGATTTTGGCGGAGATCAAGCAGCGCCACGCTCAATCTCTCGCAGTTTGGACTCATCTTGGATAGCTATTACTATCCCGGGAAATCGTAGGCTAGGGTCCATGCCTTGGATAAGAACAATTGGACCGGACGAAGCCACCGGCCGCCTAGGGAAGACTTATGCCGCTTCCATCGCTCAGACGGGCAAAGTATTTGGCATCACGAGCTCCATGAGCCTCGATCCCCGGGTGCTGGATTCTTCCATGGGGCTTTATCGGGATATCGTCCAGGAAGGCGACGCCCTTTCCCGGCGTCAGCGCGAAATGCTGGCCACAGTGGTCAGTAAGGCTAACGAGTGTCATTACTGAATGCTTTCCCATACAGGTGATCTCCGGGTTGAGATCACAAACGAGGGGGGTGACCCCGCCACGGCAGATCGCGTGATGAGCGGATGGCGCGAAGCCGATCTGGACGGGGTGGACCGTGCCCTCTGCGTCTATGCGGAAAAACTAACCCACACCCCGGCGGACATGACCGCCGAGGATGTACAGGTGCTGCGGGACCAGGGCCTCTCCGACGAAGCCATCCACAGCGCGATCCAGACCATCGCCTATTTCAACTACATCAACCGCGTGGCGGATGCGATCCACGTGGCGTTGGAGCCCGAGATGCCACCCTATGAAGACGGCGGGCGCTAAGGGAACGCGGATTTATTGGTAAGCTCTGACCCCGGCTGTCGCCATTTGACCGCCGCCGTCAACGTGAGCACCCCAGCAAAGAACCAACAGCTCAGCCTCCTTGGACTGACCTTCGGTCACCGACGCCTGTATCTGGCGGCGGTGGGGGTCATGGCTGTCGGGATTTCTCTGCTGTTCTTGGTGCCCCTGGTGACGCGCAGCATGATCGATGGGTTTGTTGCCGGAGAGCAGCCGGGTACCTATTCGTTTGTGCGGCCAGAGTGGTTGGAGTCGTTGGCCGATGCCTTGGGGCTTGCCCCGGGCATGCTTACAGGATTGTTCTTGGCCGGTGCACTCATAGTCCTGGCGACGGCCTCGGCGGGTTTCTTTCAGTATCTCAAGGGGCATTGGGCAGCGAAGGCCTCGGAGGCGATTGTGCAGGGCCTACGCAATACCCTGCACGCCCACTTGGCCGCATTGCCGGCTACTTACTTTGACACCGCAGAGACCGGGGACTTGGTCCAGCGTTGCACTAGCGATGTGGAAACCGTGCGCGTGTTTTTGGCGGCGCAGGTAGTAGAGATCGGCCGCTCGATCTTGCTGGTGGTTTGCGTGACACCCGTGTTGTTCATGATGTCCACCGACTTGGCTTGGGTGACTCTTGCACTGCTACCCTTCCTGGTGATCTACTCGCTGTTCTTCTTCGGCAAGTTGACCTGCTACTTTAAGGAAGTAGACGAAGCGGAGGCACGCTTGACCACGGTCCTGCAGGAAAACCTAACGGGCATTAGGGTGGTGCGTTCTTTTGGTCGGCGCGAATTTGAACAGGAGAAATTCACCGTAGCCAATCACGAGCACCGGGATAAGACCGATCGGTTGATGCGTCTCTTGGCTTGGTTTTGGGGCTTTTCGGATCTGATTTGTATGAGTCAAGGGGGGCTGGTGTTGTTCTTCGGCGCTTGGTGGACCCTGCGCGGAGAGATCAGCCTCGGAACCATGGTGGCCTTCACTATGTACTCTGCCTATGTGATCTGGCCCGTGCGCCAGATGGGGCGAACCCTGGTGGACGCGGGCAAGGCACGGGTTTCCCTGGGGAGGCTCGGGGAGGTCTTGGGCACACCCCACGAGGATGCGGCCGATCAGGTTTCGGACAGCGCACCCACGGAATTGTCCGGTGCAATTAGCGTGCGGGACCTGAGCTTCTCCTATGACCGCGAGGGCCCGGACAGTGCGCGCCAAGTTTTGGAGAATGTGAGTTTCGACCTAGAGGCGGGGCAGACTTTGGCTTTGCTGGGTCCTCCGGGATCAGGCAAGAGCACCTTGATCCAGTTGCTGCTGCGCTTGTATGACTACGACGGCGCTGGCGGGTCCGGATCCATCGAGTTGGATGGGCACGAGCTATCCTGTTTTTCCAGGGACTTTGTGCGGGAGCAGGTCGCGGTGGTCTTGCAGGACCCGTTCTTGTACGCGCGCACGATTCAGCAGAATCTGTTGTTTGGCCGACCCTCCGCTACCGAGGTGGATGTGCAGGCTGCGACTCAAGCTGCGGCCATTCACGATTCGATTGAGGGCTTTGGATCCGGCTACGGCACCATGCTCGGCGAGCGGGGAGTAACCCTCTCAGGTGGTCAAAAGCAACGCCTGGCGATTGCGCGGGTATTGCTCAAGGAGTCCCCAATTTTGGTTCTCGATGATGCTCTTTCGGCGGTGGACCATGAGACCGAAGGGGTGATCCTGAAAGCCTTGGCAAAGCGCCGGGGAAAGCACACCACAATCATCGTGGCCCACCGCTTGTCCTGCGTGACCCAGGCGGACTTGATTCTGGTTTTTGATCAGGGGCGCATCGTGGAGCGCGGAAACCACGGGGAATTGTTGGCTCACGGAGGCGCTTATTCGCGCCTCTGGGAAATTCAAAACGCTTTCAGCCGCCAAATTGATTCCCATGGGGAAGGCGCCGCCGACGCCCAGGAAGTCCAGGCGAAGGGGGAAGACTCTTGAGTTCTGAGCAACTCGACGAACGCGCTGAAGAGGAGCCGGTCCAGACCACTGGACTCGAATTAGGTCTCTGGAAAGCACTCTTCACCTATGCCCTGGCTTACAAGCGTCAGCTCTTTGGGCTTGGTTTTTTTGCCATGACCACCGGTGCTTCCGAGGTGGGCTTTCCCTTGGTTTCCCGGGCGCTGATCGACGAGATGGTGGCCTTGACCGAATCCGGCGCATCCCTTCCAGAAGGGAGTGCCTGGTTGATGCCCTACCTTTGGACCTATGCGGGCCTCGTGGTTTGCCTTTCCGTAAGCGTCCTGTTCTTCATCCGCTTCGCGGGGTTTCTGAAGGCCAACATGGCTGCGGATATTCGCGAAGCAGGTTTCTGCAAGCTGCAATTGTTGGAGTTTGCCTACTTCGACAAACGCGCCATCGGTTGGTTGATGGCGCGCATGACCAGCGATTGCGAACGATTGGCGCGGATCCTGGCCTGGGGCGCCCTCGATGTGCTTTGGGCTGTGACGTTCCTGGTGGGTATCACCGGTGCCATGCTGATCCTCAGTTGGAAGTTAGCCCTACTAGTGCTACTGGCCGCGCCACTCTTGGCATGGGTCAGCCGCTTCTTCCAAAAGCGCATGTTGGCGGCATCACGGGCGATTCGCAAAATCAACTCGACGATCACTGCGGATTTCAACGAGTCGATCATGGGGGTCTTGACCACCAAATCCTTCGTGCGGGAGAAAGACAACCTGGCGAGTTTTGAGACCAAGACCGATGAAATGTTCGAGTCCAGCGTGCGCAATGCGGTTCTAGCGGCGGCTTATCTCCCCGTAATTTTGACCATCGGCAGCTTGACCACTGCGGCTGCGTTGATTTTCGGTGGCTACCAAGTGGTGGGCAGTGCGATTAGCCTGGGAACCCTGGTGGCGTTCTTGAGTTTCACCCGCATGCTGTTCGAACCTCTGCAGCAGTTGGCGCACATCTTTAGCGAGATGCAGATGGCTCAAGCATCCGGGGAGCGGATCATTGAAATGATCTCAGCAGAACCTGCGATTGGGGATTCGGAGTTCGTGTTGGCCAAGATCGCGAGTCAGGCCAAGAACCCCGTGCCCGGAATGGCGGTGGATGGGGAGCCTGACCAGTTGGGCACGATTGTCCTGAAGGACGTGGACTTTTCCTATGTGCCCGATGAGCCGGTGCTTTCTGGCATCAACCTGACGGTTTCCCCTGGGGAGACCATTGCCCTTGTGGGCTCTACGGGGGGAGGGAAGTCGACTTTGGTCAGTTTGCTCTGTCGTTTCTACGAGCCCACCGGAGGCGTGATCTCTGTTGATGGCCGCGACCTGCAAGAGCGCAGTTTGGACTGGCTCCAATCCCAATTGGGTATCGTCCTACAGGACCCGCACCTGTTCAGCGGCAGTGTGCTTGAGAATATTCGCTATGGCCAGTTGCACGCCAGCGATGAGGAGGTGCACCAAGCCGCACGCACGGTGGGGGCCGAGGAAACGATCCTGCGCCTCGATGGGGGGTACGGTTTTGATGTGGGCGCTGGGGGCAGTTTGCTGTCGGCCGGGGAGCGTCAGCTGGTTTCCTTCGCACGGGCAATCCTGGCCGAGCCCCGCATTCTGATCATGGACGAGGCGACTTCAAGTATCGACATGGAGACTGAATTGCAGATTCAGAAAGGGCTTGAGCGGGTGCTCGAAGGGCGCACGAGTTTCGTCATTGCCCACCGGCTCTCAACCATCGAGGGGGCGGATCGTATCCTGGTTATTGAAGGGGGCCTCATCGTGGAAGAGGGCAGTCACAAGGAACTCATGGGTGCCCAAGGGCGTTATCACGAGTTGCACGCGCGTCAAGGGATTGATGAGGTCGGGGCGCATGCTGAAGATTGGACTTGAGGTGAGAGGGCACAGAAGGGTGCCCTCTTCAGTTTCCCTGAGTCGTAGTGGGCGCTGCCCGGTCTAATTCTCTTTTAGAATCTCCAGACCGCCGGGTTTGAGTCCCGAATGCTCCGTTTGCTGGCCCGAGGGCCAACGCACTGTCGCCCGGATGGAGTCTTTGCAGGCCCCGAGGCCAAACAGAAGCTCCCCTGGGCCGCCGGTCAGATAACCCTCGCCTGCCCGCAGGCTGCGTCGGAACTCACCGCCCGGAGTGAAGAGTGTGACCTCTGCCCCGATCCCTCGGGGGTTGGCGCCACTGCCGGCTAGGCGGATGCGGATGGAAGTGTGCCCAGCTGCCCGCGGTGAGTCGTTGCGCAGCAAGCGCACTGCGCCGTTGTTGGCCGTCACCAGGAGGTCCTCGTCCCCATCCTGGTCGTAGTCACAGGCGATCGCGCCCCGCGAGGCGCAGGGGAACGGCTCGCTTTCCATGTGGGTCAGAGATGCCTCTACAAAGGCCTTTCCCTGGTTCAAGAACAGGTGGTCGGGTTGTCCCAGACAGATCCCCGTTGATGCGTAGTCGGGGCTGGTGTAGCCGTTGGCCACAAACACATCCAAGTCCCCGTCCAGTTCCAGGTCAAAGAGAACCGGGCCCCAAGAGGTAACCCCGAGGCTCGGCCGAGCGAAGCCCTGGGCGATGGCCGCGTCACGGAAGCGCGGCCTGCGGCTGCGGCCGCTGAAGCGGCGTTCGAGCAAATTCAGGTAGAGCGCGTTGGATTCCAATTCCCAGTTGGTCAAAAAAAGATCCTCGTCTCCGTCCCGCTCTAGGTCGCCGATGGCGAGGCCCATTCCCCCGCGCGGGTCATCAAGGCCCGCCTCTAGGGTGACTTCTTGGAAAGCCCCGGCCGTGTTCTCGTAGAGCACATTGGGGGTCACGTCATTGGCCACATAGAGATCCTGGTCTCCGTCACGGTCGAAATCCCACCAAATTGCCTGCATGCCGAGGCCCGGTGCGTCCTGTTCCTCTTCGCCCACCCGGCGGGTTTTTGGATCATGCACCCCTAGCTCGACAGCCACATCGCTGAAACCCAGAGTGCCGTCTTTGAGGTCGTTGCGTAGGAGCTGGTTGGGCTGGCCGGGAAACAGGTAGGGCAGCATGGGAAGGGGATCTTCACGGCGCATGCCACCAGCCTCGGATTCAGGCGGCAAGAGGCGCGGGTCATATTCCAAATAGCGGGTGACGTACAGGTCGAGATCCCCGTCCTGGTCATAGTCGGCGGCGGAGACCGATGCGCTCCAAAGGTCCGTTGGCGGCAAGAGGTCTGAGGCATCGCGGAAGGTGCCGTTTCCGTTCCCGAGGAAAAAGCGGTCGGCACCTTGGCAGGCCAAGTACAGGTCGAGTTGACCATCCCCGTCCGCATCGAATGCCAAGGCACCCATGCTCGCATCGCCTCCCCCAAGACCCGCGAGCGAAGAGATGTCTTCGAAGGTTCCATCCCCTTGGTTGCGAAACAAGCGGTGGGGCAAGGGATCTTGCTCGGGGCGTCCCGCGCCCTGGGGCAAGAAAAGGTCTACCCAGCCGTCCCCGTCAAAGTCCCCCCAGGCTGCACCCGGCCCCATGGTCGGGCGGATGTCCAGTTGCAAGGCGGGACCTTCCAGGTGGACCATGCGAATGCCCGCCTCGGTGGCCACATCGCGCAAGGCTTCAGGCAGCAGGGCGTTGGCTTCCGTTACGCCGGGTGATGTTATTTTTGGTGCCTCGATGATTTCCACGAGGAGCGTCATGCTCCGATTCTCTTGATCTTCCAGCAAAGCAACGGGCACATCCAAGTGACTCGTTTCGAATGGCAGTGCTTGCCATGGAATCAAGTGCCCGACCTCCTGCGCCTGGCTGCAGAAATAAACCTGGTCGATCGGACCGTTGGCCTGGAGCTCAATGGTCTGTGTCCCTGCCCAGGGCAAGACTAAGGCGCCGCGGGGTGCGGCGGGCAGTCGGTATTCCTGTCCTGCGACTTGCACGGTTTGGTCCCGTTCCGCGCCCGAGAGGATCACCAACCATGAGGTTGTGCCGGGGGTGTTGGGTGGTGCCGTGACGAGCAATGTGCCCTCTGCGCAGCTTCCATCCTGGCGCGCCAAGAGGGTGCTGGCTCTCGGTTCGATGCTGCGTGGGAGAATAGGCGCGCTGACTTGGTACCAGCCCTGATCGCTGACGAGCACCTGTTCATCCACCGGGTGGCTGACGACCAGAGTCCTGGCGGACCCCCCGGTAGATCCCGGGGCCCAGACCCGGATAGACGCCCCTGAGCCATCCCCAGCCGGGTTTTTCGCCTCCTGGACCTCGCCCCTGGGGACTATGTGGGAACGGCTAGTGAGGGGCAATGCAAGCAGCCTACCGGGGTTCAATGCGCCCAGGTTACGACCCTGCGAGAATCCGCTCGCGCCCAGTTCGGCTTCCGGGCTGATCGTTTCGTTGCCGCATGCGGCGAGGGCGCAAAGAAGCACTGTGCACAGCGATCGGAGGGGGAGTGAGTGCAATGGGTTTGAGGTTTGCTCGGTGTGCATGGGAACAAGCTACTGAGTTCACCACCGTGTGTGGGAAGTGTCTCCATCAATTGCAGTCGCCCCACATTGGTGATGCCCATTGAAGGGGCGACCAATGTGGGGCGGCTAAAGATACTTGAGGGCGCTGAACGGCGCGTGCTTTCGCGAACACGAGCCGCCCGATGGCTCAGGCGAACTTCAAGTCTCGAATGTCCGCGATTTTGAAGTCAATGGAGAGTTCTTTTTCCGGGGCGATCACGCGGCCGGTGCCCTTCATTTCGTTGAACGCAAGGCAGCCGGTGGCGACGCGGCCGTCATGGAAATGAATGGTAACCCTCGTCGCAGTCTCAACGGAGTTGAGTTGGTCATAGAGGCGGTCAGGAGAGGTTTGCGGTGTCATCTGAGTAATGGTCATGGGTGCGGTATGTACGTTCAGCCGGCTGTGAAGCCGGGTAGCCCTGCACGGGAATGTACAGGTCAGGGGAATACAATGGTGAGAAGTTCATTCGACGCGGTCCAATTCAGGAACGCACCAGTTGCGGCACAAGTTGGTCCAATTCCTGCACGAGGAGGCTGGACCAGGTTTCGAGATTCGCCCCATCCGCAACGAGCCGCTCAAGCTCGTCGAGGCTGACAAATTTGCCACTGAGTTGCTCTGTTTCACGGACGCGCACAGGGCCGTCCACAATGAGCAACATCACGATTCCGATGTGAACGGCTCCAACCGGATTGGTGTCGTCGTTGATTAGCCCCACCGTTTTGAGCTTGAAATCCCCCTCGATCTCAAGCTCTTCCAAGGTGGCCTCGCGCAGGGCTGCCTTGGGAATGGGGTTTCTTCGACTCCACTCCGGATGGAGCTCGAGCTCCTCGGAAGTAGGAAGGTCCACGGGTTCGACGTGACCGCCGACTCCGATGGACAATTTGTTATGTAAGCGGACTTCGCCGCCTTTCTTGCTGCGGGTGAGCAAGAAGACCTTGTCTTCCTGGATCACAACGCAGTAGGGGATCGGTTGCTTGAGGGCTGGTGTCCTTTCGGCGTAGGCCCGTTCCACAAAGAACCCTTCCTGTTCCAGGGCGGCCATGAAGGTGCCCTCGCTGTACTGCCCGTTGAAGGCCACGAATCCGTGCGGGGTGCACTCGGGAAAGAGCTTCTCGCGGGGGACGACGTGGATGGTTTCCATAGGGAGTTTTTGGTCCTTGGCGAGAGTGCCGGTGACGGATGCCGTCGGTGCTCTTCGCTTTTCGATGGGTGAAAGGTATGCGCCCATCGGGAATCTGTCAACATGCTGGGTTGGAGTGTCGTCCTTACGCTAGATGTTGTGGTGATCGGCCCATCGTGGGAATGGCTCTTACCCAGGGATGTTGCTTTTCATAAGTCCGTGCTCCAGCGGCCCAGCGTCCCTCAGGCCCTAAGAGCCGCACCTGGCAGGAGGGGCTGGGCGCTCCTATTCCCAATTGGGGGAAACGAACCGGACAACCGAGGGGATCCACCGCCCAGACCCAAGGCGAATGCAGGCCTATCTGCGAGCACCTGGAAGGGGGGAAGTGGATGTGAGAGGCGCTATAAGCCGGGTCTTGTCCTCCCCACAAGGGGGAGGGCGACCATTTCTCTGGGACCTAGGTCGCCCTAGGCCTCGAACGATCTACCCGGGAGGCTTAAATGGTGCGGGCCGTCACCGTTCCTCCCCTATTCGATCTTTCTCCGGGTGGGGTTTACCTTGCCACTTTCGTCGCCGAAAGCGCGGTGCGCTCTTACCGCACCGTTTCACCCTTGCCGCTCGCTTGCGCGAGGTAGGCGGTCTGTTTTCTGTGGCACTTTCCCTAGGCTTGCGCCCGGTTGGCGTTACCAACCACCCTGACCCGTGGAGCCCGGACTTTCCTCCCCCCGCCGACGCCCGAAGACGCCACGAGGAGCGGCCGCTCGGCCTCTCACATCCGGCCCCAGCATAGGCGGCTGGGGGGGGAGCCGAGTAGGCTGAAGGGACATCTTCCGGAAGGCCCCCCCCTTGATCCCCATGCGCGCATCCCTGCTGACCCTCCTGGCCCTTATAGGGGCGATGAGCCCGGTTCTCCCGGCCGCTTTCGGGGCGTCCTCGGGAATTACAGCTGGGGACGACCTGGAGGCAGCCACGGAGGTCTTCCGCGCCAGCGCCCGGGACCGCGACCTGGACAAGCGCAAGGCTGGCCTCGACGGCATTTTGGCTGTGGGGGGAAAGAAGGCCTGGGCCGTGGTCCAGGAAGAAATCATGCGCATGCACACCGATGTTGCGGATCTGCGGGAGTTGGTCGATCGCTTGACCTTGCGCAAGGAGAGCGATGAGCGGGTGCTGGCTAACTTGCGCATGCGTGCGAAGAAGGATGACTCCCTAGAGGACGCGGTCAAGAACGCGGTCAAGTGGTTGGAAAGCACAGCGGTGGATCTCTCCCGGCAGGAGCGCAAGTTGCGCCGGGCCCAGCCCTGGCTGAAAGTGCTGAACGAGCGGGGAACCCAGATGGTCCTGGCCATGGGGACTTCAGACCGGCGTTCCATCCACAAGGATTTGGGCAAACTAATCGACAAGAGCGAAATCTGGAATGAGCGCTTGGCGGGGATTGACCTCTTGGGGCGCGTGGGGACTGCAGGCGCAGGCCTTGACTTGCACGGGGTGATGGTCGACCTGATGAAGGAACGGGGGCGTTTGCTGAGCAAGTTGCCCAGGGCTGAGGGGGATGCTCTTGAGCTTGAGAGCCGGATGCAGGATGAAGCCGCCAAGAACGGTGGCCGTGTGGGGAGTGGTACGAGCGAGCAGTATAATCGTGCCAAGGTAGAAGGGGCTGTGATGCACGCCTTGATGCTGCGCATGGCCGAGGCAGCGGATGCCTGTGTGTTGGCCAGTTCACGGGCGCTAGCCAGGGAGGATGAAGAAGCGCGTGCGCGGTCGATCAAGGGGCTTGTGCGGTCTCTTTCCAAGCTCAAGGATGGGGCGCGCCTGCGAACCCTCGAGATTTTGACAGGTACGGACACGGATCTCGCGCGGAACAGTGCTCTGGCTGTGCTGCTAAACGAAAAAGAGCCAGCGGCCATCGCGCTCTTGATCCGTGGGATGGTGGAACTCGGCGGCACCGCTCCCATGCCCCCCGTATTCATTGATGGACTCTTGACCCGTTGGATCCAGCACGAGGCATGGATCGTGCGGACCGCTGCGGCGGCTGCGATTTCTGATCTGCGGTGCGCCCCGGGGGTGCCGGTTTTGATCGCACGGTTGGCCGAGGCGGGAGGCCGCGAGCGAACAGACCTTGCCGCTGCACTGCGGCGCATGACTGGCCAAAAGTTCCTACCCAATACAGCGATTTGGCAGCGGTGGTGGAAGGATGCGGAGTCGACTTTTGAACCCACAGGGGCCGATGCGGGGGACCCACTGGTGGAAGAAGGGGATGGGGGCGGCGTGACCTTTTTTGGCATCCGCACCGAGAGCCAAAACGTGGCCTTCATCTTGGACCTATCGGGCTCCATGAATTTCTCTGTGGTGGTGCGCGACAATCCCGGAGACGACCCCACCAGACCCCCGGACATGCCCAAGAGTGGCGAGCGATCGCGCCTCAAGGTCGCGGTTTCCGATCTAAGCCGCGCCCTCGGAGGCCTGCGGGATGAAGCGACCTTTGCGATCATCATGTACGCCAGTGATGTGCGTCTTTGGGATGGCGGATTGCAGACCATGAATCCCTCGCGGCGGGAGCAAATCGCGCCCTTTCTCGATGGCTTGACCGCGGTCGGGGGCACCAATATTTTCGGAGCCCTGCGTAAGGCCTTTGAGGTGGCGAAGGTCAGCCTGGGGGACAAGTGGTCCAATCCGCCGATCGACACGATTTTCCTTTTGACCGACGGCAAGCCCTCAGTGGGCCTGGTGATCACGCCCGAACCGATTCTGCGTTATGTACGCGAGTGGAATCGGACCGCGGGCATTGTGATCCACACGATCGGACTCTCAGGCGCCCAAGATGCCTATCTTTTGCGTAGGCTGGCGGAGGAAAATGGCGGCACCTACGTGGCCCGCTGATGATTCGATTCCCGTAGGAAATTTTCTACACACTACGATCCCATGCCCAACGAAGACTTCTTCTTAACCAACCTCGAACTGCGCGAATCCAATGAGCAGGGCGATGCCGCCGCTGGTCTATCTCACGATTCCATGAAGGGGATGACGCTCCTGAGCGTCTTGGAACTCGCGGCCCGGGGAGTTCCCCGGGGTGCCGTGACGATCATCCACGATGCAGGGGATGCTGGCGACCGTTATCGGGACTTGGCGGAGGCTCTTGCGGCGGATGCTTGGGCCGTGGCCTTGCCGGATCTACGCGGCCATGGAAGATCCGAAGGGGAGCGCGGCCACTCGGCGGGCTTGCGCGAAGTCGAGAGGGACTTGGGCGAGATCCTGGATCACCTGGCTTACCGCATGCCCGATGCACCGAAGGTGCTGGTGGGCGTGGGACTGGGCGCCTTGTATGCGGCTCACTTCGCGCTCGCTCGACCGGGAATCTTAGCTGGCTTGGCGCTGGTGAATCCGTTGACCTCCTTGCCGTTCAAGGCTCCCGAAAAGCCTAAGGGACTGTCCAAGTTCTTCAAGAAGGTGACCGGAGAGAGCATAGGAAGCACCGGATACACCGGGGCTCTTCTGAGCAACGATGCAGAAGTCGCCTCGGCTTGGGATGCGAACCCTCTCACCCACGATCAAATCACTTTGCGCGCCATCGAAGAAGCCGGGCGCGCCCTGGGCGATTCCATGTGTCGCCTTGGTGAGTTGCAATGCCCAACCCTCGTTTTGCGCGGGGATGGTTTTGCGGGCAAGGGCGATATTCCCGCCGGCGAATCCCTCGAAGTCCTCGATCTGGAGGGGGCGAGTCATCACCTGTTCCAGGGCAGCGATGCGGGGCGGGGAAATGGAGCCTTGGCCGAGTGGCTTAACCGCGTGCTTCCGGTTCAGGATTGAGGGGCTCGCCCAAGCGCACCCACTCTTCCAAAATCACCATGGCCGCCCAGGAATCCGACCGGTCGCGGATCTCTTGGCCGCGGTAGCCCGCATCATAGAGTCGCACTTCCGCTTCCTTGGTGGAGAGGTGCTCGTCCCGCAGGATCACCAAGAGCCGCGGAAATCGATCTTGGAGTTTGAGCACAAAGGCGCGAATCACCCGCGACCGTTCGCTGTCTGCTCCGTCCGCGTGCAGGGGCAGCCCCATCAAGATCACCCCCAGTTGGCGATCCTCGGCAAGGGTATCGATGGCGCTGAGCAAGGCATCGCTTTCCCCCGGCCCGTGCCAAGTCTCTAAGGGCTGAATGATCAGCCGCAGGGGGTCGCTGATTGCAAAGCCTGTGTGCTTGGAGCCTGGGTCGATGGCCAGAACGCTGCCGGGAGGGACCGAGCTCACAGGAACTGAGGACCTTGGGTTTCAAGCAGATCCACCAACGTGCGCACATCTTGACCGCGTTTGCGTGGCGCCACGAGTACTGCATCCCCCGAGCGCACCACCACTAGATCTTCGACTCCCAATAGGGCGACTAGGGTTTCGGGAGGGGTGTGCACGATGCAGTTTCTCGTGTCCAAGGCCATTAAGTCGCCACCTCCATCCGCGTGGTTCCCGTCGGCGTCAGCAGGCAGCACCTCGGTCAAACTCTCCCAGGAACCCACATCGCTCCAGGTCAGATTGGCTGGGAAGACCAGCACTTCTTCGGCTTTTTCCAGGATACCCGTGTCGATGCTGGCAGAGGCTAGGCCTTCGTACGCCTTGGCCAGGTCCGCTTGTTGAGGAGCATCCTTGAGGGCTTCTTGGGTCTCGGGGGCATAACGTCCAAGGGCGGCGTTGATGGCGGAGTTGCTCCACACGAACATGCCGCTGTTCCAAAGGAAACGGCCGGACTCCAGGTATTCAAGAGCCTTTTGGGCATCGGGCTTTTCAACAAAGCGTTGCACCCGATGTGCTTTTGCGTCCTGTGCGCTTTGGGTTGCAGTAGGGGGTTGTTCGTCGCCCACTTCGATCCAACCAAAGCCCGTGGCCGGATGGGTCGGCCGGATGCCCAGGGTGATTAAGGCGTTTGGCCTTTCCTGCGCCGTGCGCGCCGCGGTGTCGAGCAAGTCCTGGAACGCTTCGCGGGGAGCCACGATATGATCCGCAGGTAGCACGATCTGCACAGCATCCGGATGTTTGGCAGTGATGTGTGCGCTGGCGAGGGCGATGGCGGGCAGGGTGTTTTTGCCGCAGGGTTCGGCCAGAATCTGGCTGGGTGAAACCTGCGGGCAGGCCTTGGCCGAGGCTTCCGTGTGGGATTCACCAGTCACGATCCAGATTTGATCGGGAGAGATCCAACCCTTGAGCCGCTCACAGGTGGCGGCCAATAGGGATTGGCCCGAGGCCACGGGCAAAAACTGCTTGGGCTGGGCTTTGCGACTGGCGGGCCAGAACCGAGTGCCACGGCCGCCAGCCAAAATCACCACGTGAATGTTGGGGTTGGATTTGTTGCTCATGTTTCTTACCAGACCCGGGGCAGGGTCGAGAGAGGGGGAATGGGCAGTCGGCGCCCTTGGTGCTTGTGACTGGTGAATCGGCTTAGGATGCCTCGGGCGACCACTGCGGGCCGGCCCATGTCGCCTTCAATGGAAATACGGATCAACTCATCCTGCAAGAGGTAGATGATCTTGTTCACGAGTCCAAATTTGTCCACCAGGCTGTAGCGCACTTCCATGGAGCAATCTAAGTCTCCTTCCATGTCGAGGGTTCCGTCACCCACAAGGGATAGAATATCACTCTTGAGTCGCATGCCGCTCATGCTGATCACCCCTCCTTCCAGCTTCAGCCAGGTTTCCATGCTGCCAAACGTCGCCGTGCTGTCGAAGCCCAGGGTTGCAAAGAGGGCCTGGAAAACAGGGATTGCCCAGAGAGCTGAATCCTTGAGTTCGATGCGCCCGGTACCGCGCACCCCGAGCAGATTCCCTAGTTCGCCTGAGAGGCGTAGGTTGCCGTTCAAGCGCCCCTCGTTGGCGAATTCCGATTGGAATATGCCCCGGGTCAAACGGCCCACGTCGACGGCGCGCATGATGGCCGAGAGACTGAACGGAAAGGGCGCAGCTAAGTCCATGGAGAAGAAGCTTGCCGTGTTCGCTTGGGAGAGACCTTGGGTCTCCAGCTGGCCTCCTTCAAAACCTGCGCTGAAGTCCTCAATCACTAGCCTTGGCTGGATGAAAGTTGCTTGGAAAGAGGCACCTTGCAAGGTTCTTCCCGCGAGGGACGCGTTCAGGTCCGCCACCTTGACTCGCACGCGGATCTCATTGTCCTCGCTGATCAAGGTGACCTCTGACTCTCCCAGGCGCTGCACTTCAATGGGCAAACCGAGGGTCATGCTGGCATCCCGAAGGGAAACTCGACCATCAAAGCGCACATTGGGGGAGCCGCCCTGGGGCAGGTGCACAGCCAAGATCCCGGACTCGATGGAGAGCAATCCCTTGGCCTCCAATTCGTCGATCAAGACCCCTCCGGTTTCGGCCCCAAGCAGCAGAGTGAGCTGTTTCTCGCCTAGGGGAACATTCTGAGCGCTGATGGCTGTGGTTGCGCGCACCTGCCCGGGGCGTGGGTCAATGACTAGATCGGTCAAGATGGCGTTGGCCCCAGCCATGCTCAGCTCTAGGCGCGGACTGGTGACCAAGCCGTCGCCGGTGAGTTCAATCTGCCCGCGTACGGGGCCGAGTTCCTCTTGGAATCCTGGCAGGGTGATGCGCTCGCAGTCCAGCCACAGCTTCACCGTACTGGTCTCTTGCCCCGGTTGGACTTGGGCGCTTGCGTCCACAAAACCCGTTATTGTGGGGCTGTCTTCTTTGCTGGATTGGATGAGCCTGGACAGACTCGGATCGGCGGCATCGATACCAGCCGCAAGGACCCGTGCTCGCCAGGTTTCGAGGGGTTCGCTCGGGCTGCTGATGCTGACTAGGGGAACCGTAAATTCCGGACTCCGGGCCCGTAGGGCCAGTCGTAAGGCGGATGTATCGAAGGGCTCTCCGTCCACCGCCAATCGGCCCCTGAGGCTTGCCTGGGCCGTGAGCCGTACGGGAGCTACTTGTTCCTCGAGGACCTGGACGCTGAGACCACTTTCCTGGGTTTTGAACAGGGCTTCGAGGGCAAAGGGCTGTTGCTCTTCCTCGCGCCAGACTGAAATCGTGCCAGAACAAACCGCGTCACTGATTTGTTCTTCAAGGCCAGCGCCCATGCGCGCATCCGTTTCAATGAATAACTCTGCGATGGCAGGGGAGCTGAGGTCAATGCCCTCTA
>JAPKBR010000078.1 GCA_028823345.1 Planctomycetota bacterium
GCCAAGAGGTGCTTGGTGCGTTCGCGGGCGCCAAGCTGCCCAGGCTCCAGGTGCAATGGATCACAAAAGCAAACCAGCACCACCGCTGCCAAGCCTCCCTCGCGCCCACGCACTAAGTCCAAGTGCCCACGGGTCGAGGTGCCCAAATCATGGCCCAGGTCCAGGTCCCTCTGCAGGGAGTCGCAGTGGGTGTCAAAAACCGGGATCAGGGCCTCGTGGGCCCCATTTTGGCCCCTACGGGCCCCTGAAAGTGTGTGTTCTGCCATTCCGACAGGTCTCCTAGTCGCGGCTGGGGCGATCTGCCAGAACGGCAGCGCCTGGGGTTTGCGGGCCCAGCCCGCGGCTGGAATCCAAGTGCTCCAAGCCCTTGCATCATAAGGACTTGGGACATTCGAACCCAACAATCCTTGGGATCGTCGAATCGGCACGGACTTTGCATTTCCTGCAGTTCGACTGACGCCCTAGGTGTCCCCCCTCCCTGCCACCCAACCCCCTCCCATGCAGCCCCACCGCATCCTGATCGCCGACGACGACGCCGAGATTCTCGCCGGCGCCGTGGAGTTGCTCAGCATGTCCGGGCGCGAGGTTCTGACCGCGGTGGACGGCCTAGAGGCCTTGGACATCCTGAAGGCTGGCGACGTGCACTTGGCCCTGCTCGACCTGCACATGCCGCGCCAAACCGGCCTGGACATCTTCCAGTACGTGCGCGAAAGGACGATCACCACGCCCTGCCTCTTTTGGTCCGGCGAAGCAACAGACAGCACGGCCCAGTGGCTCCTCGACGAGGGCGCCGCGGGCTTCCTTCGCAAGCCCGTTAAGCCCGAAGAGTTGCGCGCCTGCGTGACCAAGACCCTTGAAAAGAACTGGGGCATCGCCGGCTGAGGCACCCAACCATCCACCGTCGGCTGCACCGCAACTTGTGCAACGCAGCCGACGGTTCCAACCAACTTACTACTACTTCAAAACTTCATTCCCAGACCCCCCCATGGCCACTACCAAGTCCAAGAAAAAAACCGCCATCCGTCCCCTCGGTGACCGTGTCCTCGTCCAGCGTGTCGAGGCCGAAGACATGACCGCCGGCGGCATCCTGCTGCCCGAGTCCGCCAAGGAAAAGCCCAAGGAAGGCCTCATCGTCTCGGTCGGCTCCGGCCGCACCCTCGATAACGGCGACATGAGCACCTTCAGTGTCTCAGTCGGCGATCGCGTTCTGTTCACCGCATATGGTGGCACCGAAGTCAAATTCAACGGCGAAGATTACCTAATCATGCGCGAGGAAGACATCCTCGGCGTGATCGGCTGATCGTTCTCGTTTGTCAAGAAACCAACTAACACAAGAGAACTAATCATGGCCGCTAAACAAATATCCTATGACGCCAACGCGCGCGACCACATCAAAGAAGGTGTGATGAAGCTCGCGCGAGCCGTCAAAGTCACCCTGGGCCCCCGTGGGCGCAACGTGATCATTGAAAAATCCTTCGGCAGTCCCACCGTCACCAAAGACGGCGTGACCGTCGCCAAGGAAGTGGAACTGGACGACGCCTACGAGAACATGGGCGCACAACTGGTCAAGCAAGTTGCCCAGAAAACCAACGATGTTGCCGGTGACGGCACTACCAGTGCCACTGTTCTGGCGGAAGCCATCTTCCTTGAAGGCCTTAAGAACGTCACTGCCGGCGCAAGCCCGGTGATCCTTAAGCGCGGCTTGGAAACTGCCGTCAAGGCTTGCGTCAAGAAGCTCCAGCAGCTTTCCACCCCGGTAAAGGGTCACAAGGAAATCGCCTCTGTGGCCGCCATCGCAGCCAACAACGACATGGAGATCGGTATGAAAATTGCCGAAGCCATGGAAGCGGTCGGCAAGGACGGTGTGATCACCGTTGAAGACGGCAGCACACTCGAAACCGAGATCACCTTCGTGGAAGGCATGGAGTTCGACAAGGGTTGGCTCTCACCGCACTTCATCACTGATCCGGCCAACATGGAGGCTTCCTTCGAGAATGCCTACATCTTGATCCACGAGAAGAAGATCACCTCGATCCAGCCTCTCGTTCCGATTCTGGAGCAAGCGATCCAAGGCGGTCGTCCCCTGGTGATCATCGCCGAGGACATCGAAGGCGAAGCCCTGACGACCCTCGTGGTCAACCGCTTGCGCGGGTCCTTCCCCATCTGCGCCATCAAAGCCCCGGGCTTTGGCGATCGTCGCAAGGCCATGATGCAAGACATCGCGGCTTTGACCGGTGGCACCGCAGTGATGGAAGACATGGGTGTCCAGGTCGAGAACCTGACCCTCAAGGATCTTGGCACCGCCAAGAAGATTACCGTCTCCAAGGACGCTACTTTGCTCGTTGAAGGCGGCGGCAAGAAAGCCGACGTCAAAGCGCGCATCGAACAGATCCGCGGCGAGATCGCCAACACCAAGTCGGACTACGACCGCGAGAAGCTCGAAGAGCGTCTCGCCAAGCTGTCCGGCGGCGTGGCCCAAATCAACGTGGGCGCGGCGACCGAAGCAGAGATGAAAGAGAAGAAGGCCCGGGTCGAAGACGCCCTGCACGCAACCCGTGCAGCGGTGGAAGAAGGCACCGTCTCCGGTGGCGGAACCGCCCTGCTCTCTTGCATCAAGGTTCTTGAAGATCTCAAGCTGGAAGGCGACGAGCGTGTTGGTGCCATGATTGTGCGCCGCGCCCTCGAAGCTCCCCTGCGTCAGATCGCAACCAACGCGGGCCGTGACGGCGCCGTGGTGGTGCAAAATGTCTGCAACGGCAAAGGTGCCAACTACGGCTACAACGCCGCAACCGACACCTACGAAGACTTGGCCAAGGCCGGTGTGATCGACCCCACGAAGGTCGTGCGCTCCGCCCTGCAAAACGCCGCCTCCGTGGCCGGCCTGCTGCTTACCACAGACGCCCTCGTCTCGGAAGCACCCGGTTCTGGCGACACCCAGGCAGCCGGCGACCACAGCCACTAGGCTGTCAGAGCTTCAGCAAGTAAATGCGCCCACCCCCGCTTCCCGCGGGGGTGGGCGCTTTTTTAGAGCCCGCTCCTACTCTCTTTCCGCCAACTCTTCCCAACGGCTCAGGGCAGCCTGGAGGTCCTTGTCGAACGTTCCCCGTTCAGCGGTCAAGACGTTGGCCTTGTCATTACCAGTGCGGTAGAGCTCGGGGTCGGCGAGGGCTTCGTCAAGCCGCGCGATGTCACCTTCGAAGGCGCTGATGCGGGCAGTGAGCTCTTCGAGTTCCTTGCGTTCCCAGTTGCTGAGGCGCTTGAGTTTGACCTTGGGCTGGGCGGCCTTGGCCCGGGAACCGCTGCGCTTGGCCTGGCGTTTGTGCTCCTGTGCCGCTGAGGCTCTTGCGGCGGTTTCCTCCAGCAGTTCGCTCATGGAACCGTGGTGTATTTGCGGTCCATCGTCGCCTCCCAGATGCAAAATCTGAGTGGCCACGCGATCGAGGAACCAGCGATCGTGACTGACCACAATCAAAGCACCGTGAAAAGCAATCAGGGCTTCTTCCAAAGCTCGCAGGGTGGCCAGGTCCAGGTCGTTGGTCGGCTCATCCAGCACCAGCACGTTACCCCCGTCGAGCAACAGCTTGGCCAAGACCACTCGGCCGCGCTCGCCCCCCGATAGCTTCTCAATCAAGACTTGTTTTTTGGCGCCGGGAAAGAGGAACTGATCCAAGAACGATGCAACGGTCACACGCTCGGTGCCGATCATCACATGGGCACCTTCCCCCGCCACTTCTTGCACCACGGTCTTGGTGGGGTCCAGGTCCGAGCGCCGCTGGTCGATGGTCGAAACCTTCACGGTTTCACCGCGCTCGATGATGCCTTCATCGGGCTCCAATTGCCCCAGTAGGATGCGCAACAGGGTCGTCTTGCCCGCGCCGTTCGGGCCCACAATGCCAAGCCTCATGTTCGGGGTGATCTCGAGATTAATCTTGGGCACCACCACTCGCGCACCATAAGAATGCTGCACGCCCTTTAACTTCAACACGCGATTTCCGAGGCGCCGCCCCATGATAAAGCGCATGGCTAGGTCCTGGCTGCGCTCTTCGGGTTCGTCATTGACCAGATCCTCGTAGCGTTGGATGCGCGCCTTGGCCTTTGTGCTGCGCGCCTTGGGACCCCGTCGCATCCAAGCGGTTTCACGGCGTAGCAAAAGCAAGCGTGAGCGTTCGTCCTGGGCCTCGACCTCGAGCCGAGCGGTGCGCTGCTCCACATAGGATGAATAGCCGCCCTTGTAGTGGTACAAGCTGCCTTGGTCGATTTCGACGATGCGGTCCACGATCCGATCGAGCAGGTAGCGATCGTGGGTCACCAGCACGAGGGGTGCTTTGATCTGGCGCAGCCGCTCTTCGAGCCAGGCAATCACAAAGGTGTCCAGGTGGTTGGTGGGTTCGTCGAGCAAAAAGATGTCCGGCTGACTGACCAAGAGCTGCGCCAAAGCAACCCGCCGAATTTCGCCACCCGACAACACGTCACACTGTGCGTCCGGATCCAGCAAACCAACCCCGTGAATGGTGGCCTCGACGAGATGCTCCACATCCGCGCCGCCCAACTCGTCTAGCCTTGCTTGCAGTTGCTCCTGACGGCGCAGAAGACGTTCTAGGAGTTCATCATTAAGGTCCGGATGAGCCAGTGACTCGTGCAAGGCGTCGAGCTCTTCCAGCAATTCATCGCGGCCCACGAATCCCTTGCGTACCGCCTCGCGGATGGTCAAGTCGGGTTCGAAGTGTGGCTCCTGTTCCAAGTAGCCCACGCGCAATTGGGGCGAACGAATAATCTTTCCGCTCTCGGGTTCGACTTCACCCGTCAGCAAGCGCAAGAGGGTCGACTTGCCACATCCGTTTGCTCCGATCAAACCTATGCGGTCACCCTCGCCCACGGCAAGGGTCACGCCGCGCAACAACGGACGGTCCGCATCAAAAGATTTGCAAATGTCGATTAAACTAATCAATGTCACAAAATCACCTCCTAGACGGTCTCGCGCCGCCAGGCCACGGCCAAGCTGTCTGCGTACTCATTCCAACGATTGCCAGAGTGGGCCGCAATCCACTCCATAGAACATGCGGGGTGTGATCGCGAAAGCGCCAAGAGTTCCTTCACCAGCTCTAGGTTCTTGATCTCGCCGCCCTTTTTCTTCCAACCCTTACGTTCCCAATTGGGAGCCCACTGGGTGATGGTGTCCACGCACAAACGGCTGTCGGTGTAGAGCGTGACCTCGGCGTCCTCGGGCAGCAACTTGTAGGCCTCGATCAGGCCGGTCAACTCCATGCGGTTGTTGGTGGTGTCCGGGTCGTACCCATGGCGTGATTCGCGCACTTGGCCATTCTCGACCCAGACCGCACCCCAGCCCCCAGGGCCTGGATTGGGGACCGAGCTGCCGTCGGTGAAGATTCCGTCAGCCGGGCCCTCGCTGTATTTTTCCAGCACCTGGGCCACGGTTAGGTTCTCCTCACCCGCTGCGGAGCGTCTCGGACGCCCGCCCCGGGAGCCCGAGGAACTGGAGCTCTTGGCCCCCTTGGACTTGGAGTGCTTGCGGCAGTATTTCGGTTCCCAACCGGGATACTTGTCGAGGGACGACTGGGGCAAGTCAAAGGACTCCCCGCACTCTTGGCAGCAAAACGAAGGCATAGGCCCCACCATAGACAACTCTCGACAGTGTTCCCATCAAGACTTGGGGGATCGGTTATCCTATTGGCTGCCGGGAGGACAGATCCAAGCTCCCGCCCCCTAAGATCATGACTACCACCGAAGCTAGCAACCCCCTTTTCACCCACGGCCACCACCCCCGGTTCACTGCCATCACGCCGGAGTCGGTGCGCGAAGCGATCCCCAGCCTGCTTGAAACAGCCAGCGCGGAATTCGACGCCTTCGAGAATTCCATCGAGCCCACCTGGGAGGGGATTTTCGCGCGCCAGCGCCGAATCCTTGAACCCCTGGGCTATGCCTGGCAAATCACCTCGCACCTGATGGGCGTGCTCAACTCCGATGCACTGCGCGAAGTGCACGAGGAGATGCTGCCCAAGGTGATCGAGTTTTACACAAAACTCGGTCAAAG
>JAPKBR010000044.1 GCA_028823345.1 Planctomycetota bacterium
GCAGGAGGAGGATGGACATGGGGCGAGTCTAACAGCCCCGGCCTCGCCAAACAATCGGTGGCCGGGACGGGCTTTCCCGTCCCGGCCCCCGCGGAATGCTCATGGGGCTTGATACCCAGAGGCTTAGTGGTCGTGCCCGTCGCTCTCCTCTTCGGGGGGATCTTCGACCACCACCTCGTGCTCGTGGTCGTGAGCGTCGAAAAATTCGGGGGGGGGGTCAGGAACAGCGTGATCATCGGCACCGATGAATTCAAATGAGGGCTCAGCAAAACTAACCTGGGACGAGTCTCTCACCGTGCCAAAAAGCACGCCCATAGGAATCAGCATCATCAGTCCCGAGCGATCGAGGAAGCCGGCGAGGCCGGTCATATTGACCATTATCGAGGCGTCACTCACCATGCGGGTCACCAGATCGTCACCCTCGTAGGCGCCGATCTGCAGGCTGGCCTTGGCGTTGCGTGCCAGTACCGGATAGGAGTCGAGCAGGAGGCCCGGTTCCTCGCCGGAGCCATTGGTGCGCAGTCCATTGGCAGCGGCGGACATCAAGAGGTTCATCCAGGTGTAGCCGTCAGACAGGAGCGCTGGGGTGTCAAAAAACTGGAGGCTCATGGTGCTGTCCGAGGCGTTCAAGGCCTCTGCGGCCTCCACAAAGCGCGGGTTGTCCCGCAGGCCAGCGCCGCCGGAACGAATCTGCCAGACCGCAGCCCGGGTTGCTTGGGGCGAAAGACCGAAGACCAACCATTTGTCCAGGAGGGCATAGGTGGGCTCCACCGGAATCGGTAGGCCAGGGAAGGTCATGGAGTTGAATTCGACTCCGTCGGCGGTGAAGGTGTTGTGCCCAATGGTCAGTCCATCCGCTTGGGCTTCTTCCATCATGGGTGCGATGAGCTCGCAGGTATGGTCCATGAAGTCACGCATTCCCTCCGCGTCGTTGAGTTCCATAAAGAACACCGCGGAGGCCATCGTGCCGCCACCTGTGCTATCGGACATGTAGAAGCCAACGGTCTCGCCCAGAACAGGGAGGAGGTCCGCGCGTAAATCGAGGCCTGTCATCTCGGCCATCACCGCGAAGGGGTCATCAAGGCCCATTTCCGCCAGCATCGGTTCGGCCATGTCCATGCCCAGGTTGATGGTCGCTTCGAGGTTGAACTTCATCAGGATCGCCGCTTGGGCATCTGCGGGAATGAGGCCCAGGTCGGCTGAGCTGATCCCCGATGAGGGGATGCCCCCAGCTTCACGGGTCATGCGTCCAACGTCTTTCTGAATGAGCGTGAGGTAGGCGTGCTCGGCGTCATGTCCACTAGCGGCAACCATGTTGTTGCCGGCGGCCATTGCGCTGCTCATGGTGGAGAACATCTCGGCGTCTTCTCCGCCCATGTTTCCGATCATTTCATAGAGCTTGTCCATTTGCATCGAAACCTGCCAATCAGGATGGATGCCATTGGGCAGGGTGGGTGCAGCGATCGTCCTGGGGAGAGCATTGTCTGTGCCGGCGGCGATCACGAAGTCGTTTCCGATGGTGCCGATGCCAACTAGCATGGGCAGGCCAGCTTCCAGGGGGAACAGGCCAGAGGCCATCTGCTCCCCGAGAGGCGCTCCGGTATCCATCAGCAGGTTCATGATGTACTCGTTGCGGGCACTGGCCTCTTCCGCGTTGGCGGCACTGATGCTGAAGGACGCCTGAATCGGAATGGGGCCGTCCGCGTTACTGGTGGCGATGCGCAGGGTTTTGCCAGAGGTCATCATGTCTGCCATCATGGGGATCAACCCCGGGGGCACATCCTCACCGTTTTCCATGGCGAGGCTCTCAATCCGGGCGGGGAGCAGCTCAAGGATGCGGCGCAGGCCCGCGTCCTTGGGATGGTTGAGCATGGATTCAATGGGCTCCATGCTGAAGGAAAAGAGCTCGTCTTGGGCGGGCGCGACCAGGGGTTGGGCGGGCGCCATGGCGGGCAGCGTGAGGGTCAGGAAGGTCGAAAGTAAAAACATGTTTATTGGGGGGCTGGAGGCGAGTCGCTATTGGTGTGCAAGTTCTGAGCCACCGGTTTCGGGCGGCTGAACACCTGGGGTAGGCCAGAGGTACGGCAGTTTACAGGGTTTATTCACCAAATCGGGGACCGACATACCGCTTGGGCCGCAGCCCACTGAGGGGACACCCTAGGGCTTGAGTCCGGGTTCCCATGTGGGCGTCCAATCCAAGGGGGGGGGTGGCGCGCCGCCCCGGCGCTCGGGTTGGGCGATCAAACGCTGGATGATGGCCCGCCGTGCTTTGAGGGCCCGCCGCAGGAATTTCCCCGACGCAATCGGGCGCCCCTGGAGAGCCCGTTGGTTCTTGTACTCCTGCAGCCAGGCCTGCGCCCGCGGACCGCCCATGTATTGCACCAAGTCCACCAGCAAGCAGCCCACATCCCAACTGGGTCCGCGCAGGTCGAAGCCGGGGCCTCCGCGCCAGCAATCCAGGAAGACCAAATTGCGCTGGGGGTCTTCGCGCCACATCAGGTTGCGTAGAAATAGGTCCCTGTGGGTGAACCCTAAGGCGTGCATGCGTGCCACTTCCCGGGCGAGTTCCAAGAGGGCTGCTTCTTGTTCAGGCGGACTCAATTTTGCCCATACATTCAGAAGGGGCTGCGCTCCGGTTTGCGCTTCGGTCACGAGCCACTGGCCCCGGGGGAGACCCGTCCGAAAAATCGCGAGGGCCACCAGGGGCCGGGGTACTACAAACAGATGCTTCCCGAGCCACCGAAGGTTCTGGGCTTCCCGCAGGCGCGGCAGACCGAGGCCCAGGCGGAAGCGCAGACCATGGCGCGTAGCTGCCTTGCCCTTGAGGGCGCTGCCCTTGATCCAGCCGGGTTCCGGGAAGGGATCGGCGGGGCCCGAGATCTCTTGTCCCAGATCATGGGTCCGCAGGATCTTGAGGGCCGCTTGGGTCATGGTTACACCCTGCTCGTCCGGGGCGCTGCACACCCGCCATTGTGCATGGTCTGCCTGGACCCAAGACTCAATCAGCATGGGGATCCTCGGGGGCGTGCTTTTCGAACAGGGTCCATGTCTGGGGCGAGATAAAGCGCAGGCTCGAACGCGATCTGCGGCGAACGAGGCCCGCGGCTTGGCCCATCCCAATGAGCTCAGAGCGCGAGACCCCAACCCGATGGTCATGGCCCTTGCGCCAACCCATTCGACGCCGGAGTACGTGCAGGGATGCCGCGTCCCAGTGGGAGACGGCCACCCAGCCCCGGGATACCCGGGCGAGTTCCGCCAGCAGGGCCGCTTGGTCCGTTGGTTCGGAGAGGTGGTGCAGCAAGCGGCAGCAGACCACTAGGGGGAAACTGTGATCGGCGAAAGGAAGGTTGAAAGCGGACCCTTGCAATCGGCGAGGTCCTGGGATTTGGTTCAACATGGACCCGGACAGATCCAGAGACACGGGGTCGCCGCCCAGATTCTGCAGGACCTCCCCCAGACGCCCCGCTCCGCAAGGTGCATCCAGGATCGGGCCTGGGGCGAGGAGGGCTCCCCTCAAGAGTCCAGTCAAAAGCCGGCCGTCCCGTTGGCGGGCACGGGAACTGCGCCAACGGCCACGGGCATAGTCCTGTCCCGATTTGGGGCAGGACCATCGCCCACCGATTGTCGCGCGCTGGTCACTTGTATCGGTTTGGATCATCTTCTTGGGCTGGGCAATCTGGAATTGGACTTTGGCCTGAGGTCGTGGATAATTGGCTGTGAGCGATATGGAGCGAGTCACTCTATAACGAGCGTGATAGGTGATGAGCTTCGCACTTTCCTCTTAGGAGGATCCAGGTATTTCCGTGTGCTGGCAGGCAATAACGGAACGAGCGACATCTGGAATGTAAGCCCTCGGCCTTTGGTCGGGGGCTTCTTTTTGGCCCCAGGGGGTGCTGCAGGAGGAAGGCACGGCGGGGAAGGGGAATGCCAAGCGCTCCAGGGCCTCGGTTGACGCAGGACAAGCAGGTTATCTAGTCACTGGACAGCAGGCCTTCACGGATGGCGATCCGAGCGAGCTCTGCTGCTGAGTTCACTTCCAGTTTCCGCTGCAGGTTTTCTCGGTGTTTCTTAGCTGTTCCGAGGCTCATGCCCAGGGCAGTGGCGACCTCTTTATTGGACTGGCCGACCGCTAACAGTTGGAACACTTCGCGTTCCCTAGGGGTCAGGGTTTGAATGCCGGATTCGGTGGCAGTGATACCGCCGCGCACCTGGGAGACCAACGCATCCGCGACTTTGGGCGAGATATAGGCATTTCCCCGGTGCACCGAGCGCACTGCCAGGGCGAGCTCTTCGGGCTCTGAGTCCTTGGACAGATACCCATCAGCTCCTGCTTTTAGGGATTGGTTCACAAAGGTCTGCCCCTCGTGGTGGGTCAACATCACGATACGCGTGCGTCGAGAGCACTTGCGGATCATGGGGATCGCGTCGATTCCCGAGAGCCCGGGCATGGTGATGTCCAACAGCACCACATCGGGTTGCAACTCTTCGATCTGGCCAATCGCTTGGCGTGCCTCGCCCGCTTCACCCACGACGATGAGGTCATCCTGTTGGTTGAGCAGAGTCCGGAGTCCAGCCCGGAGAATCGTCTGGTCATCGAGGAGGTAGATTCGGGTGGCGACCATGGGAGTATCCTAGCCCCCCGAAACCCGATGAACGGGCAAATACGGCAACTTACGCACAAGGAGGCACTTTACGCATCCTGCCGTAGGCCCGCAGCCATGCAGATCCGGAAACGAGCCCCACCCAGGGGACTTTCTTCCACGGTAAGCTCGCCCTCGTGCGCTTCCACCACCTTCTTGCAGAGGGCGAGGCCGACGCCAGTGCCCTCTTCCTTGGTGGTCACAAAGGGGTCGAAAATGGTGGACCGCACAGAGTCAGGGACACCCGGTCCATTGTCGTCCACCAGGAGATCGACTTGGCCCTCGTGGACCTCGCAAGTCAGGACGACTTGGCCACCCTTTTCGAGCACATCCAAACTGTTGCGCAACAGGTTGACCAGCATCTCTTCCATTTGACCCGCGTCCACCAAGATGGGGGGGCACTCTTTGGGGACATTGACCTCGATGGATACTTGTTTGTCTTCCGCTTCGGGCAGCAGTTGTTCCCGCGCCCCTTCCATCAACTCTTGCACCGACACGGGCCGGCGGCGTAACTCCAAGGGGCGCGCAAAGGAAAGGGTGCGCTGCATGGTGCGTTCAAGTTTGCGCAGGCGCAGAAGGAGGTCACCGAGGGCCGCCCGTTCGTCTTCACCCAGGAGAGTGGCAACGGCTTTCAGGGCCAAGTTGACCGAGGTGATCGGGTTCTTGATCTCGTGCACCAAGATGCTGGCGGATTCTCCGATGGAGGCGAGGGCCCGCAACATGGACACCTCTCGCGCCTGGGCACGGCGGGTTTCGGTCACATCGCGCATCTCCGCAAGGAACACCGTTGGCCCATCGCTGGTGACTTGCACTGCCTTCATGGAGAAGTCCACCGTGCGCAGGTCCCCATCGAGGGTCATCAGCTCTAGCTCATCTTGGATCAGGGCCCCGGCGGCAGCAGCTTCAATCCAGCCCCGGATCTGGTCCCGTTGGCGTAGATCGCGGGCCCACCAGGGGGCTTCCCAAAGGAGCTTGCCCACCAGACCTTCGCGCTCGTCGCCCACGATCCAGAGGGCCGCGTGGTTGGCTTCGCGCACCAAGCCGTTGCGATCGACGAGCACGACGAGTTGGTGCTCTTGTTCGAAAATTGCGCGGAATCGGTGCTCGCTTTGTTTGAGGGTTAACTCTGCTTGCTTGCGCTCACTCGCGTCGCGGATGATGCCGCAAAGCAGGTCGGATTGGGAGCCCTCCATCTCGATGCGCGTGACCGCCATTTCGATGAATAGGGGTTTGCCTCGTTTGGTTTGGACCTCAAATTCGCGCAGTTGCCCGAGGACCCAGGTTTCGCCGGTTTCAGCGTATTTGGCCAGGTAGTCATCGTGGTTGGAGCGATGGGGTTCGGGAACAATAATCTTGATGTTTTGCCCGGAGAGTTCTTCGGGGGTCCAACCAAAGAGACTCTCCATGGACTTGCTTGCTCGCAGGATGGTGCCATTGAGAGTCACGATGACCATGCCATCGAGGGAGTTGTTCATGACCGAGTCGAGGCCCACGATCGGCTCTTCCACGTCAATAGGCAGGGCGAGGCTGTCCTTGGGATCAGACTTCAATACCTGGGCGCTGCTGAGAAATTGGATGCCTCCAGCCTCAAGGGTGTGCCTCGTGGTTGTGCACTGGAAGCTGTGCAGAATTCCATCACCCGAGGTCATGCGGCAGGCCCACGCGAAGGTCTTCTCTTGGACTTTTTGTTCGCCTGGGGCAAAAGCCGTGCGGGCCTGAACGTGGTCCTCTTGGGCAATTACATCGAAGACCGAGTGTCCCACGAGTTGGTCAGCCTCGGAGCCAAAGAATTTCAGGGCGGCTTGGTTGAGCGCCTTGAAGCATCCCTCTTCATCGATGATCGTGATCAAATCATCGGTCTTGCTGAGCATTTGCTCGAGGAGGGGATTCTCGCTGGGCATGGGCAGGGGATGATAGCCCCTGTTCGAGCCCGCGGGCATCAAAAGAGCTCATAGCCCGGTGGGCAGGGCCTTATGAGTGCGCTCCTTGATGCCATCGTTTCGTCGAGCAGCTTGCTCTGGGAATACTGGGAGCGGTAGTGGAGTGGATCTCGCACATCCCCATAGAAAGTTTCGAGCTCGTCCTCGGGGCGCTTCACGCGCGGTGGCCGGCTTGTGGCACGGCTCTGCATTTGGGCCTCGACACCCACATTGTGATATGGCGCAGCTGGTATCGGTGGGAACCTGGGCAGTTTTTTCGCGGGGCCCACCCATTCCCCCATGCCCAGCGGGCTGTCCCTCGGAGGGATTTTGGTGGCCACTCCCCGAGAGCCCCTGCAGGCGGTTCTGGGCCTGGACGTTTTGGCCTGGCCACTGGGGTGTGGGTCCTGCCCCTTGGGGTGCGCTTTTTCAAAGGGCAGCAAGGGCAAGGGGTGGCCGGGTCTGGAGGCTGGGACCCGGCTCTTGGTGGAAATATTCACCGTCCTGCGCGGCCTCGGGCCCGGGGTAGGGCGCGCGTTTCACCAGGCCTTGTCCGAGTGCTGCGAACTCTAGCCTTCGGTCGGCGTTAGACTCAGAGGCTTATGGATTGGATGGATGTACAGGCGGCCCAAGCGGGGGCCGAGACGGGGGTCAGTGCGGATGAGTTGCTGGAGGGTCTGAATAAGCCCCAGCGATCGGCGGTGATCCATGCGGAGGGGCCTTTGTTGATCCTCGCGGGACCCGGCTCGGGCAAGACCCGGGTGATGACCCATCGCATCGCATGGCTGGTGACCCAGGCCGGGGTCCGCCCGGAAGAGATCTTGGCGATCACTTTCACCAACAAGGCCGCCAAAGAGATGCGCGAGCGAGTGGATCGTTTGCTGCCCAACCTCAAGGGTGCCTGGATCAGCACCTTTCACTCCATGTGTGCGCGCATCTTGCGCAGGGACATTGAGCACCTGGCGCCTTTCACCCGGGACTTTTCGATCTACGACACCTCGGATCGAAACCAGTTGATCAAAAAGATCATCAAGGAGCTTGGTTTTGATCCGAAACGCTTCCGCCCCGCGGCGGTGGGCGGTTGGATTTCGAACGAGAAAAACCAAGCCGCGGATCAGACCCAGCCCCTTGTGATCGACGATGGTTCGGGCATGGACGAGGAAGTCTTTAGCAAGGTGCGGGATGTCTATGCCCAGCGCCTAGCAGATCAAAATGCTTTGGACTTTGATGACCTGTTGCTCAAAACGCTGGAGTTGTTCGACCGCCACCCGGGTGTGCGCGATTCCTATAGCAGGCGCTTTCGCTATGTGCTCGTGGACGAGTACCAGGACACCAACAGAGTCCAGTATCTGTTGACTTCGCACCTGGCCAGCGGGCACGGGAACCTGGCGGTTTGCGGTGATCCGGACCAGTCGATTTATGGTTGGCGCGGAGCAGATATTCGGAACATCCTCGACTTTGAGGAGGACTTCGGGAAACCCCTCGTGGTGCGCCTAGAGCAGAACTATCGCTCGACCCAGACAATCTTGGGGGCAGCCTCTGCCCTGATCGGCAACAACACCCAGCGCAAGGCCAAGGACCTTTGGTCCGAAGGGGATAAGGGCGAACGGCTGGTGGTTTTGGAGTGCGGGGACGAAAACGAAGAGGCCCGGGAAATCGCTACCCAAATCCGCGGCATCCAAGGCCGGGGCGGAGCCTTTGGAGAGTGCGCGATTTTCTACCGCATGAACTTCATGCAGCGAGCATTGGAAAGTGCTCTGCGCTTGGGGGGCGTGCCCTATCAAGTGGTGGGCGGCCTTGAGTTCTACCAGCGGCGTGAGATCCGCGACCTGGTGGCTTACCTGCGCCTCTTGGTCAACCCCAAGGACGACCAGGCCTTTTTGCGGGTGGTTAATGCACCCTTGCGAGGGGTGGGCCAGACCACGGTGGGACGCTTGTCCCAGTGGAGCACCGATCGACGCCTGACCCTCCGCGATGCATTGCGATCGGAAGAGGCGATCGGATTGGTGCGCGGCCGAGCCAAGAAAGGCCTGGCGGAATTTGCCGGCTTGTTGGAGGCCCTCGATCCATTCCGCGACGCCTCGGCGGGTGATGCCCTGGGGGCGATCCTAGAGAACATCGGTCGCGAGCGTTGGATCGCTGAGATGGACGACGGGGACACCGTGGTGGACCGTGACTCCAACGTGGAGGAACTCTTGGCCCACGCCCAGGAATACGACCGCTTGTATCCCGAGAGCAAGTTGCCCGGATTTTTGCAGGACGTTGCCTTGGTCAGCGACACCGATGCCTATGAGGGTTCGGAAGACGTGGTCAAGCTGATGACCTTGCACGCGGCCAAGGGTCTGGAGTTTCCCTATGTGTTCATCGCCGGTTGCGAAGAAGAACTAATCCCCCATGGCCGCGCCCTGGAAGAGGACCCGGTGAATGGCATCGAGGAAGAACGGCGACTGTTTTATGTGGGCTTGACCCGCGCTATGACGCGCCTCTTCTTGACCCATGCGGTGACTCGCTTTTTCTTCGGGGACACCCGTTGGGCCCGGCCCTCGCCTTTCTTGGACGAGATCCCCCCGGAGTTCATCGAGGGCATTGAGGCGGATGATGCGGAATCGGCTTTGGGGACCTACGAGCCCGAAGATGATGGGGCTCCGGCTCTGGTGGTGGGCCAGAGGGTCGAGCACGGTCACTTTGGGCGTGGACGCATCGAGAGCCTCTCCGGAAATGGCGTCAATGCTCGGGCGGACGTGCGCTTTGATGTACACGGAAACAAACAACTGCTCCTTTCCTATGCGAAGCTGGTGGTGGTCTGATGGGCGACGACCAAGACTTCTTGGCGCGACTGGAACGCTTGCTCAAGGAAGCGGATCAGGCCGGTGAGCTGGCAGAAGTCCAGGCCCGGGTCGCGGCGTTTACGGCCAGTGACGATGGGTCTGGCGATTCAAACGCGGACGGAATCCTCTGCACCCGCCAACCCCTTCGCCATGGAATGGTGGGGCAAAGCCCTCAGATGGGACATGTGTATGAGTTGCTCGACAGGCTTGCGCCCACCACCGTGACTGTTCTGGTCTTGGGTGCTACGGGGACCGGCAAGGAGTTGATCGCCAAGGCCTTGCACGCGGGATCCACACGCAAGTCCAAGCGTCTGCTGGCAGAAAACTGCGCCGCAGTTCCGGCCGAGTTGTTGGAGAGCGAGCTGTTTGGGCACGTGCGCGGTTCCTTCACCGGTGCCGTGGGCGATCGCGCTGGTCACTTCGTGGCTGCTGATGGGGGCACCATGTTCCTGGACGAAATCGGCGAGATGCCCCTGGCCATGCAGGCAAAACTCCTGCGCGTGCTGCAGGAAGGCGAGGTGCGTCCTGTGGGGTCGAATAAGACCGTGAAGGTGGATGTGCGCTTGGTCGCGGCGACGAACAGAGACCTGGAACAGGCCTGCGCGGCGGGGGAGTTTCGGGAGGACCTATTCTGGCGGCTGGCGGTGGTGACCCTGGAGTTGCCGGCTCTTCGTGAGCGCGAGGGGGACGTGCGACGTTTGGTGATGCACCTCTTGGCATGCGAGGGCGAAAGCGTGGACTCCACCGTGCGCATCAGCGAAGAAGCCGTCGCCTTGCTCGAAGCCCAGCCCTGGCCCGGAAATGTGCGCCAGTTAGAGAATGAGCTGCGGCGGGCGGTGGCCCTGTCGACTGCAGGTTCCGATGGGGAACACCGGATAGGTGTCCAGGACCTTTCCCCGGACCTCTTGAAAGGCTAATTTTCCAGTTTGTCGGATTCTCCGGGGGCTGAAACGGTTGCCTTGGGCGCGGGGCGGGTATTCTCATGAACTGCCCCCGGTGGCAGAGATCCCCATGAAGCGTATTAGTCTCCTTTTCCTGTTTGCGGCTTGCGGAGGAGGTGTCGAACCTAGCGCGGTGGAGCAGCAGATCCTTTACGGCCGGCTCGAGCAGGCTGCGGAGTTGTTGCAGCGCATGGACCCGGGGCATCCTAGCCGCTCAGGATTACAGGCCCAGATCGACGGTATTTTGGCCCAGCGCGAGAGTGCGCGGACCGAGTGCGCGGCTATCCGGGCCGGGCGTGATGGGCGCAAGTTGGAGAGCCTCTTGGCGCATCTTGATGAACTCGCCAAGGGATTCGACGACGAGCAAGCGCGCGAAATTGTGCTGCAGGAGAAATCCCACATGGTGGATTGGGATGCGGATCGCCGTGCGGCTAAGTCCTTCTCCGTGGCTCAGATTCGACAGGTGGATCGGGCCGAGGAAGAGGAACAGGAGCTTGCTACCTTGCCGCGCATACGCGGCCTTGCCCAGAGCATCATGGTCGATGTGGAGTCGGCCTCGCAATCAGGGGAGTACGCCCGTGCCTTTGCCCTGATGGATCAATTGATCGGAGACCTGCCGGCCCAAGCATCCATGTTGGGGGTTGAGTTGCTTCAGGCCCGGGATGATCTGTGGGCCCAGGCCGATGAGGACGCAAAACGATTGCTCGTCGCCGCCGAGAATGCAGAACGTCTGCATGGGGCTCGCAAAGCATGGGACCAAGTGGCAGGCGAGTATTTGCGTTTTCCCGAAGGCATCCTCGCAGGGCAGCTGTCCCAACGGGTGGAAGAATGGCGCTCGTCCCTGATTGAATTCCCTGATGGATCCCAAGGGGCCGTTGCGGTTCAAGGTTCTCCTAAGGAAGAGTCAGGGCAAACCCCCAGCACACGCGTCATCAGTCAAGCAGACTCGGAACAGATCAAGCCCGAGAAACCTCCGGTGGTTCCGCACGCAAGTGGTGGTGGGCTTGGGGGGTATTCCCTGACGAACACAGAACTGCTCGCCGATCCCGCGGAGCAGGCGTTGATGGGAGAGAAGGCACGGGTAGTTGGGGACCTGTCCCGGGCCGCAGCGCTGCTGCACACCGCATCGCTCTTGACCCAAGACTCTGAATCCCGCCGCTACCTCCGCCGTGCCATGGAGTGTCGTTGGTTGGCCGTTCTGTCCCAAGTCTGGACCTTGGATCTGGGTCAGGGTGGCGCAACCCGGGGGATCTATCGGCAGCTCAAAGCCCTCGGATCCCAAGGTGTACTGCAGGCGCTAGAGGACCTTGGGGACAATCCCCAGGCCCGCTTGGGAATCATGCTGGCATGTCTGAACAATGGTGCGCCGAAGTTCAATGACCTTGGACTCGGGATCTTGAAAGACCAGCACGAGGGAGGCTTGTTGACCCAAGAGCACACGGACTTACTGGTGGCGGTTGCCCTGGGAGAGCAAGTGCCCGATGGGGGCTATTTGCTGGTGGCGGATTCTTTCCTGTCGACGGTGGAACATGAGGAGGAACTGATTGGGCGAGAGTTGGAGTTGGTCCTGCGCCAGTTGAGCAATCGCCGGGGAGCCAAGCGCGACGAGGCATGGGAAGAGGTTTCTCGCCTGGCGGATCAGTACCGCTTCGCGGAGCTGCAGTTAGAGACGACTTTGGACAAGTTTCTTGCTCTGCACACAAAACGGATGCTCAAGCGCGGAGAATTCAAACGCTTGCAGCAACTAGCCGTGCGACGCAAGAATTTGGAGGTGACCCGCAAAGCAGCCCTCGCCCTCATATTCGACGAGCAGGAGTATTTCTATCCAGTCCCTGCCAACCGGCGTGCCGAGTACAACTTGGTTCAACGCCGGGTCGATGAATTGGTGGCAGAGGTGCGCACCATCTGGGAAGAGCCCTTCACGGTTTCCTTGGGTGGAGACTTCCATGAAGAGCTCGTCGATCTGCACTGGGTCCTGGCCAAGCTCGATGTTCCTAGTTCCCTTTTGGAGCTACCCTCTTGGCTGTTCCTGATCCAACCCGATGCGGCGCTCGTCAGCTTGCGCAATTTTGCGCCGACCCAAACTGTGCAGAAAGAGATCCGCATCAGTGGTCTAGTGGAGGCATACAACGAGCGCCTTTGGGGCGTGGAAGAGGAAGTCTGCCGTCCCATGGAGTCCGAGCAGGTGCGCGTGACCAATCGCTACCGCAGACTCCTTGGCCGGGTTAGTTTGGCGTGGGACCTACGTTTGCAGGCGGCGACCATCGTGCACGGCCAGTACATGAGCCGTACTGGAATCTTCAGCCACTTCGAAGAAGGAGTCGAAGGCAGGCGCACGCCCTTTGACCGCATGGTGGAGCAGAGCTACAGCGCTGGCTTGGGCGAGAACATCCACGCAGGGGCGGGGGACCCCGAAGGGGCACACTACGGTTGGGCCCATTCCTCAGGTCACCACCGCGCACTGCTTTCCGGGCAAGCCACGGAAATGGCAACCTCCGTGGTTGGTCGCTACTGGACCCAGAACTTCGGCATTGGACGAGATTCCCGCAAGGGTATGAAGTGAAACCCCATGGGGTACTGGATGGATCAGTACACTCTTGACGATGGCAAACGTCAATCCGAATAGAACCCGAAAATCCCAAGATCGTCCCGGCCGTCAGAAAGTGCAGCGCACACGACCGCGAGCGGCCAAGAAGAGCCTGCCCACCTGGGCGATTCTGTTGGGCTTCGCCGTAGTCATTTTGGTGGGGGTTCAGCTCGCTGGCATCACTAACGAAGAGGCATTTGACGCGGGCACCAGTCACGCAAAAATTACCGATGCGCTCAAGCATGGTGATTCCAAGAAGGCCGAGGAGGAGCTCGACAAGGTTGCACGCAACGATGACAGGTTGACCTCTGAATGGCGCAAGACCTTTGCCGCCCTACGGATCCAATCCAAAGGCCTGAGCAAGACCAGCCATAAATCGGTGGACCACATGGCGGGCACCAAGTACCTCCAGAAAAGTTTGCGCAACTACGAGTCCGGCTATTTGGCGAAAGATCCGGTGCGGGCCCGAGCGCGGATTTTTGTCCAGCGTGCACAGCACTTTTTGGCGACCTGGCCAACTCATCCGGAGGCGGATGAGGTGCGCAACAAACTGAACCGCTGGGAGTCCGTGGCCGAGCTTTCGAGTCCCGCAAACCTGGCAGACCTCATGTGGGAGACCAAGACCTTGACCTGGGCCTTTCCCCGGGACTACGCCCAGGCCATGCCCATGCTGGAGTCTTTCCGGAACAGTGCCACTGATGATGACTTGACGATCCTCGAAGGCGTGATCAACACCCATATTTCCGAGCGCGAAGAGTACTTCTTGGACCGCTTCGAACAGGCTGCCTACCTTTGGGATAAGGGCGATCCATCCAAAGCACTCGAGTACCTCGTGCAGCTCATCACCAAGATCGGTGACCCCCAAATGTCCGAACGCGCCGCCCAGGCAATGGTGGCCTTTAACGGCCAATTGTCCAAGGATGGCCGCACGATCCTGAGCATTGTCGATACCTTGCAGGGCTACAAGAACACTCGCCGGCGTGACTTCGACCGCATGGTCAAGAACGCTACCTGCGCGGCGTTCTTTCGGGAACAGGGATTGCTCTAGGCGGCTCTTGGCCGACTAAATGTTTCGAGCGCGTTTGTCCCGGCGGGAGGCTGGGTTCGGAATCGCCTCGAAAGAGCCGGGCTTGGTCCACCAGCGCCGCTGATGCCACGCCCATTGTTCAGGGTTGGCCCGGATCCAGGATTCATAGACCCGGTTCATGCGCAGCAGAAGATCGAGCGTGGCGGCCTTGGAATCGAGCTCGGGATTGGACCAAAGGGGTGGGTCCACGAGAACTTGGTAGCGTTTTCTCTGGGGATTGAAGACGCAACGGACGGGCAGAAGTGGGGCTCTGGCCGCCCGAGCGATTGCTGCCGGGGCGGTCATGGTCAGTGCGGGCTGGCCCAAGAAAGGCACGAAAGTTCCGTCCAATTGACGCGTTTCCAGATCCGAGAGCACGCCCAAGATGCGGCCGGAGCGCAGGATGCGTAGGGTTTCACGGGCACTTGCGTCTTGGGGCAGGGTCTCTACGCCGTGTTGGGCGCGCATCTCGGTCAGCCAATCCTGTTCGCCCCGGGCGCGCGCCACCACGACACCACGCACTCCCCGGCGGACCAGGTAGATCGCCAAGAGTTCCCAGTTTCCCATGTGGCCACCAAGGATGATCGTGCCAGGGGTTTGGTCGAGGGTTTCCGCGATGCGCTCGTAACCTTCTCCGGGTTCGACGATCTCATCGATCCAACCGCCCGCATCCGGTCGTGACAGGCGCACTACGTCTGCGATCTGGCGCGCCGTGTGAGAACGGATGCGGGCGGGTAAGTCCCGAAGAGTTGCGGGGTCGAGCTTTAGGTCCTCGGCCGCGAGGGCGAGGTTTGAACGCACCCGCCTCGCGGGGGCCGTGCCCCCCGCAAGTCGCAGTAACTGCTCGATGGTGACTCGCAGGATCCCGTGGTGCAGGTTGCGGGCTGGGACCACAGCAGCACCCAACAGTCTCCTGCGCAGGGTTCGTGTGAACTTAGAACTGGCCAAGCATGGACTCCCGCAACGCGCGTTGCTCCGTGGAACCGCCCCCATGGGCCTCGCACCAAGCGAGAAGGAAATCCTCGTGTTGGCGCTCGGACCAGTCACTGCCGACCGTTTTGTCATCGAAGCACCAGGGAGTTGCTGGACCTTGGAGGACCAGGTCTTGTAGCTCCACATCTCCCGCCAAAATCTGACCCTCAGGAGTCAGCCACCAGTGGTCCATGTTGTCGGTCTTTGCGTACATTCCGCGGTCTGCAATTGTGCCCAAAATGTGGCCCCAGGCCCTTGGGGAGGCATCGGAGCCATGGCTCATGCGGCGCGTCCCCTTCGGAAGTCTGCTGACCATGCGGACACCCCGGGTGCCGACCCATAGGAGCACGGGTTGTTCTGCGGGGACCTGATGCTCAGCGAGGTGCCCCAGGGCATTCCAGTGAATGACGGCCCGTTCCATGGAGACTGCAGAATGGCGGCGCCAATTCCCTGGCTTGCGTTTCAGGGCGACCCATCCGGACCTGCGACGAGTTGCGGCGGAGCTCTCCCGCTGCCAGCGCGGGATGCGCTTGCGTCCCTTGCTCCGTCGAAGTCCCCGGGCCCTGGACTCGATTGCGGAGGGGTTAAGGTCTTGGAACCAACTCGCGCAGGAAGTTCCCTTGCACGATCGCCGCAAGCGAGCCAAGAGCACTGCGCGCCAACGGGCCGGCGTGGTCTCTCGACATCCTTGACAGAGGTGCAGCAGGAGATCCAGAAAGTCGCGCTCTCGGGTGGGGACTCCTGTACGCACATTGCGCATGTCCACCAACCAGGGTTGTTGGTTCTCGTCGAGCACCACGTTCCCCGGATGAAGGTCCCCGTGATGCACACCTCCGATGAGCAGTTGCTGCAGGAGCTTGGCTAGGTCCGTGGCAAGACGGAGCGACAGGGCTGGTTGGTCGGCGAGTTGGGCATTGGCAAAGACCTGGCTCAAGTCTCGGGCCCCGGGGATTGCTTCCGTGACCAGGTCCCACAGCGCCTTCCCCTTGCGAACTTCGATGGGCTTTGGGGCGGCGATTCCCAGCTTGCGCACGTTTTTGAGGGCTTGGAATTCCCTTCGGGCACGCTGCCGATCCATAAGGCCACCTAGGAGCCCACCGGCGTGGAAGCGCTTGATCACGCGACCCACTCGGGGTTCGGCGGGATCAGGGGCCTCCAGCAACACGGTTCGCTTGGGGCCTTGCTTGAGGATGTATTCCATGGTCAGGGGCATGGGGCGCCCGGCCGGCGCATCATGGCATGAATAGGCAGGGTTAGGGCAACTGGGCCAGCGCCTACTGAGGATAGAATCCTGCCCGTGAAGTTGCAGCTCTACATCTTGCGCCAACTGGTGCAGGCCCTGGCCTTTGGGGCAGTAGCAATCATCGTGCTGGCGGTGCCTGGGGTCGCGGTGAATGCGGTCCACAAATTGCCCGCGGCGGATGGGGGGTTACTCATGGCCTATTTGCCCACGGTGCTGCAGTCCTTGGCGCCCTATGTGCTGCCCCTGTGTTTTCTGCTGGCAGTGGTGGCCACCTATGGGAGGTTGGCAGCAGACCGTGAGTGGACTGCTATCCAGATGGCGGGTTTCCATCCCCTCAAGCTGTTGTTGCCGGGGTTCATCCTGGCTCTGGTTTTGTCCGGCGTGACCTGGTGGCTCTTCGCGGAGCGCGTGCCCCAGACCAAGGCGAATCAACGGGTGCTGATTGCCCAGAGCTTGGAGAGGACCCTGTCGAATCTTCCCCCGGGGCGCACCACCGTGGAGTTCCACGGTTTCTTCCTGCGCGGAGCTTGGCGTGATCCGCGAGACCCTAACTATTGGCACGAGGTCTATCTGCGTCGAGCAGACGAGAGCAGTCAGGAGCGTATCGATGTGTTTGCCGAGCGTGCGCATATTCGCACCCAGCAAGGTGCGCTCGTGGTGGACTTGGAAGGTGTGCGGGCTCTGGCCCCTGGGGCTGGCTTGCGCACGGAGCAGGCTCATGTGCGCTACTCGATTCCCCTGGAGGATCTGATGGCCCCGTCCAAAGTCGGCGGCCGGCCAAGGGCTCGCTACCGCACTGTTTCACAGATCTACGAAGATCTCCTTGTGGAGGAAGATCCAACCAAGCGGCGCAGGATGAACTTCGAGATTCAAAAGCGTGGCAGTCGCTCGGTGGTCTACCTGTTATTCTTGCTTCTTGGGGCACCTACGGGTTTGATTCTACGCCGAGGTAATCAACTTGCTGCTTTGGCGGTGGCTTCGGGCTTTGGTATTGGCTACTACGCGATCTCGATGAACCTCGGATCCAAGCTGGCGTTGAACACGGAGTTGCCCGTGATGTTGGTTGCGTGGGGTCCCACAGGCGTTGGGCTCCTGGTGTCGATTCCGCTCCTTTACCGAGGATTGAGGCGATGAGGGGGCAATCCGGATCCCACCTGCGCTTTTTGGGGCGCTTGGATCGCTATGTGGTGGCGCACTTCATTGGGTCCTACGGGACGGCTCTGTTCTTGGTGGTGGGGCTTTATCTGGTATTGGATATGGCCAATAACGCGGGCCAGTATCTTCGCTCGGGTGATGAGGGAACAGCTGCCTCAGGCGGGGATCTCCTGCATTACTACCTAATGCAGATTCCTTTTCTGTTTCTGCAGGTAGCCCCCTTCGTGACGCTCTTAGCCGGTTTGTTCACGGTCAATCGCCTGTTGAAAAAGAATGAAGTGACCGCAGTGTTGGCCTCGGGCGTCAGCGCCAGGCGCATGCTGATGCCGATCTTCGCGATAGGCTGCATGCTGTCCCTGGGCATGTTCATGTTGCGCGAGACTCTGGTGGAAACCTTGGCAGACCAGCGTGACCGGTTGAGTTGGAAGTTGACCGAAGGGGATCAGCCCCGGGTCTATTCCGATGTTGTGGTTCACGACCTGTTGGGGAGTTTGGTTTTTCTCGAACAATTTTGGCCCGGTGACGAAGAGGGCAGTGCTCCCTTTGCCGAGGGCGTGGTTGCCATCGTTGCCGAGGCGGATGACTATGTGCGCATCGATGCCGAGCGTGCAACCTGGGATGGGACTGGTTGGAATTTGCAGAATGGCCAGAGGCAAGTCCTTGGCAATATGGCGGGCACAGAGGATGTCAGTACTCTCCTTGGTTTTGATTTACATCCCGAATTGGCCCTGACCTATCGCCGTGCCCGGGCTGAACCCCTGGAGCTGTCTTTTGCGGAGGTGGAACGGTTGGTGCGTCGCGAGCCTGATGACACGGCCTTCCGAACCCTGTGGCACTATCACCTGACCTTTCCCCTGGCGAATCTGATCCTCCTGCTGGTGGGCCTGCCCATGCTGTTCAACTACGAGCGCGGCGGGGGTTCCGAGCGTTTAGTGGTGGGGGGCATTCTTTGCATCTTCTACTTTGCAATGGACTTCGTCTTCCGCAACCTGGGAATCAACGGGGGGCTTTCCCCTTTGCTGGCGGCCTGGGCCCCGGTATTGGCCTTTGGCAGCTTGGGATTGGTGCTCTTTGAGGGCATGCGCTCCTGATCGGTCGTCCCCAAAATTGGGCCTTTGAGGACGGATTGAGGGGTATCTTTCGGATTGATCCTTGCTGCAGGCCCCTGTTGGGGCTTCTATGGGGCACCTGGGAATAAATCCCCGGCCCAATCGTCTACGAACCATCCATGAAGGCCCCCCTCCTGTTGCTCGCCGCATTTGTCGGCTGCCAAGCTTCCACCACCCCTGTTGTCACCCATTCCGTCGATTGGCTTGTCGATCACGGGCAGTTTGTGGAGGCCGTGCGCACCGCCGCTAGGGATATGGAAGCCCACCCAGGTGACGTCAAGATCCAGCGGCAACACCGCCTGGCCACCATTGCCTGGCACCTTGATCAAGCTCGTACTTTGACCCTCGGGGGTCAGGACGACGAGGCCCTGAGACAAGTGCAGTTTGCCCTTGAGTTGGAGCCCGACAACCATGTGGTCCTCAGCTGGGACCTAAAAACTCGCAGCAAGCTCGGTAGCGAATGGTTGGATGTGGCCCAGGCGCTGCATTCAGCAGACGATTTGTCCGGAGCACACGAGGCTTATGTGAAGGCCCTTGGTTTCCGACCTGATTTTGTCGAGGCTGAAGCTGGCTTGATTCAAGTGCAGCGACAGATCACCTATCGCGATGAGTTGGGCGAGGACTACTATGACCAGGGCGTGCGAGCCGTCAGCAACTGGCAGCTGGACGCGGCCCACAGCCGCTTTGTGGCATCGGTCAAATACCGGCCCGGTGATCCGCGCCCGATGCGGCGTGTGAGCGAAGTGGAGCGAGACATTGCTGCGCGTCACGCTCGAATTGCTGGCCAACTGGAAGAGGCTGGCAAACATGCCGCCGCACGCAATGACTTTCGCGTGGCCCTCCTGCTGGATCCGACGAACGAAACAGCCCAGCAAGGGATGCAGCGGGCGCGGGTGGAAGCCCAGGCGGACGAGTTCTTACTCAATGGCAAGATGGCGACCTTGCGGGGCGAGTTCAGGGAAGCCCGACAGATCTTACTCGAAGGCCAAAAGGTAAGCGTGGCGCGTCCAAATATGTTTGATCAGGCCCTCGCAGAGATTCAAGAGGCGCAGGTCAAGCAGGCTTACGAAAAGGCCATCTCACTAGAGCACGACTTTCGCTACCAGGCCGCCATCGCCAAGTTTGGGCAGGTTTTGGCGGTGGAGGATTACTACGAGGATTCCCGTGCACGCATGGAGACCCTCAAGGACTATGTGAGCGATGCGGCAGCCCTCTACAAGCAAGTCCTGGCTGCTGAAGAAGATGCGGAAGCCCTGCAGTTGTTGCGCCAGATCGAGGTGTTTTGGCCCGAGTACCAGGATATCCGCAAGCGGATTCAGGTGCTTGAGGAAGCGTCGGCTGACTCGGACGCTTGACGCTTGGCCTCGGAACGACCGAGCCACCAAACCACCAGGCTTACGATGCTGACCTCGATGAAGGGGTGGATCGACGTGCTGGATAGGTCGCCTTCGCCCATGATGAAGACCATGTAGATGTAGGGCAGCCATGCTCCGATTGCCACGGCCATGGCACCTTGGGCGAGGCCTTCGGGGGTTGTGCCTTCTTCCTCGGGTAGTTCGCCTCCAGAGGATGTGATTTCCTCATCGAGCTTATCGAGGGCGCCGGCGGCCTTGTCCACAATCAACTGGGTTTCCCGTAGGGCGCGGTATTCAATCGGTAGGACCCACAGATTCAGGAGCAGGGCCAAGCTGGCTGCGACCCAGTGGGTTGCTGCGGGCAGCCCCAGCACGGGGGCCCCGAAGGCCAAGACGGCCGCCGCAGCGATGGACATGCAACCAGAAACGGCCGCGGGATAAGCACTCTTGCGGGAGAAGAAAAGGTTGAGCTCGTCGAGAAACTCTTGGGGTAAGTCACGACATCGAATGGCCTCCCGCAGGATGCGCCCGGTGATCATCATGAAGAGGATCAACAGGGTGTGCGCTCCAACGGTAAGGATCGCTGCGGGCAGGGCGACCTTGAAGTGCAGGCTCAGGTCGCCGCTGAAACCAAGACCTGCGGCAACCAGAAGAGCGAGGATGGCGGCGACGCTGCCAAAGAGGAAGTATTGGGACATTCTCATGGGTGCGTTCTCATGCGCGTGGCTTGGGCTGAAGCAGCGCTTGGGCGAGTTCTTCGCCTTTGAGGTCCGAGATGTTACCGCTTGGAGAGCGCTGCGCGGTGTGCTGACTCTGGGGGTCTGAAATCAGAGGCCAGGGACCGGTGGCTTCGGGATCGGTGGGGCCGGTCCACATGTCTACGCCCATGTTCATAGCGGCGGCTAGGTGAGCGGGGCCTGAGTCCCCTGCAACGAGTCTGATGCCTTCGCCGGCAGCTGCGGCAAAGAGCGAGGTGACTACGGCCAAGCCCCGCTGATCGATCCAATGGTGCACTGCTTCTAGATTTCCGAGGCGTTGGCTGAGCTCCTGGCCGCTGCCTTTTTCCCCAGGGCCGCTGAGGAGCAACACATCTTCGCCCCCCTGCACGAGTCCACGCACCAATCCCTCGACTTGGTCAAGGGGCAAGCTGCGCGGATCTCCCGGGCAGCCGGGGTGCACGATGCGCCGCGGGCGTCCGCGATCCGGGAGGCGCGTCGCGAGGGATGCGGCCCCCGATTGCTGTGCTTCGGGGGAAATAGGCAGGTGGAATTGGGGTTCCCGGCAGTCCGGACCCACGGCCTCGGCCAGTTTCTGAACCCGTTGAATGCTGTGTTTTCCAAGGGCGCGTTCGGCGTATTCGGTCATGGCCCAAGCTCCGGTGGGCTCTTGCCAATCACGGCGGTGAAAACCCAATCGGCGGGGGGCACCGGAGAGGCGCGTGACCAGGGCGCTTTTCCAGTTGCCCTGGGCATCGATGGCCCAGTCGGGGCCCCAATCACGCATGGACTTGGCCAGGCGAGGCCAGGCCCCCAACCCTCCTGATCGATCGAACAAGAAGACCTGCTTCAGCCCGGGCAATCCTCGGATGAGGTCCGCGAAGGCCGGCTGAATTGCCCAGCCTAACTCGGCCTCGGGGTGCGCCCTGCGCAAGGCGTGGTAGAGGGGCAGGGCATGGCACACGTCTCCCAGGTGCGACAGGCGGCAAATGAGGATGCGGTGGGGGGGAGAGTTGGTGCCCATGGGGGTGGTGCTGGGGTTTCAGCAGGCCAAGAGGATAAGCTGGGGCAACCCCAGCGGACCAAAGTCCCCGTGGGGTCTTGTCTCACCTTCCGACCCCGCCCTCTTTGTTCCGTCGTATCTCCACCAAGTGGACCCTGGCCGTTCTGGTCGCCGTGGCCGTGCCCCTGATTGGTTTCTCCATCTGGGTCGATCGCGAGGTTTCTCAGCCCCTAGCTGATGACGCCGTGCGCTTTCACCTCTTGTCGACGGCGACCGACCTGGCGGACCAGCTGGACACGGCACTCCATGAACGCATGCAGGACTTGGAGTATTTGGCGGGAATTCCCCTGGTCAATTGGCATGTAAGTGGCCGTGCCGAAGATCGGGAAACTTGGGAGTCTACTGTCCAGGATCTCTTCGATCGCATGGTGCGTCTGTCCGGGGACTACAGCATCGTCGTGGCGGTGGGCCGCGATGGGAAGGTGCTGGTAACCAATCGCCTTGATGCCGAATCACAGGGAGCGAATCCGTCGACTCTTGAGGTGGATGTTTCTGGCCAGCCCTGGTTTGCTCAACTGATGTCTGAGGGGCGTGCCGCGATTGGCTTTGGAACCATGTCAGAGATCTTTGGTGTGGAAGGTGATGGGCGACCCTACGTGGGCTTGGCCGTACGCTTGGAGTCCCTGGAAGAAGAGGCTGCGGCGGGCGCGGTGATTGGCCTGATGCACACCGATCGCTTGCAGGGTTGGGTTGAGGAGTTTGGCGTACGCCGATTGGGAAGGGATGGCACGCAGATCACCGAGGACTTGTACACCTCGTCCTACGCTTGGATTTGGGGAGCCGATGCGGACACCATCGTGGCCCACCCCACCCGGCGCCTCGTCGGGCAAAAGGTCAGTGACTTGGAGCAGGGTTCTCTCCTGCCCCTCGTGGAGGCTGCGCGGCTCGAGCCTTGGGGCATGTACCCGGATTACAATTTCCGTGGAGTACAGAAGAAGGCGGCATTCAAACACCTCGTACCCGTGGAGGAGGGCGGCTTTGGTTGGGTTGTAGGTGTTGGCGTGGACTATGGGGATATCTATGCCCCGGTGGAGGCTGTGTCGCGCACCTTGCTGCTGGCGACCATGGTGGGCTTGTTCTTGGCAGCGGTGCTTTCGTTTTTCGTGGCAAGGCGCACCTTGCAACCGATCTTGGAGTTGGAGCGCCATACCCGGCGTATTGCGGCGGGGGAGCTAGATGCCCGTTTGGGGTCGACCAGGCGAGATGAATTGGGGGATCTGGCGCGCTCATTCGACAGCATGACCGAGGATTTGGCCCGCAGCCGGTCTCGACTCGTGCGGGCTGAAAAGGACGCGGCTTGGCGTGAAATGGCTCGTCAGGTGGCGCATGAAATCAAAAATCCGCTGACCCCGATATCCCTTTCGATCAGCCTTTTGCGACGGGCTCGGAAAGAAAACAGTCCCGAAGCCGATTCTATTCTGGAACGCACCATGGATTTGGTCGCGCGTCAAGTAGACGCCATGCGCGACATCGCCAGCGACTTCCACGCTTTTGCCGGACAGCACACAGACCCCGGGCCGGTCGAGGCGGGTGACCTAATGGACGAGGTGTTGGAGTTGACCCATGCATGGGCCGAAAAGCTTGGCGTGGAAGTTGTACGCGAAGGTGGCGGCGGGTGCCTATTGGCCGATGCGGGGGAGATGCAGCGAGCGCTGTTGAACTTGGTCTCCAACGCCTTGGAGGCCTTGGAGGGTGTGGGGCAAGGTGGGCGCCTGACCGCGTGTGTAAGTACGGAGGGGGATCGGGTCGTGATTCTCTTGACCGATACCGGGCCTGGACTGGATCCGGATCAGGAGTCGAACCTCTTTAACCCCTACTTCACCACTCGCTCGAGCGGGACCGGTTTGGGGTTGGCGATCGTCAGGCGGATCGTGGGAGACCTAGGCGGCAGCGTGAGCCTGAAGGCAGGCCCCGGCGGCATAGGTGCTGAAGCCCGTATCGAATTGCCTTTGCATCGACGTTGAGGGGCGACTGGGTTTCCGCAGGGGTTCAGGATCCAAGCAAGGGCGCGCCGGAATCTCGTTCCTTCCTCAACTGCTCACCGGAAAATCCCCAGGTGCCGATGAGTACGGTCTTGCGTACGCCGATGACGTCGAGCAGCCAATCCCACCAACCGAGGTTGGGGGAGGTTTCGGCGGTGGTCACCGTGAGGTTGGAAAGCCCCGCATCGAAGACGTTGTCCCGAGCGATCTGGACGGACTCCGTGGGGAAGTCCCAGGCGAAAATCGTGAAGGCCCAGGCTTCCGAGTGGAAGCTACCCGAGGTTTCGGTCTCGCGCTCGAAGGAAAGGGTAGAGCAGGCGGAGAGCAAGCTCACTAGGACAAGTCCTAGGAGTGCATGCTGTGGGCGGGGACCTTTGGGGAGCGATTGACTGACCATGACAGGCACTCTATCGTCCCAAAAGTGCCGAAACCGCAATCCTCTGTTGAAGATCTCCCCTCCCATGGGGCAACCTGTGGATCTTGAGACGTAATTGGGGGGCAAGCCCGCCTCCTGACCCCGGGTATAGCACCTTAGGAGTGGGCCTTACGGATCCCATGCCCCTCCCAGAAACAGAACACCGTGTCATCAGCCTCCCTCGATAACGCCACCCACCGGCGGCACCTGGAACAGATGAATCGGCAATTGGGGTCTGCTTCGGAGCCCGCGCGGCTGTTTTTTGCTCCCGGCCGGGTCAATCTCTTTGGGGCGCATCTGGATCACAACGGAGGGCCGGTGATGCCCACGGCCATTCATCGGGGCACCCTGATCGCCGCACGGCCCCGGTCGGACCAGCGCATGCGCATGGCGTCCACGTTGGGGGGAGAAGTTCTGGACGCAGATCTGACCGACCTTCCCACCGTCGCCGGCGGCAGTTGGTTCGATTATCCCCTAGGGGTATTGATCGAGTTGCTCAAGGGCGGCTCCAGCACACCCCAGGGTCTCGACTTGTTTTTTGGTGGTGACCTACCAATTGGGGCAGGCCTGTCTTCCTCCGCTTCGATTTGCGTAGGCACTGCCCTGGCATTGGACGAATGCTGGGGTCTTGGGGTTGGACGGGAAGGTTGGGTGAAGGCCGCCTTGCAAGGGGAGCGGGGTTTTGTCGGGGTGCAATGCGGCATCATGGATCCCCATGCAGTGGGTTTCGCCAAGCCCGGGCACCTCTTGTGGTTGGACTGCAAGGACGGCAGCTTCACTCACCTGCCCCTCGACCCTGATGCGGTTTCGATTGTGGTGATGGACACCGGGGTCAAGCGGAAATTGGCGGCGGGCGCTTTCAATCAACGGGTGCAGGAGTGTCGGGCTGCGGCCAAGTTCTTGATGCCCTTGTCTCCCGGCGCGGAGTGCCTCCGCGATGTGAGCGAAGAGGTCCTGGCCGAGCACGGCGTGCGCATGGACCCGGTCCTTCAGCGTCGCGCACGCCACGTGATTGGTGAAGTGCAGCGCACGTTTCAAGCCCGTGATTTCTTGATTCAGGGGGACCTTGCGGGGGCGGGGGCCTTGATGGTTGAATCCCACGAATCCCTCAGGCTTGATTTTGAGGTTTCCGTCCCGGAGCTTGACCTTTTGGTCGATGCGATCGCCAAGGGGGGAGAGAGTTTTGGCGGCAGGCTCACTGGCGCCGGCTTTGGTGGCTGCGTGGTTGCGCTCGTGCGCCGTGGCCAAGAAGAAGCCCTACGCGAGCGGGCGCAGGGCTGGTTTGTCGAGCGCTTTGGTCGCGACCCGGGCTTCGCGGTGTTCCTCGGCGACGAGGGACCGCGCGAGCTGCCCTTGCCCTAGTCCTTTTTGCCGGGCGTTCCGTGTTGGATGGATTGGGCCGCTAGGAGCAGCACCGCACCGGGGCCTGTGCTGACCAAGGTTGCGCTATATAGGCTTTCCAGCAGATCCACCGCGGCTGCGGGGCGCCCACCGAAGTGGTAGTTCCCCGCTAGCAGCAAGCGCGCATCCTCGTCGAGGAAGTGATCGCTTAGGTAGCGCTCAAGGGTTGCTAGTTGTTGATCAAACTGGATTGGGTCCCCGTAGAAGGTGTGCTTGTCCACGACGTGCATGGCTAGGCTGGGGTCCAATTCGAGGGCCAATCGAAGTTCTGCCGCGGCCCAGCGATAGTCTCCAATCGCCATTAGCGCATCGGAAAGCACCAGGTGCATGATGCCGATCTTGGGGGCGAATTCCACTGCTCTGGCGTAGTGGTTAGCGGCCTCGCTGAAGTGCCCCGCGCGGAAGGCCTCGTCTCCCAGTGTGAGGTAATGGTGCGCGACCCGGTTGAGTTCCTCTTGCTTGGCTTTGTCGTTGGCTTTGGTTGCGGGCACCACCACTTCTCCTGCGGGGACCTCGGCTTGATCTATGTAGATCACTTCCTGTGGAGCTTGCTCCACGTAGATCACTTCAGGTGAGGTCTCAATGACGACGGTTGTGTTCGGGTAGTAGCCGTAGGGGACTGCGGGGCCGTACCAGGAATTCCCCGCGGGCCACCAGTCCCAATGGGAGTGTCCGCCGCTCCACCACCAACTGTGCCACCAGAGGGATGAGCAGTACATGGGACCGCTGAACCAACCCCAGGAAGACCAACCCCAGTTGGAGTAGCAGCCCCAAAAGATGCTGTGGGATCCATAGCCATAGCCGTCGTGCCAGCCATGGTCGTATCCGTCGTCATAGCCCTCGTCGTAATCACCGCCGGTGCCGCCCTGGCCAGAGTCCCCTTCGCCAGCGCCAGATCCTGAGCTACCGGTTCCGTCACCATCGAGGCCGGGGGGCCGTGCAGTTTGCATTCCGTTGAGGTTGTCCCCTGCGGACAGGGTTCCGTCCCCAAGGGCATTGGTCTTGGCATCGAGAGCCGCCTGACGCCGTCGGTTGTTCGTGACTTGTTGGTACTGGTCACGTGCATTGCTGACGCGCGTCAAGGTTTGCTGCTTGCGGCCTTCGGCAATTCTCGCACTGCGCTTGATGTTGTCCTGGCGCGCCTCGTTTGTGCGTGCCGTGCGGACCTGCTGGCCCTGCCGTGCGGTTTGCACCCTTTGCGCCAAGCTGGAACTTCGGGCGGATTGGGTTCGGCTTGCTGTTTCCGCCGCGCGATAGCGGTTCAAGAGTGCGGAGCGGCTGGAGGAGGGAGGCGATGTCTTGGGAGAGACGGGCTGGGCTTGGAGGGCGTTGCTCCAGCGGCTGCGGACTGAGGCCGAGGGGCCCGAGCCAGCGGGTTGGCTGCGGGTACCTGAAGCGGATGCGTCCTTGCTAGACGTGCTGGATCCAGAGTAGGGCTGCGGGAAGCGCACCCTGCGTGGGTTGGAGGTGATCGGCTCAGGGCTGGGCGTGGTTCCAGTGGAGGGAGTCGAGCGGGAGCTAGAAGGACGCCAGGTGGAACGACTGCTGGTAGGGGTCGGAGTGGTGCTGGAGGGTGCCGGCTGCGTACTGGTCGTGGTGCGGCTGGGGGTGGTCGCGCGGGTCGGGGTGGTCGCGCGAGTCGGGCTGGTCGTGCGAGTCGGGGTGTAGACCGGGCGCGGAGTGCTTGAGCGGGAGGGGGTGGCGGTCGAGCGCGAGGGCGTCGAACGAGAGGGAGTCGAACGCGAGGGAGTCGAACGCGAGGGAGTCGAACGAGAGGGAGTCG
>JAPKBR010000012.1 GCA_028823345.1 Planctomycetota bacterium
CAGCCGCGGGGGCCTCAGGTTCAGCAGCGGGGGCTTCTGCTTCAGCAGCGGGGGCCTCAGCTTCAGCAGCGGGAGCCTCAGCTTCAGCAGCGGGAGCCTCAGCTTCAGCAGCGGGAGCCTCAGCTTCTGCGGCGGGAGCCTCAGCTTCTGCGGCGGGAGCCTCAGCTTTCGCCTCGGCGCCTTCCGACTCAGCATTCTGCTCACCTTCCATCTCAGCCTTCTTCTCCGCACGAGCCGCGTCCTTAATTGCCTTCTCGGCAGCTGCGGCCCGCAGGGCTTCGTTTTCGGGGAAGTTGTCGTGCACCAGGGTCAAGCCAATCTTGCGATCCTCGATGTCCACGCGGATGACACGCACCTCGACCTTCAGACCAGCTTGCACCACATCTTCAGGGCGCGCCGCACGGTCCTCGGTAATTTCCGAGATGTGCAAGAGCCCTTCGAGGTGATCATCAAGCTTGACGAAAGCACCGAATGTGGTGATCTTGGTAACAAAACCGGTGAGCAAATCGCCCACGTGGTAATTGTTGGGAATCTCTTCCAACCAGGGGTCGGCCAAGAGTTGCTTGCGCCCAAGGGCGATGCGCTTCTTCTCTTTATCGACGGCAAGAACAACGCACTGCAAAGTGTCGCCCTTCTTGATCAACTCGGAGGGATGCGCGACCTTCTTGGTCCAGCTCATATCGGAAACGTGCAAGAGGCCATCGATGCCCTCTTCGATCTCCACGAACGCGCCATAGGAGGTCAAGTTGCGCACGCGACCTTCGATCACCGTGCCCACCGGGTAGTGATCGTCGACCACGTCCCAAGGGTTGCTGTCCGCCTGCTTCATACCGAGAGAGACTTCCATCTTCTCATTGTTGATTTCCAAGACGACCACTTCGACCTCTTCGCCCACCGAGACCAACTCGCTGGGGTGGTTGATGCGCTTGGTCCATGACATCTCGGAGATGTGGACCAATCCTTCGATGCCCTCTTCGAGCTTGACGAATGCACCATAAGACATCATGTTGACCACAGTGCCCTTGAGAGCCTTGCCCTTCGGGTAGCGCCCTTCGATGCCATCCCACGGGGATGCGGACTTTTGCTTGAGGCCCAACGCGATACGCTCGCGCTCGAAATCGACCTTGAGCACCATGACTTCCAATTCCTGGTCCATCTTGACCATCTCGCCAGGGTGGTTGACCCGGCCCCAGGACATGTCAGTGATGTGAAGCAGGCCGTCGATGCCGCCGAGGTCCACGAACACGCCGAATTCGGCGATGTTCTTGACCACACCGGTACGTACCTGGCCTTCCTTGATGTCGAGCAAGAGGTCCTTCCTCAGCTTGGCACGCTCGTCTTCCATCAACTTGCGTCGGGAGACAACAATGTTCATGCGTTCCATGTCGACCTTGATGATGACAGCCCGCACCGGCTCGTCGATCAGATCGTCCACCTCGATGGTACGACGCAGGGCCACTTGGCTGGCGGGCAGGAAGACGTTGACGCCCTCCACATCCACGAGCAAACCGCCCTTGATCTTGCGTTGGACCACACCTTGAACGATGTCGCCTTCGCCGTACTTTTGGCTGACCTCTTCCCATGCGCGCAAACGGTCTGCGCGGCGCTTGGAAATAACCGCCATGTCGTCGGCGTCTTGGCCTTCGAAGTAGACATCGAAGACTTGACCCAGCTCGGGGCGGTCTTCACCGAATTCATTGAGGGGGATCTGCCCTTCGGACTTGCTGCCGATGTCCATCAGGACCATGCCGGAACGCTCGTCGATTGAATCGACCTTCGCGCTCACAATCTGGCCCGTGATGGGGTCGGCGATTTGTTCGCCAAGGGCTGTATCGAGTTCTTCAGCTGTGAGGCCGGCGAGCGAGGAGTCGAGGCGACGCTCGAGATCATCCGCATCCAGTTCGTATTGCCTGACGCGGCGGGAAACAATTGCCATTTAAAGTTGTCTTGGACCCAGGGGTGGTGTTTGAAAATTGGAGAGTTGTGAACACGCGACACCTCCCCCATTCAGGGGTGATGGGAATGCGCGCCCTCCGGCCCGGCACTCCTTGCTCGCATGCGGTCCAACAGAGGATCGTCGAAGGGCCCAAGCAGGGGCCGACGATCCGGGTTCTGGAGACCTGGCGTGAATCTTTAGCCCACCAAGATACGCTCTGCCCGGGGCAAGGTCAATCCCCAGTGGGAGCTGCTAACCCGGCTTCATGGGAGGGCTCGTCGCCGCCACCCGATTCTGCCGCCCCATGGCCCGATTGCTTCCCTCTAGAGGTACTGGCCTCCACCTGGGCTCGTTCGATCCGGGCCAATTGGGCCACGGTCTGCTCTAGCTGCTCCAGGATGTCCTCGGTGTCCGGATCCACCGGGCCGGCAAATCGCACATGGATCGTCCGTCGCCTGGGCCAACGCCGGTGCTTCGGCCAAGCTGCAAAAGCCCCCTCCACACCGCAAGGAATGATCGGCACCCCGGCTATTTTGGCGCTGAGAACGGCGCCTCCCTTGAAGGCCTGCAATCGACCATCCTTAGAACGGGTGCCCTCCGGGAAAATCACCACCTGATTGCCCGCCTTGAGCTCGCTCACGATCTGGCGAAGTGCCGCCCGGTCGCTGCTGCCGGGTTCGATCAGGATCGCATCGGTACCCTCCAAAATCCTGTCCATAAAACGGCCGTCCGTCAGACTACGCCGTGCAACGAAAGCCGCGTGGCGCGGTCCCGCCGCTTGGGCCACCGCCGGAATATCCAGCAGGGAACCATGATTGGCAACGATCAACGCCGCTCCGTGGTCCGGAAGGTGCTCGTGCCCCTCCACGCGGGCAGGCCAGAGCAGCAGGCTCCAAATGCGAATGCCTAACATGACGGCGCGATAGAACATCGTGCGCCGTGTACGGGTCGAAACGGTCATAGGGGGAATTGGGACACCGCTCGGGGGTCCAAGTGGCCAGGGTCAACCGTGCAAAGCAGGGAGGGAAGATGTCACTGGGGCAGAGTAAGTCCAAAGAGGATGCACCTAAACGGCGCCCGGTAGGGCTCCTAGGATACGTTGAACCACCTGATCGAGGGTCAGCTCATCGCTGTTCAATTCCAAAGCCCCCGGTGCGGGACGCAGGGGAGCGATCTCGCGCTCGCGATCCCGCCGATCCCGATCCATGAGGTCCGCCTCGTAGCGCCCAGCTCGCTCGGGATGCCCTTCCTGTTCGGCACGCCGCTGGGCACGAACACCTGGGGACGCCACCAAAAAAACCTTCAAGGGAGCCGCGGGGAAGACCACCGTGCCAATGTCCCGGCCTTCCGCCACGCAACCCGAGCGCTGGCCCAGAACACGCTGCCGGGCCACCATGGCCTCACGCACGGGCTGATGGACCGCCACACGGGACGCCCAGCCTCCCATCTGTTCTCCATCCACATTCCAGGGTTGGCCCCCCACCAAAAGCCCACCGGAGGAATCAAAGTCCAACTCCAAGGCTTCGGCCACCTGCCCCGCGGCCCCGGGGTCGTCATGGTCCACACCTGCTTCATGGCAGGCCCGTCCCACTGCCCGATACATGGCGCCGGTGTTCAGGAAGGGCACGCCCAACCGCTTGGCCAACAGCTTGGCCACGGAACTCTTGCCGCTGGCAGCAGGCCCGTCGATGGCCACGATCGTTGCTGCGGGTCCTAAAGATTCAGAAGTCATCACTTGTTCAGAAAATGGTTTCGCCGCAGAGATTCTAGCTCAACCGGCTACGCACATGGGCCAGCGCCTCAAGCAACCGATCCACATCCGCCGTGTCGTGATAGATCGCAAAACCCAGGCGCAAGCGGTCGAGGCGCACATCGCTCAGGACGCCATAGGATTCCAGGCCCTGGTAAAGCGCTTCTGCCTGGGTCTCTTTGAAACAAAGAAAGTGCCCCCGATCTGAGAACTCCGGCCCGGGTACAAGACTTGCCAGGGAAAGAAGACCCTCCTCCGGCAAGCTAGCCATGACCTGGTTTTGTAATCCCCCTACGTAACTGTGAAGCACGTCAGGGGTTAATCCTTCATCGTCAAGCAAACCCAGGGCCGCATCCAAACGCATCAAGCCCGTGGGGTCGATAGTGGCTCCCGAAAAGCGTGAGCCATCCGTGCCATAGGCCACTTCCCCGGAAAACGAGGAAAGAGCCCCAAAGCCCGCAAACCAGCCGGTCTGAACCGGTCTAGGGCAAATATTGGGGGGACAGGCCAGGAAGCAGGCGCCTTCTCCCGCCATGGCGTACTTATATCCACCGGAGGTCACAAAGGCACGCTGAGCAACCCCCGAAAAGTCCAGGGGCAAGGCGTTGAAACCATGATAGGCGTCGATCAGAACCAGCGTCTGAGGATCGGGGACCGCCGCCACCAGGGCGTCCACGTCTTCCACAATCCAACCGGAGTTGAACAGCACCTTGCTGAACATCACGAGGTCATGCCCTCCCCGGGAGATTGCGTTTGCCATACGCTTGGAAAAAGTATCGAAGGGCTCCGCCGCCACCTGTTCGATTTCAGCCACTCCGGCCTCTTGCCAACGGGTGAATTGTCGGTGGGCGGCGTGGAATTCAGCGTCACTGGTCAAAATGCGCCAGGGCCGATCCCGGGGCAAGGTTGAACACAACCGCACCAGAAACTCATGGGTGTTCGCCCCAAAGACCAGGCCGCTGGGATCGGGCCAACCAAGCCGTTGGGCCACCCGCTCGGACAGCCTTGGGAGCAACTCACCAAAGACCTCGTCCCACTTGCGATCGAGCATGCGAGCCCCTAAAAGTGCAGCTTCGGTATGGGCTTCCAACACACGATCGGGCCACATATGGTGACTATGGGCCGCAAAGTGCAAGCGCTCACCCTGCAGCTTAAGTGTGGTGGAAAATAGGTCCTTGTGACTCATAGATTAGGGGAGGTCATAAGGTCCCGATGACTCAGACTTGTTGGGCCCGAGGCGGTTCCTAGGCGCAGAGTATCGCGCTCTCCGCCCCAGCCGTCCAGCACAAGCCAGCGCAGAGGCGGCGCACCCAGGTTGCGGTCAGAAAATTCGTGAGCGTGGCCCACAACAAGCACCTGGGCCGGCTCCCCGCCGGAATCCCCCGCGGCGGCCTCCAGGGCAGCCTGATCCTGCATGGTCTTGCTGGGCACGGACTTGCGAGCCACCGCCCGGCGACTGGCCGCACGCAGTCGGCCCGCCAGCCGGAGCAACACCCAACGGGGCAAGCAGCGGGAAAGCCCGCGCACAAACCCGCTGTGCAGGAAACGCCGCAGACGCTGATAGCTGTGGTCCAGGGTGCAAAGGGTGTCCCCGTGCAGAATCAGGGTTCGCTGCCCATGGAACTCCTGGCGCCAGCCACTTGGGAACAGATGCGCACCACTGATTCGAGAAAACTCATCGTCGAGCAAAAAGTCTCGATTACCTGGGATCACATCCACCGCAACTCCTCGCTGGGTCAGTTGTGCCAGGGCTGAGGTCACCTCCTTGGCCCCGGGCAGCCCCTGTGTACTGCGGCCAAACCAAGCATCGAAAAGGTCCCCCAGAATCACCAGGCGGGGAGCCTCCAGACCCGTACAAAAGGCGCTGAATTCCCGCACATCCGCGCCTCCCTTGGGGTCGAGGTGCAGGTCCCCGATCACCAAAGTGCCATCTTCTCCCGCAGGCCAGGCGTTGCTCACGATAAGTCCTGCTGAGAAGAGTCCTTTGACGCAGAATCCTCACCGTCAGCTTGGGGCAAAGGGTCATCATCGGCCTTGCCGCCCAGTCCATGGTCGCGCAGCTTTTCCCAGAGAACCTTTCGGGAGATCCCCAACAATTCGGCGCACTGTGTGCGATGGCCACCGGTGAGTTGAAGAGCCAAGGTCAAGTGCGCACGTTCCGCTTGCTTGAGTACCAGACGCAGGGGCTCGACCTTCTCAGGAACCTCCGTGGCACCGCGCCAGCGCGGATCCGCAGGCAACAGATCCTCGGCCTGCAACACATGGTCCTTTCCGGCCAGGGCGATCCCCCGTTGGATCGCATTTTCCAGTTCGCGCACGTTGCCCGGCCAGTGATAGCGGTCCAACATCCCCATGGTAGAGCGGGGCACGCTCCACTCTTGGGCTCCCCCATGGCGCTGCATGAGGTGTTGCACCAGCAGAGGTACGTCGCCCACACGCTCGCGCAAGGGCGGCAGCAAAATAGGCACCACGTGCACACGCCAGTAGAGGTCATCGCGGAAAGTGCCCGCCCGAACCATCTCGCGTAGGTCCACCTTGGTGGCCACCACCACCCGGATGTCCACTTCGATCAAACGCTCGCCCCCCACCCGTTCGAAAGAGCGCTCCTGCAACACGCGCAAGAGCTTGACCTGGGTCGGCAGGGGCATGTCATCGATGTCATCCAAGAAGAGGGTGCCCCCATGGGCCAATTCGAATCGCCCCTTACGCTCCTTGCGCGCATCGGTAAAGGCCCCTTTTTCATGGCCGAACAATTCGGCCTCTAGCAAGCCCTCGGGCAAAGCAGCGCAGGAAAGGGGGATGAAGGGCTGATCCTTGCGGAAGCTCTCGTCGTGCACCGCCTGGGCGATGCGCTCTTTACCCGTGCCGCTCTCCCCTTGAATCAGGATGGTTGCCTCCGAGCTGGCCACCGTGCGCACCCGGTCAAATACACCCTGCATGACTTCGGATTGACCAACGATGCCTTCAAAGCCCCGGGAACGAGCGAGTTCTTCCCGCAGCCGGACATTCTCGGTTTCAAGGTCCGACAAGCGCGCAATTGCAGCCAGGCGCTGGATAATGGTTTCGTTGCGGAAGGGCTTTTGAACATAGTCCACAGCCCCAAGACGCATGGCTGCCACCGCATCATCCACGGTGGCATAACCAGTCATCAAAATGACGGGCCTCTGGGGGTCGAGTTCCACCGAGCGTTTCAGGATCGCCACGCCCCCTTCACCGGGCAAGCGCACGTCCGTGACTACAACTTGCGGGTCGCCTGTTTCCAGGGCTTGCAGGGCCGAGGCCGTGTCCGTGGCGCCCAGAACTTCATGGCCCGCGTCCTCGAGAGCATCGCGCAGGGTCACGAGGATCGTGAGTTCATCGTCGACCAGAAGAACGCGCACCCTTCGATCAACCTCCGGTCACACCGGTCTCTCCGCGATTTCCACCCGCGGATTGAGCGGCCTGCAAACCGTTTTCGGCAGCTTCGAGCAAGGCATCGAAAAAGAGCACGTCGTCTCCTCCCCGGGTAGATCCAATTCCAGCGGAAAGGGACACGTCCATTTTACGCCCCTCGCTCTCGAACTCCAATTGACGCGCTGCGACCAGCAAACGCTCGACCATAAGTTGAGCACCTTCCAATGGAGTGTGGGGCACCACCACCAACAGGCGGTCGTCCGCGAGCCTGCCCAAGAAATCACTGGCCCGGGTCTCGCGCTTCAGAATCTCGATGACCTCTTCAACAACGGCCTCCTTGGATTCGTAACCGTAAAGGTCGCGCAGTTGGTTCAAGCGGTCCACACCTACCATCAGGCAGCTGAGGGGGTAGCCATATCTCTGGGCACGATGAAATTCCACGCGGATCAGATGCTGAATCTGAGCCAAGCTGAATAAGCTGCGGTCCTGGGACTGTTGAGAGGGGTTATTCATGGTCACGAATACATGTTAGTACCTATGTTCCCGAATCAAACACTTTGCAATTCACAAATGAGGCCTGGGACGGGAATCTGACTCAAAATCGAACGGGGCCCAAGTAGAGCACGCAGGAGTCGGCAAGCTCTGACCTAGGCAAAATTCAACGGGGCTGCCTCCTCAGGAGCCCCCGCCAAAAAGGCTGCCGAGGCCCTCAAGCAAGCCGTCGACCATGCCATCTAGGCTGTATTCCCACCGGGCACGCACCAGAATTAACAAAGTCCCAATTAAGAGCGAGTACACCAGGAGCGCTACCAAATTGGCCAGCAGGATTGCCGATCCACCCCGGGCGGCTCCGCGGGCTTTGCGCCCCGCACCTCGAATTCCCCGCTGAAAGGAGGTCATGAGCAGGTCCCGCTGAATTCGGCCACTTCGCTCGCAGAGGGCCTTGGCCTCCAAATCCACCCCCTCCAAAACTTCCGTGGCGCAGACGTCTGCGTCCCACTCCCCCCGCAGGACGGCCGCCTGCCAGCGTTTGACCGCAGGCTTGTGCCCAACCCCCATTTCCGCGGCGATGCCCGCCAGGATGCGCCGCGCAACCGGTAGATCGTGCAGATCGAGCTTACGCAGGTTGGGGTCCACAGGCGCGCTAGCGCCCGTGGGCCGATTGAGGCTCCCCCGATCGGGACGTTTGGGGGCATCTGAGGTGCCTTTGGACGGGTACGCCCCCTTGAGTGGAATCGCTTCCTCGGCTGCCGTGGCGGGATGGACCACAATCACCATGCCTTGCCATTGAATGGTGTCCCCCTCTTCGAGGGAGCACTCTTCCACCGCACGGCCATTGACTAGGGGTGTGGTGCTGGACCCGGCGAGCACCAGACGGGGTGGATCGGGCCACAGGTGCAATTCGTCCCCTGCGGTGTTCAGGGCGAGAACGTCGCAGCCCTCGCCACCCACCCGCACACGCTCTGCCCATAGAATTCTGCCCGGGTTCTCCCCGCTCTTGATGTCAATCGAGCTATCCATGGGGCCCAGCATGCCAATCCCGGGGCGAGGATGCACCCTCTGGCTGCCGTCCCCGACCAACCCCACCAGGATCCGTGACTCTAAAACCCCAGAACACTATCCTTAACACTGTGCAATTCATCCTCACCCTCCTCCTAGCTCTACCCGCCTCCCAGGACGGCCCCCCCGTATCTTTTGCCCTTTTGGCTGCGCCGCAAGGGGTGAACCCAGTTGAGGGCACCGGCCCTTCTCTGCCACCGAAGGGCCTACCCATGTGGGGTCCCGATACGGATTCCTTGGCCCTGCCAAACCGCCCAACCATGCCCATAGAGGACTGGCGGCGCTGGATAGAAGAGCACGCGGCCAACACCCAACGGGGATTGCGCTTGCGCAGCGCTGGTGGCGGCGTGTTGGTCCAAGGCCCCTCCGAAGCGGTCACCTCCTTAGAGGATTTCGCCAAAGAGGTGCAGCAACTGATCGAAGACCTTCGGATCGAAATCAAGGTCACGGTGCAAGCGGCAGAGTCCGACCCCGTGGTCCAGACCGGATGGCTGCCATCGGGTGGACACCTGGCCCTGGGACAAGTGCAACGCATGGGGTTTGTGGGCAGCTGGCGCTCCGAAATCGCCGCAGACAGCGCGGTTGCAGAGCCCGAGGTCTGGACCTCACGAACCGGATGGAGCCTGCACCTGCATGCATCCCGACAGGTGACCGGGGCAGGGATCTTGATGGCTGGCTCGTTCCAGCTGAATGCCCAAACCGGAGCCACCACCTTTGACCCAGAAACACCTGATCTGGGCCTGATGAAACAGCCGCAGATCGCCCACACTCGCATCCATTTTGCGGGTCTTCTGGCCCCGGGCAAGAGCCTCCAATTACAAACGACTCGGGATGGCCAGCTCTTCCATGTGACCATCGAAGCCGAGGTCAATGGTGAGCTTTCAAAGCCAGGTGGATGGGCCGTGCTCGAAACCGCCAACCTATGGCCCGACCTGCCCTGGATCGAAAGCACGGATCAGGGTAGCCCCTGGCCCCCCTCTTCCTTGGCCGCGATTTTGGCCGGTTCCGGCGGCGGCGGTTCGGCTCTCTGGGCGGGCAGCCTACTGTTGATTCCCCCCGGCGCCGAAGCCTTGGAGTCCCAAGCTAGGCAACTGATTCAAGCCCTTTCAACCCTGGGACAGAACCAGACCTTGAGCGCCCAGCTGGGGCCGGACTCCTGCCGGATTCCTGGAGTGGAGGGCCTGCCCATGGGACTACGCATGGGGCATGTGACGAGCGCAATGACCGGCTATCGCACGGAAATGGCCACGGACGCCTGGATTGCCGAGCCCCAGGTTCAGATTCTATTTCACGGCACCAGCCTCGAAGGCAACCCAGCGACCCCGGCGGGACGATTCTCCTGGGAGCAAAAGGGCCTAACCAAGAGGGAGAGAATTGCCCCATCTGACCTGGCTTATCTCGGCGGCTTGGAGTCGCTGACCGAACAGCAGCGCTCGGGAACATTATTGCTTGAGCCAGGCAATCCAAAGGTAAAGGTGACCGCTTCCGACTCCCACCAAGAGATTGCAATACAACTCCTAGGGAATGACCAACGTTAGGCCTTGAGAAACATCCCCCAACACCTAAAGAGGGGTAAGCTTCCCGCACCGGCTGAGGCCCAGCCAATTCTAATTTGAGACTCGGACTACACCAAAGCGCGCGCCTGCAGCAACGTCTTCTGCAATCGCCGCAGCTGATCCAGGCCATGCAAATCCTGCAGATGCCCCTGCTGGATTTGGAGGCCCGTGTAGAGCAAGAACTTACCGAGAACCCGTTCCTCGAAAGGGAATCCGAGCAGGAACAAGCTTCCAAGAGCGGCACGGCCAATGAGGCACAGCAGGAAGTCCCCCAGACGAAAGCAGAAAGCGAACTCGACCAACTGCGCGAGAATTTCGAGCGCCTGGAAAAGGAATACGGCGACGGCCGCTCAGAGCAGCGCCCCGTGGCGGACGACGGAGAGAAACGCTTCGACGCGATCCAAAATGTAGCGGGTGAACCGGCGTCCCTGCACGAGGTTCTGATCGGACAGGTGGGGCTCCTGGAAACCAGCGACCGCAGACGTAAGATCCTCGAATACATCGTCTGGTCCCTCGATCACCACGGATACCTTTCCAGCACCCACGCCGAGTTAATCGCAGAGATCAACGCTCAACTCAGCCGGCCCCTCGAAACCAGCCTTGGACAACCCAGCCCACCGGAAACCGAAACCGAAACGGAATCCGGAACAGAAGCCGAGGGCGAGGACGAGACCGTCCCAACCGCCGACCCCTCCCAGGATGAATTCCTGATCAGCTTGGCCCAACTGCGCGCCGCGACCCATCCCGCCTTAGCGGCGAAAGACCTGCGCGAGTGCCTGCTGCTGCAACTCGATTCCCATGGGGAACATGAGGGTTTGCTACGGGAGATCATCGACAAGCACCTCGGAGACGTAGAAGGCAATCGCCTACCCCGTATTGCCAAAGCAGCGGAAACCACGATCGAGGAAGTGAAACTGGCCCTCGAAGACCTGCGCCACTTGGATCCAGCCCCCGGGGCGATCTATGGGGGCACCACGGCAGATGTGATCGTACCCGAGGTCATGGTGCAGGAAGAAAACGGCGAATGGGTCGTGCATGTGGACAGGGAGCGCCAGCCCAGACTGACCCTCTCCAGGGCCTATGAGCAAACCCTCAAGGACCTTCCCAAAGGAGACCCAGCCCGGGAGTGGATCCGCAAACGCCGTGAGAATGCACAGTGGTTCTTGGAAGCCCTGCGTCAGCGCAAGTCCACCCTACGACGCATCGCTGAAACGATCTTCGAACACCAGCGCGCCTTTCTCGAAAAAGGCGTGGAGAGCCTCGTGCCCTTGCGTATGCAAGATGTGGCGGACACCGTCGAGGTGCACATCTCCACCATATCCCGCGGGGTTGCGGGCAAGTATGCGGAGACCCCCCATGGGATTTTCGCGCTTAAGTTTTTCTTTGCCGGAGGCACCACCAAGGACACCGGGGAGGAAACCAGCCAGAAGGCAATTCAGCAACGCCTGCGGGCCTTGATTGAAAAGGAAGACCCCAAGAAACCCCACTCGGACGAGCAATTGGCCAAGTTGTTCTCGGAAGAAGAGGGCGTCACTCTGGCGCGCCGAACCATCACCAAGTACCGCAAGGCCATCGGCATCCCCTCATCCACCCAGCGGCGCGAATACTAGCCGCACCCGAGGCAGTGCACATTGCCCGAACAGATCCCAGTCCTGGCGCTTCACTCGCTAACATGGGGCTCCACTTCCCCGAACCCTCCCCAACGCCCCCCCCCAAAAAAACGATGCAAGCCAGAGCAACCGAACTCCGCAAGGGCATGGTCCTGATCAAGGACAACGATCTCCAACAGATCACCGACTACAGCCATGCCACTCCCGGCAACCTGAGAGCGGTCATTCAAGTCAAGACACGCAGCCTTAACACTGGCGGCACAAAGAGTTTCCGACCCGCCGCCGGCGACATGTTCGAGATCGCCTACCTGGACAAGAAGCCCTCCCAATACCTGTACCAAGAGGCCAACGGAGACTACGTCTACATGGACCAAGAAACCTTCGATCAGTTTTTTATCCCCAAGGCTCAGGCAGAAGAGAAAATGTCTCTCGTCAAGGAAAGCCAAGTAGTCGACGTGACCTTCCATGAGGAAACACCGATCTCCATCGACCTGCCCACCACAGTCACCCTGGAAGTAGTCTGGGCCGAAATGGCAGTCAAGGGAAACACGGCCACCAACGTCAAGAAGGAGGCCAAGGTTGAGACCGGCAAGATGGTCAAGGTTCCCCTGCACATCAAGGAAGGGGAACGCATCGTGATCAACACCGATACGGGTGAGTTCCAAAAGCGCGCGCAGGATTGATCCGCCGCCGGACTGGGGAGGGATGGCCAAATCGAACCCCTCTGCCCACAACTGGGCTCCTTAGAACGGAACCCGCTCGCGCCCCTCACGTTCTCCACTGGGGAACAGACGGTAGACCTCAAGGGACATGTCCCGCCCCGGAGGCGACCCTTCCAACAAGAGCACCTGCTTCGCTTGCCTGGCAAGAATGTGTTCCAAAACCGCCCGTTCCCGAGCCGGCCATTTGACCAAGAAGTCTCGGCGCAGGATCAACCAGCAGGCCCGGTCCAAGCGAGCTGCATCCACAATCCGCATGGGTTGCGTGCGATCCGCCCAAGCATGCGCCAAGGGATAGCGCGCATCGGTCCAGCCCGGCTGGGTGTACAGATCGCCCAGTCCCGCCTGCATAGAGAGCACCAAGTCCCCGGGGGCACGCTGGGACTGCACGTGAGCAAAGGCCTCGCGCCAACGGGGACGGCTCCCGTGCCAGGGACCAACTTCAAGGGCGGAAAGGGCCATCAGAGGCAGTATCAAGATGCTCCCGTACGCCCAACCCAGGCCATCCCTCAGGGGCCAAACCGCCAGCAGCACTACAAAGGGCAAGAGGCAAAAAACATACTGGGCAGTGACTTGGCCAAACCAACCGACCGCCGCAACCGAAACTGCTCCCAGAACGCAAGCGAGGGCCAAGAGAAGCACGACCTCTTGCCGTTCCTTGTGGGCACGCCAAACTCCCCACAACGCGCATAAACCGAGCACGGGTGTCAGGGCAAAACCGCTGGCCAGGACAAAATGCTTCAAGCCATAGAAACCGCTGATCTCACCTTTTTGTGCCAAGTAAATGCCCAGGTCACCAGCGAAGATAAAAGCCAAGGGGATGAGCAACAGAGGCGTCCCGAGCAAGCACATGTGCCTCACCCGCGGTGCTGGACGGAGCCCAAGCAGGGGGCTCAATAGCAGAGCCCCCACCAACGCCATTGGCGCCACCAACATGGAGAGCTGCAGGGTCCCCGCCAAGCCCATCAGCCCCAAGCCCAAGGCTGCACCCTTCGGGCCATCCCGCAGCAAGGCTCGCAGCAAAACCGCCGTGCCCAACAGACTGACCATCAACCCCACGGCATAGGGCCGGCCATTGGTGGCCCACTGCAAGACCCAGGGGCTGGCGGCCAAGACGAAACTGGCCCAGGCGCTGCGTCGGGCCCCGGCCAGGGGCAGGAACGCAAAATAGCAAAGAGGCAAGCTAATGAGAGTCGCCACGGCCGAGAGCAGGCGCACCCCTCGCTCGTCCACTACTCCCCCCCCAAATTCCATACAAGCCAGAATCAGCCCATAGAACCCGGGATTGTGATTGATCCCCCGGGGATGGAAGGCGTCGGTCACGGTCAGGGCCTCGTCGAACCACAGGGAGACCCCGCCGCCTAGGCAGATTCCCAGAAGAGAAAGCGCCAGGGCTGCCAGAAGCACCCCCTTGGTGGGCCCCAGGGGCCATGCTTTTGTGTTCCTGAGCAGTTCCATCAAAAGTCCCGGGAGCAGCATGCCAGTCCGCGCCGATGAATACCATCGGCGCATCCCACATTGGGCTTGCGACCTGACCTGCCGAAGCCCAAAATCCTGCAATGTTCCGACTCCTACCCCTGCTACTCGTGCTGGCCTCCTGCGCCGCAACCGAACGACCCGTACGCTTCGCCACATCCCCTGCAGGTGCCCAAGTACACATTGACGGTCGCGATACGGGTTTCGTGACCCCGATCACCCTCGATCTGCCCGACAAGGATCAGTCCCTGCTGGAGTTGGTCCTCCCCGGCTACCAAACCGCCCGACGCATGCTGACCCTCAAGGAAGGCAAAGAAATAGTTCCCAGCGCCGACGCCACGGTCTTTTATCTGACCTGGCGCTTCCCCCTGTTCCTCTCGGCAGAAGGGTTCTGGATGCCCATCCGCAAGTACACGGTGGAGCAACCCGGACGCGTCTATGTACAGCTAGAGCGATCTTGAGTTCCCTCGCTCCCGCGGTTTTTCTAGATCGTGACGGCACTCTGATCGAAGAGGTGGATTATCTCGCGGACCCCGCTGGTGTCGTACTCATCCCTGGGGCTGCGCAGGCCCTCAAGAACCTGGCACAGGCTGGCTACAAACTCGTGCTCGTCACCAACCAAAGCGGCGTAGCCCGCGGCCTGTTGGACGAGGGCAAGCTCGCGCAAATTCACGAACGACTCAGCGACTTACTGCACGGCGAAGGCACCGGTCTCGACGGAATCTACGCCTGCATCCACCATCCGGAATTTGGCTCTCCTTGCGATTGTCGAAAACCCCAACCGGGCATGCTGTTACAAGCTGCGGAGGACCTCCAATTGGACCTAAAACGCAGCTGGATGATTGGGGACGCGGCCCGGGATCTTGAGGCTGGAAAGCGGGCAGGCGCGCGCTCCCTGCTAGTGCGCACCGGCAAGGGCAGCGTCTTGGCCCGAGAACGAAAAGACGAGGGGATCACGGTGACCGAGGATCTAGGTGAAGCCGCCCGCTGGATCTTAGCTCAAGCCTAAGCGGCGAGCGTAAAGGCCCTCAGGGCAAAAAGCGCGATGCCAAGCCACCCATGCGCACCGCTACCCCAGCCGGAAGCTTGGTCCACAGTTTGCGCAGGGGCGCAGTCTTCGGGTTCGAAGGGTTCATGGACGGAAGCCCCTTGTCCTTCACAAGAAAATAAGTATAGGACAAGCTGCGCGCCTCAAATCCCTGACGACGTTTGAAGTCCGCGGCACCGCTCCCTGCCCGACTGCGGCCGAAGTCAAAGATTCTGAATCCGCGCTCGATCGCCCACTCTTGTAGGGCGCAGTACATGAACGAAGACGCCTTAAATTCCCGGTCTGCTCCGGGGAGGGTTCCCGAATAGTAGGCATGCAGTTCGTCCCGGTAGATGAAGCTCATCACCGCGGACAGGATCTGAGAGCCCTGGCGAACCACATGGATTTTGACCCCGGGCTGCAAGTCTGTGAGCAGGCGTTCGAACCAGCTAAGAGGCAGAGCCGGAGACCCCAAGGCCTGCTTGTTGGCCTGGAAGAGGGTCACAAGATCGGGCAAATACCAGGGCCCCTCATCCAAGACCAGGCCCAGCTTGTCCCGTGCCCGACGCACGTCCGCCCGGGCTTTTTTCGGGATCGTGCCCAGCACTTGATCCACCGTTGACGGCAGTTCGTTCCGAAACCCGCAATAGAGTTCGCTCGTCAATGGGGATACGGAAGCACCCTCTTGACCCACGTCGGTGCCCGAAGGCGTCTCACGGCTGCGCAACTCAAGTCGCGCCAAGCCACGGCTTTGCGCTCCCTCAAGGGCCGCGAGTTGCAGGGCTGCGCCGGCTCCCGCCTGGATCTCTAGGCCACCCCCATAAACCCCGTAGGGCACAGAAATCAGGGCCCGGCTACCACCGAGTCCGCGGCAAAGGGAAAGGGGTAACAGCCCCACCAATTCTTCCCCCTCGAAGGCTAGAAGATCCTCCTGGGGATGACCGAACTGGCGCGCCACGGCGCGGCCCCAGTGAGGCCGGTGAAACACCGTGCCCTCCCCATGAGCCAGCACAAACCGATCCTGGGCCTCAAAATCATCTGCACCGGCCTTGCGAACTTGAAAGCGACCGGCGCTCATTCGCCCCATACCCCTTCGATGCGGTACTCCCGGATGTTACGCGCCTGGGTGAAGATTACGATCTCCCCCACCAGCCCGAAGCCGATGATCTGTACGCCCAACACAAACAGCAAAACCCCCAATAGGAAGGCCGCACTGCCGAACAGGGCACGGTTGGGATCAAGCCAGCTGGCAATTCCCACCCAGGTGGCAATGACCCCACCAGCCCCCATACAAGAACCGCCGAGGGCACCAAAAAAGCGCAGGGGCTTGTGCGTGAAGCGAGTCAGGAAAACCACTCCCAATACATCCAAGATGCGCCGGGCATAAGTCATGGGTCCAAAGACTCCTCGTGTCCCACGCTCGGCAATGTGGCGCACGTCCACCTCCACCACCCGGAAACCCTGGCGGAAAGCGATCACCGCCAGATAACGGTAAAGGGTTCCGTAAATGGTCAGTTGTTCCAGCACCGTTCTCTTGAAAGCACGCAGGGAACAATTCAAATCACCAAAACGCGCTCCCGTAAGAAACCCCAGGAGCCCATTGAAGGCATTGGATTGCAAGCGGTTCAGCCATGAGTCCACGCGCTCGATACGGTTAGCGGTGACCACATCAGCGCCCGCTTGAAGGGCGGTGATCATCTCGACCACCCCATAGGGATCGGATTGGACGTATTCGGGCGCGGTGAGAATGATCTCTCCCCGGGCGTGCTCGAATGCACTGGCCAGGCAAACCGCCTCGCCAAAAGCACGGTGGAAGCCAATCGTCCGCACCTGCTGGTTGGTTTCAGCCTGCATCTCAAGGGCGGCATCCCATTGGGGCCCCTTGTGTCCATCAAAAACCAGAATCGCCTCCCATTCAAGGCCCAAGCGTTCCAGTTGGGAGCTGAGGGATTCCACCACCTTGCGCACCTCCGCGCCAGAGGTGCTGACCGGCACGACGATGGTCACATCGGGGGCACTGACTGGCTCAGCCTTCAGGGTCTCGTCACTCATGATCGCCCTTCCTCTACCAGGGGTGCCAGGGTTCCACGGCCAAAGACATTGCTGGCCCGCACAATAAGCTCAGCCAGAAGGCCCAAGAGCAAGAAATCAACAATGGTCATAACAAACAAGGACATGATTAGGAGCGCAGCTTGGCCCCATTGGTTGGAAAAGGAAACCCGTTCGTTCGTCCAGGCAATCATCGTCACAAATGCCAACGTCGCCAAAACGAACGGCACACTGCAAACCGCGAAGTAAATCAAGGGGCTCCGCACAAACGAACCCACCAACTGCACAGACAAGAGATCGCTCAGCACCCGCGCTGCCCGGCCAATACCATACTTGCTAGTGCCGTGAATTCGAGGTCGGTGGTGCACCACTAGCTCGCCAATACGTGCGCCGGACCCAAGGGCCAAGGCGGGCAAGAAGCGATGCTGTTCCGCATAAATCGGCATGCGCTCCACGAGGGTGCGACGAAAAGCCTTGAGGGTGCAACCCGTATCATGAATCCCCGCCCCGCTAACCCTACGGATCAAGAGGTTGGCCAATGTCGAGGGCGCACGACGAAGCATCATTCCATCTTTACGATCCCGCCGCCAGCCCACCACCAAATCAAAACCACTCTCCAATTTGGCTACTAGCTGCGGAATGTCCAGGGGGTCATTTTGCAAGTCCGCGTCCATGGTCACCACTATCTCACCGCGACTCATCTCGAATCCAGCCGCCATGGCCGAAGTCTGCCCGAAGTTTCGCCGAAAGAAAATCAACCGCACGTGATCGGGATCCTCAGTGTGCAATTGCCGAAGCACTTCCCGGGAGCCATCGGTGCTCCCGTCATCGGTGTAAACCACCTCCCAAGGACGGTCCATTGTTCCCACGTGATCCAGAATTTCCTGGTGCAGAAGGGGTAGATTGTCGACCTCGTCCAGCACAGGGACGACGACCGAAATGCCCCCCTTGAGGAGAGGGGAATCGGAGGTTTGGGAGCCTAAGGTCGGGGGTGAAAAGGCCATGGGACACAGAATCCTAGCGGGGAGAGGTGGCTGCCCCCCCCCTGTTCCATCGACCGTCCGAGCCCTTTTCCCGAACTGAGCCATCCGGAAGCATCGATGCGGGAGCCCACATGCATTTTAGGACTTCCCTTGGTTCCCCCACCAAATGGGGATATCCTTGAACAACGTATGTCTTCCACAAACCAGGAATTTGGTGCCCCAGGAGGGCATCTGAGCCTCGGCCCAGGGCTGCGGCTTGCCAGCTTGGAGCCCATTCTCGGGGCTCTGGGGGCAGCTTCGGTGGATCGGCTGGAAGACCTTGGAGCTCTTTTGGGCCCCCAAGACGAAGGCCAACGCGTGCTTGTGGACCTGCAGTCCCTGCCTACTGAAGACGCGGGTATCCTCAGCCGTTGGTTGCAGCGGAATCCCAGTTGCATTTTGGAACTGGTTGGCGGCGACCCGACCCGGGCCATTGCCCAGAGCTTGACCTTGCGGGCCAACGCCCACTGGAATCCCTGGCCCTTAGATACTGAAAGACTTGCCATGTGGGCCAGAGGGGAATACCAGGGGAGCTTGGGCGCAGACACTCCTTTGGCACCCCCAATCCAAACCAAGGAAACCAAGACGTCCCGTCAAGAAGACCCGGAGCTACGCGCCATCGAAAAGATCCTGGGGGGCATGAGCAACGACGAGGGCACGGAGGCGCTTACCCCATTCGACACGGAAGCCAATCCAATGGTCACGCCCGCCACCAAACAGCCAGAGCCCCAGCACTTGGATCCTGACCCATCCCCTGCGCCGGATCACGGCGCATTTGGTGCTGGACTTGATTCCGAAACGGATCCGTCTCCAGAACCGTCTATCGATCCCAAAACGCCCCAACTCATCACCACCGAGCTCCCCAGTTGGTATCGAGACCAAGTGGCCGATCTCGCCGACATGGCTCAACGCTTAGATCTTGGCCTACGCCAAACGTTGGAAGCCAGCGAAGAAGCAGAAAGCGACAATGCCCTGCGCGGACTCTCGGAAGACATTATGCGCCTGGGCCAATTCACCCGCACCATCGGGTATCTGGCTGCGCCCCCGGGCCCCGATGGTTCGACGGTGGACCTTTCGAACCTGGCGCAAGATTTCCTATCCAGCTTGGCCCACGAGGAAGACGGCGGGCCGCGTTACCTTTTCCGGGCCGCCCCGGACGCTGTCGTGCGTGCGGAAAAGGGCCTATTGGTCCTGGCCATCGACGCGGTCCTAGCGGTCGCATCCCTTGCCACTGGAAGCAACGGCGAGGTCAAGGTGGGAGTCTCCACGGATGGGCCAACTGCCACCCTAGAAGTCACCTTCCCCGCTGGCCCCCTCGCACGCCTTGATGCCCCTCGCTGGCTCGAGCCCTATGCCCTGCACCGGCTCCTGCCAGGGGTTGGCCCCAACGCGATTCCCGCTGCCGCCGCCATTCTGACGGGCCAAGGCGGGGAGCTCACCATGGCCTTCGACGGGAATGAGCGCACTTTTCGCGTGACTCTTCCCTGCGCCTAGGGTCCCCCAGGATTCCTAAAACGGGACTCCCGTCCGAGAAACCGGACAGCTAGTATTCAGCGCGCCCATGGCCCATTCCGATGGCAAGGTATGGTTCCGTTCCACAAAAAACCTGCGCCCAACCCTGAGAATCAGGATGGAAGCTCAGCGAAGACCCCATTCAATAAGGTCCCGCCTAGACAACCTGACACCTCTAAGGAATGCGTAATCCACAATGGCCCGTCAACGATTGTCCCGGGTCCGGACCTCGTTCCCATGGCTTGGGCAAAACCCCTGCTTGAGTTGCTCCAACAGGACCCTCTGCCGCCCCTCAAAGAAGGCTTGGCCATTCCCGAACGCCTGCTCATCATGCGCGCCCTCGACCTCACCGATGGTAGCAAGGCCGCTGCAGCCGCAATGCTCGGCCTTTCCCGATCCACCCTCTACCAGAAGATGGGCAAGTACCGCTTGCCCGCAGGAGAATCCAGCTCCCTTGGAGCGTAGGCTAGCTCCTGTTATCGACCTAAAAATATCATGAAGTGGACTTCTATACTGGGCCTCTTGCTCGCATTCGGCTCCCTCGGCTTCGTTGCCCGGGCGGTCTTCTCCCCCAACGACATCGATCCGACGCAAGTGCTTACGCGCCTTGAGGCCGCCCTTGAGGGTGAGATCCTCGAGCCCGAGCCATTACTGCGCCTGAGCGAACACGCACTGCGCCACCCTTCCATGAAGGAATCGCCCCAGCTGCAGGCGCGCCTGCTCGTGGCACAGGCGGACCTTTACGTAAGCCTTGAATCCTGGCACGAAGCGCGACTCTGCCTCGAGCGAGTCAGCATGGCCATGGATCAAACATCCCCGGCGGTGCAGTTACGGCTGGCGAACATCTTCAACAAGGAAGACAAACCCGCAGAGGCTTGGCAATTGTGCGTCGAGATCTTGACCAATAGTCCCCAGCACGGTCCCGCTTGGGCCTTGAGGGGCTCCATTGAATCCGAGCAAGCCAAGTCCATGCTGGCTGGTGCCCAAGAGCACTTAGCCATGGCCATAGCAGGTCGACAAGGAGACCAGGCCGCCCTGATGGCAGAAGAAATCGCCATGCGCTCGCTGGACGACCAAGCACGCCTGCGCCTAGTGAACGAATTGCGTTCCATGTTTGAAGCCGCACGTGAAGGTGCCTTGGGGGTCCAAGCCCTCGCGAGTTTGAGTAAAGCCTCATCCCTCTTTAACAGCGCGCGCCAGTCCTATTCCCAAGCGGTAAATGTCTTGGCCCAAGCAAAGGACAAAGACGAGCTGGAAACGGGACATGAGGCCCTCGGCAACTTGCTGGCCCTCCTGTGGGGCGCACGACAAGACCTGACAACCGCTGAGTTGGGCTTGATCGCCTCTCCTCTGGTGCACGGCAAGAGCAGCAACGCAGTGGTGTTGGCCACCTTGAATGCCCTTGAGGCCATGGGCCAAAAGGCACGAGCCGTAGCCCTGCTAAAAACCATCGATCTTTCATCCCCCAACATCTCTCTGGACCTTGTGGTACGGGCCACTCAACTGGCCTGGCAATCACGAGACCACCGCCTGATTGGCCAACTCGCCAATGTACTTGGCGAACGGGGAACTCCCATTCAGCGGCGGCACGCTTCCTGGTATGCGGCCATGAGCCTCTTCGACCGTGACCCCGAGAGCCAAGTGGATCGCATCGAGTACATCCACCGCGGCCTAAGGGTCATGGGCAACTACCTTGAGGGCAAGCGCGTGCCACCCATGACTGATGGGACGGCGCTTCTTTTGCTAGCCGCGGCTTCGGGGTATCGCGAGCTGGAACAAACACGCGACGAGATGAGCTTGCTCACCGAAGCAGTCCAATTAGCTCCACACCTGGATGGAGAAGCTTGGTTACGACTCGCAGAACTGCAGGCCTCCGCCCCGGGCGCAGGCTACCGCAGCTCTGAAGAGAGCATGACCCGCGGTATGGCCCTGCTTCCGAAACGGGCCCTCGGATTGGTTCCCGCCTGGGAAGACCAGGGCAACGCCTCCCTGCAATCCGAGAACCGCTCCCTACTCACCATGCGCCGCGCCCTGGACAAAACGGGCTCCGGCCTGCGCGAATATGGTCCCGCGGCACGCTACCAGCTGGCCCACTCCTTCTTCCTTGAAGGGGACTATCCCACCTGCCAATCCCTAGCCCGTCGCCTGCGACTGGACTACCCCGGCCTATTGCCTGCACTTGACTTGGAGCTGGAAGGGTTTCTGGCGCGGGGAGCCATGGCCCAGGCGAGTCTGTTGCTGATGACACGCATCGACCTCACAGGCCCTGATAAGGAGTTCCGTGACTTTCTCACGCGAGTGGGAGCCCGGAACTTGACCGCTTCTCAGTACCGCCACCTCACCCAACAGGCCCCCCTGGGGGAAGGACGCTTGGCCATCGCCGAGCAGTTCCTCGTGCAAGGCGAGCCCGGGCGAGCGCTTGCAGCCCTCGGAGACGCCTCGGATGCAAATAGAGATACTGCACAGCACCACCTCCTGCGAGCAGAAACTCTGATCCTATTGGGGCGTTCCAAGGAAGCGACGCGCCCAGCAGCCCTGGCCGCCGCTGACCCACAGACTAGCGGTGCTGGCTGGCTACTGTTAATCCAATCCCAACTCAAGGGCAGTCCAAAGAGGCTCGCCACCACGGTGGGGCAATTCATCGCATTGACCATGGTCCCGGAACTCGATTTTCCGCACCTAGAGGTCATCGACACTCTGCTCGGCGCCACACGCCCCCAAGAGGCTGTGCGAATAGCCCGAGCCATGGACGAACACCCCGAGTTCCGTGGTGGCCCCTTGATCCAGCGCTTAGTCCTCTGCGACGCCCTCTTGGGCAATGATCAAGACCTAGCCGAGAGCCTCAATCGGTGGGAAGCCTTCCGCGGGGACGGTATCGTTGAATGGACTCGTTTGGTACTGGCCATGGACCGTGGTGAATGGAGCCAACTGCCCAGCTTGGCCATGGCAGTGCGCACCACCCGGGGCTTTCAAGGATCCCTTTGGCAAAATGCTTTTCTGGCGGTTTGCGATGAGCAACCCGACGAGGCCCTACGCCTTGCCCAAGAGGGACAAGAGAAACACCCCCTTGATCCAAGCTGGAGCCTTACCCTGGGCTTGCTGCAAGACCTTGAAAACTTGCCGATCGCATTGCCCGAGTATCTGGGGGAAAGCGCCGTGCACGAACTATTTGCGGTGTTGCACCCCACCGATCGTAAACGCGTTGACCCGCGCCACATTCTGAGCCTGCTCGGCGCTGCTCAAATCGAAGGCTGGGGACTTTGGGCGCTACCGCGCATCTCCAACTTGAGTCCCAAGCCGACCCTTTGGGCCCTGATGCTGGCTGAGAGAGCGCAGCAAGCCCTGGGCCAGGAAGATCGCGCGGAACGGGTGCGCATCGCGGTCACAAACGGACATCCCACATTCTCACCGGCTTGGGTCCGACGGGAACGCGAAGCGGCCAAGAGGGCAGACGGTGACCGCTGGGCCCCGGAAATTCACGCCCTTCGGGTAGAGCGACGCAAGGCAGCGGGCCGTCAAGATTTGCAAGACGAAACGCGCAACACCCTGGACTCGGCACTCCTGGCTTGGGACTTGGGACAACCAGACCGCGCGCAGACTTTGCTCCAGAAGTTCCTCGTCGAACATCCGGACGAGCACGAGTTACGTTGGGTTTTGGGGCGTATCCACGCCTCCCAAGGGCGAAACTTGCAGGCCGTCGGGGCCATGTACAAGGTCTGGCAAAACCTCTACCCGATCCTGCCCATGGCCGACGATGGGCCCACCGCCCCGGGGGGCCGGATCCCCTTCCACACACCCGGAAGTCCCCGCACGAGGGAGCTCCTGAGCATGATTCAAACTACGGTCGCCGGACCAGGCAGCAAGCTCAGCTTGGGTGACGCGACCTCACTGCTACAAGACATGGAGGAGGCCATCCCCCACGACCCCCTGATTCTCTTGGCCCGTACACGCGCGGATTCCCAATTGGATGACCACAGCACGGCCCTGGCAAAGGCCCGCGCCATGGGTGCCCTCGAACTTCTTGAGGACCGCCTCACCCTGATTGGGCTCGACCCGCGGGGCGAACTGTCCATCGAGGATGTGGCCGCCGGCAGTGCAGAGCTGTGGGGCACGTGGTTGCTGACCATTTCCCCCGACCTGGCCCACGACTTCTTAGAGCGGGAATTGCTACGCGCCCCCGGCCGCAGTGATCTCTGGCGCTTGAACGCTCAAGCTCTGATCGACCTGGGACGCATCGATGAGGCCAGGGATCAACTCCATGCTCTCAACAGTGCTTCTCACTCCCCCCGGGGACTGTTGTTGCTGGCAGCCCTAGAGGCCCGCTCCGGTGCTGAACCAGAAGTAGTCTCCGCCCTTCTAGCTCCGGCCCGTAAAAGTCTGAATCCGAGTCAAACTGCCTTAGCTGATTTTTCAGAGGCCTGGGCTGATCTGCAGCACGGAGGCCCCGCGGGTCGCAACTTGATCACCCTCGGGCGCCTTTGGAGAGAGCGCGCGACTTCCGCCCAAGATCTTGATCAGGACAGCTTGAGGCTGGTCTACTACGCCACCTTGGTGCGCCGCAACCGCCCCAGAGACCAGACACTGCTCAAGCAACTCTCCGATGCCGCGTTGCGCCGCAGCCAGGGCACTAGTTACCTAGCTCCCACGATTCGAGCCATGACAGGGCTCAGCACTGCTCTTCAGGCGCAACTCGGGCTGGATTAACCTTTCGTCCGTGCAGACAGCAAGGCGCCTCTAGGCCCTACTTGTCAAGAAACCCTGAACGCACCAGGACACTTTCCATGCTCTCGCAGGGAAAGCGCTCCAAGAACGCATCCAAGCGGTCGAGGGTGCGCCCAAGCCCCACCCTGTGGCGGAACCGCTTCGACAAAGAAGCCTTCACCAGGGGTTGCTCGGGGTCAAACTCCCAAGGGTGCAAGTAGGTGGCTGTTGCCCTGCCCCGGCGCTCGAGGCCTGCAATCAGCCTGCGCTGCAAAGACCCAGGCAGCAAGCGAAAGTAACCTCCGCCCCCCACCGGCCAATTACGCCCCAGCAAGGGGAAGGTGGACACGGGGAACTCAACCATGGAGCCCCCATCCAAGTCCACTCGGCTGATGGCCGGCTCAAAACCGGGCACCCCGTAGGTTGGATGGCGAATCGGGTGCACGCTCGAGTCATAGGTGTAGCCGCGTTCTAGTAGAACATCAAAAGCCCACCAGGTATCCCGGTTCAGAGTGAATGTACTGGCCCGAAAACCCCGAGGTTTGGGAGCACCCGCTGCGGCGAGGGCCTCCTCCGTGCGTTGCAAATCAGCGTGCAAGCCATCGGGGCCTAACTCTCCCAGGAATCTGTGGTCATAGCCATGACTGGCGATCTCATGCCCTGCATCCAAACAACGGCGCACTAGGTCTGGATGACGTTCGGCGATCCAACCCAGGAAGAACATAGTGGCGCGACAATCCCGGCGTTCAAGCAGGTCCAGGATCCGCCCCATGGCAGGCTCAACCCGGCTCTCAAACTCATCCCATCGCTCGCGCGGGCAGGCGCGGGAATGATTCGCGACCTGAAACCATTCTTCCACATCAAAAGACATGGAGTGCAGCGGCTGACTCATGATAGATCCCCCAGAGCCCGTTCCACCCGGCGCACGTTTCCTTCCCAGGTAAGGTCCTGATCCAAGATCGACTGGCGCGCAGCCTGGCCCAGGGCCTGGCGCAGGGGTGCATCGCTGACCAGTCGCTGGCAGGCGGCGAGCAGGGCAGCGCCATCACCCGGTTGTACAAGGAGGGCCTCACGCTCGTGCTGCAGTACTTCACGCAGGTTCGGCTGATCGGGCGCAATCACGGGCAGCCCCGCGGCCATGTACTCGTGCAGCTTGAGGGGACTGGCATAAGGATTGATCGCGGGTACAAGCCCCACATCCATGGCCGCGAGAAGTGCGGGGATCTCAGCATGCAACCTAGGGCCCACCAAATGGACCCGATCCGCGACCCCCAAGGCTTGGGCCTGAGCCGCAAGGTCCCCGATGGCCGGGCCTCCGCCGATGATCACAAGTTGGGCATCCCGAAGTTCGCCCCCGGCTAAGGCTTCGATCACCAAGTCCAGACGATGCCAATCGCGTACCCAGCCCACAAAACCCAGGACCGGGCCGCTGACGTTTTCCAGACCCAGGTCCCGACGTGCGGCTTCTCGATCCGGGTGGGCATACTGGTCGAGGCACACACCATTGGGAGTCACCACCACCCGATCGGGATCCACCCCCATCTGAACCAGCGTTTCTCCGAGGACACCCGTGACCACACAAACACGGTCCGCCCCACGAAAGATCTCCTTCTCCACACGCTCCCCGAGCTTGGAAAAATAAAGTCCCCGAGTCTTGCTGAGCTCCAGGACCATTGGCGAGTTCACCTCCAACACCAGAGGCACCCCAAGCTCCTTAGACGCCCATAGACCCGCTCGGTTCCCGAAGGCATAGCGTTCATAAATCCCATCGGGACCGAATTCACGGCCAGCCCGCACCAAACGCCCCTTGGCGGGAACGGAATACATGTGCTCGGCAATCTCACGAGCACAGTTAGGGATGCGGAGAAGGGACCGCAGTCCCCCACTGGACTCCTCTTGGATCAAATCGGCCTTAGCCTGGGGCGCGCCCCCCCGGGATACGAGGGCCACCTCCTTAACCCCGTGGCCCAAGCCCTCCAAGGCTTGGATCATCGAGCGAATATGCACCGCTTGGCCATCCTCAGCCTGGGTGCGGTGGTGGTAGAGCAACTTCATACTGTTACCTCCTCGCAATCATGCCGGCGGCGCCAGGCTTCGAAGACAAGCAAGGTCCAAAGCAACAACCCATGATCCGCCCGGCCTTCCAAATGATCATCCTGCAAGGCCTTCACCTTGGATAGGTCAAACCACGTGGGTGGCAAGCCCCCCAAATGTTCACGGAGGGGCGAGGCCAGCGGGCCGCGCAACCAAGCACTCACCGGAATGTCGAACCCGCGCTTGGCGCCAGCGATCACCCTTGGATCCAGGCGCTTACTGAGGGCCGCTCGCAAAGCCACCTTGCCTACTCCCCCATGGATCTTGTGGCCAATCGGCATGGGCGCAAAGCGTTCCACCATACGGTGGTCTAAGAAGGGCACCCGAACTTCCAAGCCAACAGCCATCGAGGCCCGGTCCACCTTGACCAAAAGCTGCTCGGCTAGGGTCGTGCGCATGTCCGCGTACTGGGTGCGATAGAGCGGGTCCGCCACATCAGGACGATGATGCTGAGCCGCCCAGTGGGCGAAGGGGTTCGCTTGGTCCAGGGCCTTGCCTAAGCCCAAATGCAAGAGCGAAAGGGCCGCAGGCCGGGCCATGTTGGAGACGCTATCCCATGCGGCGTGGGCCGATGACATCCCCATGTGAGTTAGAAACGTCTTGCCTCGCATCCAACGTGGGGGGGCCCTAAATTGAGGGTGCATTCGGCCTACCAGTCCGGCCATGGATGCCAAAGGGCCCAGGGCCCGACGCGCGCGCTGCTCCATCAACTCGTGGATGTAACGGCGATAACCCCCAAAAACTTCGTCGCCACCATCACCTGAAAGGGCCACGGTCACATGCTCACGCGCCATGCGACAAACCATCCAGGTGGGCAAGTTGCTCGGGTCCGCATGGGGCTCGTCAAAGTTCCAGGGAAGGTGTTCTAAGACCGCCGTCGGGTCCGGTTGTTGAACGGCAACATGATGCAAGGCACCCATGCGTTCGGCACTGATACGAGCCAGACCCGCTTCGTCGAATTCTTCTTCGCGGAAAGAAACCGTGCAGAGCTCCGGGGGATGGGCTCCGGCCCGTCCCATAGCATCCGCCACTCCGGCAGAATCCACGCCTCCGGAAAGGAACCCTCCCAAGGGCACATCACTCACCAAGCGTTGGGACACGGCACGATCAAGGTACTCAAGCACCTCCCCATCCTCGGGCGCAGGACTAGGACCCACCAAGGGCGGTGTCCACCAAGTACGCAAGACAGGGAACTGACCCGAAACCCACTCCAAGGAAGTCCCCGGCTCCAAGCGCTCAATACCATCCCAAGCAGACTCACTACCCGCCACAAACCCGCGCATGAGGTACTCCACCATGGCGGTTCCCCGCACGCTGCGCGAGAATTGCCCAGATGCCAGAAGAGCCTTGGGTTCCGAACCAAACCACAGGCGCGCCTTATGCCGAGCCCAATAGAGGGGTTTGATTCCCATACGATCCCGGGCCAGGGTAATCCTAGGCGAGAGTCGGTCCCTGAAGTCCACGATCGCCAAGGCAAACATCCCCTCAAGGCGTTGGAAGCAAGCCCTGCCTTCCTTGGCGAACAGGTGCAGCACCACTTCCATGTCGCTGCCCGTGGCAAGACGGCACCCATCCCGGCGCAATTCCTCCGCCAACTCAGAGTAGTTGTAGATTTCGCCGTTGCCCACCAGCGCAAGAGTTTGATCGGGCAACACGAGGGGCTGATGCCCGTGGGCGGGGTCAATGATTGACAGGCGACGGAATCCAAGGCCTACCCCATGGGCGGAATGGAAACCCTCATCATCCGGGCCGCGGTGCACGAGGGTGCGCGTCATGCGCATGAGTTCCTGTTGGTCAACTTCCCAGCGGGGGTCATCGTGGGCGAACCCGGTGAAGCCGCACAAGGGGTCAGGCCCCCTCGATCAGAGGAGTGGTCCGGAAACCGTTAGGGGATGAAGGAGTCGCTGCCCCAAATCCGCCGCTCTTGCGGGCCACAAGAGGACCGCTACGACCGCCACCGCCACGCACCGGATAGCGCACCTCATCGACCATCTCACTTCTAGCCACTCGCCCGAACACCAACACTATCGCATGTAGGTGATAGCCCAAGTCAAAGTGGGCTCGGTTGAGGAACATGCTGCCCACCAGGAAGGTGGCCAGCACGGCTTCAAAGAGTGTGCAATAGGATAAAATCCAGCTGGCAAAGTACCGCCGCGACGCAGCTTTACGCAATCGATAGATATCTAGGAAAGAAGCAACAAACAGCAGCAGATAGCCAAGAAGGGCCGGAGTGCCACATTCAGCCCAAATCTGCAAGTAGCTATTGTGGGCCACAAGGGTTCCCTGGCCATCCAACTGGGAAGGGGTCGGGTTGGGCTCGAAGTCCAGGTAGCTGCTACGGAAACGACCAAAGCCCACGCCAAACACGGGGCGCTCGTCCACCATGCGCAAGGCAACCTTCCATGCCCGAATCCGACCCATGGCCGAACCGTCCTCCTCATAGCTAGTAATCGTGCCCATGCGATCTTGGAACTCAGAGGGCGAGAACGCGACGATGGCACCAACCGCCACGATACCAAACATGAGTCCGATCAACCTGTTCCGTGTACGCCACACGAGCGCAGAAATCGCCACCAACAAGGACAGGAAGGCGCCCCGGGACTGGGTCAGGATCACCGTGAACATGGTAAGTGGGACCATCAACTTGAGGCCACGGGTCAAGCGCGCGTTGCGCTCGCTAGTGGCCAAGTGAATCAGCATGGGCACGGTCATTGCCATCACCAGGGCAAAATCGTTGTTGTCCTCAATCATGCCTCCGGGGCCCCGGATAATGTGCACAGATCCTCCGGTCAAGAACCCGTGAAGACCATCTTTGACTCCGTAGAAGGCGAAACTCATCGTGATCACCCAGACCAAAATGCGCAGCTGTTCGCGGGTGCGGACCACCGCCGTAGTGAAGAGGGCGATGAAGATGATCTTGCCGTACTCGACTAGGCCAGCTGAATTCACAGGCACGTCGCCGTAAGCGAAGAGGTGCCCTAGCCCCACCCAGACAAACAGGAAGACCATCAGCCCTGTACGGATACTGCGTACGGGCGGGTATTTTTCGCGAGCCGCCACCCAGCCTGCGATCATCACGATCGCCACAAGAAAAGACCAACGCTGAAAGCGTGCGAAACCCCAGGTCAAATCCTGGATGCGCATGTAGGCCAGCACCGAGAACACAAGCAGCCCTATAAAGGGGCGCCTGAAGCACAAGGGCAAGACCCCAAGCACGAACAGTGTGACCAGGATGTCGCGCACGGGACTAGTTCTGGTCCTCCGACAAGAGGGAACGCACAGCCGACACTCCCAGCACCAACAGCGTGGACTGAATTGGTTGGTCGGTGCGGTGGATCATGGACTCGTGGAGACGGTTAAAGGTAGTTGGTGGAGTGCCCCATGCAGCATGGCGGCACCCGGGTCAAACCGACGCCTGGATCACTTGAATGTACCGCGGAAGGCCTCGATCGAATCTCGTACCTCCGGGGACAGAAGGTCTTGCCTGAAGGCAAAGGCCCATGTGATGTAGGCCAGAATGAGCACGAAACCCGTGGTCACTCCGCCAACAGCCAGGCGCCTAAATGTGGCTCGCCGGGCCTGCTTGCGGGTCACGATCACGTTGACCGTTGCCAGCACGGGCACTGCCATCACGCGAGCCAAGTCCCCGGCCGTACGGAAGGTGGACTTGGAATACTCGCCAGCAATAGCAGCGGCCAAACCGACTGCAAGGCCAGCCAAAATCGAGAACACACCGATAAGCCAAGGGTTGGGCTCTGTGGGCGAGGTGGGCAGGTTGGGTGCATCCTGAACCTCGAAGGGGTTGCCCATGGGGCCATCCAGCTGGGCCAATTCCTGGCGCACGCTTTCAAGTTGGGTTTCAGTGGCCTGGAGAACCGCGTGCTTGCGGGCCTGTTCGGCGCCTAGCTCACCCAGCTGAACATAAGCATCTTGCAGCTCTTGAACTTCGATGTTCATGGCCGCGACCTTGTCGTCTTGGGTGGTCAGGCGCTGATGAAACACCGCCAGCTGCTCTTCGGCGGCTTCAACCTGGGTGCTGGCTTTGACCTTAACATCGTTAGGCACCATGACCTGCTCGACGAAAGCGGCAGTTTGCGCCGCCACCAAGGCATCGCGCTCGCGGCGCAGGCGCCCGATTTCACTTTGCGCCAAACGATACTTACGGTGAGCAGGCAACCAGCCCCTGGCGGCTAGAGTGCTTTCCAACTGGGCAATTCCAGTGTCAACGGCCTGGACCCGCTTCGCGGTGTCATCAGCTTGGATCTTGGTAGTAAAGGGTACCTCGTCTTCCATACGGTCCCGAGTGCTGACCAGTCGGTCTCGGATGATCAGGGCGTTGACGTAGGTTTCCTCGAACTTCAGTAGCTCCTCTTTTTCGAGTTCAAGAGCGGTGAACTGGGGTGCCAACCGTTGCTTGACCCGGTCCCCGTCCTGCAGCGCTGGGGGGATGCCGTGGAGCTTGCGCAACTCAGAGATCTGCCGGCCAATGCTCTTCAGAACCTTGTCGGTTTCACCCCGGGACTCTTTCAGATCGTCATAGGCCTGACGTGTTTGGTTGTGTCGGCGCTCCAACACCTCTGTGCGCCAGCGGGCCATCAGGTTCTCGAGGAAATCCTGAGCTCGGGCGGCCTCCACGTGGGCAAACTCCGCCCGAACCAACTGCTGGCCGGCATAGCGGTCCATGGGCGGGGTTTCCACCTCCAGATTGCCAAGGGTGCGATCCACGTAGAGCGACTCGTCCTGTGCCACGAGCACAAGATAGTCATCCCAGGCGAGTTCCTTGAGGACGGCGCGAACGCGCGCTGGTGAACGAATGGTGTGCTCTGCCACACGGCCCTCACTGGTGCCTTCTCCGCCACCACCCCCACCGTCGCCTTCCACGTCCCGCAGCATGACTCGGGTACTAGAGACATACTTCTTGGGAATCACGATAGCGATGCTGATCCCGATGGCCGAGATCAGAGTCGCTGGAAGGACGATAGCCCAGACCCGACGCTTAAGAACGCCGAGAAACTCGTCTAACTGACTGGTGGCTTCTACTTCGACTGCCATGGTGTTGCTCTAAAAGATCCCTCCGCCAGCGGCACCGCCGCCACCGCGCGAGGAGAAGGATGAATCAAATACCCCATAGCGGCTACCCCAGAACATGGCACTACTCACCTCGCGGATCACTTCCGTAAAGGGGAAGATCAAGGCTTTGATAAAGTAGGCCACCTGGGCCAGCATAGTGGGAGGAACGAAAATGATGTCCCGCTCTTGCACGTGGACATTGAAAGTTGAGTCTCCGTCAAAGAGCTCGTTGATGTTGACCGTGATCTTGAAGGGGTCCACCGGGTCAGGGCGGATCAACATGACTCGACCCAAGTTCGATGAGTTCGGCCGGGGCTCGGACCCCATCACCGCCTCAAAGATCGTCAAATCCCCATCGAAAACCTGTTCGCCTTCCTTGTAGACCTCGCCGAAGACAAAATACTTTTTGCCCATGGTCTTGATCTGCACCTCAAGCATGGTCTCCTCGTACAAGCTGCTGTAGCGCTCGGTCAGGTACGCGCGCAGGTCGCTGCGGGTGTAGCCGGCCACGTGAACCACTCCCAGATCCGGCAGCAGAACCGTGCCGTCGATGTCCACCTTCTGGGTGCTCGATAACTCATTGGGGCGAACCACATCCACGAAGGCCACCGTATCTCCAATGGTGACGTAGTTCTCTTCCTCGGCATTACCCGTGTAGCGGTTGCCGAAACCGTCACTATTGAGGTACTGCAGGAGGCGCTTATCGGGGGCGCTGCTTGAGTTGCAGGCACTCAACACGAGCATCAAGGTCAAGGCGACGAGGGTCCAACTCGCCGAGAGCCCTCGGGTGAGGAGGCAAGTTTTGGTTCGCGGGCAGCTAGAAGGCGATGAGTGGGGCATGGGCACTGGGCCGCCGTATGGCGGTGGAATAGCTGAAGGCAGCCCAGCGGACTACCCTCCTCGTTGTTTGAATCGGCAGAAAGAGGTCAGGAATTGACCTCACAGTAGTTTCAATGAGGGTGAGTTTCAGCCCTCAGAGCCCGAACCGTACTGCTGAGCGTAGTAGTCACGGTAGGCCCCAGTCCTAAGTCCCTGTAGCCACTCGACTTGCGACTCGTACCATTCGATGGTCGCGGGCAGCGCTTGCTCGAAAGTCCAGCGCGGACGCCATCCCAATGTTGCATCGATCTTGGAAGCATCGATGGCATAGCGCCGATCGTGACCCGGACGGTCGGTTACATAGGTGATCAGGGACTCAGGTTTGCCCATAGCCGCCAGGATGCTCTTGACGATCTCGATGTTGGGATATTCGTTGTGACCCCCGATGTTGTACACCTCGCCCAATTCGCCCCGCTCGAGCACCGCCAGGATCGCCTCACAGTGATCCTGCACATACAGCCAGTCGCGCACCTGCATCCCATCCCCGTAGACCGGCAAGGGCTTGTCCTCGCGGGCATTGGCCAGCATCAGGGGAACCAGCTTCTCAGGGAACTGCCAGGGACCGTAGTTGTTCGAGCAGCGAGTGGTCAGGGCCGGGAACCCGTGTGTGTGGAAGGCTGCGCGAACGAGCATGTCGCTGGCTGCCTTCGATGCACTGTAGGGCGAATTCGGGGCGAGGGGTGTGTCTTCGGTGAAGAACCCTTCGCTCCCAAGCGAACCATAGACCTCGTCGGTGGACACATGCACAAAGCGTTCGATGCCCCGGGCACGACAGGCATCAAGCAAGACTTGCGTCCCGAGCACATTGGTCTGCACAAAGGGCAGTCCCGAAATGATCGAGCGGTCCACATGACTCTCTGCTGCCATGTGTACAACACTGATCGGCAAATCGCCACAGGCGTCCAGCGCACGCTCCACATCCTCGGTCTTGCAAATATCGCCGTGGATGAAACGGTGTTTCGGCGATCCCTCAACCATCGCAAGGTTCTGCAGGTTGCCCGCATAGGTCAAGGCGTCCAAGTTAACGCACAGCCAGTCCGGGCGCTGCTCGGCAAGCATGTGGACAAAGTTCGAACCGATAAAACCGGCACCGCCGGTCAGGAGGATTGCACGCGTCATGGTTTTTCTAAGATCCGAGGAATGTCTTGAGAGCGTCGCGCCAATGGGCCATGGGCGCGCCGCGCAGGGCGGTCAATCGCTCACAATCCAGCACGCTGTAGGGAGGCCGATGGGCCGGGCGCGGGAATTCTTCTGTGGGACAAGGCTGCACTTCGCGGTCTTCGATGCCAGAGAGTTCCACAGTGGCGCAAGCGAAGTCATACCAACTCCCCTCCCCTTCGCAGGTGGCGTGCCAGATGCCCGGCTCCCCCTTGAGCAGCACATCCCAAAGGGCAGGAGCTAATTCCAGGGTCGAGGTAGGCGAACCAATCTGATCGGAGACAACGCGCACATGATCGCGTTCCTCAAGGAGCCCTAGGATGGTCCCGGGGAAATGCTTCCCCCTGGGTCCGTAGAGCCACTGGGTGCGCACAATGCGGGTTCCATCGGGATGGAACTCGAGGGCCTGCTGTTCCCCGCTGAGCTTCGTGCGCCCGTAGACCGACAGGGGATTCGTGGGATGCCGAGGCTCGTAGGGCACCGAAGCTTCCCCGTCGAACACGAAGTCCGTGGAAACCATCACTAGAGGGATTCCCGCCACCGCCGAAGCGCGGGCCAGCACGCCGCAGGCCAAGCCATTGACGCGTTCGACCAACTCGGGTTCTTCCTCAGCCTTGTCCACCGCGGTGTAGGCCGCCGCGTGTATCACGCCCTTGAATGGCCCGTGTTCGCGGAACAACTCGGCCACCTGATCTTCATCGGTCAGGTCCACACCCAGCGCACCCACGCCCGGCGCTTCGCGCAGATCGGTTCCCAGGGCAGCGACTCCTTCGGGTACTGCCAACAGCAGTTGACTGCCCAACATACCCGCCGCACCGGTGATCAGGACTTTGTTTGAATTGCTCTCGTTCATGGATGCCGCTTGGTTGACCTAACTCGAAGTTCGCTTAGATCGGGCTTGGCAAAAGACTTAGTCCAGATGGTTGGCGCCACTTTCCGCCACCAGGTTAGATGCTTGATGCAGGGACTGGAACGTGCCTGCGTCGGTCCACCAGCCCTCAAGCACGTCTGCGGTCAAGCTGCCGTCCTTGATGTACCAATTGTTCACGTCTGTGATCTCAAATTCACCGCGAGCGGATGGCTCAAGGGAGTTGATGATCTCAAAGACCCGCGCGTCGTACATGTAAACCCCGATCACAGCCAGGTTGGAAACCGGGTTCTCGGGCTTCTCGACGATCTCCACCACGCGCCCCTTGTCCATGGTTGCCACGCCAAAACGCTCGGGGTCATGAACCTCCTTGAGCAAAATCTTGCCACCGCTCCCCTGGGCTTTAAAGGCTTCCACAGCCGCCTTGATGTTGCGCTCGATCAGGTTGTCACCCAGCACCACCGTAAGGGGTTCACCTGCGGCCCAGTGCTCGCATAGGCCAAGAGCTTCGGCGATACCACCTTCACCCTCTTGGTAGGTGTAGTTGAGGTGCTTCAGCCCAAACTCCTTGCCGTTGCCCAGGAGGGATAAAAAATCCCCTGACTTACGCCCGCCCGTGACGATCATGATGTCCGTAATCCCGGCGTTGACCAGGGTTTGGATCGGGTAGTAGATCATCGGCCGGTCAAAAACCGGCAGCAGGTGCTTGTTGGTTATCTTGGTTAGAGGAAAAAGCCTCGTACCAAGGCCACCAGCCAAAATGACGCCTTTCATGATTTGGATTCCTAGGGTGTGAGGGGTTAGGGGGAAACGGGGTATTTCGGGCAGCAAGTTACCCGAAAGCAGTCCGTCCGGGGGCTTCTAGTCCCTCAGGGGCGGGCACGATACCACGCCACGAAACGTTGCAGGCCCTCAGTCACTGGAACTTGGGGGTCATAGGCAAGCATTTCACGGGCCTTGGACACGTCCGCAAAGGTCACCGGAACGTCTCCCGGCTGGCTGGGGAGGCGCTCAAGCAGGGGCTCTTGACCGCATGCGACGCCAATCTGGGCCACCAGCTCAGACAGGGTGGTGGTGGCAGATTCTCCTAAATTGTAGATCTCATAGGCTCCGCAGCGGTCCAGAGCCTGCACCACGCCCCCCACGATGTCGCTCACATAGGTGTAATCCCGCCGGCTGCTGCCATCACCAAAGAAAGGGATGGACTCGCCCTCATGGACGCAGCGCACAAAACGATGGATCGCCATCTCCGGCCGTTGACGCGGCCCGTAGACCGTGAAGAAACGCAGACAGGTGGTTGGAATCTGGTACAGATGATGGAACGTCCAACACAGCAACTCGCCAGCGCGCTTAGTGGCTGCATAGGGCGAAACCGGACGGGAAACATCATCGTCCTCTTCAAAAGGCACCTTCTCGTTGCCCCCATAGACGCTGGAAGAAGAGGCAAAGACAAAGCGCGTCTTGGGGCGCTTTTGCAAGGCTTCTAAAATCAGGGTGGTCCCGCGCAGATTCACGTCTTGATAGAGCTGGGGATCATCCAGACTTGGACGAACCCCCGCCATGGCCGCAAGGTGAACCACCCCATCGAAGCCATCCTCAACGATCAGCCGTTGGATGAGATCCTGGTCGCGGATGTCGCCCTCGATAATTTTACCCCCCGCCGCCAAAACCAACTCAGCATTCTCGCGCTTGATACGGGGGTCATAGAAGTCGTTGAAGTTGTCGAGCACAACAACCTCATCCCCACGCCCCAATAGCGCTTCCGCAAGATGAGAGCCGATGAACCCAGCCCCTCCGGTCACAAGATAACGGCCACTCATTCGACGGTCACACTCTTAGCTAGGTTTCGTGGTTTATCAATATCGCAGCCCCGTTGTTCCGCAATGTAATAGGAGAACAACTGCAAAGGAATCACGTTCAACAGGGGCGACAGAATTTCAAGGGCTGTGGGCACCGGGCAAACATCCCGAGCCAGATCGTGGGTCGCTTGATCTGAGCCCACGCTCAAGACCACCCCCCCGCGGGCCTGTACTTGCTCCACATTGGAACGCATCTTATCGGCAAGGGGCGACTGCGCATTCACACAGACAATCGTCATGCCCGGATCGATCAGGGCGATGGGTCCGTGCTTCATTTCGCCGGCCGCGTAGCCCTCAGCGTGCACATAGGAGATTTCCTTCAATTTCAAGGCGCCCTCAAGAGCGATCGGATAATTGATGCCGCGCCCGATGAATAGAAAACCCTTGGCCGCCGCATGGCGGCGCGCCACTGAGCGCATTTCCTCGCACTTGGACTGGGTCAGAAGCTGCTCCATCTGGGAGCGCAAGCCCCGCATCCCCTGCAGTAGCTCCCGGGCACGCTCAACACTAAGGTTGCCTTTGGCGCGTCCCAGACGAATGGCAAAGAGAATGCCCGCCGCCACTTGAGCGGTGAAAGCCTTGGTGCTGGCGACTCCGATTTCGGGCCCCGCGTGGGTCAAAATCGCAGCATCCGCCTCGCGCACCTGACTGGCCCCCTGCACATTGCAGATTGCCAAAACTCTGGCGCCCAATTTCTGGCAGAGGCGTGTAGCGGCCAGGGTGTCCGCGGTCTCACCGGATTGGGTCAGGGCCAAGGCCAGGGTGTTTTTCGCGAGCACGGGGCCCCGATAACGGAACTCACTGGCAAAGTCCACATCCACCGGCACTCGGGCCAATTCCTCGATGGCATAGCGCGTGACTAAACCCGCATGCAAGGCCGTTCCGCAAGCCACCACTTGAATGCGCTCCACTTGTCGCAGAGCATCGTCTTCCAGCCCGGGCAAAATCACATCCCCGGCCTCTTCGTCCATACGATCAAAAACCGTACGGGCCAAGACATCGGGCTGCTCATGGATCTCCTTGAGCATGTGATGGGGCCACGGCCCCTTGTTGGCTTCTTTGGGATCCCAATCGATGGCCTCGGGCACTCGCTCCACCGAATTCCCTGCCGCATCAAACAAGGCGTAGCCGCCTGCGGTCAAGATCCCCATGTCCCCGTCTTCGAGAAATACCACATCGCTCGAGTGGGGCAGCAGGGCCAAGAGGTCCGAACCTAAGTAGGTCCCGCCTGGGCCTTGGGCCACAACAAGCGGAGGCCCCTGGCGCGCGCAAAGAATCGCCGGTCCCGTGTCCGTATCCAAGAGGAGCGCCACCGCGTAGTAGCCCTCCACTCGCGCGAGGGCGGCGCGCAGGGCCGCGAGGGGTTCGTCAGGAGCAGCGGTCAGTTCCTCGGCGATGAGATGGCCTAAGACCTCGGAGTCGGTCTGGGAAACGAACTTGATGCCCTTGGCCGCTAGCTCTTGCCTAAGGCTTTGATGGTTCTCAATGATCCCGTTGTGGACCATGGCCAATGCGCCGCCTCCCGCCATGTGGGGGTGTGCATTGAGGTCGCTGGGGGCCCCATGGGTGGCCCAACGGGTGTGCCCGATCCCTGCGCTCGCCCCGGCTAAAGCCCCATCCTCAAGGATTCCTTCCAGGTTGGCCAGCCGCCCCTGCTTCTTACGCACGAGGATCTCCTGCCCCGTATGGACAGCTATGCCCGCACTGTCGTAGCCCCGATACTCCAGCACCCTCAAGCCCTCGACTAGGGCCGACAGCACCGGCTCGCCCTGACGAATCGCTCCAACGATTCCGCACATACTGAAAGCCCTAGAGGGCCCCCACTCGTTCTTGGAAGGAGGAAAGGGTGCGCTCGAGCCCACTGGCCAGATCCACCTTGGGCTCCCAGCCCAACAACTCCCGCGCCTTTGTGATGTCGGGCTGGCGCACCTTGGGGTCATCCACGGGCAAGTCCCGGTAAACAACCTTGGACTTGGATCCAGTCAACTCGATCACCCGCTCAGCAAATTCCTTGATCGTGATCTCGGTGGGATTGCCGATATTCACCGGCAGATTCTCGTTGGACCAAAGCAAACGCATGAGGCCCTCGACCAGGTCATCTACATAGCAGAACGAACGGGTCTGGGATCCGTCCCCAAAGACAGTCACGTCTTCCCCACGCAAGGCTTGGGACATGAACGCCGGCAGTGCACGCCCATCGTTCAAACGCATGCGCGGACCATAGGTATTGAAGATACGCACGATGCGCGTCTCGACTTGGTGATAGCGGTGATAGGCCATAGTCATCGCCTCGGCGAAACGCTTAGCCTCGTCGTAAACCCCCCGGGGACCCACCGGATTTACGTTGCCCCAATAGTCCTCGGATTGGGGATGCACCAAGGGATCGCCGTAGCACTCTGAGGTGGAGGCGATCAAAATCCGAGCACCCTTGGCCTTGGCCAGCCCAAGCACCTTATGGGTGCCGAGGGAGCCAACTTTAAGGGTCTGAATCGGCAACTCCAGGTAGTCGATGGGACTCGCCGGAGACGCAAAGTGCATGATCACATCCAACTCCCCCGCCACGTGAATGAACTCGGTCACATCCTGATGGATGAAGTGAAAGAGCGGATTGGGCATCAAGGCTTCGATGTTAGCCAGGTCCCCCGTAACGAGATTGTCCATACAGAGGACTTCATGGCCCTCCCCAAGGAAGCGCTCACAGAGATGGCTTCCAAGGAAGCCGGCGCCGCCGGTAACAAGAATCCGTTTCATGGTCTAGGTCTTAGCTTGATGGGAGAGTTGCGCGACTGAATGCTGAAAGCAAGGTGCGCTGAAGGTGCCCAAAGGGAGTCACTCCGTGACCTCGGCGCTAGCAGCCAACTTGGCCTCAGAGCTCACATGGGCCAGATCGGAAAGGCGCAGGTGCTGATCGTTGACGGCTACCACTTGCACACCCAAGGTGCTCAAGCCCTGACCGCTGAGCAAGTCAAACTGAACGTGGCCGTCGAATTCTCCGGAGAGCACGACTCCTGGCCCCAGCACGAGGGGCACAGCCCCCACACTTCCAGAGACCTTATGATCTGGATCGATCATCTGCGGCGCGGAACCGCTGGGCAGCAGGGGCAGGTGAAGCACATCCCCCGGGGTCAGCACAATGCGTTTTGTCCCGAAGGCGAGAACCGCTCGGGTGTAACCACGGTGGCGCAGTTCGAGCACCTCGCGGCTTACCTTTTCCAAATAGAACGGGCCCCCATCACCCATGAGGTGAGAGCCACCGGGCAGGCGCACCACTTCTCCATCTTCCATTTCGACGCTAGCCCGCTCAAGCTGCAAGAACGAGACAAAGGGCTCGCCCCTCGAAGGTGAGCCGACCACCAGAATCCCGTTGCCATGCATCCTGGCAACGGAGCCACCAGGGAAGATCAACTCGGCCCGTCCGCCCGCGTCGGTTAAAACGGCCGCCCCCGCATGGATACGTGCTTGACGATCATAGAAGTGCAAGCGGTGGACCGAGGTCTGACCCGCGCGCTTAACGTGCACCGTGTCAGCATGGCGCACCAAAAGGGCTTCCTCAGGCCCTTCTAGCAGCATGTCGGTGAAGCCCGGGGGCAATTCCTCGGGGCCACCCATGGGGCTGGGAAAGCGATGGGCATTGCAACCGGCAAGGATGCACAAGACGAGTAGGTAAGTAGGTTTGATCATGATCCTTCTTTATGGGATGAGAACCAGCGCTCGACAAATCCAGTGTCATGAGCGCCTCCACGGAATTCGGCATTGTTAAGGAGTTCCTTGAGCAGCGGAATGGTCGTTGCCACCCCGTCAATCACGAACTCGTCCAAAGCGCGTAGCATGGTCCGGATCGCCTCGTCACGAGTAGCGCGATGGACCAGCAGTTTGCCGATCATCGAGTCGTAGTTAGGAGGAACGTGATAGCCCCCATAGCAGTGACTGTCCACGCGCACGCCGGGGCCGCCGGGAGGCACAAAGGCGCGCAGTTGGCCGGGGGATGGACGGAAATCCTTGGTCGGATCTTCCGCATTGATGCGGCACTCAATGCAGTGACCGCTATGCACAATATCCTTCTGCCGGAATCGCAAGGGCATACCGGCGGCGGTGCGGATCTGCTCGGCGATCAAGTCAAGGCCGGTGACCATCTCGGTCACCGTATGCTCCACCTGGATACGGGCGTTGACTTCAATGAAGTAGAAGTTCTGCTGGGCATCTACCAGGAACTCCACGGTACCTGCTGTGGTGTAGTTGGAAGCTTTCGCCATGCGCACGGCGGCTTCACCAATCTTGGTCCGCAGCCTCGGAGAGAGGCTGGTGCTGGGGGATTCCTCGATCAGTTTTTGGTGCCTGCGCTGGACGGAACAATCGCGCTCGCCAAGGTGCACCACATTGCCATCGGAATCCGCGAGGATTTGAACTTCCACGTGTCGCGGACGCTCGATGAATTTTTCGATGTAAACATCCCCATCACCGAAAGCGGCTAGGGCTTCGGCCGAGGCGGCGCGCAGACCAGTCTTGAGGCTGGGCTCGTTGCTGGCCACCCGCAAACCACGGCCTCCGCCGCCGGAGGTCGCCTTGATCATCACGGGATAGCCGATTTCCTGGGCCACACGGATGGCTTCGGTCTCGTCCTTGACCAAGCCATCGGATCCCGGGACCACCGGAACCTTGGCCTCCATGGCAATCACTCGGGCGCGGGCCTTATCCCCCACTGCGCTGATCACTTCAGGGGCGGGCCCGATGAAGCCGATCTTGCAGGAACGGCACACTTCGGCGAAGTGCGCGTTTTCCGCGAGAAAACCATAGCCGGGGTGAATCGCATCCACATCCGCGATCTCAGCAGCGGCAATGATTGACGGTATATTGAGGTAAGACTCCGCTGCGGGAGCCGCACCGATACAGATCGTCTCGTCCGCCTGACGCAGATACAAAGCGTCTGCATCGGCCTCAGAATAAACCGCTACGGTTTCCACGCCTAACTCACGACAGGCACGAATGATCCGCTGGGCAATTTCCCCACGGTTCGCAATCAGAATGCGTCGAAACATCAGCGCGGCTTAACGAGGAAAAGGGGCTGACCGAATTCCACCGGCTCGCCGTTCTCCACGAGCAGTTCGACAATCGACCCACGACATTCCGCGCGGATCTCGTTCATGACCTTCATGGCCTCAACAATGCAGACCACCGTGTCTTCTTCGAGGTCATCACCCACCGAGGAAAACGGATCGTCATCGGGAGATGGGGCGTGGTAGAAGGTTCCCACCATGGGGCTGGTGATCTCAATCAAACCTTCTGCGCGCCCTGGAGGAGGCGCCGGCGCGGAGCCCTCTTGAGGAGGAAGCCCAACGGGAGCAGGTCCCGCCGCTGGCGAGTGGGCACTGCCCGGGACCATCAGTACCTGGGGGCCCGAGCCGGCTTCAGGGCCACGACGCAGGTGCACTTTGAGGTGCGCCTGCTCGTCTTCGATTTTAAGCTCGGTAACCTCTCCGCGCTCCATGAGTCGGATCAGGTTTCGAATCAGCTTGAGGTCCATGGATGGTGTCAGGGGGTTGCTAGGGTCGTTTTCCACGGGGACAGGGTACCCACCGGGGACCCGAGAACCCAGAGTTCAGCAAAAAGGAGGCTTCTTAACCCTCCCGTTTCCAAGGCCCGGACTTGCCGCCGCTCTTGGCGAGGAGCTCCACCCGCTGGATGGTTATGCCCTTAGAGAGGGCCTTGGTCATGTCATAGAGGGTCAAAGCCGCCACGCTGGCCCCGGTCATGGCTTCCATTTCGACCCCCGTACGCCCGGTGCACACCGCCGTGCAGAGCACCTCAAGGCGGTTTTCATCCACCTGCCGGATCTCCACATCGACCCCGTCGAGCCCCAGGGGGTGACAAAGGGGGATCAGCAATCCAGTCTGCTTTGCGGCCCCCACCCCAGCGATGCGGGCCACCTCAAGCACCGGCCCCTTAGGTCCACCCTCCCGCAGGATGCCCCCAAGCAGGCCCTCGGGAAACTCCACAATCGCCCTTGCGGTGGCCTCTCGGTGGGTTTCGTGCTTGTGGGACACATCGACCATGCGGGCCCGGGGGCCATCCACGCCCTCTGTAACATGGGAGAGGGAGCTGGTGAGAGGATCTTGGCTTTCCTGGGTCATGGGGGTGCTGGGAGCTGGGTGGAGTGGTCTGGGGCTGAATTATGACCCAGATCAGACCCCCGGCGGGGAGCAATCCCCAGAGCCCTAAATCCTCCCCCTGTTTGTGGCCAAAAGGGGGCCGCGGCGTCCCTAGCCGCCGAATCAACGCTAGGTTTTGGTAACAGCACCTGCAATGATCCCCTTGGAGCCGTAGATTGAAACGAAGAAGAGGTCGTACCTCCCGCCGGAGCCCCCCACCTGCCGATACCTAGACCGCTGGGGCCCACAATGGCCCCGCCCACTGCTTTCAGCGTTATGTGCACAGCTTTCATGAACCGATTCACCGTTGCCCTCCTGACCCTAGCCCTTTCGGCCCTCGCCCAGGCGTCTTCCACGCCAGTCCAGGAGGATTTCGCGCCCCTACTGGCGGAAAAAGCCCAAGCAGCAAAACAGCTCACGGTGGCGGAACTCTTTCGCGAAGCCCGTCAGGTGGGGCTCATCCTGGGAGACGAAGGGGGTGCAGCTTTCGACCGGGAGGTGGACCGGCTTCTACAACTAGAAGACAACGATCCACGCACGACCCTTTTCTTGGTGGCCACGCGCCTCACCGGAGACGAGCCGGACCTGGAAATCCTGGGGGTCTCCTTGACCCAAGTGCTCCAGGCATCCGATCCCGAAGCCTCTCAAGCCGCTGCTGAACTCGCTGCCGGCGCGGGATTTGACCGGGGCCCTCTCGAAACCCGCCGTACCTTCACGGAAGCTCTCATCGCCGTCGCCACTGACGGGGATCGCGCCCCGGACACCCGGGTCTCAGCCGCGGTTGCCGCCCACGGAATTGGCCTCGGCGACCAAATCGCTCGCCCCCGCAGAGTGCTCTTTGAGTTCCTGGAATCCAGCGACTTGGACATGGTGGGTCGCGGCGCCCTGGGCCTGGCCGAATTGGGAGCAATGGAGGAGGTGCAAGGTGTAGTGCCTGCCCTCGAACGACTTTCGGCACAACCGGGGCAGCAGGGCCTGCTCGCGCGTTCCTACCTCAAGCAACTTCAAATCCGCCGCTTCAAGGACACCGAATTGCGCCGAGCCCGTGAGCGCCAGTCCGAACTCCTGCTACAAGGGGGTCAGACAGACCCGGACTTGCAGCGCATCGGCAACCTGATCGAGCTCGTCCGACGCTTCCACCTTGAGGGTGACACAGTGGAACGCGAGGACCTGCTGGAGGCCGCAATGCAGGGCCTGTTGAACCGCATGGATCCGCACTCGTCCTTCTTCAACTCGAAGTCCTGGGAGAAATTCGAACAGGACATCGAAGCGGAGTACGGCGGCATCGGGGCCTACGTGAATGTAGATCGGGAAGATGGGCTGTTTACCATCACCAAACCGATCTACTCGGGACCGGCCTACAAAGCAGGGCTTTACACCGACGACAAGATTGTCATGGTGGATGACTGGCCCACCATGGGCGAGGAAAGCACCGAAGTGATCAAGCGCCTCAAGGGGCGCCCCAACACCGCGGTCAAGCTCTACATCTGGCGCCGGGGAATGGACTCGGGACTGATCGACCGCCCCACCGAAGACATGGCGGTCACCATCGAGCGCGGGGTGATCACGATCCCTCCCGTGCACTCGGCAATGCTCCCCGGGGGCATCGGCCTCATCGAACTATCCACCTTCAGCCGCGTGGCCAGCAGCGAAGTTGCCAGCGCGCTGCATACCCTGATGGAACAGGATCTTCGCGGCGTGATATTGGACCTGCGCAACAACACAGGCGGTCTTTTGGACGAAGCGCGCAACGTGGCGGACCTCTTCCTGCCCAAGGGCAAGGTGGTTGTTTCCACCGAATCCCGGGTGCGAGCTGGACGCTCCTACCCTACTCGCCAAGCGGCGCTCGTGCCCGAGGACATGCCCGTGGTGGTTTTGATCAACCGCTTCAGCGCTTCCGCATCAGAGATCGTCGCTGGGGCCCTGCAAGACCACGGCCGCGCGGCCCTGATCGGCCAACGCTCCTACGGAAAGGGTTCGGTGCAGAATTTGATTTCCATGCCCGGAGAAGAAGACGACGGCTATGCGGATGAAAACCGCAACGGACGGCGGGACGCTTGGGAAAGCATCACCACGGACCGGGACGGGGATGGAGAATTTGACTACGCCCCGCGGGTCAAGTTGACCATCGAAAAGTACCTCTTGCCCAGCGGCCGTTCGATTCACCGTATGCTCGAAAAAGACGGCAGCATCAAGAGCGTCGGCGGCGTGCAACCAGACCAAGAGGTCACCCCCACTAAGTACTCGGGCTGGCGACTGAAGGAGATGCGCCGAATTCAAGGCACACGCAAACTGCGCCTTTGGGCCCAGGAGCAGGCCACGGCACAAGCCGAGACCTTCTCCAATCTGGCTGATTCAGACATGAGCGACTGGCAACAGTGGCCGGGCTTTAAAGAGCTCTACGCCGGGCTGGAAACCAGCCTCTCCCATGCGGATGTGCGCTTGCTCCTGCGGGCAGAAGTGCGCAGGCAGGTGGAAGACACCCGGGGCAGCGCCTTCCCCATGGGCGACTTCCAAGAGGACCGTCAATTACAGGCGGCGATCCAAGAGATCTATTCCCAAAAACAACTGGACTGGAAAACGGTCGCCGAGTTCAAAGCCACCTTTGATACGGAAGTGGACGATCCCGATGGGCCTCCAGTCGCCGCAGTGAGTGCAGCCCTCTTAGGCGAAGCATTGGCCCTCCTGGGCCGGGCGGAGTCCGCGGACCGCAGCCTCTCAAGCGAGGAGCTCAAGCAGCTGCGCGAGTTACTCAGGCGCACAAGCGACGGGGCGAAGTAACCCCGGGACAGCCCCCTGGGGCATCAGCTTTGGAAACCATAAGAGCCGACCTAGAGGGTCGGTTCTTCCGTAGGTGCATCCTCTTGAGCCGCGCCGCCCTCGTCCGCGGCCGCGAATTGTTCCATGGCGGGCACGACCAATTCACGCACCAAAATCAAGCCCGACGCGGCGATGGGCAAGGCCAAGAGGAAACCAAACATACCCATGGTTGCGCCGCCGATGAAAATCGCCACAAAAACAAACAAGGGATGCAGGCCCAGGGAGTCCCCCAGGATACGCGGCACGAGTAAATATCCCTCCAGCACTTCTACCACCCCAAAGACGACACTGATCCAACCGAAGGTCACGAGGAACTCCGCCCCCGGACTGGTCAAGGCCACCAGGAATGTGAAGGAATAGCCCAGGAAGGCACCAACGAAAGGGACCAGCGCTGCAATGCCCGACGCCATGCCCAAGAACACAGCGTAGGGGGCGCCCACTAAGAGCAAGCCCGCGGTCAGCATCAAGCCCTTGATCAGGCAGACGGTCAGCCGCCCCCGGAAGAAAACCGTCAGCACCTCGCCGATGCGACGGGCGATGCGCGTCACCCTCTCCTGTTCCGGTGCGGGCACGTACTTGCGCACGCCGGCGTGGATACGCTCCAGTTCAAACAAGAGATACCAGGCATAGATCGGCAAGAGTACCAGCATGGATACCAAACCCACGGCGGACCCGAACCAGTAACTCAAGACCCCGGCACCCTGGGCCGCCACATCTCCTTCGCGGCCCGCTCCGAATTCCTGCCACAACTGCTCAGCCAAGAGGGACAGGGTCGATCCCCCACCTAATGCCCCCACGCGCACACTGCCATCCGCCTCGTCAAACAACCAGGCCAGCCAAACATCGCTGCGATGGGCATCGATAAAACTGCCGAGGCGAGCATCCAAGGTAGGAATCAGACCCAACTCGGGATCCAAAATGCGCTCGGCGAGGAGGCTCCCCTGGCTCCAAGCCGCAAGCCCCACCAGCACCGAAGACGCGGCGAACAAGAAATAAATCGTGTTCACCGCTCGCAGTCGCGACCATCCGCGCCCTTCCAGTTTGAGCACTAAGGGCTGGGCGATGTAGGCAAGCACATATCCCGCCACCAGCGGGTTCAAAATATCACGCACCTGCCAAGCGGCAAAAACCGCCAAGAGAGTCAGACCTGCTAAGGCCATGTTCCGTCGCTGAGGAGTAAGGCGGTCCAGCATCAGCCCTCGCTGCCCCCCTTACCAAAGAGTTCTTCTTCCAGGGGCAGCTGGGGAGTCCAGGCCTCCAACAGACCCGATTCAAAATCAAAGACTCGATCAAAATCCTCCACCGTATCGCTCTCTTGGCGGGAAAATAGCTCGAGCCCAATCAAGACGAACACAATCTCGCCCCAGTCCCGGGTGGCGGTCACGCCCCAGGAGTTCCAGACTTCCTTGGCTAGCGGGCCGTAGGTGTCCAGGGCCAAGACCCTGAGAGCCTCGACCAATTGCTGACCACTCACATGCCGGTCGAGAGTTTCCGCCTCAGACCGGCCGGTCATCTCCACCGCCTGATCGAGTCCAGAAAGCAAAAAGTGATAGGCCTCCACGGAATAACGCCCGTCATCCCGAGCTGCTCTTCGAATTGTGTCCATGTTCGGTTCCCTTAAGAAAACTCAGCGTCGCTGCGCCTCCGGCAGCAGGCTGTTTGTAAAGTCGAGCACGCGCTCCAGCACGCCCCCCGGATTCAAGTTCAAGTCCACATCCCGGCGCCCTTGCAACCAAGCCGCCAAGCGTTGCGCTCTGGCAGCCGCAGGGGGCTGGGGACAATCCGCCAAGCGCTTTCCGTGCATCAAGTCTTGAGGCGCAAGGCCAGCAGTCATGCGATCCTGATCCCGGTGCAACTCCATGCCAAGTTCCAGCAAAAAGCGGACTCGCATGCGCTCACCAGCTTTTGGAGTGCGACCTTTGAACTCTCCTGGCAGATCCATCAATTCGGCCATCAAGGAGGGCGCGTGAATCGGTTCCCTAAAGGCGAGGACCAACAGGTCCAAGCAAGCCAGTGCTCCCCGTTGGCCCATGGTCAAAAGGCGCCCGGGTGATCCCGCAGCCAATCGCAGAAGCTCGGAATCCGACGCCCATTCTGGGGCCTCCATAGCCAGGGCTTGCCTGACCTGGTCGGGGCTTAGCCCTGTCGCCACCGCCTGGACCACGCGACTACGAAGGGTGTCCAAGAGGGCCTCGGGGCGAGAGGTCTCAAGGGCTAAGAGCACCCTTTCACCGGGCTCTTCGAGGGTTTTCAAGAATGCGTTCTGGGTTTCTTCGTTCATGCGATCCGCATCCCGGATCAAGACCACCCGCCAGCCCCCTTCTCCTGCAACGAGGCGAAGGAAAGTCTGGATGGACTCACCCGCCCATGCATTCTGGGGCCGGATTTCCCGGTGGGCTACGAAGTGAATGGTCAGTTCCTCGAACCCGTGGCTCAAGGCATCGACCCGCAACAAATCCGGGTGCGAACCGGCCGTCACTCGTCGACAGGCAGGACAGGTACCACAGGGTTCGCCCGGACCATGCTGACAGAGGAGACCTTCAGCCAAGCGCTCCAAGGCCAAGAATTTGCCCACACCGGTAGGCCCGGTCAAGAGCAACGCATGACCCAACCGGCCGTTTGCGGCGGCCGACCACAAAGATCGCAAGAGGTCTCCGTGCCCTAGCAACGGTGGATCTTCTACGTCAAAAGACATTGCGCACCGCCTCGGCAACTCGCGCTGCCACCTGGTCTTCGTCCCCGTCCGCATCCACCCCTACGGTGGTCCGCGGGCACAATTCCACATAACGCTTCATTCCCAGGGCCACACGCTCTTGGAACTCGGCTCCCCGATCCTCGAAACGATCCGTCGCCGCCCCGCGGCGCTCTACCGCCAAGGTGACCGGCAATTCCAGAATCATGGTCAAGTGTGGTTCTGGCGATCCAGCCCAGGTGTGCAGCATCTTGAGCAGCTCGTCCTCGGGTAGGCCCCAGGCAAACACCTGGTAAGCAAATGTGGAAGGGTGAAAGCGCTCACAAACCACGTCGGTGCCCGCCTCAAGGCAGGGTCCTATGCGTTTTTCCAATAGCTGCCGCCGGGCAGCACAAAACAAGAGCGCCTCAACCCCCGGGGAGAGATCCGAATCTCGATCGAGCAACAACTCCCGCAACAACTCCCCTTCGGTGGTGCCCCCAGGTTCGCGCAGGTGCTCCACCCGCCGGCCAAGGCCTTCAAGGTGAGCCACAAGACGCCGGGCCTGGGTGGACTTGCCACAGCCGTCGACCCCATCCAAAACAAAGAATCGGGCCGAGCTCGGGCTCGTTGGTTCGCTGGACTGCTTCAAGGTGTGAGAGGATAATCTCCCCGGCGAACCATTTGCACCCCCCGCCGGTTTTCTCCCCCCCAAGGCGGGGTTAATCGCCCCCCCCATACCCCAGGGCGTCGAGGCGCGCCTCTTCCTCGGCGCTCAAATCCACACCGACCCGTTGGCCCGTGCTAACTTTTTCCAGCCAGTCCTTCACGTCCTTTTCCAGGCCCGCAGCCCGCTCGGGTTGCTCGGAGCCTAAATCAACCGCAAAGGTCGGGTCCTGCTCGGGGGCAAAGAGAAAGCTCTGACCCACGTTCAGCTCGCGCCCAGGGCCCAACTGATCGGAATCCGCCAGGGTGTGGATAAAGTGCAAATTGGTCTCGCAGCAACCCGCCTGCAACAGAGCGCTGTGCACAAAATGCACCCGCCGCTGGCCCGGCAACTCACCCGCGGCAGCTTGCAAAAGATCCTCCCCGGCCAAACCGTCGGGCATGGAGAGGCCAAGCCAATGCTGCAAGGTGGGCACTAAATCCAGGGACGAGACCCGCTGGTCCACGACTCCCCGCGGTCCTCCGGGCAAAGACACGATCATGGGCACGCGCAACACGGCGGGATAACAAAACAGGTGGTTGAACCACACATCCTGTTCCCCAAGGGCTTCCCCATGGTCGCTAATCACAATCGTCCCATAGGCACCCTTTCCCCGGGTGCGATCTAAGGAGCTCAACAGGGAACCCATCAAATGATCGGTGTATTCAACACCCGCCGCATAAAGATGCTGGGCGTACTCCCGGTTGGTAACCCCAGCCAAGAACTCCCCGGGCTTGGTGTACATACAGGCGCCGATAGTCGGTGGGTCGACGGTCTTAGAGGGAGCAGGGTTTGCGTTCTCATAGTCGGCCAAGAAACTATCGGGTGGCCCATAAGGTGTATGGGGATCGAACAAGTGCACCCAGAGAAACAGGGGCGCGTCACGGGATTCCCGCTCGAGCCAAGCCTGCACAACTTCCAAGGTCAGGGCCCCATCCACAACGGCCCCCCGCCGCACCCGATGAAATAAATCAAATCCCCGGCCAAGCCCCGAGTAAGCCGGCTCCAGGTGATGCACGCTGACCGCCGCCGCCGTGCGATAGCCCTTTTCCGCAAACGCCTGGGCCATGGAACGAATCGTGGGGTCGAGTCGAGCCCGATTATCGAGGAGCCCGTGACGCGGCACGCTCAGGCCGGTCAAGATCGACGCATGACTGGGCAAGGTCGAGTTGCACGCGCTCCAAGCATTGGAGAACAGCAACCCTTCCCGGGCCAGGGCGTCCAAACTGGGGGTGGCGGCCACGCCACCCAAACATCCAAGGGCATCCCCCCGCAGGGTATCGAGGGTCACCAGGATCACATCGGGCCGACCGTCCGGGACCCTTTGGCCCAACACATGGGGCGCACCCCACCAGATCCCCGCGCGATCATGACTCACAGGCTCCCCCTTTCTGCCTATCAGGTTCGCCTGGCACCGCAACTCGATCGTCGAACCCTCGAACTCCGTAAGGTCCACCTCCATTCGCAGCCAGCCCTTTGTATCTTGCGTTCGAAGCACCTTCCCCAGGAGCGCGAAATCTTCGCCCTTCTCGGGACGCACGGCCACCTGGAATTCCCAGTCCCCGAGGATCCCTAGCCGCGCATCGGTGGCACAGTCCAGCACCAACCGTCCCCCGGCCGGAACCGTGCAGCCGGCGAATAAGGCTCGATCTGGCGTGCACACAAAAGTCCGCCTTAAGTCGCCGCCGATACCCAAGAGGCCCGCATCCCCGGCGGCGATTCCGCCCTTCAAATCCCCAGAGGCATCGGGCCCATTCCGATAGCCACCGCGCACCAACTCAATGCCCCCCAAGCCATAGGACTGGGGGCCGCCCCCCACGGGGTAAAGGGAAACGGTCTTGATCGTTCCGCTCCAATCTGGGGAAAGGGCCAAATCAAAACGCGCCACTTTCGTGGCCGCGTCCACGGGAACACCCAGGCGAAAAATCTCATCCCCCCCCGCCTCGGTTTGCCAAAAAATCACCGCCTCGGTTCCCGCATGCCAAGTCCCGCGCAACAAGAGGGCGTCAAAGGACCCCGCGTCTTGGACCTCATCCCAAACCCAATAGGCATGGTCTACGCCGCGCTGAGGAGCGTAGTCACGGGCACGTACACGCACCTCCTTGCTGCCTTCAAGCGGTTCAAGGAGGACCCCGTTGACCGGGACCCAGGGCGCCAAGTCATCTAATCCGGTTCGGATGGTTTGTGCGACCCAATACCGCAGTGAGGTGTCCTCCCCAGACAAGACCTCCCCCGTGGTGCGACCGTCTTGCAGCCGCAAGTCCAAGCGCACAATCCCATCGGCAGGGAGCACATGGGGTGCGCAGGCGCAGAGCCCCAACAACAGGACTAAAGCCCCTTTCAATGCACTATTTCCCATGGGGCACCAGCGCATCGGCCGCCTTCCTCAATTGGGCTGCTCGCTCGAGGTCACCCTGTGCTGCGGCGCATTCCTCCTGCAAGAGAAGTAGCTCCATTCGCTGCAAATCCGTGACAGGATCCAGCCGCCATTGTTCGGGTCCACCGAGGCGCTTGCGTTCCGCCGAGGGCAGGGTGCCGAGGGTCGCACCGGGGCGCAGCTCACCCGCATTCCCCAAGAATATGCAATGGTCGGGATCGAGGTTCACCGGCACGGCAAGGGTCATGGAGAACTCACGCTCAGCCTCTTCGAAACGCTTGAGAGCCAACAAACTCTTGCCCCAAGCCTCGTGTAAATCGCGCCGAAAGGGATCCACCTCATTAGCTTCCTCGAACAGGCGCACTGCCTGCAGATGGCGCTCACCCGCGTGGTGCCAAAAGGCACTTTTTACGCGCAGGGTGTACTCCCCCATGTTCCAAGCCAGCCAGCGGTCCATGGCCCCCATGGCATCCTCTGTACGCCCGGCCTGTTCATGTAACTTGGCCAAGGAACGCTCGGCGGAAAAGGAGGGATCGTCGAAACCGGGGAAGCACAGTTCCGCCTCTTGATACCAAAGCAAAGCTTCTTCAACATCACCGTCCCGTTCTAACAGGCGCGCGAGGGTCATCAAGGCCCGGTACTCGCGACCACCGGCTGCCGCCCCATCGAGGAGCAGCTCCATGGCCGCCTCGGGATCCTTTGCCTTGAGCGCCATTTCGGCCCTCAAGAACAGAGCCCGGGCCGAGTCCAAGGGTGCCTTGGAGGAAATACGCAGGGCTGCCTCCGCATCCACCCGCGAGCCCTGTTGCCAGTATCCCCAGGCAATGGTCAGCCAATCCTCCCTCCAGGTTTCGTGGTCCGCGGGATCAGCGGGCAATTCCTTGCCGACAGACAAGCGCAAGCGCCCAAGGCGCCGGGAGTTTTGACGGGGTTCGATGGCCAGCTCCGCCACCAAGTCCCCCGCGTAACGCGCAAAGTCCACATCCACTTCCTCGGGGGTCATGCCCAACTCGCGCTCAAAAGCCTGGTCCAGATCCAACCCCTCATCAAAGGCTTGTAACAGGCCAACCATCGGTGCAAATCCATGCTCTTCGATCAACATGGAGCACAAGAGTCCGCCCTGGTAGTACCCAAACAGAATGCGCGGTCCCCGGAAGGCCCGGTTCAGATCGCGCACCAAAATTAAATTCCCCGTACCTACGCTGTCGAGCAACTCCCTGCGCATGTTGCGGGTCCAACTGGGATTGCGTTCGGTTTCCTCCCAGGTGGCAAGCCCCTCAGTGATCCAACGGGGGCAGCGGTTATGGGAAAGGCCCAAGTGCACCACGTGGCTGAATTCGTGCCAAGCTGTACGCGCCCAAGAAAAGGAACCGCGAATCTCGGCCAAGGGCGAAACGCTGGTGACCACGGGCCCAAAGCAAACCCCCAGGGCCGGGAACCCTTCAAAGCCAACGGAACGCACGCTAAAATCAGAGAAGCGCCGAAACACCTCGATGCGCGTGTGCCCGGGGGTGTGCCCATAGCGAGTAGCGAACACCTGACGCGCTTCCCCATAGAAGGGCACCAAGTAGGTCTCAAAAACCTCCGCCGCGTCGGGCATCCAAGCAAAAGTCAATTCCCCCCGGCGGTCGTCCACGGTCTCCGCATCCAGCCGGTCCAGCACCATGGCCAAGTTGTGGCGTTTGGCGTCTTGGCGACCCTTGGCTGCCGTCTTGCCTTTCTCAAGAGCCACCCGAGCGGCGGGTTCATCCCCGCTGTTGGCGAGGGCCAAACCCAGGAGCGACCAGGCAGCATAATCCGAAGGATCGCGTTCCACTGCGCGCCGCAAAAACGGGCGGGACTCCACGAACCGATAAAGCTGCAAGAGAGTGCTCCCCACCAGTCGCTCGGGCCGCGAATCCTTCGGCCCTTCGCTCGCCAGGGCTCCTAGTAGTTCGTTGCAATCCGCCCGGCGGTGTTCAATCCAGGCCATGGCGGCTTGAAGGGAGCGCACGTCACGGCGGTTGGGGGCCAATTGTTCTAGCCGGCTCATGCGCCTCCGTGCGCGCACCAACTGGCCATCCGCCAAATCACTGGTGGCTGCTGCAACCAAACCCAAGATCGAATCCGGCCGGAGGTTCAACAGCTTCCCCAGGATTTCACCTGGGGACTGACTTTGGCGCATGCGATTCAAGCGATGCAAGTCTGCTTGGGCCAAGAGCGCGCCCTGATGACCCGGGCAAAGCTCCAAGGCCTCTCGAAGCAAAAGGCCCACCGAGCGCTTGCCCTCTGCCTCCACCTCTTGTTCACTCTCAAAATAAACACCCGCTAAAGCCACCAACACACTGGCCTCTCGGCCTTGGGACAAACGATCGGCTTCCACAAGAACGCGCGAGGCTCCCACAAGTCCGCCTTCGTATTGATGACACAGTCCCCGGGCAAGCTCATGCGGCCAATTCCCTGCCGGCGCGCCGATGCCCTCCTGGGCACTGACCAAGGCGGCGTCCAAGTCTCCCGCTTGATCTTGGGCCTGCACCCAGGCCCATGCGTCCAGGGCATTGATCCCCGGATCGTGAATTCCATGTCGGCCATCCCTAGCGGAAAGAACCTGAAAGGCCTCCTGTACTTGGCCGAGGGTCAGGTGTTGGGCCACAAGAGTGCGCCCGCAGTCAGCGATCAAATCGCGACGACTGGAAGGCAGGGAATTGGTGCTGGCCTTCGCATCCCCAAGGGCGCGCTTGGCCTCGGCTAGAGCAAGCGGGGCCTTCCCCTGGTCCGCCCGCACCAGGGCGAGAATATTTCGGGCCGCCGCGTCTGTGGGCTCATCCTGTAGATGCACCTGTACCAGGGCAAGGGCTGCCCCGTACTGGCCCATGCTCAAGAGCCGGCTCGCCTCAGCCCGCTCCTCAGCTAAAAGGGCCTCGATTTCGTCGTCCATCTCCTGGGCCAGACAAACCTCGACACCCCAAGGAACGGGGGGCCCAACCAACAAAAGGATCAGAACCGCAACAGATTTCAGCCAGCGCATGCCCCAGCTTGGCACGGGGAGCGCCCTCCTCCAAGGCTTGAATTCCCCTTCTGGGCTTCCGATCCCAACAAAACCTCTGGGAGACAAACCTTGGATCGAGCGACCCGGAAAGGAACACTAGGGGAATGGATGCTACAACTCACGCGCTCACCCGAGCCCCCAAGGAACGACTGCAAGCTTGCCTGCTCCTCTCGGGCCTGCTCGCCCTCCTGGGAGCCTGCGCCGGCCCCGGTCGCACGACCCCCAGCCCGCACCCCGGGGTCGGACATCCCCGCACCCAATCGTTGCCCCCCTGGTATGGCCTCACCGGTTGGAATCGGCTGGACCAGATCGAGGGATGGCTCAATTCGAACGGCCCCGTGAAAAACCAGCAGTGGATCAGCCGCGCGCGTTTGGCACTAGCAGACGGACTCTTGGACATCGAGGATGCAAGCGGAGAGCAAGCCAGGCGCCGGGAGAGGGCCAAGGGTCTTTACTCCACGGTGAGCACCGACGTGAAGGCTACCGATCAAGAAAAACAACACGCCGCCCATGGCCTACGCCGTGCGGACGGTAGCGGCGTCCCGCGCAGTCAAGCCGCTGCCCAACTGACGTACGTGCTCCCGCGCTCCGACTGGCGTGCGCGCCCCGCCCGGCCCCATGACATGACCCCCGCGACCGGTCCCTGGAGGTACATCACCGTACACCACAGCGCTCTCAGCGCAACCGATGGCACGGCCCAAGACCAGGCAGCCCGCGATGTGCGCACGGTGCAGAACGGCCACATGGGAGCGAGCCGCGCCTATGGAGATGTGGGTTATCACTTCCTAATTGATGCGGGTGGCCGCGTCTGGCAAGGACGCGAACTTCGCTGGCAAGGGGCCCATGCGGGCGGCTCTAACAACGAAGGCAACATCGGTATTTGCCTACTTGGAGACTTCGACAAGATCCGGCCCACCGGGGCGGCCTTGAGAAGCCTCGACCTACTGGTCAGTGACTTGCACCGGGTGGCCGGCGTGCCCAATGGTCGCGTCCGAGGGCACAAGGATTGGAAATCCACGAACTGTCCTGGCAAGCACCTCGAAGGCCACGTGTCGCGCCTGCGCTAGATAGCCTCACCCTGAACGAACCGACACGGGGCATAAGGCACCCGGAAACCCTTCGATACCCAAGGATAAACCTTGCCCGTTCGGCAAGACAAGGACGGTCAGCGCCTGAGGGGCGGCGACCCCAAGGGCATGGGCGGAGAGCCGGCCGCCCCGGACTCCACTTCCAGATCCGCCGCAACCATTTCCCGGATCAAGGAGTCGAAGTCGGTCCGCGGCTGCCAACCGAGGATTTCTCTTGCTTGGCCCGCATCCGCCACCAGATCGTGCACCTCAGCTGGGCGCAAAAAGGCTGGGTCCGTGCGCACATACTTTTCCCAATCCAAATCCAAAACCGCAAACGCGCGGGACACGAGGTCTCGCACGGAATGGGCTTGGCCGCTGCCGATCACCAGATCCCGAGGTTCATCCATTTGCAGCATGGCCCACATGGCCCAGACGTAATCCCGAGCGTGGCCCCAATCCCGGCGGGCGTCGAGGTTACCAAGCACCAACTCTTGGTCGAGACCTAGGTAGATGCGCGCGACGGCCTGGGTCACCTTGCGGGTCACAAACTCGGGGCCCCGCCTTGGGGATTCGTGATTGAACAAAATGCCCGAGACCGCCCAGGTGCCGTATGCCTCGCGCGTGTTGATCGTGGACCAGTGCGCGTAGAGCTTCGCGACACCGTAAGGGGACCGGGGGTGAAAGGAGGTGTGTTCGGACTGGGGGCCGGGGATCGCCCCGAACATTTCGGATGTGGAAGCTTGGTAGTAGCGCGCATCGGGTGCTACTTGACGCAGGGCCTCAAGCAAGCGAGCGGCACCGAGACCAGTGACTTCGGCCGTGGCCACGGGCTCCGAAAAAGAAGTCTTAACGAAAGATTGGGCGGCGAGGTTGTAGACCTCGGTGGGCTTTGATTCCTGCAACGCGCGCACCAGGGAGCTCTGGTCCAAGAGATCACCCGTGATCAACTTCAACTGGGGCAAAATGGACGTAATGCGCTCGTAGCTCGGGCGCGAGGTACGCCTCACCAGCCCGAAGACCCGGTACCCCTTGTGGAGCAACAGTTCCGCTAGGTAGCTCCCATCCTGCCCGGTGATACCGGTGATCAGGGCCCTGGGCTCGGTGTCTCGAGATTGGGGGTTTGGGGGTTGGCTGGCTGGAGAAGGCATGCTTTCAAGGACGCCTCAAGGCGCAGAATCTTTCCATCAAGACTCTAACCGGGGAAGGGTTGGGGCGCCGAGGAAGCCTCAGCTTCCGACCGAAGAACCACTATTCCCCAAGCAGCAGGGTCAAAATCCCAAGTAATGCGGTGTAAATCACAAAGGGCATCAAGCTGCGACGGCGGAGGAACATCAGGAGCAAGCGCAGTGAGGCCAACCCGGTCAGGGCCGCCACCAGGACTCCTGCCCCCATCAGTGGCACCGAGACCGAACCGAAGCCCACCTCAATAGCATCAGGCAACTTCAACACTGCCGCGCCTCCCACGGCGATCAAGCTCATCAAGAACGACAAGCGCGCCGCCCGGGTACCGGCCAAGCCAAGCATCAAGCCAGCCGCAATCGTACTGCCGGAGCGGGAAACTCCGGGCACTAGCGCAGCAGCTTGGGCCACACCGATGACCAAGGCCATCCAAAGGGGCGGAACCTCCTGGGAGTCTTCCTCCGATGAAACCTTGTGCTTGCGACTGCTCCGTTCCCCAAGGGCTAAGAGACAAGAGGTGACGAGCAACCCAATACCCGCCACACGCGTACTGCTGCTCGCCTGTTCAAAAAAGTCCCCCGCTCCAATACCTAAAAGGGCCGCGGGCACCGAAGCAACCACCAGCCAAATTGGCAAGCGCCACTCTCCGCGCAAGAGCCCTCGCAAAAGGCTCCACACGTCCGCGCGATAAGCCACTAGCACCGCAACTAGGGTGCCCACGTGCAGGGCCACATCAAAGGTCAAACCCACATCCTTCATCCCCAAAAGACTGCGCCCGAGCACCAAGTGCCCGGACGAACTGATGGGCAAGAACTCCGCCACGCCCTGCAGCACTGCCAGCAGCAATACCGCCGCGAGGCTAGAGGATTCGGGATCGAGCACTGGGTCCATGAGCCTAGGCCAACTGCCCAGCGGCATCTTCCACGGGGGTCCAATCGATCCCCAAGTCCCGGCCCACGGGCTCGCAGGTCAAGATTCCGCCCAGGGTATTTGCTGCATGGGCCAAGGCTGTACTGCCTTGGATTGCCGCTTTTGTGCCCTCAGAGGCGAGTTTACGCACCCAGGGCAAAGTGGCGCTGGTCAGTGCTAAGGTCGAAGTGCGGGGCACGGCTCCCGGCATGTTTGCCACGCAATAGTGAACCACGCCATCCACCACATAAGTGGGATCATCGTGGGTTGTGGGTTTTGCGGTTTCAAAACAACCACCCTGGTCAATGGCCACGTCGACGATCACGCTACCGGGCTTCATGACCTTGAGGTCCTCAACTCTGACCAACTTGGGGGCCGCGGCTCCAGGAATCAGCACTGCCCCGACCACCAGGTCGGCGCTGGCCAGCTCCTCGCGGATTGCGCGACGGCTGGACCACAGGGTGGTGCAGTTAGCCGGCAAGATCTCGTCCAGATAAGCCATGCGTGCATGGTTCACATCGGCGATCACCACATCAGCCCCAAGACCCGCCGCCATGCGAGCAGAGTTCGTGCCCACGGTGCCGCCGCCCAGGATCAAAACCTTGGCCGGTCGTACGCCCGGCACGCCACCGAGCAGGGTGCCCAGTCCGCCCACGGGTTTCTCTAGGCAACGGGCGCCCGCCTGAATCGCCAAGCGGCCAGCCACTTCGCTCATGGGTTCGAGCAGGGGCAGGCGACCGTTGACCACGAGGGTCTCGTAGGCGATGCAGTGAGAGCCGGTGGCCAGCACGCCACGGGTCAAAGCTTCGTCGGCTGCCAGGTGGAAGTAGGTGAAAAGAGTCTGGCCTGGACGCATCCGCTGCCATTCGACGCTTTGCGGCTCCTTGACCTTAAGCATCAAATCCGCCTCGCCCCAAACTCCTTCGGGACCCGAGATCAATTGAGCTCCCGCATCGGAATAGAGGTCATCCCCAAGGCCCGAGCCCTCCCCGGCACCGCTCTCGATGAACACCTGATGCCCATCGACCACCAGCTCCTCAACCCCGGCGGGGGTCAGACCAACCCGATACTCATGGGTTTTGATTTCACGAACGCAGCCAATTTTCACTTCGGGATTCTCCAATAACGGGGACAGGGGATGATTAGGGCAGAGGAGTCTAGCGGGGAGGGCCCTTAAGGGGGCACAAAGATCGGGCCCTGGGCGCAGCACTCGTACAGCCTGAGCCGGGATTCCCTCAGCCCAAGGGCTTCCGCATCTTGGCTCCTGGCCCCCGCTCTGGTCTCAATTCCCCCCACCCGAGCCCCAAACCCCCGAAAACAGTTGGCAGGGGCGCTCCCCCGCGCTAACCTCCCCCTCGCTGAAAGCAAGGACCGCTAGCTCAGTTGGTTAGAGCGCTACGTTGACATCGTAGAGGTCACTGGTTCGAATCCAGTGCGGTCCACCAGCACCTGCTGGTGGATGAAGGTCTTGGCTCCTCGCTGGCGCCCCATGGGCGACTCTGCCGGATTTACCCTCCAACTTCCGGCTCCAAGGCCGTACAAGAGGTCATGCACAGTGTCCTTTTTCTGTTTGCCCTAGCGCTGCCCCAGGCCGCCCCCCATCCCGACGAGGTCCGAGCTGCCCAAGAGGCGGCTTACGACGCCCTAGCTGGCGTGCCCCGCGAGACCCCCACGACCCGAGTGGCACGTGCTGTGGGCCCCAGCGTGGTCTTCATCGAAACCGAAGGTACGCGCCGGGTTCGACGAGGCGCTATCGGCATCGCCAACGTCCCGGTTCAAGGAGCAGGTACCGGCGTGGTTGTCCACGAAGACGGCTATGTGATCACCAACTATCATGTAGTGCGCGGCGCCCAACGCATTCAGGTTTCGTTTGCGGGAGAACCCGTGCGACATCTGGCTGAATTGCTTTCCTATCGAGAGGCCGAAGATTTGGCACTCCTGCGCATCACCAATAAGGGCACCATGGACCCGCGGCTATCGTCTGCCGTCGCAGGTGAACACCCACTCGGATTGGCCGTAGCCCCCATGGCGCAGCGCGTCCCCCGGGTAATCGACATTCCAGCCCGACCCTATCCAGCGGTGCGCATGGGCACCAGCTCAGATCTGATGGTGGGCGAGATCGTCGTAGCCGTAGGCAACCCCCATGGACAGCGGCACACAGTGTCCAATGGCATCGTCTCCGGCCTGCACCGGGACGTCCAAGCCCAGGACCTGCTGTTCCGTGACCTCATTCAAACCGATGCCTCCATCAACCTTGGCAACAGCGGCGGCCCCCTGCTCAATATTCGCGGTGAGCTGATCGGCATCAACACGGTGATGAATGTTTCGGCCGAGAACATCGGCTTTGCAATCCCTGTGGACCGGGTGCGCGAAGTACTTGAGGACGAACTCTTCCCCAGTGCCCACCGGGCCTGGATCGGAATTGACCTAGGCGACGACCAGGAGGTGACCCGGGTAGTCCCCGGCAGCCCCGCCGCCCAGGCAGGCCTTTGCCGCGGAGACCGGATCCTATCCATCGCCGGACGCGCGGCTGCCACACCGGCAGATTGGACCCATGCATCCCTGCAACTAACCCCAGGAGCAGGATCCAAACTCGTGGTCCAGCGAGAAACGGGCCAGGTCAACATGACCCTGATCCCCTGGAGCAAAGCCAGCGGGATCCTCTGGAAGCACCTGGGCCTGCGGGTGCGCAACGTATCCTCGGGGCCCACGCCTTTCATCGTGGTGACAGCCATTCGCGAGGGCGGACCGGCCCACGACATCGGCGCCCAAGTGGGCGACCTCATTCCAGCGGTGCGCCCGGTGGAGTCGGGCGAGCGCCCCGCATCCCTGGTGCGCAATCGCCGAGACCTCGCGGCCATCGTCGAGGCCATGACCGCGGGGACCATGCTCGAACTCGACATTTATCGGGACGACGACGGGAATCAAGAATATGGGTACGAGGAGCTCTACAAGGGGGCTCTCTTGAGGCTCTAAGGGCCCGCAGGGCGTAGAGCCTTCACAGACCCCGCCCAAGAGTCCATTCCGTGCAGGTTGCCCCCCTATTGTGGTCCGCAATCGCGCATGATTAGCCGATGGATGGGCTGACTCACCCCTCCCAACCCCCTATCCCCGTGGATCCCACCCCCAGCCTGCTCCAGACCCTGCTGACTTTCAGCGAACGCTTCGGGCAGCTGCTCTCGCGCATCCTGCTCACGGTGCTCTACTACGTCCTTCTGGGCCCCGTGGCACTGATCTACCAACGCTGCGCAGACCCCCTGCACCTGCGCCGGCGCCCCACGGGCAATTGGACCGCTTGGGAAGACCATGGCACCGGCCTTAAGTCCGCCCGCCGCCAAGACTGAGACTCACTCGCACCCCCGTCCCCATGAACGTCCTCGGTCTCTCATTCGATTACCACGATTCCTCCGCCGCCCTCGTCAAGGAAGGCGTGCTGGTAGCAGCCGCCTCCGAAGAACGCTTCAGCCGTATCAAGCATGACTCGGGTATGCCCAAGCTCGCGGTGGAGTTCGCCCTCAACAAGGGCGGCATCACCATGGACGAAGTGGACTGGGTCGTGTTCTACGAAAAGCCCTTCGTCAAGTTCGAACGCTTGTTGCTCACAGGGCTGGCAACCTTCCCCCGTTCCGCAGGAGTGTTCCGGGAGTCCATGCAGCGATGGATTAGCGACAAGCTGTGGGTGAAGTCCCACATGGCACGCAAGCTGGGAGTGCCCAAGAAGAAGTTGCTGTTTGCGGACCACCACATGTCCCACGCAGCTGCGAGCTTTTTCACCTCCCCCTATAAGGAATCAGCCATCCTCACGGTGGACGGCGCCGGGGAATGGACCACCGCCACCATGGGCATCGGTCGCGGAAACAAGATCGAGCTGCTGAAAGAAATGCGCTTCCCCCATTCCCTGGGGTTGCTCTATTCCGCATTCACCGCCTACTGCGGTTTTGAAATCAACGAAGGCGAGTACAAGCTGATGGGCATGCACCCCTACGGCACGCCGCGCTACACCGACAAGATCAAGGAACTGATCTGTGTGGGCGAAGATGGCAGCCTGTGGCATGACATGCGCTACTTCAGCTACCACTTCTCGCGTAACGATACCCTCTCCAGTGCATTCGAGGAACACTTTGGGCGCCCTCGACGGGACCCCAAGGACAGCGACAAGAGTCTCGATCCCTACTACTGCGACATGGCCGCATCGATCCAGGCGGTGACCGAAGAGGTATTGCTCAAGATGCTGCACCATCTCCACGAGGTTTCCGGCGGTATGAAATCCGTTTGCCTTTCCGGCGGCGTTGCGCTCAATTCCGTTGCGAACTACAAGCTGATGCGCGATGGGCCCTTCGAAGAGGTCTACATCCACCCCGCCCCAGGAGACGACGGGGGTGCGGCTGGAGCGGCCTATTGGGCCTACAACCATGTCTTTGACCAGCCCCGGGGCCCGGCCCTCGACCATGCGTTCCTCGGCAGTGAATACAGCAGCGAACAAATCGAGAAGTTCTTGCGGGAAAACGACATCCCCTACGAGCACATCGCCGACGATGGCGAGTTCTACCAATTCGTTGCCAAATCCCTCGAGGAGGGCCAGGTCTGCGGCTGGTTCCGGGGTCGCTTCGAATGGGGCCCGCGCGCCCTCGGTGCACGCTCGATCATCGCCGACCCCCGCCGAGCGGAGATGAAGGAGAAGCTCAACGAGACGATCAAGTTCCGCGAGTCATTTAGGCCCTTTGCCCCCAGCGTTCTCGAAGAACGGGCAAATGAGTTCTTTGAGATCCCCGATGCCGAAAAACACTTCCCCGCGCGGTTCATGCTCTACGTGGCTCCCGTGCGCGAAGAGAAACGCGATGTCCTGCCCGCCATCACCCACGAGGATGGTTCCGGACGATTGCAAACGGTCTTCAAGGACACCAATCCGGCCTATCACCAGATGATTGAGGCCTTTGGCAACCTGACCGGCGTGCCAGTGGTGATGAACACCTCCTTCAACCTGAAAGGGGAACCGATTGTCGAATCCCCCGCCCACGCCTTCAACACCTTCAGCCTCAGCGGTATGGATTTGCTCCTGCTGCATAACTTCATCATCCGTGCGGATGCCAAGAAGAAGATCGCCGAGACCAAGTTCCACCTGCGACACGAAGGGGACTCGGTCCTGCAAATGATCAGCTAAGCCCATGCGCCTCCTCAATTCAATTCTCGCCGCCCTCGTCGCCATACTGCTCTTCGGCGGAGCCATGGAGGGCGGTCTGCGCCTGATAGGCTTTGGGCCACCCACAACCCTCAACCGGTTCGATGCGGTCACTGGCTGGAGCAAAACCCCGGGGCTTGAGGTACAGCGATCCGGCAAGGAATACGAGGTAGACTTCGCCTTCAACTCGGTGGGCCTACGGGATGATGAAGGGGTCTTGCCCGACAGTAAGAAAGCCGACCAAAAAAGAATCCTGGTTCTGGGGGACTCATTTGTTTTGGGCTTCTCGGTCCAACGCCAGGACCTCTTTGTGGACCTTTTGGATGGGCGCTGGGGCTCACAAGCGGAAGCAATCAACGTAGGCACTGAAGGATGGTCCACGGACCAGACCGTTGCCTGGCTGGAAGATCAGGGCGACGATTGGCAGCCCGACGTCGTTCTACTGATGCCCTATGAGAACGACCTCTATTGGAACACCCGTCAGCAATACATGCGCCACCCCAAGCCTCGCTATTCCGAGGCCGGCGAGCGCGGGTCACAAGCCCTGACCGATCCTGGCGCGGCACCACTCCGGGATCGCAGTGCCCTCGCGCGCCTGTTCCTATCCAAGACTGGTTCCCTGCCGCGTATCGAGAGCAATGGACACCTTCTTCTGGCGGAGCATGGGGTCTTACTTGAGAATGGCGGCCCCGATGGGGACGCGATTCGCCGCCACACAAGGGGCTGCTTCAAGGCCCTCGCGCGCTGGGCACAAGAAAGCGGAACCCCCGTACTCATTTGCCCCATCCCCGCCCACTCGGCCGTAGATGAAGCCTACGCGCAAAATGTGTTCGGACCCCGAGTCCTCGACGGCCTGGATCGCAGCGCGTGGAACGCGAACCGACCCGTGGATCTCTTCCTGGAACTGGCCGCGGCCGAAGGCTTGGCCACGCTGGATGCACGCCCCGCCCTCATCGCAAGTCTTGAGAAGGGCGAGCAGCCCTACTTCTCCATCGACTGGCACCTGAACCCAACGGGCAACCGGGTGCTGGCAGGGGCGCTGCACGACGAACTGGCGCGTTTGGGCTGGGTTCCCCCTGGCACACACCCCCCCGGAGCAATGGGGTCAACGAGCCCCTCCTCCCCCTTCACCAAACCCGCCCTCCTGTACGCCTTGCTCGTGGCACTGCTCGGCACCCTCTTCGCCCACCAATACCCGGACGAAAAACCTGTCCGCGCCTACATCATGGTGGCTGGTCTCTTGGGGCTCGTCTTTGGCTTGATCTTGGGGTCCGGAGCCCTCCTAGCCATCGTCCCCCAGGACCTGCGTCGTGTGCTCTCAACACTTGTGGTTCTCATCCTGTTTGGATTCATCGCCTACAAGCTCGGGGATCGCCTAGCGATCATCGCTGGCCTCATGGCAGCCTTCATTCGCCGGGGCCATTGGTACCTGATGCCCCTCTTGGTGGTACTGCTCACTGTGGGCTCTCTCCTGGTTGTGGCCGCATCCTCCCCGCTGGTGGCGCCCTTCATCTACACTTTGTTTTGATTCCCATGAGCCGCTTCCTCAAAGACAACTGGATCTGGATCCTAGCCCCCGTCGTGCTGGTGATCATCGTGATGATCGTCATCACCATATTGAACCCCGGCAATACGCCCGCGGGGTTCGAGTACGAGCTCTAGGCTTTCAGCCCAAATCGCTTCCACAGCAAGAAGCCGCCCGAGGCGTGGGCCACGAGCATGTGCAACGGTGTCGAGTCGTCGATCATGATCCGTGGCAAGCAATACATATCAGAGTCACGGGTCACCACTCCGGGCATGGTCGTCAGTGCCACTTTGTAACCCGCCGCCCGTGCAGCAACTCTGGAGTCTTGGTTGAAGTCCCAGTCCCGTCCATAGGGATAGGCAAAGGTCTCACATGCGGCCCCTGGAAACAACCGCTCGAGTTCCTTCGCGGCCCCGCCGATCTCCTTGGTTTGATCTTCAGCTGAAAGACTGGAGAGCACCTCGTGGGTGCGGGTATGCCCCCCAAGTTCAATAGCTCCTTGACCCACGGGGCAACTCAGCATCTCACGCACCCCCTCTGCATCCAGGTGGATGCGCTTACACAGGGAAGGTCCGTCTCCCCCACGGCTCTCAAAGCGCTCCCGCACAAAGGCATCGCGCTGTTCGGGCTGACAGTGGTACTTCAGGATTTTCTTGACGCTGTACTCATGCGCTGCTCCCTCGGAAAGCAAGTCCTGGAATTGCAGCCCCGCTGCACTGGTGCCGTCAACCGCAAGCCAGGCTTGAGCAAACGACTCCGGTGAGTCCTTTCCTTCGCCCAAGAGCCAAAAGAACTCATGCCCCCAATTGGTGCGCCCTTCAGTCAAGACGCGGCTCTCTAGGTACACCGTACATCCGGCGCCCGTCGCCTCCAGAATCGGTGGCAAGGCGGTCAGATTGTCTCGGTACCCATCATCCATGGAGAGGGCCACAGTGCCCCTGGGGCCCCGAGAATCCGAAAGGGCCTCGAGCCCTCCAGTCACACTTTTGAGGGCGAAACGCCGCCCCAGCCCCCGTAGCAAGAACTCCAGGTGACCGGCCTCGATCCGCAGGTGGCTTGGTAAGCCAGCATTCACCTGGGGGTCATCCACACAATGCCCCGCCAAAATCAGAAGCCGCCGGGGCATCAACCAATTGATCAGACGCCAAACGCCGGTGTGGTACAAAAACCGCGCCCAACCCTGGATCAAAAACTGCTTGAGGATGTGCTTGCCCATACGCATTCCGCTGTCAGGAACAGTACTCATCGTCCCGGTCCGCATCGGTGAAGTACCAGGACTTCGGATCCTGGGCGAGGACCGACAAGGGGGCTTGGGAATCGAGTAGGTGCACGATGATTTGCTTGCGATCCTGGGAGTGTGGTGCGCGGAAGCCGCAGCGTTGCAGCTTCTTTTGCCACCAGGACCCCTCCACTGCGCTGGCCCGAGCCACGCTTGCTCCCATCTTGTGCAGATGTCCAAGGGCCGCCTCCATGGCCGCCGCAAAGGCCACATCGTCTTGGGCCAGAATATCCACCACCCAGCCCACAGATTCGCCACGCTCGGGAAGCTGCACCACCGCATAGCCCACTAGGTTTCCCTCGGGAGCAAAGACCCCGTGGGCCCGAAAACGCTTGGAAGGCGCATCGATATAGCGCCAATTCAAAAACTCCGCGCTGCGCTCCTGCATCCAGTCCCACTGGGGAGACACCTGGGCCAACAGGTCGTCCACCCCCGAGTTGAAACGGGGCAGGGCCACTACATTGACCTTTTCAAAGAACTGTTTCCGCAGGTGACCACGTCGCATGCTGCCGCGCCATGCGCTCCACCAGGTGAAAAAGGCTGCCAGCCGTCCGGCCCGCCGACGCTCCAGACTTGCAGCTGCATCTGAGTGCAGCACAAAGGTCCAGGGGCGCACGGCCCCAACCGTGGTCCAACCAAGCTTACTGGTGAAAATATCCGCCGACTTGGAGTTGGGCAAGCCGATCACCACCGGCCAACCGCGCTCGCGGGCTAACTCCATCGCCTTGCGGTCCAGGTCCAAAAAGTACCCCTTACCCCGATGGTCCGGGTGCGTCATCACATCCCCGGTCTCGCCTACAACCCCAGCGAATTCACCACGGCTCAACACCCGCCGCCCATTGCAAGCATAGCCCCCCACTGCCTTCCCGCTGGGATCCCGGGTCAGGAGTGTGATGGAAGTCCCGTGGGGCGAGGCCGTGTAGCGCCAGGGCAGCACCTGTTCCCCATCAGCCTTACCAAAGGATTCGGCGTACAACTCAACTTGTGCATGGACAGGAGCATCCTGCACCTCTTCGGGGGTTGATGACATGGCCCGTATCCTGCCGAATCGGGCAGTACGGAACTAGCTACAAACCCACCACATTTGGCCGGGGGGGCAAGGACCCCTCCGGACCTTGCGCCCCAGGGGAATGTGGTGCTTTTGTCGCTGGTTCCGCACTGGCGGATTCTGTCACAGGGTAGAGTGTTCGGCCCAACCCAAGACCCAGCCCTCCCCCCATGCAAAAACTCATCGAATGTGTGCCTAACTTCAGTGAAGGTCGCAACTCAGCCACCCTGGAACGGATCGCCGACGCGGTTCGAGGAACCGAAGGCGTTTGGCTCCTGGATGTGGATCCGGGGAAAGCAACCCACCGCACGGTGTTCACTTTTGTGGGCGCACCCGAGGCAGTGATCGAAGCGGCCCTGGCGGCGGCCAAGGTCGGTGGGGAGTGCATCGACATGACCCAGCACAAGGGCGAGCACCCACGCTTTGGGGCCATGGATGTTTGCCCCTTGATTCCTATCAGCAACGTGACCCTTGCAGAGTGTGCCGGGTACGCACAGGAACTGGGGCGCCGGCTGGGAGAAGAGCAGGGGCGCTCGGTCTACCTTTATGAATCAGCCGCCCTAACCCCCGAGCGCAAGAACCTGGCCAAGGTGCGGGCGGGTGAATACGAAGGACTCGCGGAGCGCATGTCTGGCGGAGAACACGTACCCGACCACGGGCCTGCTACCTTCGATCCACGCTACGGAGCCACCGCCGTTGGTGCTCGACCGTTTCTAATTGCCTACAACGTCAACCTAAACACCACCAGTGCTCGACGGGCCAACGCAATCGCTTTTGATGTGCGAGAAAAAGGCCGCATGCTTAGGGAACCGGACCCTCTCATCGGCGAAATCGCCCGGGACAAGAGCGGCGATCCGATTTGGATACCGGGTGCGCTCCAATGCGTCAAGGGCATCGGATGGTTCATCGAGGAATATGGCGTGGCCCAGGTCTCCATGAATCTGACTGACCTTGAGACCACCCCATTGCACAAAGCCTTTGACACCTGCTGCGAAAAAGCCACTGACCGAGGCATTCGGGTTACCGGTTCTGAAGCGGTGGGTCTGGTACCACTGCAAGCCATGCTGGATGCGGGGCGGCACTATCTGCGCCTTCAAAAGCGATCCACCGGGGTCAGCGATCGAGAACTCGTGCGCCTAGCGGTCAAGTCCATGGGTCTCGACGAACTCAGCCCCTTTGATCCTGACGAAAAGGTCATCGAGTACGCAATCGAAGCCAAGACTGCAGTGCCCCGACTGGTGAACAAAACCTTGCGAGGCTTCATCGAAGAGACCGCTTCTGAAAGCCCGGCCCCCGGCGGCGGCTCCATTGCGGCCACCGTGGGAGCCCTGGGCGCGGCCCTCGGCACCATGGTCGCGAACCTTTCAAGCCACAAGCGTGGCTGGGACGATCGCTGGGAAACCTTCTCGAAGGTGGCTGAGCGAGGCAAGCGCTGCCATGCGGAACTGACCCTCCTGGTGGACAAGGACACCGATGCCTTCAACGCGATCATGGCCGCTTGGAAACTCAAAGGAGACGAACGGGAAGTGGCCATCCAAGCAGCCACGCGCCTCGCCATTGAAGCTCCCCTCGCGGTCATGCATGCGGGAGTCGAAGCGATCGAGATCTGCGCCAACATGGCAGAAAATGGCATGCGCGCGTCCCTCTCCGACGCGGCAGTGGGCGCCCTTTGCGGCCGGCTGGCCGTGCGCGGGGCAGCGCTCAACGTGCGCATCAACGCGGGTGACTACAAGGACAAGGTGCAACGTGATCTCTGGCTGCAAACCACCTCAGAATTAGAGGAGACCGCCCGCGTGATGGAAGAAAAAATCATCGCAGCGGTGAACGAGGCCTTGGGTTAGCCCCTGGGAGAGACTCCTCTAGATCAGCGAGGCCCGGGCACCCAAGCGTGCGAGCAAGCCGTCGAGGTGGTTATTGAAGGAAGGCAAGCGCTTTTGCTCACGCCAATGATCACGCAAGAGGGACGCTCCTTGGATCCCGCGCACCGTACGCATGGCCAGGGCCAGCATCTCCGCCGGCAGGGCGGGTGAATGTCCAAAGCTGAAGGGCACCAGGGTCGAAGGCAAGTCCGCCGGCGGTTGCCCGCGCCAAGCCGCAACCACCTCGGCCGCCACGAGGGCGCACTGGCAAACGCGCAGATCTTCGGAGCCATCTACAGCTCGGAGAGCATCATTGATCCGTTTCGGTTGGGGATTGGCTACGAACTCCTCGAACCAATCGCTCGCCGCTTGGTTGTCGAAACTCGCTTCTCCCCACATGTCGCCGGTCATCAGTTCACCCTCAGCATGGCCCCATCATGGGGAAATACGGGGCGTGGATCTAGCCTGAACGGCTCTCGAAATCCCGGAATGTGGCCAGCTGCAGCTTAGTGGTGGCTTGTGACCACGTGACGCTGGGGCGGAGGCACCAAACCAATCATTCGGCCTACGCGCTTACGCCCATAGAGCGGGTTCTCGGAGTAATACAGGGCCCGCTCCCAGACCCGGCGCAAGCGCTGGGGCATGGCGTAGTACCAGCGCTCATAGGAACGCACCATGTTCTTGCGTAGCTCTTCCAGTTCGATCTGGCTGAAGTTCTCGTGGCGGTAGCCGGAGCGGTTAGAGCTAACGTAGTTTTCGGACAAGTCATCCATGTCCAAGTTGGCCTCGTAAGCATCCCAGGATTCGGTTCCGATCAGGGGATTGAAGACCGAGATGCGGATCAAGTCGGGTCCGGCGAGGCGCAGGACCTTTTCGGTTTCCGCCACGTCAGCCTTGGTTTCCCCAGGCGAGCCCACGATCAGATAGACCTTGGCCCAGATTCCAGCACGACGGGTCATGCGAGCCGCGTTGATGATCACTTCGGGGGTCAGGTCTTTCTTGAGCACGTCAAGCATGCGCTGACTGCCGGACTCCCATCCGTAGTAGATGCGTCGGCACCCGGCTCGGTGCATGTGCTTCAGGAGCGGGTAGTCCACACAATCCGCTCGGGTGTTAGCCACCCATTCGAATTTGAGCCCCCGACGTAGGATCTCATCGCACATTTCATGGATGCGCTTTTTCCGCAGAGTCAGGATCTCGTCCACGAACAAGATCACGCCCGGGTCATAGGCCTTGATGATGTGCTCGAGCTCATCCACGATGGCTTCGGTGGAGCGCACTCGGAAGCCGCGCCCGGTGAGTTCCTTCTGGCAGAAGATGCACTTGAAGGGACAGCCTCGGGTGGTGAAGATGTAGATCAGGTGTTCAGGGTTGTTTTGGAAGTACGACTCCATGGGCAGCAAGTGCCGGGCCGGAGCCGGGAGCTCGTCCAGCTTCTTGATCAGGGGCGGCGCCTCGTTGTCCACCCACAACTCACGGTCGCGCATACTGGCCACGCCGGGGATCTCCATGATCGCCGCTTCGTCATTGCCGTCAATCGCCTTCAGAAGTTGGGGCAGGGTGTATTCAGCCTCGCCCTTGAGCACATAGTCAAAGTAGCCCGTGTCCAAGAACACGCCCTGGTCCACGGAGGCATGGGGCCCCCCCATAATCGTGATTTTGCCCTTCTCCTTGGCGTACTTGGCCCACGCGATCGCGCGCCGAATGTTCGGCGTCAGCGCAGAGAAACCAATCACATCATTGCGCTCGATTGCGGCCTTCATGTCCGCATCGGAGCCGATGCGCTCATCGTGCAACTCTACAGGGATGTTCTCTCGCTCGAGCATGGCGCCCAGGTACCCGATGCCCAAGATCATGGACAAAGGATCTTCTTGAACGTGAGGTTTGACGTAGGTTATGAGAGTTTTTCGCATCGCAGAAAGTCGCAGTTAGTGTCGGGCCAAGGGAGAACCGCAAGACATGGGGTTCTCATAGGTCCAATCGGATGAATCCAAGCCGATCATCCAATCATTTCGGGGGGAATCTGGATAGTCCCCGCATGGTAAACTCTAACCGTAATGGCCACTTTTGGTGCGAGGCCGTCCCAAACCGAGTCCCAGCACCTGTCAGGGCCCTCAGGCCAGCCCTAGGACCTGCCCGTATTGCCCCAAATAGGCCTCCGCGGCGGTCTCGATGGTAAATTTTTCTTCGAGCCGGACGCGCCCCCGGGCTCCCATTTTCTTGGCCAAGCCCGGGTCACCAAGCAACTCCCCCACTCGCCCAGCAAAGTCCGCCAGATCGAAGGGATTGGCGATAAACCCGGTCTCCCCATGCAGCACCACTTCGGACGAACCACCAAATGAGGTTGCCACTACGGGTTTCGAGTGTTCCATGGCTTCTAGGTTGACCATGCCAAAGGTGTCAAAGCAGATCGAGGGCGTCACAAACACATCCACAGCGGCATAGGCCTGCTGCAATTCCGCGCCGGACAGCCAACCCGTGGTGCGCACCCGCTCCGCCACCCCAAGGGCTTGGGCCTGGGGCAAAAATTCTTCCTCATAGATCTTTGCCTTGCCCATCACCAGCAAGCACAGATCCGGATGGTCGGGCGCCAAGAGAGCCAGCATCTCCAGCAATTTACCGACGCCCTTTTGGCTGTGCAAACGGCCGCCGATGGCGAGCACCCTACGACCTTGTAAATCATGAGCGGTACGGAAAGCCTGGACCTCTTGCTCTTTGGGAAGACTTTCCTGCAGGGCCAAACCATTGTGCACCGTGGCAGCCACGGGCACCTGGTTCATACGCAGAACCTCACCTAAAGCATCCGAGACCACAGTGACCCGATCCACGTCCTGCTCCAGTACTTGGCGTATCCGCTGATTACGGCCGGGGCGCAGGCGAAAGCGCTGACAGGGAATGCACTTGGACGGCCGCGCCTGCACATCAAAATCTTGCCCCCCGCGCGCTTCGCCCCCATGGAAGCAGGTCAGTTTCTGATAGCAGAAGGTCATCACATCATGGGCAGTGAAGACCACGCGCGCGCCAAATTGCTTGGCTTGGGTCAGGGCGTGGTAGCCAAGATGGGTGTGAATCAAATGGGCGTGCACCAGGTCTGGTTTCCACTGGGCCAAGACATCCTCAAATGGCTGGTCAATGACCTTGTTGTGCAAACTGCGCCAGGCACGAAAGCGCACCGGGTAATCGGAATGCAAGCGGAAGACCTGGATTCCCTGAATTTCGGTGGGGCTCGCATCCGAAGCAGAGCGCACCGCCCCCACCACTGCACACTGGTGGCCGAGCTTCTCGTACTCTCGCGCCAACTGGAAGGTCAAGCGCGAAGAGGAGCCGACCCCGGGGTCAGAAATCTCGGTCAAAAACAGAATACGCATCAGGTGTTCCTCGCCAAGACCTGATCATACAACTCCAACACAGCCCGAGCATTGTGCTCCCAAGTGTTGGCGCCCGCGTGCAGGCGACCCTGGGCCCCGAGGGTCCGCCGTAATTCCCCATCGGCCATCAAGCGCTCCAAGGCAGCTTGCACGCCGCCTTCGGTCTGGGGCACCAAATACCCCGTGACCGAGTCTAGTATCGCGTCCTCCGCTCCACAATCGTTGGTGCCGATCACCGCCGTGCCCGCGGCGGAGGCCTCAAGATAGACGATGCCAAATCCCTCGAACCCACCGTCGTCGGCGGTGATCGGCGTATGCAAGAAGATCTCAGCACGCTGCAGGAGGTCAACCTTTTCGTCCTCCGAAATGTTGCCCAGCACATGCACGCGTGATGTCATACCCGCCGCTTCAATCCGCTGGCGTAGATCCCGTTCGTAGTCATCTCCCGAACACCTGCCCACGATCACATGATGCCAATCCGGGAATTTCTGGGCCGCCTTCAGCCAAGCCCCGAGACCAAGGTGATGGCCCTTGCGCTGCTTCACTTCCCCAATGGTCAAACTGAAAGGGAAGTGATGCCATGGGCGCTCGCCGATCTCCGGCGCATGCACATAACGCTCCGCGTCCACACAGTTGGGCACCACCTGGGGCTGGCCTTCACCCAAGGTACCCGGGGGCACAGCTTCCAACCAGCGGCTCTTTGTGTAGTTGGAAACGCTGATCAAGCCTCCCATGCGACGGCTAGTGGAAAGCGCACGGGCCCCGTGGCGTTCGGAAAGTAAAGGTTGAATCGTGTAGGTCCCGTGTCCCGTTGCCACACAAGGAACGCCCGCCAAACTAGCCCCATCCACCCCGATCAGAGAGTGCGGATAGTCCTTGATCGCGTGCACGAGGTCCACACCCCGAGCGGAGCGCCAAACCTGCAAAGTGCCCAGGGCGCGCCAAGCGGCGAATCTCAGGGGACTCATGTAGTAAAAGTAATCCGGTGGCAGTGCCACGCGAATGGACCAGTCCTTGGGCACCAAGCTTGAGGTCGGTCGGTGCTTGCGTGCCAGGAGGATCTCCGGTTCAAGATCCGGCCTCAGTTTCTGGCAAGCTTCGATCAAGCACATGGCATAACGCCCAACACCGTCGAGATCCGACAGGGAATCGGTCAAGTACAAAACCCTCACGCCCCGTCCCCCATCCATTCCAAGATTCTGAGGGCTCTTGCATCCCAGGTGTGCTTCGGTGCCTCGGCCTGTAGAGCCGAGGAGATCGATCTCATGCGCGCGTCATCTCCCAGCAGCAAATCAAGGGCCGCCGCCAGGGCGCCCGAGTCCTCGGGGGGCACAAAAACAGCCATGTTCTCGTCCAGGACATCGCGCATGCTGGGAAGATCGGAACAAACCACTGGCAAACCCACAGCCATGGCCTCGAAGATTTTAAGGGGCGACGTGTAGCGCGCGCTGATGGCCGGTGTTCCCCGGTTGGGCACCACGGAAATGTCCGCGGCGCGGAGGGCCATGGCGGCCCTACGGGGATCAGCAAAGCCGGTGATTTGCACATGGTCCAGTCCCTCAGCGCGCTGTCGCAAGCGAGCCACATCCCGGTCCATGCCTCCCATAATCAAAAAGCCCACTTCAGGCAACCGGCGGGCCGCATCCAAGAGCACGTCGACTCCCTTCCAGGCCAAGAGGCCCCCCACATAAGCAACCAACGGTCGATTGGGGTCCAAATCAAGCGCCAGTCGCGCCGAGCTGCGACTAGGCAAGGAATCGAAGCGGCTGACCTCAAAGCCATCGTGTTCCACACAGATCGCTTCAGGAGGCAAGCCGAGCTCTAGCAAGTCCTGACGCACGCCCCCACTGATGGCGATCACCCGAGCGCCCTGCTCCACGGCACTCACCAAGGCGCGCCTACGAAGGGCGTGTCCCGGCACCCGGTGCAATTCCAAGAACAACCCAGGACGGCCTCGAAGGAGACCCGCAACTTCGGTTTCCCGGGTCAAGATGCGCGTCTCCATAGAGACCCTCTTGGCTCGTTGGGCGGCCCCGTAGGCAAAAGAAAACTCCTGGCAGCGGGCGGGCACAAACTGCAAGGCACGGGGAACCCGGTCGATCCAATCCATGCAGGGAACGGCCTCCACCGATGGCCGTACCCCACGGGGTACCGCGTAGTGATCGAACAGGGCTTCCACAGGCAATTCCGCCGTGTCTCGGCGCCGGGCGTGAAGCAAAGTTGTGGCTGCACCAGCCCGGGCCAATGCCGCACTGGCCTGGGCTACTTGCAGGGACTGAGCCCGTTGACTGGGCATACGTGCATTAGCAATCAACAGCAGGGGCGGGTACATGGCGCGACTAACCGTCGATTCCTCCCCCATAACCGAGAGCCTCGAAGAGTTCATTTTCCCCGTCCCTCGCACTGCCCTGAAGCATGTCCTGGCGGATCGGCATGCGCTTCTCCAAATCCACGAGCGCCTGCCGAAGACGATCCGCATGGACGCGAAAGCTGTTTTGGGGGGGAGCTTTCCCACTCCGCAAGAGGTGCGCCAGATTGACCTTTTCTGCGGGGTCAATTTCAAGATCAAACAATCGTACATCCAGCCGGTCCTCGGCCTCGGGGGCCGCAGCCCACCAAGTCTCCCAGGGGCCCACCCCCAAGAAGCCTGACCCAAGATCCCCGGCCATGCGCCTCTGACGAAGGATCAGTTTCCAACGCCCGTCATTGACGCTTTGAAAACGGCCGTTCTCGGAAAAGCTCATCCGTTCAGGCCAAGCGGTGGTCTCCCCCATCAGGGGCTTGAGGGAAATCCCATCCACCGCCGCCTGCACTCGCTGCAACTCCTTGCCCTGCACCGTGTGGGCGTTGAGGTTGGTGGGCAACTGACTCGCGTGCTCAAGGGCTTCCAGCCCCATCAGATCGAGCACCGTGGGTAAAAGGTCGATGGACTCCACCGGCTGCCCAATCTCTTTCCCAGCAGGAATCCGCCCGGGCCAGGCAAAGACCAGAGGGATGCGCAAGTTGTCCTCGTACATCCAGTTGTGTTCCCACCGCCCGTGTTCCCCCAGGGATTCCCCGTGGTCGCTAGTGACCACCACCAGGGTGTTGCGGGTTAAGCCCGAAGCTGCCAGTTGATCGAGCAAAATGCCAATGTCCCGATCCGCCTGGGTCACTCCGCCCCGGTACAGGTCTCCGATCTGCTGCTTGTCCTCGGGAGTCGCTTCGTACTTGCCCTTTTCAATCAAGACCCGGTGCTGGGCATTGAACGATTTGTCAAAGGGCCCCCGATAGGCCGGATCCACATAGGGCTGGCGGCAATCCGCGTCCGGGTTGTAATCCGTGTGGGTCGAATAGAGGTGCACCAGAGCCATGAAGCGTTGGTGGCGATGATCGTGAATCCAGTTGGCAGCAGAATCCACAACATAGGTGCTGGCCTTGTGCTGGGAAAACTTAGCGGCGATCAACCAGGGCAAGAGGCGTGAACGAAAGCGACTCCAAGGATTGTGCAGGTCCACTTCCCCATGGCCCACCATCGCCTCCAGATAGGAATCAAAGCCATCCAAGAGGCCCGAACCGTGACTGACGGTCCCGGTCATGAACGCTGCGCGCACAAAATCCCCTTCCTCCAGGGGCACCCCATCCTTACGCGGACGCTCTTCCAGGCAGCGGGCCAGGGTGCGGTTTTGGCCCCAACGCAATCCAGGCTTCATGGACACAAGCCCGTGGCGCCGGGGCAGCTTGCCGGTCAACAGGGAGCCAAAGCTGGTCCATGTGAACGGCGCCTGGGCGTGGGCTCCCCGGAACACGGTGCCCTCCTCGGCCAGTTGATCCAAGCGAGGGGTCTGCATACCTGGCGCACCCCTGAAACCAAAAAGGTCGTGGCGCAGGGCATCGACAACCACCATCAGAACGTTGGGCAGATCCTGGTTGCGTTCGTTGATTCTTCCCCGTGAACTCTGGGCCACAAAGTTCCCGAAGAGAAGCCCTCCTGTGGCCATCATGAGCAACATGACAAACGGAGTCAGCAGGCGCACCATGCGCGGAGTGCGCCGTCGTAGGGCGATTGCGCGGTGACCCAGGTAAACGCCCAAGGCCAAGAGCCCCACAAAGACCAACAACCGACGTGGGTCCGTGAAGGGCAAGCCGGCGAAGATGATCTGCCGGGACCACCAAACCAACCAAAGTCCTAGCCAAGTGCCGCCCAACAGGGCCAGCAATCGTTCATAGCGACCGGTCAAGGTGCGCGCCCCGAGCCGCGAGTGCAGCAGGCCTCCGAGTAAAGCTCCAAGGCACATTCCGCCCCCGCAATAAAACAGGTAGCTCACAATCCACGCACCCAGCAAGCTTGGAAGTTCCTGCCAAGCGGGCAGGTTCTGGGTCAGCGCCCCAAGCCCAAATTTCTGCAGGTGGTAAATGAAGACGCTGGGGTCAATCCCGAGCACATTCAGAAGGCCCTCCACGCTGGCTCCCACTAGGCCCGCAACCCCGCCTGCATTGATTCCTGCGCGCACGCTGGTCAGGCGGCTCGGAAGAGCCGGGGTGGATTGAGGTGGGTCGCCCATGGGCCTGCAATCCTAGTCATTTGGGGGATCGAGTCCCAACCTTCCAGTGGGTTGCTTTTGCTAGCTCACTTTTGGCTGAGGGGGGCGCCCAGGTCCCTCAACGCAAGCGATCGCCCTGCCTCAACAGGGAGCGCAGCTTGCCGCGCTGCTCTTTCATCAAGAAACGCCGTACTTCGGGATCAACCACCCTCCCCGGTCGCTTGATTCCGGCCCAAAGATACCCCGCCGCCTGGCAAAGTCCCCCGAGGATGAACGGGGCCTTTAGGCTGCGATAGGCAATGGTTACCCAGGCAAAGAGCGGGTGATAGCCAAAACGCCAATTCAAATATCCGCGCCGGAAACGCAAGCCCAATTCCCCCCCATTGCCACTGGTGACCCGGCCTTGGTGGGTCACGGCCAATTCACGCACGGTGCGTGTTTCCCAGCCGGCTGCGCGCACTTCCAATTCCACCAGGGTGTCCTCACCCCCATCCTTGATAGGTCGAAAACCCCCGGTTGCCTGGTAGGCCTGTCGCCGAAAGAGGTGCACGGCCCCGGCAACCGCATCCATGGAGTTGTCATGGACCACGCGCTTACCTTCGTATTCCTCATAGATTTGCCCGCCAGCCAAACCGAGCTTGGGCTCTTCGTCAAAGATCCCCAGCAGACGGGAATAGTACTCCGGCTCAAAGCGCAAATCCGCGTCCAAGATCCCCACGAAATCGTCTTTGAGTTCCCCGAGTTCCCGAAACCCCCGCTGGAGTGCATAGACCTTAGACCCAAAATCGCGCTTCCCCCCCCTCTCTATACGAACCAGAGAGATCCATGACTCTTCGGTGATGAGCCCCTCCACAATCTCGGCGGTACGATCCCTCGAACCATCATCCACAATGATCCAGTGGGCCGGCTTCGAGGTTTGCGCGATGACCGATTGAATCAGGGCGCCGATGGCGTCCTCTTCATCCCGAGCAGCGGTAATGAGAGCGTAGGTCATAGGGTTGCGAGCTGCCTTCTTCCAAGTGGGTTTCCCTGGGTTGCACGAGCCCAATGAGCGGCGGATTCCATGCTACCTCGGCACCAAAGAAAAGGATAGCGAGCCCGCGCTCCGTTGCACCTTTGTGCCCAGTTTTGGAACAGTCTGATGGGCATCGCTCCCCAAGGCACAAGAGTCTTCGATTCGCAGCTCTTCACCCTCAATCCTGTAGCAGCGTTCGAAGTCCGCCCCCGGGACGCGTGTGCCATCCGCATGGGCCAGCACTCCCCGCACTCGGACTCCGCCGGGAATGAAATCTAGGCTGGCCTCTCGATCGTAGGCGCTGGAAATCTGACGGGAACCGTAACCAAGAATACCTCTTTGGAAAGTGAGCCAGGGAATCCCCGCAGCCCGCAGAAGCTCGCCCCCGCGAAAAGCATTGCGCAGCATCCAAACTGAGAAGCGTAATTCCGTGCGATTGGCACGCCAAGCCGCGGTCCAGCGGGCCCAAGGAGATCTCCCGTCACCAGAGTCCGAGGCGCTGTACCACTCGCCCTCGTGCTGGCGCCCATGAGGGTCTCTTTGGAGCAGTTCCTTGCCGTCGAGACAGACCACCCGAATCAAGCCCGCACCAAGGGGACTCCCATGGTTCAGGTTGCCCGGTGGCCGTGGACCACGCACCCAAGCGCTCAGGCGCGAGCTGTCCAAGCGGACCAGCCCCGTATCTGAAAACCCACGCACTCGGGGCTCTTGAGTTTTTGGGGTTTGGCTCTGGGCCGCAGCCTCCAGCATGGGCAGGGCCCGCGCGACCCAAGAGGCATGGGCCGCCCAAAACATTGGGCACTGGTAGCTCTTCCCTCGGCCAGGTCCAGGGTGATGACTTTTTGGTTCTCCGCTGGGCAAGAGATGCTGGGCCCAAGCCTCGAAACTTGCCAGCATGGCCGGGGCACAACGATCCTCCTTCAGGACCGAAAAACCGAGACCGAGGGCATAGAGATCAAAGGGGTGGCTGGCCACCTCGTAACTTGCCCCGTGATACCAGGGCTTGGCCTCCAGCAACCCGGGCTTGACCCCATCGGGCCCCACGAGGCCCAACAGGAAATCCACACCCCTGCGCAAATCATCGGCCCAGGGGCTGGTCGCAGAATCCACCCCTGCGCGATCGAGGGCAAAGCCCATAAATGCCGTCACCCGTGACTGGTAATAACAGGAGGCATCACCGGCTCCCGCATGCCCGGCCCCTGACTCAAGCGGGTGGTAGGGATAGCTGCCATCGTCCCGTTGCAGCTCCCCCAGGATGCGCGCGCCTTCGCGCACCGCAAGGTCCAACACATCATGCCCGCTCAGGCGGAAAGCTTGGGCGGCGCCGGTCATGGCCCAGGCCTTTTGGGCGGGGACACCCTTATCCAAGATGCAGTAGCGCAAGTAGGTTTGGGCCGAGAGCACAGCGGCTTGGGTGAAGGCTTCGCGATCCGCCTCATCTAGCTCAGCACCAAAAGTCTCGACGCAGTCCACAAGGGCATCTGTGCAGGCTCCCCCGTCGATGACCGAATTCGAACAGTTGTAAGGGTCATGGCGTCCGGGCCTAAATGTAAAGCAGGTACTGTCACCTTCACGCTCGAGCCCTTTCACAATGCGCAAGGCTTGCGTGCGGGCCACACGGGCCAAAAACGAGCGGTCCGCATTGGGATCATGACGAGCGAGGGCGCAGGCTAAAGCCAGGGCACCCGCGCTCTTGCCCGTGTGCTCGATGCGGTGATAGGGACATATCAAAGCCCCAACGGAGTCCTCGTGGGACACCATCCAGGAAAGCACACGGTTCAGGGGCTCGATGAACTCGGCCCGCACCACGAGGGCATCTTTCATTGCTGGACAAACCTCCCGAAAGCCCGCAAGAGGGGCATGGCGGGCTCCGCCGGGCGCCCACGCAAACGACTCCACATTCCCCGCAGCAGCAAATCGAACAGGGTCCAAGTGGTGCACAGTTTCACGAAGGGGCCGGCCCAGAAACCAAAATGCTTGCGCTGGTAGCGCAAGCGATCACGGTGCCAATGGGCCGCAAAGTCCGGCAACTGACGAGTAGAACTGCCCGTGCGGTGCAAGGCCGTCAAGCCGGTCAAAAGCCGGATGCGTTGGCCCAAGTGAATCAAGCGCAGGCACAGATCAGCATCGTTGAAAAAGAGGGCTAGCTCCCCATCCATGCCTCCTAACTGATCCCAGGTACTGCGGCGCAAGAGCAAGCAAGCTGCCGGTGGCTGGGGCACATCTTGATCCATTGAAAAATCACGCCCGCGACAAAACCAGCGCCGGAGCTCACGACTGTTCGGCATCCAGCGCTCGAGGGGAGTCCCAAAAAAGAGCGGAGTCAAAAAACCGGGTGCCTCCATGATGCCAGGATCCGGCTGCCCTTCCCCATCGGTCAAAAGGGGAGCCACTGCCCCATAGTCCACATGGTCCCCCAAGTATTCCACGAGCCCTTTTAGGGTTTCGCTGGTCAGTTCGCAATCGGGATTGAGCAACAAGAGCCAGGGCCGCTGACATAGACCCGCCCCCTGATTCACAGCCGGTGCGTAGAGCGTGTTGCTCTCGTTGCACACCAATTGCACCCCGGGGAACTGCTCCGCCACCATCTGTGCGCTCCCGTCCCCACTGGCGTTGTCCACCACAATCACCTCAAGCTCGGGGCTCGGGGTCAATAACTCTAGGGCCTTTTGCAGTTGGTCCCGCACATTCCACGAGACAATCACCACGCTGACCTCCTCCAAGGAGGGGCTGCTCACAGGGGTGCCCCCATACGTTCAACCAGTCGGGCCATCAAGGCGTCCACCTCGTGGTCACGCTCGATAATCCCACGAAGATTGTCCCCAAGGGTCTCGTGCTCTCCGGGGTCCAGATCCAAGAGGGCGCCGGTCTTGGCCGCCAGCTCCACGGCGTTCCCCTCTTCAAACACATGACGCCCAGATAACTCCGCGCCTAAGGAAGTGAGCAAAGGGGCGAAGCTTGGGTTCGAGGTAACGATGCCGCGGCCGGTGGCCATGGCCTCCAGCACGACCTTATCCACGCTGCCGGTTCGGCTGGCGGAAAGGAACAAGCTCGACCGTTGGTAGATTTCCGGCATGGAGCTTGGTGGCACGGGGCCCAGGAACCGCACGCGCTGCTCAAGGCCCAAAGACCCCACCAGGTTACGTACCTCCGCGCCGAATGCAGGGTCGCCCTGGGCCAAGGCTCCTCCCGCCCATTCCAAGGAAACATCGCGCCCTTCCTCAAGCAAAAGCGCAAGCGCGTGCAGGATCGTCTTCGGGTCCTTGGAGGGGGTCAACCGTCCAGCGGAAAGCAGCACCCGGGGTCCCTGGGTGGGAAGGGGTAGGCGTGGGAAGGGGACCAAGTCGATGCCGTGCCCGGTGACCACCTTGTTGGAGGGGTCGAGGCCCAGAGACTTGCTACTTGCGGTGAACACACACTCGACTTTCTGCACGGCTCGGCGCAGCCGCCCATCAACTCCCGCATGGGTGTACCACATGAAGTGCCGAGCCCCCGCACGACGGGCAGGGCCCGCGGCGACCAGAGAGTAACGGGGCACCATGTGGGTCAGCACGTGACCAAAGCCATCGTCGAAGGCCTCCTTCAGGTGACGGCGAAACAAGAGGTAGCGTTTGATACGACCTTGGCGGCCCACCACGCGCCAGTCCACATTGTCTCCCAGCCCTTCCGTGTCCCCCACCTCCAGGGCGATCACGCGCACCCGATCCGTGAGACGTGCGAGCCCCTCGATCCATCGGACTGTGAAACCAAGAATAGGATCGTTGCGGTCGAGAACCTGGGTGATGAACAGAAGACGCACGGTGAGTCAGTTTAGCCCCCAAGACCCAACAATCCCAAGGCCCGTCCCAGCCGAGCTTTGCCCAACAAAGCGCCCTGGGGAACCGCCCTCAAGAAGGCTGGGCCCGGGCCAGGGCCTTAACGCCATCCGCATAGGTCGCAATGGCATGGGAGCGTTCATAGGTCAATGCCCGCTGGGCAGCCTCGCGGCCCATGGCCAAACGAACACTTTCATCGGTCAGGCAGTCAGAAATGGCCGCCGACATGCTCCAGGGGTCGAAACCGGTCAAACGGCCGCACTTTCCATCAGCCAGCAGGTCTCCCATGACTCCGACCGGCGTAGAGACCACCGGCGTTCCACAGGCCATGGCTTCCACCGTGAACCGAGGCCCCCCCTCGCAGGAGGACGCGCATATCACCAGCCTACTTGTGGCATAGATCTGAGCCAGATCCTCGGGCCGATCGACCCACTCAATCCAGGTAGCTCTAATTCCCGAGCCACTGGCCTGAGCTTGCCAACGCTCTTTTTCCGGACCGCGCCCCACGAGCACGATGGAGAAATCCTGCCCCCGACCCTTGAGAATTTCCAGCGCCTTGAGCACGTGGTTCATGCCCTTGTTGTTCACCATGCGCCCCACAAAGCACAGATCGTAGACGTGTTTCGGCGCTGGCACGGACGGTCGAAACACATTGAGGTCTAGATACACCGACGGGAGCACCAAGATTTTGGCAGCGGGAACTCCCCAGCCCAACAACAGGTCCGGCATTTGCTTTTGATTGACCACGCGGAAGGCGGCCGCACGCTTGCGTGCAAAGCGCAGATAGGCCCGGGCGATCACGCGATCACGGCGCTCGCGCCAATCAGCAGCAAAGGGATACCCCGGCACGTGGTGGATCTCGGAAAGGTACGGCACACCGGTACGCGCAGACAATTGGGCGCTCCCAAGGCCATTGTAAAACCAGCCATAGTCATGGGAAGTGATCGCCCCATGGCCGTGTTCCTCAATCAGCTCCACGCCTCGACGGCTGATCCAACGGGCCATGCCCAAGCGCCCACAAGGCGCAACATGCAAGTGCACATTGCCGTGCATCTGATTCACGGTTTGGGGTTTGCCCGGATTGGGGCAAAGCACATCGATGCGCTCAAAGTGCTTGGAGAACTCTTCCTGCATGGAGTCAAAGGGTCCACGCTCGCCGATCGAGACCTGCCGATCACCACTCACCATCAATAGATTCATGGGGCCACCTTGATTTCGGATGCCCCCGCGAGAACCCCTGAATAAACCGCTTCCAACCGATCCGCTAGGGCCTCGGCCCCGTGCCGCTTGCCAACCTTGACCCGCGCCCGTTGCCCACTTTCCCGGGCCAAGCGCTCGTCCTGCAGATACTGATCCAAACCAAAGGCCCAATCATCGACGCCCTCCCCTAACCAGCCCGTGCGTTCATGGGCCACCACTTCGGGCACGCCCCCCACGGAGCTAGCCACCACCGGTAGCCCGGAGGCCGCGGCTTCCAAGAGACAAACCGGCGCCCCCTCATTCGAGGATGTCAGCAGTACCCCATCGAGATCACTCATCACGGCCACCATGTTGGCTTGGGAGCCGATCATGTGCACGCGTTCTTTCACCGCTTCGGAGCCCTTTTGAATGCGCCGGGCCAAATCGCCCCAAAGAGCCCCGTCACCGATATACACCAGATGCAGCTTGGGATGCCGTTGGGCCAACATTTCAAACACTTGAATCGCCAACTCAGGGCGCTTGACCGGAGCCAGGCGGCCCACGACACCCACCAAAAAGTCTTCCTCCCCAGCCCCCACCATTCGGCGTATGAAACCTGAGCGGGCCCGAATCGAAAGGAACGGATCCAGATCTACCCCCGGGGGAACCACCACCAGGTCTTCCTCGGCGCAGACTCCAAGACGCACCAGATCGTCCGCGGTCTGATGAGCCACTGTCACAATCTGGTCCGTGCGCCGCGCCATGCGCCGCTCCGTATGAATGAGAAAGCGTGACACGGGCCCGGGAAAGTACCCCTCCAAAACATGGCCGTGAAAGGTGTGAACCGTGGGCAAACCGGCTGCCCAGGCCGCGCGTCTCCCGAGCCAACCCGCCTTGGACGCATGGGTGTGCACGAGGTCCGGCTGGAATTCGGCGAAGGCTCGGCGCAGGGCGCGTCCCGCCTGGCAATCACCCCATAGGCTGGGCCTCCGGCGCATCCCCGTAATCGTTGTCACCTCAACTCCTTTGGCGCGCAGCAAATCCACCAGGTTCCCTTCCCCCGGTTCCGGTTGACCTGTGAAAACTCTCAGGGTGTGGCCCCGGGCTTGCAAGATCGGATCACTCGCCAAGGTCTGGCGTGCGGGCCCGCCTAGGTTCAGGCGGGTGAGGACGCGGGCGATGCGCACGGAAGCAGGGTATGGGAGCCCGGGTTATCGAAATCAGCCGGAGAGTCGAGCATCTCGTGCACCAACTCAAACAGGCCGCGGTGTCCTAGGCACAGCCCCAATTTGTGGGCTCGATCCAATTGCGGTGCGCGCCGGCGCACTTCTTCAAAGGAGGGATGCACGGCGCAGGGATCCACGTGGGCGATGCGATCCATGGGCTGACCCGAGGCCTCAAGCACCAGCCGCGCCAGATTGATGATGGAGGTCTGCGCCACACCCCCCAGATTCAGAGGCCCCCCGGGGGCGTTGTCCATCTCGATCAAGTCCCCAATGTCTTTTCCCAAATCACGTGCATGGGCAAAGGTGCGCTCTTGCAAACCGTCACCATGTACGGGCAAACACTCACCCGCCCGGGCCGCTTGGATGAAGCGCGGCAAGACCATTCCCGTGCGAGGGTCATGACCGGGGCCGGTCACGTTGAAAAAGCGCAGATGGATCGGACCCTGGGCGTCCCGGTCCCGCGAGCCATGTAAGTTTGTCCACCACCGGTCCAAGACCTGCTCGGCCTCGACTCGCGAAGCGGCATAGGCCCAACGTCCTTGACCCTTGGCGGAACGCAAGGGCGCGTCTTCACCCAAGAGCCCCTGCCCATCGCAATAGACCTCGCTAGTGGAAGCGGCCAAGATCCGTGGTCGTTGGGCTTGGGGCAAAGACCCAAGGGCCTCGCAAACGGATTGGGCCAGATCCTGGGTCAAGGCTCTGCAGCCTTCCGGATCTTCTAGGACACAACCGACTCCCACCCGTCCAGCCAAGTGCAAGACTCTTTCAAAAGGCCCCAGTTCCCGAAGAAGCCGAGCCAGGTTTTGGGAATCCCTTGCGTCCCCCTCGTGGAACTCCGCCCCTGGGGCGACACGGCTCAGTTGCGCCTGGTCCCCAGCCGACAGGTCGTCCAAAACCACCACGCGCCAGCCGCGACCGAGCAAGTCCCGGGCGCATTCGCGACCGATGAAGCCTGCGCCTCCGAGGATCAAGATCGAAGGGGAGTTCAAAATCGAAGGAGTAGGATGCACGGAAGTCAGACGCTGGGGACGGGGCTTTCTTCCCCTGGAGGAGGGAAGGGATCGCTCCTATGGGACGATCCTAGCGCCCCGGGAGGCCGGATTCGCCCCCCACCCTCAGCGAAAGAGGCTCAGGTGGTACAGATTCAGCAGGGTGTAGGTCCCGGCGGCGACAAAAAGGCCCCAACGGGCCAAAAGGAAGTTCTTGTGCAGAACCAACACCAAGAGCGCGATGGTGATCAGAAACGCCTTGCTCAGCACAAACCCCACCCGCCCGGTGCGCAGCAGGGCCTCAGCCACGGGATTCAGCTCGATGCCCCCGGA
>JAPKBR010000045.1 GCA_028823345.1 Planctomycetota bacterium
GCTTTGGGTGGGGGAGAATCCGGATCGGGGTTCATCATGCTGAACTTGGCGCGGATCTGCAGTTCGCTGTCCAGTTTGAAATTACCATGGACAACAACTTGTTCCCCAACGAAGAGTCCAGCGCGCACGATGTACCATTCCCCAGCTCGGGGGCCGAGGGTCACTTCGCGCCCCTCAAAGGTGGGCTTCTCGGTGTTCGGTAAGCGCACATAGACCACCGCTCGTTTGCCGGTGATGAGAGGCGCCGTGTGGGGGATCACCAGAGAGTTCCCCTGGCTGGCTGCCACCACAAAACCGAGTTCTTCAGCGGGGGCAAGGTCCATGCCGCACTCATCGCAAGCTGCGATCCCGGGGGATGTGATTTCGGGGTGCATGGGGCACATCCAAATGCCCTCAAGGTTCGCGTCCACTACTTTGCCCCTTGAAGTCAGCAGCGCATCCACCGTGGCCGAGACGAACATGTCAGGTTTGAGTCGCCCGTCAGTGTTCTCCACGTTCAAGCGCACTTTGACCGTGCGCGTGCGATCGTCCAACACCGGATCGATGAAGGCCACCCGTCCGTGAAAGGTCTCGCCGGGATAGGCTTCCACGGTAAAGTGCACATCTTGGCCGTAACGCAGCCAAGCCAGATCGGATTCATAGGCATTCAGCAACACCCAGACTTTGGACAAGTCCGCGATGGTGTAGATATGTGAGCCCTCTTTCACATACATGCCCTCCACCGCTTCTTTGTGTACCACCACGCCGCCCATGGGGGCCATGACCGTGACGCGCTCATTGGGTTTGCCATTGGCGACGATCTCTGCAACCTGCTCTATGCTCAACCCATGCAAACGCAGCTTTTCCTTGGCCGATTCCACCGTTCGGGCGTTGGATTCCAGCATGAATTCGAGAGCATCGGGGCCAAGCTCTGCCTGGGCCCGAATCGCTTGCAGCAATTCTTGTTGGGCCGTGTAAAGCACGGGGCTGTAGATCTCTACCAGGTGGTCGCCTTTTCGCACGGTGACACCGGTGTAGTCCACGAATAAACGATCCAAACGACCAGCCACCCAAGAGGTGATCGATGCCACGCGGGTTTCATCAAAAGCGATCTTTCCCACCATGTCGATTTCGCGGGCCACGCTGCGGCGTTCCACCGCGTGGGTCACGATTTCGGCTAGGGCCATGGCACTTTCGCTGATGGCCAGGGTGCGCGGACCCAGGTCTTCCCCGTCATCGGTTGCGGGGATCAGATCCATGAAACAGATCGGGCACTGGCCCTTTTCGGGCAAGCGCACTTGGGGGTGCATGGAACAGATCCAAACCGTGGGGGCAGCGGATACTTCGCTGGCGTGCTCCACATGGGAATGTTTGTTCCCAGGGTTCAGCTGCCGGCCAGCCAGAAAGGCGAGAACCAAGAGGCCTAGGGAGAGGACTAGTTTGCGTAGCCCAATGGGCTTTTGCGGGGACTTTTTATCGGTGGTGGTGGTCATGGTCAGTTCCTTTCGTGCAGAGCGACTCCGCTCAAGTGTTCAATAGCGGCGAGGGCTTTGGCCCGGTCTGTTTGGGCTTGGGCCGCTTGGAGTTGGAATTCCAAGAGAGCCCGTTGGGCGTCGATGAGGTCCAGGAAACCGCCCTTGCCTGATTGGTAGGCGGTGTCGAGAGAACCCAGGGCCTCTTGGCCCTTGGGGATCAGACTGTCTTGGAACAGCGCAACCCTTCGAGTCCCGTCCCTGTGGTGGAAGAAGGCCATTTCCAGTTCTGCGGCCAGAGTGTTATGGGCCTGTTCCAGAGCCCGTTCACTGGCGCGTAGGAGGGCTGCTGCCGAGCGTTCTTGGGATCGGTAAGACTCGCGCCAGATCGGGAGTTCGATGCCCAAGGTTAGGGCCAGCGCATCGTCGCCGGAGCCCGCCATCCCTGGGTTTTGAGCATCCCCGATGAAAGTCAAATCGGCGCCGACGGTGAGATTCGGATACCCCGCAAGCTCGGCAAGATCCACTCGGTGTTGTGCGGCACGACGTATGTGCTTGAGCTTCAAGAGGTGGGGGCTGCTTTCGAGCAGGCTTGCGCTCAGGCTTTGTTCGTTGAGCTCCCTAGTGACGACTCCCTGCAAATCCGGCTGGGGCAAGGCTGCGTTGGTTGTTCGATGGAGCGCACTGTTCAGCCGCGCCCGCACGGGTTTGGCCAGGTCGTGCAGTCCCTGCAGTCGGTCTTCCAACTTGCCCAATTCCACTTGGGTGCGGATCACGTCGGCGTGGCTGCCGAGCCCGGTTTCCATACGCGCCCGGGCGATTGCTTCCCAGTGGATCAAGAGATCCCTGCTGCCCTTGGTGATTTGTTGGGCCCGGTCCAGCCAAGCCAACTCCCACCAAGCAGTGCGCACGCTTTGGTCCAGCATCAAGCGCTCGACCTCCACTTGCATGCGCAGGGCCTCTGCCTGTTCAAAGGCCAGTTTTCCGGCTGCGGCCAGTTTTCCGGGCCAGGGCAGGGGTTGGGCATAGCCGATTCGTCCCTGCATGGGGCCCACACGGGTTTCCACATTGGCGAGGTACGCACTTAGGGTCAGGCGCGGGTTGGGCAAGGTGGTTGCCCCAATGACTTTCTCCAAGGCACCTTTCCAACGCTCAAATGCCGCTTGCAAGCCAGGGTTGTGGCTCCGTGCATGTTGCAGCAAGGCATTCAAGTCCGCGTCGCTGGCCAAGGGGGCAGCACTCGCTGCGTGGGCCTCGGCATACATAGCTTGGCGCTCATCCCAAGCGTCGAGACGACTGGGTAGGGCGCTCGGCCGGGTGGCGCAACTGGCCAGCGCCAGACACGCAAGGGTGGTGGTCAAAGGGGAGCTCATGATGGTCTGGTAGCTAGGGGCTGATGAAAATGAAATGGGTGCAGAACGAATGCCTTGTAAAGTCATCTCCGCGGGGGATAACGAGGCAATTTCTGGGAGTGCGATTCGGGGCCGACGGCCCTCTATTCCCCAAGCATCCGCGCCTCAAACCACAACCGTCCAGGTTTTTTTAGATCACGTTAGGATCTTGCCTGAGACAGATTTCTTGCTCGTGAGGGCACGCTTGTGCAACTCCCTGGGGGAGCATCCGTTCAACAGCGGAAGCAGCAAAAGGCCACGAATAGTGGCTCTTGGGGAGGCCGCTTTGGCCCCCGGCGCTCGAAGTGCGTCGCAAGCAAGATGGGACGCGGGCTGAGCAGACTGAGCGGATCCTCGAAGGTTGATCCAAGCTTCGCAGGCACGGGTATGTGGGGCGATGTAGCTGCGGGCTCCGAGCCAGGCTGACAGCCAATGGTCAAGCACTTGCAATCATCCGGCTGCTCACCATCAGACCCATCTAGGGGACAGGAGTGCTTGCTCTTGCAGCAGGAACTCTGCGCTGAATTCGTGAACTCGGTCAGGTCACTTTGGGTGCAACAGGAGCTGAGCTCTTGGGCTCCCGAAACATCCGTCCCTTGCGTCTCCCCAACCATTCCGCACTCACAAAAGTGCGCACTGACTCCACCCAATGCCATGAAAGGCACTAGCAGCCAAGCGAGCCAGCTGGTGGGAGTGAGTGAAGGAAGGGTCATGGGAAAGGTCTCGGACAGCACTCCTAGTGCTGCTCTATAGGAGTTTACGGTGGTTTCCCGCCGGATGTGGGTAATGAGGTTTGGAATATCGAGGTCACAGCCGGGGGTAAATCAGGCCTGGGGGCTCTGAGGGACCCCAATGCGACCAGCGCTGGCCCTGGCAAGGGTGTCCTGGCCCACTTGAATCAGGCCCAAGCCGTAGGGTCTTTCCCGATTCGGCACCTCAGGATGACTCCGAATGAAATCACTTCTGCTTGCAAACCCTAAAAGGACCAGCGCAAACCGAAGTACAGGTTGCGGCCCGCTTGGTTCAGCCCCGAGCCGTGGCTGCGGTAGTCCTCGTAGGTGATGTTGCTGAGTCCGAGATTGAGGGTGAGGTCAGCGGACAGTCGGTAGCCGGTGGAATACGTGGTCCACAGGACGATGGTCTATGTGCCCGATCTATGAAGAAATCCTGAACGGGCGGCAAGCTCCGTGGACGAGCGGCTCTTTTGGTCTCCAAGGAAAAGGACTTGGCCTTGGATCGATGCCATTTGTTCGGCCTCTGGAACGGTGGCTAGGGTCCGGTCGGTGCCTTTGATCAACACTTGGGGCCGCAGCAGATCGATCAGGTCGTGGGCCGTGGGAGCGTCGAAGCTGGTGACGAGATCCACGCAGCGCAGGGCCGCAAGAAGTTCGGCGCGTTCCTTGAGGGGCACCAGGGGCCGGCCCTCGCCTTTGAGCCCGCGCACGCTAGCGTCGGTGTTGAGTGCGACCACGATCTGGTCCACGTGTTCGCGGGCGGCAATCAACATGCGTACATGGCCCACATGCAAAAGGTCAAAGCAGCCTACCGCGAGGCCGATCGTGGGGGACTGGGCCAGTTGAGCCAGGTGCTCTTGAGCACTGGCGGCATCGAGCAGAATCGGGGCGCTCACAGGAATGGATCCCCCGCTTCAAGAGCATCGGGGATCGGCAAACTGGGGTCTTGGACGAGTCCTTCGATCCACCAATTCACCGAATGGTAGAGGCAGGTAACGGAGGCGCATTCAACGGAGGCATCAAAGGTCTCGATCAATTTTTCCGTGGCGGCGCCGGTCTGGGCGCGGGATTCATCCGTTGCCCATGCGTTGGCCGGACCAATGCGTGCCTTTTCCACACCCCGGTGGGCGGGGCAGTTGTAAACGCCCATGGGCGAGAGAACTTGTCGTAGGGCCTGCATGTGACAGGTCTTGGGTTGGCGGGTGGCTTCCTCCCAGTTGCCCTCTTCGAGCAGGGAGAGGTTGATGCTTTCGTAGATGGAAAATGTGTCGTCTTCCAGTTCACGGGCGCGGTTGACTTGACTGCGGATGCGCTGGGCCACCGCTTGGGTTTGAGCGGCCATGGAAGTTGGGTCCATGACTTCTGCTCCGTCTTCGGTGCGCCCCAAAACAGGCTTGTAGCCGATGTAATGGAAGCCCGATTGCTTGGCGCGTTGGGCTGCGGAGAAAATTTCGTCCACGTTCTCCAAGATGGTCTCGTCGTCCCGCGAGGCACCTTCCCAGGTGACCACAAAACTGAATCCAAGGGTGACATCTGGGCCAGCGGCACGCATGTCCTTCACCGACGCGCAGATCTTGTCCAAGGTCATGTTGGGATCGTTAGGCCGGTGCATGGCGCGGAACAAGTCGTTGGATCCCGCGTCGAGGCTGAGACGAATCCAATCGCCCTTTTTCATCTCACTGGCCGCTTGGATCAAACGCTCTGGGCGGCTGCCGTTGGAGACAATCGCCAGGGCGAGGCCTAGGTCGCGCTTGATGAAACGCACGACTTCGTCAAACATGGGATGCAGAGTAGGTTCACCACCGCCAATCAAAATCACCGAGGCCAGCCCCCTCTCGCTCATGGCGCTCAAGGAATCCAAGAGTTCACGATCCACATGGCGCTCGCGGCCGTTGAGCACATCCCAGTCGATGCAGTGCGTGCAGCGGAAGTTGCAGGCGGTGGTCAGGTCCAAGTTGATCGAGATCGGAGCCTGGGGCGGGATCGAAGGGGCGTCGGCTGGATCGGCCTCTTGGATCGCCCGGCGCCACTCCACATAGGAGGCCAGAGTCGGCTGCGCTTTTTCGCCACAGAGTTTGCGGGTGAAGTCGTGAATCGCGTGGGTCATGGCAGGGTGATCAGGGCGTTTTGGATCAGGGCGTCGAAGAGGGCCGCCCGCTGGATGATTGGGCTTGGGGGTGGGGGCTCTGAGCCCCCGAGTGTAGCGCGTAGGAGGCCGGAGAAATGGGCTAAGTGCGTGGTCAAGGGATCGGGGATCGGGAACAGCTCATCCCCGAGGCGAAATCCCATGCTGTAGTCCTCAGGGTTGACCTCGCGATGCGCACGCAGGCCGTCGAACTCGATCCAGGCGGGCCGCGGGCGGGCATCGCTGCAGGCAAGTTCGATGGACACGGAGATCGTCCGCTGCTGAGCCGTCGCATCGAACTGCACGGTCACTGCTTCTTGCCCCGGACTCCAATCCCATCTGGGCCGACCAAAGCTCAGCTCGCTGCCCAGGCACTCTTGCAAGAGGCTGATTGGGTGGGAGAGGGACTCTTGCAGCAGAACCATCCCTCGGCCTTCGGGTGCAAGACCCATGGCAAAGGAGGTCTTGGGCGCCCCCGCAAAGCGTGGGTTCTGTTGCGCCAGGGACTCCAAGGCCGCAGGCCACTGGCAATTCTCCAGCAACAGCAGGTTGCGTTCCTCGAACGAGCTTAGAAGTGCTTCGGGGGAGTCACTCTGGACCAGAAGGGGTTTCTCGCAAAGCACATGCAGGTTCGACTCTAGCGCCAGCCCCAGATGCTCCGCGTGGGATTGTGCGGGGCTCAAGATTGCAACCCCATCGAGCTCCAGTCCCGCGGCCAATAACTCGACCGCCGAACCAAATCCCTGTGCGTCCACGTCAAAAGACAGGAGTTGTCTGTGGGCTTCCTCGACGGTCGATGGACTGGAGGTGCAAAATCCCACCACATTGCAACCCGCCGCCGCCAGGTCACGGGCCACGAAGGGACCTAAGCCCTGGCGCGCGCGCCGTGCGCCGATGATGCCCATACGGGGAGCCCGTTCCATCATGAACGGTCCTCGCCCAGTCCTAGTTGCTGGTAGCGGCCGCGTAGATCTTCGGGCAGATCTTTTGCGTAGAGCCCCAGCTCGGGGATGTAGCCCAGATGGCTTGCCAGTCGCAAAAGGCCAACTTCGGTTTTGAGATCCGGGATTTGGCCTTCACGACAGGCGCGAATCGCTTCGCCAAGTTCCATGAACAGGAGCCGACTCCATTCTTCCATGATCGATCCATCCCCCGTGGCAGCGGCGGCGTCTGCCTGATCGAGGACTACTTCGCCCGCTTGAAAGAGCACCTTTTCGTCTCCGGCTCCGGGGCTGGCGAACGATCCCGCTCCCAGTTCACAAAACGCATGGAGGGGTGCATCGAGCCCGGCCTCTTCTAGGGTCTCTGCTTGGGCCCGCAGGGCAAGGCCCGCTTGGCCTGGGGGGTCGCTGGGTTCCACCATGCCCGCCACCAATTCGATCACACCATCGAAATCCTGAGGGTCGGGGTGCACCAAGTCTCGGGTGCGGCGGAGGTAGATCGGCACCCGGACCGATTCACGCAGGAGCACGCGAATGGTGCCGGCGGTCGTGCGCTCGAAGAGCACCGCGGCCACCGCGTCGCTTCCGGGCCGCCGGAGCACATCGCAGGGGTAGGGTTCGGAATGGCTGCCGTCTGCGTAGAGGTTGCGCACGGTCAATCGTTCGATGCGCAAATACCCCTCGTGGGCCAAGCTGCCCTGGGTGCGGTCTTCGACGATCTCGACGGACTTCAATTCGCGGGGTGAGGACACGTTGGATTCGGAGTGATTGCCCCCTTGGGGCATAGGACTGGGGTCGGACACGGGGCAGATGATCCCCATTTTGGCACGGACGTGCCACCCGGCAGAACGGATTCTGTGGCTGGGCTTCGGCTGGGGGGGGCGGAATGTCGATTTATTCCATAGTAGAGGGCTGCCATTGCCCCTGCTGAATGCCCATGAGAGCCCGATTGACCTTATCCAGCAAAACCCTCCCGAATCTGTGGTGGGCGCTGACTCTCGGCCTGCTTTCGGGCTGCTCGGCCACCATCCTGGACCTGAACGAGTCCGTGCTACCCAGCGGACCGAGTCTTGAGCCCATGCGGCGGGAGCTGGCTCCCCTGCGCGCGGCCTTCAATCAGCACAAGGATCAGGAGCGCCTGATGCTCCTGGTTTCTCCCAGTTGCGGCACCTGCAGCGATCTGCTCGAGACCATCCGCGATTCTTGGATTCTAGGCAGTACCAATCGAACAGCCATCTTGGTCTTCCAGCGGGTTTATCCCGAGGATGATGAGGCGCTGGCTTGCAGTCACCTGAGGGGGCTGCCCACGGACCGCGTGCATGCTTTCATGGACGAGCAGCGTCTCGCTGCGAGTTGGATGACCCAGGGATGCTTGCCCCTTGGGGTTGGCCGTCATCTGGTGATGATCTTTCCCGCGGGGGCTGAGTGGCTAGGGGAAGATCCCGTGCCCAGCGCCTGGTGCCATGCCATGCGCGGCTTGGATGGGAGTCACCGCATCGATGGTCAGGGGCTTGCCCTGTGGCTTGAAGGGCTTGGCCCCGATGTGGCTCAAGGGCGCCGGTAGCGCACCCGCAGGGAGAGGAAACGATCCCCTTCCGCGTCGAATCGAAACTGGCGATACTCAAGACGGTCCGTGCCAATGCTGACGAGTTGTTCTTCGATGGGTGTCCCACGTAGGGAAGGCCGGAGGATCGCGGCGTCCCCGCGAGGCTGCTGACCTTGGGAATACAAGAGCGCATCGCCTGCAGGAGTCTCCCAGCCCAAAAAGTCTGGCTGCCCATGGGGGCACGGCCCCAGGATCATGCGCCCATGAAAAGCGCCCCCCAGGAGTTCGCCTTTGTGGTGGCCGACCAGTAGGTCGCGCTCGGGATCGAACAGGAAGCGGCATGTGCCCTGGGAGCGAATCGCGTTGGATTTGGCATTCCCCGGCCACCATGCGGCGTTCCAGTGGAAGGGGCCCGCGAATCGAGCGTGTTGCTCCGGAGCGAAATGTGCCAGGGCGTCCGGGCTGGGGGACGCGCTGGTGGTGGCGAGTGAAGCACAGCCTGAAGTGCCGGTGCAAAGTAAGATCAGGGCGATCCCGGGCCAGGGAATCGCGGCTAGAGAGGAGGACACCATGACTTACCCCTCTATCGTCCTGGCCGGTTTGTGAAATCAACAGATATTGGGAGTTGGCTCTGGTGGGCTAGATTTTGAGGCAGGGTGGGACTCTCAGCCCCGGATCGGTCCTCTAAGCCCTACAATGCCGCGCCAAATTGGACGCAATGAGTCTTCAGGCAGCGACTTCTGCCCAACCAACCACCTGTCCTTCACCAAGGCCACATAGGTACCACTCTCCGTGAACACCCCCAAGCACCTTGAACCCAGCGATTCTTTCGCTCCGCGTCATCTGGGCCCCGGCCCCTCCGATCTTGCCCCCATGTTGGAACGGGTCGGCGTCAGCAGCCTTGAGCAGTTGATCGAGGAAACCGTGCCCGCGGGGATTCGCATGGACGGCGAGCTTGACTTGCCACCGGCGCGCAGCGAACACACCGCCATCGGAGTTCTTGCGGAAATGATCGAGGAAAACCAAGTGCACCAGTCGTGCATTGGCATGGGTTACTCGGGGACCATCACGCCGCCGGTGGTTCTGCGTAACGTGCTGGAAAACCCGTCTTGGTATACCCAGTACACGCCCTATCAAGCGGAGATCAGTCAAGGCCGCTTGGAGGCCCTCTTGGTCTATCAAACCATGGTCGCAGATCTTTGCGGTTTGGAGTTGGCCAACGCATCCCTCTTGGACGAGGGCACCGCCGCAGCGGAAGCCATGGCCTTGTGCTGGGCCAGCGGACGCCGTAAGCGCAGCCGTTTTGTGGTCAGCGATCGCTGTCATCCCCAATCGATTGCTGTGATTCAAACCCGGGCACAGGCGATTGGCATTGTGATCGACGTGACGGATCTTGCCAGCGCGGATTTGAGCGATGCTTGCGGAGTCTTGGCTCAGTATCCAGATACCTATGGCAAGGCCGAAGGGCTTGAGCCCCTGGTCGCACGAGCCCACGAAGCTGGCGCACTGGTCGTGGTGGCGACGGATTTGCTGGCCTTGACCCTGCTCCAGTCTCCTGGCGACGCGGGAGCCGACGTGGCCATCGGTACCTCCCAACGCTTTGGTGTCCCCATGGGTAATGGCGGACCCCACGCGGCGTTCTTTGCCACCAGCGATAAGTACAAGCGACTGATCCCCGGCCGCATCATCGGGATCTCGAAAGATGCCCACGGTGGCCGCGCCCTACGCATGGCTTTGCAAACCCGTGAGCAGCACATTCGACGGGACAAGGCCACGAGCAACGTTTGCACGGCCCAGGTTCTGCTGGCGATCATGGCAGCCATGTATGGCGTCTGGCACGGACCGGATGGTCTGCGGCGCATCGCCCAGCGAGTGCGTGGCTTGACCCTTTCTCTGCGCGCGGCTCTTGGTGCCGCGGGCCTGAGTACGGGCTCTGACGAGGTCTTTGACACCCTGCGTGTGGATGTGGGCAAGGGCCACGCCAGCAAAGTTCACGCCGCCGCACGCAAGGCGGGTTTCAACCTGCGTGAAATCGACGGGGACTCGGTGGGGGTGTCCCTTGACGAGACCACGACCGTGGCCCATGTGCGCGGAATTCTGCAGGCATTGGTCGGAAGCGACGGGGACCTAGATGCTCACTTGGAGGCGGCACCGGAGAACTATCCCAAAGGCCTTCAGCGCACCAGCGAGTACCTGACCCATGAGGTCTTTAGTAGCTACCACGCAGAGCATGAAATGCTGCGCTGGATCCATCGCTTGGCCGCAAAGGATCTCTCCTTGAGCACATCGATGATTCCTTTGGGCTCTTGCACCATGAAGCTCAACGCCACCAGCGAGATGCTGCCCGTTACCTGGTCCAAGGTTTCTAACATTCATCCCTTCGCGCCCCAGGATCAAACCAAGGGTTACGCCCACATGTTGAGCGACTTGGAGAAATGGCTGGCGGAAATTACCGGTTTCGCAGCTACCAGCCTGCAACCCAACGCGGGTTCCCAGGGCGAACTCTCTGGCATGTTGGTGATCCGTGCTTATCACAAATCCCGCGGGGAGGGAGAGCGCGATGTGTGCTTGATCCCGACCTCGGCCCACGGCACCAATCCCGCTTCGGCGGTGATGGCTGGCATGAAGGTCGTGGCGGTTGCTTGCGATGATGCGGGCAACATCGATGTGGCTGATCTGCGGGCCAAGGCTGAAAAGTACGCTCCGCAGCTTGCGGCCCTCATGGTCACCTATCCCTCGACCCACGGGGTTTTTGAAGAGAGCATCGCCGTGATCTGTGAAGCCGTGCACGAGAACGGTGGTCAGGTGTACATGGACGGGGCCAACATGAACGCCCAGGTGGGCCTGTGCCGGCCCGGCGACTTTGGCCCCGATGTGTGCCACTTGAACTTGCACAAGACCTTTGCGATTCCCCACGGGGGAGGCGGTCCGGGTATGGGTCCGATTTGCGTGGGCGCGCACCTAGCGGATTTCCTGCCTAATCACCCTCTTGCGGAAAATGTGGGAGGTCGGAATTCCTGCGGCACGATCTCCGCTGCGCCCTACGGCAGCGCGGCGGTCCTGCCCATCACCTGGATGTACATCGCCATGTTGGGCCCCCGGGGTGTGCGTCAGTGCAGCGAGGTTGCGATTCTCTCTGCCAACTACATGGCCGCACGCCTGAAGGACCACTACCCCGTGCTGTTCACCGGCGCCAAGGGCCGGGTGGCCCACGAGTTCATCATTGATTTGCGAGGCATTGAAAAGGACGCGGGTGTTTCCGGCGAGGACGTAGCCAAGCGTTTGATGGACTATGGTTTCCACGCGCCCACCATGTCGTTTCCGGTGACCGGCACCTTGATGATCGAGCCCACGGAGAGCGAATCACGCGCCGAGCTCGATCGCTTCTGCGACGCCTTGATCTCCATTCGCGGGGAAATCACCCAGGTGCAAGCGGGCACTTGGCCCGCGGACAATAACCCCCTGTGCAACGCGCCGCACACCGCCGTTTGTGTGATGGGTGATGATTGGCAGTATCCCTACTCCCGCGAGCTTGCCGCCTATCCCGCGGCCTGGACCCGGGATCACAAGTACTGGCCCACGGTCAGTCGTATCGACAATGGGTTTGGGGATCGCAACCTGATCTGTTCCTGTCCGCCGATGGAGGAGTTGGCGGCTCCGGAAACCGACACATCCTGCGGCTTGGAGCCGAGTTCGTGCTGATCGCGATGGAAGGGGACGTGCGCCACAAGGCGTTCCACGACCCCAAAAACCAGGTCATTGATTTGTGGGCGGAGAGCGCCGAGGCTGAGGGAATTGCGGTTGCTTTTGGCGAGGCCTTGACCATGGTTGGTGATGACGAGGGGGTCTTTGCCCACCTGTCTCTGGAGTACGGCAAGCTTTCCATGGGCGATGTCTTGCCCAATCGTCCGAGTGAATGCCCCATGGCGATTTCGGCCGACTTTGAGTTGGATGATTCGGATGTCGTGGGCTTCCTGCTCGACTCCACCGAAGGCACCCTGCGCTTTTCCTTCGGCGGGCGCGTACCCCAGGAATGGGCGCGTCTGGGAGAGAATCTGATTTGGTTGGGGATCGATGGGGATGGTCGCTTGGCTGCGATGGTCATCGAGGGCATTTCCCGGGACGCGGGGGGCAAGGCTCAATGTGCTTGGCTGGCCCAGATGGGGATCGGTTGAGCACGCCCAAGAAGGCGCTCTTGGGGACGGATTTGGCCCAGGTACTTCGCACTCACATGGAGCGCTTGGAACGGGTTATCCAGGTGCTTCCGCCCCAAGATTTTTGGTGGCGGCCCCATGAGGAGAGCCTTTCCATTGGGATGATTCTTCTCCACCTAGAGGGCAACCTCCGTCAGTGGGTTTTGGCCGGACTGGGAGGAGTAGAGGACACACGCCAACGGGCCACGGAGTTCAGCGGCCAGTCCACCAAATCCGCGCTGCAAGTCTTCGACGACCTATCCAGCACCCATGCCCGCTCTCTTGACGTGATTGCTTCCATCGAGGACCAAGACCTAGCCCAAGAGCACACGATCCAAGGTTATTTGGTCACCACCCAAGCTGCCATTTTGCATGTCACGGAGCATTTTTCCTGGCACGTGGGCCAAGCGGTTTGGATTGCCAAAGCCCGCGCTGGAAAGGATCATGGACTCGCGTTTTACGACGACGAGCAGTTGGGTTAGCCGAGGCCCCGGGGGCTGCGCCCGAAAGGCGTCAGTCCCTATTCAGTCCCATCAACCCCAGCATCCGATCCCGTACGGAGGTCGCGAGCACGACACCTCCGCTGGGCTCGGGGTTTTCCGCTCCCCAGTTCGCACTTGAGATCCAGACCGGGCCTTCGTTGGGTGTATCGGGCAAGCGTCCGTGGCTGCCACGCACTAGGTCCTTGTCCACGGGAATCACATCCATCAGATAGCGCATTCCCAAGTGCTTTTGTGCCAACCGACGGGCCACGCGCACGATGGGCAGCTTCAGGTCCGGGTCGATGAACATCTCGAGCGGGTCGTAGCCTGGCTTGCGGTGAATGTCGATGGTGTGGGCAAAGTCGGGCTCTTGGGCGGCGTCCAACCAGTAGTAGTAGGTGAACCAACTGTCCTTTTCTGCCACGGCCACCAGGTCTCCGGCGTTGGGGTGGTTCAAACCTGCGGCTTCGAGGGATGGGCCTTCGAGGATGTCCTCCACCCCATCAAGGGCGCTCAGGATTTGGCGCGCCTCAGCCTTGGCGGCGTCGTCTTGGCAGTACACATGGGCGACTTGGTGGTCGGCCAGGGCAAAGGCTCGGCTGCCGAACACATCGAGGGTTTCTCCTCCGGGGCCGCGTCGGGCGCTGAGTAGGCCGGCCTCCCGGAGGGCGCGGTTGATGTGCACGGCGCGCTGCACGGGTGTGATGGCGTACTCGCTCAGTACCAAGGTTTCTGCGCCCCGTGCGTCGGCCGCCTCCACTAGTTCTCCTACGAGCTTGTCGAGTTCCTCCAAAGCCGTAAGGGAACGGGGGTCGTTTGGACCGAAACGTTGGTGGTCGTAATCCAGGTGGGGCAGATAGACCAGGGTCAGGGTCGGGCGTTGGAGTTCCAGGGTTCGGATGGCGGCACGTGCGATCCAGCGGCTGGATGGCAAGCCGGCCTTGGGGCCCCAAAAGTCGAAGAACGGAAAAGCCCCTAGGTCACCTTCCAATTCCTGGCCGAACTGTGTTGGCCAGGCGTAGGTCGCCGGGATCTTGCGGCCATCGGCGGGATAGTAGGGACGAGGCGTGATGGACCAATCCACCGCGGCTCCCATGTTCCACCACCAAAAAAGTTTGGCGCAGGTGAATGCCGGATCTCGTTGGCGTGCGGTCTCGTAGATTTTCTCGCCCTCCACCAGTGAGTTCGCCTGGCGCCAGAGGTTGACCTCGCCGGTGGAAGGCAGACGCCAACCGTTGCCCACCGCTCCGTGTTCGGCAGGGGTGCGACCCGTCAAGAAGGTCGCCTGGGCGCTGCAGGTCACCGCGGGCAAAACCGCGGACAGGGGGGCCGAAACGCCGCGCTGGGCGAGGGCCCACAGGTTAGGCGTTTTCTCGGTCACTTGGGCCGAAGAGAGGCCAACACAATCAATCACTACCAGGGGACGCATGGACATTGCTCAAGAGGGTACCATGCTTGGCATGTTCAAGAAATTGAAGGGTTTGTTCGGCAGGCGACCCGTGGTGGTGCCAAATGCCGCTGGATTGCTAGAAGGCGAGGCGAAAACGATTGAGGTGGGGGATATGGGCTCTGACGGCCGTCAGATCCTGCTCTGCCGGGTAGGGGGCAAAATCTTTGGCCTCGACACGCTCTGCCCCCATGCGGAGGGCGGCCGCCTTTCCCGCGGGCCCTTGCACGAGGGCCGATTTGCGGTCTGCCCCATGCATAGCTACAAGTTCGACGTGAAGACCGGGGCTCCCCAGGACGTGAATTGCAGCCATGCCCGAACTGTGCGCTGTGAAGAGCGCGAGGGGAATATCGAGGTGTTCGCCTAGGGCAGCCGTCATCGGGATCGTAGCAGCGTCTGTTGGATCGTGAGCAGAACATGGTCGCCCACCGCTCGCGCCTCTTTGCCGTCACGGCTTGCACTGACCCGCAGCACGGAACCGCCTGTGCTATGCAGGGCGCATTCCACCTCGACCTCTGTATTCTGATAGGTCATGCGTGCGAGGTGTCGGCCAGCGGGGAACTGGGCTTGACCGCCGGAGAGTTCATGGAACACCGTGCGGATGACTGGCCAGGCGGCACTCGGGGGGGCGCTGATCACCGAGCCATAGGTCTTGACCATTGACCCTTCGCTTGCCTTGGGGCCGGCGCAGGCGAAGAGAGTTGCTGTGATCACCAAGGCGATCAGCGGGTTTTGATAAATGTGCTTCACAGTGGGGGAGTCTAGGGTTTGTTTGGATGAAGGGGCTCGATCCTGCGGCGATTCATGAGGGGCTCCCCTCGTGATGGGGGCCGTGGAGCTAGAATGGCCGGTATGTCGAGCCCAGAGCCTGATGAATTCTCCGCCGAAGCCCCCACGATCCTCCGGGCTATGGGTCGTGCATTTTCCCGGCGCTGTCCCCGCTGCGGCACGGGAGACATCTTGGAGTCGCGCTTCAAGCTGCTCCAAAGCTGCTCTGACTGCGGGCTTTGCTACCGCAAGGAATCCGGGGCCATGACTGGGCAGATGTACTTGACTGCGATCATCACCGAGATTTTCACGGCGGTTTTGGTCCTGGTGGTGTTCTTCTTGACGGATCTGGACACCCTATCTTCGATCGCTTTGGGCTTACCCTTGGTGGTATTGTTCAGTTACCTCGTGTTGCCCATCAGCATGCGTATTTGGGCGGCGGTGGAGTACGTCACCGATCGTGTGGGTGAGGCAGCGGATCATTCGCTCTAGACCATTGAACCGTGCCTGAACTCCCCGAAGTGGAAACCACCCTGCGCCTTGTGCGGAGCGGGCTTGTAGGACGCACCATCCGAGGGGCGCAAGTGGAGTGGGTACGCACTCTGGGGGGGATAGGAACGGATGAGTTTGCGCAGGGAGTCACGGGCGCCACGATTGAATCGGCGACGCGCAGGGCCAAGTACATTCGCCTTGATCTGAAACAGCCAGGGAAAGGCTCTCGGGGTCAAGATGGGGGCAGCATCTTGATTCACCTACGCATGTCAGGGCGACTGTTGCTTGGACGGCAAGGGACCCAGGCCCCTAGGTGGCGCAGGGTTTCACTGGAGCTGGATCGGGGCATGCTGCACTTTGTGGATGTGCGCAAGTTCGGGCGTTTTGTTTGGACCACTACTCCGGATGCGGACTTGGCGCATCTGGGCCCCGAGCCCTTGAGCGATGCCTTTACTCCCTCTTGGCTGTACGAGGCTCTCCGTCAACGCAAGCGGCACATGAAGCCCCTGCTCCTGGACCAGGCATTCCTTGCGGGCCTTGGAAACATCTACGTGGACGAGGCCTTGCACCAGGCGGGACTGCACCCCTTGACTGCCGCTTGTCGGGTTTCGAAGGCGCGGGCGCAGAGACTCCACGGGGTGATTCGGGAGATCTTGGAACAGGCAATCGAGAGGGAAGGCTCTTCCTTCGACGGGTTCTATGTCACTCCAGAGGGCAATCCAGGAGCCTACCAGCACCAGTTTCAGGTCTATGGTCGGCAGGGTCAGCCCTGTGGAACCTGCGGGCGGGCGCTGATCAAGATCCTGGTGGCTCAACGGGGAACGCATCTTTGCACCCGCTGCCAGCCAGCCCCCAGGAAACTCCCCTCGAACAGGTGATTCGGGATGTTGGGGCAGTAGAATACCGCTCCCATGATCGACACCAACAACTTCAAGAAGGGCGTTTGCCTGGTTTACAAGGGCGGCCCCTGCGTCATTGTTTCCTTTACGGTTTCCACTCCGACCGCCCGGGGCGGGAACTCGATTTTCAAGACCAAGCTGCGCAACCTGCTCACTGGTCAGATCCTGAACGATTCGATTCGTTCCGGGGAGAAATTTGAGGAGGTCGACATGGAACGCCACCTGTGCAGCTACCTCTACAGCGATGGATCGAGCTGGTACTTCATGGATGACGAAACCTTTGAGCAATTCGATCTAACCCAAGATCAAATGGCCGGCGATGATGGTTACATCAGCGACGGCGTCGAGGGCGTGCAAGCGGTTTTGATCGACGGCAACGTGGTTGGCATCCAAATGCCCATTGGCGTGATCCTGACAGTGGTGGAGTGTGACCCCACCATCAAAGGTGCCTCTGCCCAAGCACAATTGAAGCCCGCCGTCTGCGACACTGGCTTCAACGTGCAGGTGCCACCCTATGTGGAAGCCGGGGAACGCATCCGCGTGGACACCCGCGACGGCCGTTTCATCGAGCGAGCCAAGTGAGCCTTGGGGCGCCAGGCTCCTCTCACTTCTGTTGACTAGGAAAGGTGCCCGGTGCGGAAGTGTACCGGTGGCCTCAACCTTTCAGTCGGTCGCGCCAGGCCGCTTCGACTTCAGGGACTTGGGGCCATTGTTCGCTGCAGAGGGACAGGTATAGGGTCACGTCCGCCGCGTCGTACTTTCCATCCAGGTCTGTCAGGGCCGCATCCAGCTTGGTGGGGTCCGGCTGGGCCTCGGTGACGTTGGAGATCATGCCCTCGTCGTGCTCGACTCCCACCGCGTCCAGGAAGTCGACGACCAATTGCTTTTGTTTGGTGAAGAGGTAGGTGCCGAAGAGCTCATAGCACATCTCGGCGTTGGCGGCTGCGTCAAGGATGCGCCGCGCTCGTTGGGCGCGCTTGGCTAGGGGCACCTTGGCGATTGCCTGGGGCCGAAAATTCAGGGCCTTGGCCACTTCTCCGTCAAGGGGTCCGAATCCGTCGCGCACGAGGGCTTCGTAGATGGACAGGAAACGCTCGTCTGTGAGCAGCCGGAGTTGTTCGATAACTTTCATGGGGCAGGGATTCTAACCACGGGAGCATGCGGTGGAGGGTCTCGAATGGGCTCAATTGCCTTCCTGGTCCTTGTGCCTGACCCTTTGGCGAGCGAAGATGGCCGCCATGTCGGAAACTCGCCACGAGCCAACTCCAGCCAAGTCGTTCCCCCGGCGCGAGGCCACCTACGCCTTCATGGCCGCCCTGTTCGTGGTTGCCCTGGTCCTGACCAATGTGATTGGCACCAAACTGTTTGTGGTGGACTTGGATCTTCCCACCACGGGGTTTTTGGGTTGGATCTGCGCGCCCCTGAATTTCTTTGACGGTGAGACCCTGACCTCGGGGATCTTGACCTATCCCTTGACCTTTCTATTGACTGATTTGGTCAGCGAGATCTGGGGCAAGCGGCGGGCGAGCATAATGGTCATCTTTGGCTTCGTTATGAGCCTCATGATGCTGGGCATTTTGCAGATGGCCGTGCGCTTGAGCCCCAGCCCCTACTGGACCCAGAGTGGTTTTGGATTGGATGATGCGGCTCAAATGCAAAATGCCTTCTCCGCTGTCTTTGCCAATCCAGGTGTGCTGCTTGGGGCGTCCATGTGCGCCTATTTAGTTGCTCAGCTGTTTGATGTGCGCCTCTACCACTTTTGGTGGCGCCTGACCAAGGGCAGTCATATGTGGATCCGCAACAATGGCTCCACAGGGGTGAGCCAACTGGTGGATACGATCATCGTCAACGGGATCTTCCTGCACTTTGGCACGGGCTTCGGCCCAGAAAACGGCTGGGACTTTGAGCGCATCACCCATGTGATCTGGGTGGTCTATCTCTTCAAGCTCATGCTGGCCCTGATCGACACGCCTTTGATCTATGGGGGAAAGTACTTGCTGGAGCGTTTCTTAGGGATCGCCCACGAACCAGGTCGGGCGAGTGCGCCGTTGGGTTAGCCCTAAATGGATCCGGCCACCTAGCAGAAACCCACATGCGTTCGGCCGTAACCCTTAAGGCTACAGCCGCACAGACGTGGAATTCTGCTAGGTGGCCGGATCCGTTTGGATGAGACCGCTTGGACTAGTCGTTCGAGTCCACCGAAGCCGGAGCCTCGGTGGAAACCTCTCCCGCTTCGCAAGCCAAGACCGTGACGCACATGCGTACGGATTGGCCGGCTAGGGGGTGGTTGAAGTCGAGGATCACGGCTTCGGGATTGATGTCGATGATCAGAGCGGTGATCGGATCCTCGGGGATTTCTTCCTCCGACTCGCCTTCTTCCCCTTCGAATTGCAGTTCCACCGATTCGCCCACGGTGAAATTGTCCGCCTCGGGGAACTCTGCCCGCGGGACGGTTTCGATGCGGTCGGGGTCGACTTCGCCAAAGGCATCTTCGCCGCTCAGGGTTAGGTCCAGTTTGGCACCCACCTCAAGGCCCGCGAGAGCGTTGTCGATTCCGAGAGGCAATTCGCCGGAGCCCACAATGGTTTCCACCGGGCCTCCGTCTGCGCTGGACTCGAACAGATCGCCAGTGGCGTCAAATACTTGATATTCCAGGCGCACAAGCGCTCCTTCTTCTACTTTCATGGTTGTTTAATTTTGCTAGGCCGTGAAGCCGGGGAATTCTGATGGGTTAGGTAAGTGTATCCACGCAGGCCCGCTTCATAGCGTTCCCAAAATGCGGCGGATTCCTCGTAGGTCATGTGCCCCGCTTCGAGGGCGTTTTCCACGTGCTGGCGCAGGTTGCGCAGCAGGTCTTCTTCAAAGTACTCCACGTAGGAAAGCACTTCCTTGACGCGGTCGCCGCGCAAGATGTTGGAGAGCCGGGGTTTGCCGCGCTCATCAAGGTCCACATGCACGGCGTTTGTGTCGCCAAAGAGGTTGTGCATGTCTCCCAAGATCTCCTGGTAGGCGCCGGTCAGGAAAAATCCCAGGTAGTAGGGCGCGGATTCCGTCGGGGTGTGCACTTCGAGCACGTCTTTGGTGCCTTGTTGATCTAGGAAACGGCCAATGCGTCCGTCCGAATCGCATGTCAGGTCCGCAAGCGTGGCGCGTTTGGTGGGTTCTTCGGTCAGCCGTTGGATGGGCATCACCGGGAAAACCTGGTCGATGGCCCAGGCGTCCGGCAGGGACTGGAAAATCGACATGTTGACGAAGTAGGTGTCGGAGAGGGTTAGCTCCAAACCCTGCATATCCTCGGGCACCACGGCCATTTGTCGCACGACTTTCAATACACCGTTGGTTGCGCGCCAAAAGTGCTCTTCCACTTGGCCTCGCTGTACCAGACTAAGCAAGCCCGTTTCGAACATGAGCCCTGCTTTCTCGCGCAGGTCAAGGGCGTCGTGGTAGCGCTCTTGGGCATTGGCTTCGGTGAGTCCAGTGGCCAAGACCGCGATTTCGAGCACCACATCGGGGGCATCCTGGGTCAGGGGCTGGGGATCGTGGCCGTCCTCAAAGGAGGAGACGCCGACGACCTCGGCCACTAACACCGCGTGGTGGGCGGCGACGGCCCGGCCTGATTCGGAGACGATCGTCGGTGGGGCGATGTCGTGCTTGCGGCAGGCCTCGCCCACGCCCCAGACCACATCGTTGGCGTATTCCTGCAGTGAGTAATTCATGGTGGAATCGCTGTCCACCGAGTCCCCTTCGTAGTTGATCCCAAGGCCTCCGCCCACATCGAACCAATCGATCTTGCAGCCGAGTTCGTTCAGGCCCACAAAGATATTGGTGGCTTCTCTCAAGGCTTGCTTGAGGGAACGGATTTGTGTGATCTGGCTGCCGATGTGAAAGTGCAGGAGGCGCAGGCAAGGGAGCATGCCGCGTTCTTGAAGGGTCTCGGTCACCGCCACGATTTCTCTGGCGGTCAAGCCAAACTTGGAACGGTCACCGGCGGAGTCTTTCCACCGGCCGGACCCACGGATGGTCAGTTTGCTGCGCACACCGATCACGGGTTGGATGCCTAGGCGGTCCGACGCGGCCAGAATTGTGTCGAGCTCGGTAAGTTTCTCGACCACCAACACCGCGGTGATGCCCAAGTGCGAGGCCAAGAGAGCCATTTCTACGTATTCACGATCCTTGTACCCGTTGCAGATCATCAGGGCGCCTCCCCCTGCCTGGATCGAAATCCCCGCGATCAATTCCGGCTTGCTGCCCACTTCGAGGCCCATGCCGTAGGACCGGCCTTCCGCCAAAAGGGCTTCGACCACGTGGCGCTCTTGGTTGACCTTGATGGGATACACGCCTTGGTAGGGAGCGCGATAATCGTATTCCCTGCGGGCGTGGTTGAAGGCCGCGTTGATCTGGCGCACCCGCGCGCGGAGGATTCCATCGAAGCGCAACAGGAGCGGGGCAGCGACGCCCCGGCGCCGGATCTCGCCAATCAACTTGGGCAGATCGATGGTGCCCCCACCAGGGCCATCAGGAGACACAGTCAGGTTGCCCTCAGGACTGATTCCAAAAAAAGGCTGGCCCCAAGCGGAGAGATTGTAGAGCTCCTCGCTTTTCTCAGCAGTCCAGTTGTGGGGGGGGGTAGTCACAGGTTTGAGTCGCTTCGGTTGAACTCGGCGATTATAAGGTTGCTGCTCCCAGGGGTGGGGGACGGGCAAGGGTTTGAGAACAAAAAAACCACCTCAGACAAGGGGGTCCCGCGGGGGAGCGCCATTCCAGGGAGCCGCAGGATTGGGTAGGCTACCCCCATGACTACCCTGCGATTCCCCCGAACTATTGACTCCCTCCTCCGCGGCACCGATCACCTTCTGGTGGTGGGCAGTCAGGCGATCCTCAAGGCAAAGGCCTCTAAGGGCAAGAACAAGGCCGGTTTGTCCTTGCTGCCCGCCGAAACCCAGGCTTGTTGCCGTGAACTAGCCAAGGACCTTTTTGCGGGTCGTGGGGGCCGGGCCGCGGGCAGTCTGTGCGCCGGGGTCGTGCGTAAGGTGGCCATTGGTATGTTGCCAGATAAGGTTTCACGTCATAACAGCCCCGCCCGGGCGGAGTCCGTGCGTAGCGTGATGGCTGCTTCCAATACGGGCAAGAAGGGCAAGGGCGCCGTGCTGTTGTTGCTGGACGATCCGGCTCACCAGGAAGCCGCGACCCTGGCTCTTGCCCGGACTCTTCACCTGTACAACGGGCGTTCGCGCAAGGCGAAGACGCCCGCGAGCCTGGGCATCTTAGCCGTCGACGCCAAGGGCAAGGTGCTTGCCACGGGCAAGGCCTTGCAGCAGGCGGTGATTTCCCTGCGGGATGCTGCGCGTATGGTGGACATGCCCCCTACGGAACTCGATCCGGCAGGCTTCCAGAAAGAAACCTGGAAGCTGGTGCGAGGCATGACGGGAGTGACCAAGAAGGCGATCATCGGGAGCAAGCTGCTGGAAGAGGGCCTCGGTGGTATTCATGGGGTGGGCCGCTGCGCGCTTTCCGCTCCCCGTCTGTTGATCTTGAGTTACAAGCCCAAGAATGCCAAAGGCCATGTGGCCCTAGTGGGCAAAGGCGTGACCTATGACACGGGCGGGCTGTCCCTCAAGGTTGGTGGCGGCATGGTGGGCATGAAGGGCGACATGGGCGGCGCTGCCGCTGTGCTGGGAGCGTTCCGCAACTTAGCCTCTTCGGGCATCAAGACGCGGGTCAGCGCACTCCTGTGTGTGGTGGAAAACGCCATTGGCCCGGATGCATTCAAGAACGACGACATCCTGGACTTGCACTCGGGTCTGCGCGTAGAAATCAACAACACCGACGCCGAGGGCCGACTGGTCTTGGCGGATGGAGTCAGCTACGCCGCGCGCAAGCTCAAGGCGGACACGATCATCGACGCCGCCACCTTGACCGGTGCGCAATTGGTGGCCACGGGCCGCTTGCACGCGGGCCTCGTTTCCGATGACGAGGACCTGGAGAACATCTTGGTCCAAGCGGGCCGTCAGACGGGCGAATTGGTCCACCCCCTGCCCTTCGCCCCCGAGTTTCACCGCAGAGAATTCGGCAGCGCGGTGGCCGACTTCCGCAATTCGGTCAAGGACCGCATGAACGCCCAGGCTTCCTGCGCTGCTGAGTTTGTCCACTGGCAATTGGACGGAACCAAAGCCCGCTGGGCCCACGTGGACTTGGCCGGCCCGGCAATGGTCGCAGGCCGCGCTTCAGGCTTTGGAGCCGCGTTGCTGGCGGAAGCGGTGCGTCGCTTGGGGCGGTGACTCACGGCGCCGAAAGTTCAGACGCGCTGACGATCCTGTTCCGCTAACGTTCCAAGACGCGCTAACACTGCCTCTGGGTCCCCTTCGTGCAGCCAACTTCGGCGGCCTTCTGCTCCATCCGCAATGCCACCCACGGACCAGTGGCGTAGGAGTTGTTTGAGGCGTGAGACGGTTCCGCGCAAGGGTGCGTCGCGGCCCATGAGCCCATCCGCATAGGCCAAGAGGAACTCAGCGCACTCTTTTGCGCTGGGCTCGTGGCCTGAGAAGATCCAGGGATTGCCCAGGGCTGCGCGGCCGACCATGGCGTAGGTGCAGCCGGTTTCTTGGCGCATGCGTGCGAGGTCCGCATGGGAATCGATGCCGCCGTTGCCGCACAAGGGCACGCTGCTGGCGGCGACTGCGCGGGCCAGGCGTTCCCAGGGAGCGGGGGCGGCGTAGGCTTCTTTGCGGGTGCGGGCGTGCAAGGTGACCATGGCTGCGCCACCGGCGCAGGCAGCACGCACGAGGTCTTCGAGCAACGAGTCGTCGTCACCCCCAGCGCGCAACTTGGCGGTGACCGGGATTTCGGACCCGACGGTGTCGTGGATGCTTTGGACCACATCCTCCAGGCCGCGTGGGTCGTCCATCATGGCGGCTCCGGCGCAGCCCTTGAGGGCGCCCTTGGCGGGACAGCCAAAGTTGAGATCGATCAGTTCCACCCCGGCCGACACGGCGGTGCGCGCGGTCTCGAGCAGGGCATCGCTTTTCCTGCCCATCAGTTGCAAGCCCACGGGAATCGGGCCTTGGGTGCCCAAGTGCTGCAGGATCGTGCGGCGGGTGCGTGCTTGATGGGAGATGCGCAGAAACTCTGTAAAAGTCCCTCCCAAGTCCTTGGGCTCATGGAGTTCTAGCACCAACTGGCGAAAGAGGGGATCTGTCACTCCCTCCATGGGGGCCAACAGATTGGGTGCGGTGAAAGGGAGACGGGGCATGGGCGCCTAAGAATACCAGCAAGGGACGCAAGCGGGTGGGGCAGAAGGGCATGATGGGGCCATGGGCCAGAACAGGGACTTGAGCAAATTCGATTCCATTGACTTTGAGGCCGCGCGGGCGCGGATCGAAGGGGTCGTGCAGCGCACGGAATTGATGCCGCTGGATGTGGGAGGGGCGGGCATGGAGTTGCGCCTCAAGATGGAGAACCGGCAGGTGGCGGGGGCCTTCAAGGCCCGTGGCGCTTGGAACAACATCCAGCGTTTGACCCCCGAGCAGCGCAAGGCTGGGGTGGTTTGTACCTCGTCGGGCAACCATGGGAAGGCTCTCGCCTGGGCTGCGGCCAAGGGCGGAGTCTCGGCCACCATCGTGATGCCCGATGACGCTTACCCCAACAAAATCGCCGCTTGCCGCGAGGCGGGGGCCACGGTGCATCTTGCGCCTGGCCGCATGGCTGCGGAAGAGCTTTGTGCTCAGTTGGTGGCAGGTGGTTTGGTGCTCGTGCATCCCTACGACATGCACGGGACCGTGGAGGGCGCGGGGACTGTGGGCTTGGAAATCGCAGAGCAATGGCCCGAAGTGGATTGCGTCTTGATCCCGGTGGGGGGCGGCGGTCTAGCGGCCGGGGTTTCCCTGGCCCTGCGCCGGAAACTCGGTTGGGGGGTATCGATCTTTGGGGTGGAACCCAGTGGTGCGGCCAGCATGAGCTTGGGGTTGGCCGCGGGGGCGCCGGTGATCCTGGAGGACATCGAAACCAAAGTCCAAGGGCTGTGTCCCCCGGACAGCGGGGCCCTGAACATTTCAATTCTTGGGAGTACCCTAGATCGTATGTGGACCCTTCCCGATGCTCCGATCTTTGCAGCGCAAAAGACCCTGGCGCGCGCCGGAGAAACTGTGGAGGTCGCTGGGGCGGCTAGCTTGGCGTTGGCCCTCGATTTGCAAGCCAAGGGTTTGCTTCCGGAAGTGAGCGGCCATCCCTTGCGGGTCGTGGCTATCGTGTCCGGTGGAAACCCCGACCCTGCCCAGTTCGCTTCCTTGTTGGAGGACTCGCCAAAATGAGTTCACATGAAACGATTGGTTGGGCCATGGGAGCGGTCCTGCTCTTGGGTGCCTGTGGGGAAACGGCCTCGGGTGATTCCGAGACCACCTCCTCCGCACCAATCCCGGTGGCAACTCTGCCACTGGGTAGCAAGCCGGATTTTATCCTAGTGGCCATTGATGGCCTGCGCTTGGATGATGCCTGGGGTGATCCAGAGGTCGCGCCATTCCTGAGCGCTTGGATGCAAACGGCTCTTGCCCCCGTGACCATGATCGGCAGCGCCAGCGGGCTCAACAGCGCGCTGACCTCCCTGTTGACCGGGCTCGACCCACGGCAACATGGGATTGCTTCTCTGCGGGATCCATTTGGACAGAAGCTCCCCCCTGAAGCCCAGACCCTGGCAGAGGATCTGGGGCAGCAGGGCTGGCAGGCTTTTGCCAGCGTGGCCGAACCCCAGTTGCGCGGAGAACTCAGCGGCCTGGATCAAGGTTTCTTGGGGTGGATCACGCCCACCCTGGACCCCCATGTGTTTTTGGAAGCCAGCAACATCGCCGCCCTGGGGAGCAATCAGCTGCGCGCTTTGCCGGAGCCCACTGAGCCAGTGTTCCTGGTTCTGCAGTTTTCGGATTTGGCCCAAGAGGGCACCCCTGATCCGGCTGCTGCGATTCAGCGCTTGCGCCATCACCTTGAGCCACACCTGGGACGCTTGCCCCATGTGCAGGACGCCTTGGATCTGGGTCAGAGCGATCCGCGCGCAGCTCTGGACGAGATCACGACGCTCTTGGGGCGCGCCCGTGGGTCGCAACCTTACTTGGCTTGGCGTCGTGGCTTGCGAGAGGCGCGGCTTGGGGCCATTGACCAGGCCCTTGGGTCGGTGTTGCAGAAGTTGCAGGACTTAGGCCGTGGGCGAGAGGCGTTGCTCTGTGTCACTTCCTTGCGCGGTGCACCGTTGGCTCCGCCCCAGGGGCGCGTGCGCCCCGCGTTTCTGCCCGATCAAATGCGGGTGGTGGCGCGCATTGGTGGCGTGTCCACCGGGGACGGGAAATCGGGCGCCACCCTGCCGGGTGTTTTTGATCTGGCGGGTCTGTCTCGCTATTGCAGGGCCCTGCTTATGGGAGGCGGACCCCAAGAGCCCATTGCCGCGGTGCTGGTACAGGATCCGGGCCTCCAGCGTTTCGCTGCTTTTGGGCAACGGTTTCACATGGAAGAACAACGCTTGACCAGTCAAGTGCTTTGGAGCCAGGACAGCGCTCTGCAGAACCTTGAAGCGAATGCTGGACCCGTGGCGGTTCTGGGTTCGGTTCTGGTCCAGAGGCCCAGCTTCGGGTGGCGTTTGCAAGCTTCCACGGTGCCCCTGGATTTGCGATGGCGCGTGATGGAGGGGACTCTGCGCCCGGCGCAGGTTACGGGCGAAGGCAGCACTGCTTCGGCGGGGGGCGTGAACGGACACGCGCATCTTGAGCCCACTGGGCAAGTGGACATGATCGGGGGTGCGCGCTCTCAGAATTGGGTGCTGCATGT
>JAPKBR010000046.1 GCA_028823345.1 Planctomycetota bacterium
CCTGGACTACTACGAGGAGATGGGCATCCCCGGTGAGTTCTACTGGCGAACCCTCACGGCGGCCCCAGCTGAGGGCATCCACTGGATGACGGAGGAGGAGCTTGAGCGCTTTGGTTTCTTTACGGATGAAAGACCGGGCCAAAACTGAGGCGCGGAGCGAGGTCGTATCTCCGCTCTGCCACTCCCTAAAGCGCTGTACAAGATGGCAGAGGCTGCCGACTTCGAACCCCGGTAGATTGTCCCACGCTGGTCTTCAAAGCCGGTACGATGGGGTCATGAGACGAATCGCGCACGTCATCCAATTAGGTCTTCTTCTGTCCGCCGTTGTCCCCATCCTTTCTTGCGCGAAGGTCCTGCCGACGTCAGCAGCTGCCTCGCAACCGAACATCATCCTGATTTTTACCGACGACCAGGGGTATCAGGACGTTGGCTGTTTCGGTTCCCCAGACATTCGCACACCACGGATCGATGCGATGGCTGCGGAAGGAATGAAACTGACAAGCTTTTATGCACAGCCTGTTTGTGGCCCGTCGCGTGCCGCATTGATGACCGGTTGCTATCCCATGCGTGTAGCAGAACGGGGTAACACTAAACAAGTGCATCCGATCTTACACAGCGATGAGATCACAGTGGCCGAAGTGCTCAAGACCAAAGGCTACACCACCGCTTGCTTCGGCAAATGGGACCTGGCTAAGCACTCGCAAGGCCAATTCTTTGCGGACCTGCTTCCCACACGCCAGGGGTTCGATTATTTCTACGGGACCCCCACCAGCAACGACCAGCGCGTCGACCTGTATCGCAACGAAGAGCTGATCGAACCCAATACCGATATGGCGACTCTGACTCGGAGGTACACGGATGAAGCTATTCACTTCATCAAGAAAAGCACGGTGAATCGAGACACGGATCAGCCGTTCTTTGTCTATATCCCTCACACCATGCCGCACACGCGACTCGATGCATCCGAAGAATTCAAGGGCAACAGCAAACGCGGGTTGTACGGCGATGTCATTGAGGAAATTGACTTCAACGTTGGCCGTCTCATCGACACGGTCAACGAACTTGGAATCGCTGAGAACACATACATTGTGTTCACCAGCGATAACGGCCCATGGTTGATTAAGAACAAGGACTTTGCCGACGGGCACCTGCGGGGCGATCACGGCGGATCGGCCGGACCCCTGCGAAGCGGAAAGGTCTCGACGTTTGAAGGCGGCGTGCGCGTTCCGTGCATCGCGTGGGCACCAGGCCGAGTGCCAGCTGGTGCAACCTGCGATTCGATTGCCAGCACCCTAGATGTGTTGCCGACGCTGGCGGCATTAGCCGGTGCCGATGTGCCGAAGGACCGGGTCATCGACGGTGAAGACATTCGACATCTGCTTCATGGCGAGTTTGAAGAGACAGATCCAGACAAAGCGTTCTTCTATTACCTGCGAGTCCATCTGCAGGCCGTCCGTCAGGGCAAGTGGAAGCTGCACCTGCCTCGGAGCAAGGAGCCTGTCGGCGCAGCGCCATTCGGCAAGAACTTGCACATTGCGCCGGCTGACCGGATCGGCTTCGATCGCCCGTTCCTGGTGGATCTGGAAAGTGATCTTGGTGAAACGGAAAACGTGGCCGACCAACATCCGGACGTTGTACGGCGATTACTCGCATTGACAGAAAGTATGCGAGAAGACCTGGGTGACTTTGATCGAGTTGGGAAGAACATGCGGTTCTTCGACCTCACCGGGGCAAGGCCAATGAAGCCGCCTGTACCGGGTGATTCCTAAGCAAGCAATCAAACGTCCATCCATCCTCTGACGGATCGGGGTGGGTCGCCATGTGGTAACCCATGACCAGCACCGCCGTCAGTAAAGCTCGGTCTCGAGCCCTGGGTTGTCGCTTGGGAGTGCTCGACCTATCAGCGAGCTGCTAGGAGCAACTCCGCTGTAAGCGGGAGATAAACCTCGAACCGCGGGGTTTTGACCGCTGCACTGAGCGCACTCCACGCTCTAGTGATCAGCCATTCCCTACGAGCCTAGCCGCCGCACTCAGAATGTAAGAAGCTAGGGCCGTACAAGAAAGCCAATCATCCGATCATCGGCTCCCTGCACTCCATCTTCACTGGAAGTGATCGCTAAATTGTTTCTTGCGGGATCCACTTGACCTTCGAACTTGCGCCCGTCCGCCAGATTCACCACAAGCCGACCTTCAGACCAGAGTTCGAAAGTACCCGCAGTCGTCAGCGAAACAGAGCCGTCCATATCAGTCGTGGTCTGTTTCCAAACACAGGTATTAGACGAATTGAAATGTAGGGCCAGGCGACCTGTAGCCACCTTTGACCCAAAATCAACGATTGAGTCCTGGACAAAACCGCCCTTGAATGCCCTGCCGGAGACAGACGAGTTGTTCATGCCCGCCCCTATCCGCATGGTCAAGGCAAGGCCTTGGCGATTGGGGGGATGGTCCCTGCGGTCCAAGATCCCTATATCTCCATCCGGGGACAACCAGCCTTCGTAATATGCTTGAAGGTCCAAGAGCGTTAGGGCCATATGAGAGATACCTGGGGCAACGGTATAGGCCATTCCCTGCCCAAGGGGCAGCCAGTCAATGTCAACGATGGGCGGGCTGGGTGTACCGCCGATCCACTCGTTGATCCGCATACTGTTGCGCTGGGTGGTGTAGTCAAAATGCAGCCAGCCCTCATCTCCCAGGAAGCGCCCAAACAGACGCCAGGTGCGAAGGTCTTTCGCACCCTGACTGTCTGGATTGTCCACCAGGTCGAAGTCGTGGACGATTAGGCGTTGAGGAGAAGTGAACGGGTGGCCTGTGGCCGTTGTGCCCCCGCGAATTCCCCAAAACAGGAGGGCTTCTGAACCGCCCCCTGTACTAGCTACCGAAAAGGCCCCATTTCCCGTACGCATCCAACCGGTCATGGACTCCCCAATACCAGCTTGAGTCATCCACAGACCGCCATCGGGCATGGAGGACCACCAACCGGACCATGGGTTGGCTCCAAAAGAAGTCTCCCCATCTGCCAAGGACAGCCCTCGCCATTGGATCAAGTCGGATGTCCAACGACCGTCGCCGTGCATCGTCACTGCACCCTTGAAAGTGGATATTCCTGGGCCGCCATCTTCATGCTGAACCCGCATTCCGGTGACTTGGTAGGTCGTGCCCGCGATTGAATTGGAAGTGTCCGTTTCAAGCAAGGAAAGTTGAGCACGCGGGGGATCGACCACCATCAGATCATCTTCACAGTGCACATTTCCTGTAACTCCCAAGACCATTCGCAAGGGAGCCACTTCGTTTTCCCTAACTGGAATCACGTCGTTCAAGGTCAGGGGGCTTGTCAAGGAGCCGGTGCCCTGGTTTGTTCCGCCATATTCAGAAGTGGAAAAATGAATCTCCCAACGGCTATCGCCATCGGGGTCAATGACCGGGTCCCCGGTATAATCCACAAGGTCAATAATCGTCCCGCCGCCACAGGGGTCTTCCACCTCAATCTGCATGATCGCGCTCAAGGACACGCGCACCGAGGGGTAGTCCCCCACCGGCAATTGCCCTTGACCGAGATTTTGAACACCTGTACCCACGATGTCCACCAGGTGACCGCCCGGGGGCGAAAAGGCCTCTAGCCAAACCAGACCATCCTGGGAGACCTCAACCATGTGCACACGCACCAGAAAATCAGTGGGTGTGGTCTGGGCCAAAAGGCCAGGGGTCAAGAGCCCAAGAAACGCGAGTCGCTGAAGGAAACCCATCACGCGTCCCCCGAAATGCTGAAGGAAATGCCACCCGTAGGAGGATCCTGGCTGCCACCGCCAGAGTCGCCACCACCGCTATTAGTACCGCCACCCGAATTCTCATTTTGTTCGACGCAGGCCACAGGAAGGACGGATAAAGAAAGGGCGCCGATGATCAATAGAACAGCGGCTCGCAGGATGGGTCGGGTTGTTTTGGGCATGATTAAGCTCAGAGGTAGGGCACTTGTGCCCTTTCTGAGTCGGCCCAACCCATGCCTCTACTTAAGATGTTCCGGCCGCTAACAACCTCCAAAGCCCCCCTAGGAGCCGTCTAGGGGGGCCCTAGCCCGGATTTGGCACGGAAACCCGCACCTGGTGCTCACCCGTGGCGATCAAACGATCGAGCAGTTCTGGTCCAAAAGCCACCACCGGAGTCATGACCCCGCCCTCCCCAGGGCCCGCGCCCTCCAGCAGCATCAGGGTCGCTTCGAGCAGACAGCGGACAGTGACCAAGTTACTCGCATCCCCCTTTGCGTCGAGCTCTAGGACCAAGCGCTTGCCCCCGGTTGTCTTCGCGTCAAAGGTCGCGCGTGTGCGCCCTTTCTGGATGCTCTCTTCACTGGGACCCTTACCGGGGGCAGGGGTGATCATGCGCACAAGAGATCGGCCAGGACGGGTTAAGATCAAGGCTCCGAAGGCGCCGAGCATCAAGGTAGCCATGCTCGCACGCAGCCGCCCTCCGCCCAAGTCCTGACCTTCCCTTTGCAGGATGGCGAGCGGATCTAAGCCCAACAAGGACCTCGTGCGACGGACCACACGCACATCCACCGGACCCATAATGAAGGGTACAAGCCAACGATTGGATGTTTGATCGCGCCAAGGCCGGGTGGCATCACGCAGGCGCGTGCGCTGTTCCTTGTCGAGGGATTCATGGGGAGTCAAGATCCCCGCATCCCCCATCACTCGCCAGTCACCGGACTCACCAATCGCCCGCGCCGAAGCCATGGTGCCGCCATTCAATCCACCCCGCAGCCGCCAGCGCACATCAACCCGCGCGAGATCCTCACCCCAGCGCTGCTGGGCTTCGCGCGTCAAGCGATCCACGGCCGTGTCACTCGGTATGGAATCAAACCCACAAAACGGGACGATACGCGTCCCACGCCGCACAGCTTCATCGTGATGGCGATCGATGAGCCGCCTGACCCAGGCGGTTTCCCCGGTCAGGTCACACCAGTGGGTCCCTTCGGCCGCACAGGCCTGGACCAGATTGTCGGAGTGCAGGGCAAAGGGCCCGGCGGTGCTGGTGATCACCCGGGCCTGTTTTGCCAGGTCCGCCAGGGCGGGCTTATCCTGGGCGTCGGCCACATGCCAGGGGACCCCCAGCTCTGCCCCCAAGGCCTTGAGGCGGACCGGATCGCGCCCGGCAATCGCCCAGGAATAGGGCAGGGCGAGGCCCTTGAGGGCCCAGGCCATGCGCCGGCCGGTGAAGCCAGTGGCTCCGTACAGGATCAGATCGTAGGGGCGTGCCATCGGAACAGAATGGCTAACCCAAGACCTCTACGACAAGCATTGTCCAGTCGTTATCATGCCCCCAACCTTTTCCCCGATCCCCCCAATGAAAAACCCCCTTCTTGGCCTCTCCGAACAAGGCCAAAGCGTCTGGTTCGACTTCATTTGCCGCAGCCTGATTGAATCCGGCGATCTGGCTCGCCTCATCGAGCAAGACGGCGTCCAGGGCGTGACCTCGAACCCTTCTATTTTCGAGGCCGCCATTGCCAAGAGCAACGATTACGACGAGACCCTTCGGGAACTCGACGTACCCGGTTCCAACGCGGAAGGAATCTATGAGACCCTCGCCATTCGCGACATCCAAGCGGCTTGCGATGCGCTCCATGGTGTTTACCTCAAGACCAAAGGCAACGATGGTTTCGTCAGCCTTGAGGTTTCGCCTCTGTTGGCCAACGATACGGACGGCACGCTCTTGGCGGCGCGCCGCCTGCACGGTCTCGTCCAGCGGCCCAACTTGATGATCAAGGTCCCCGCAACGGAAGAGGGCCTTCCCGCGATCCAAATTCTGATCGCCGAAGGAATCCATGTGAACGTCACCCTGCTGTTCTCAATGGAGATGTACGAGCGAGTCACAGAGGCCTTCATTAGCGGCCTCGAACAACGTGTAGCCAAAGGCGAAAGCCCGGCTCATGTGCGCAGCGTCGCGAGCTTCTTCATCAGCCGCATCGACGCCAAGGTGGACGCGGTCCTGCGCGAGCAACTGGAAAATAGCAACGGACCGAAGGACCGTGCGCTCCTCCAGGGTTTGATCGGCAAGGCGGCGATCGCCAACGCACGAGTGACCTATGCGCGCTCTAAATCAATCTTCACGGGAGAGCGCTGGGAAGCCCTCGCAGCCCAAGGCGCGGTTCAGCAGCGGCTCCTGTGGGCATCGACTTCCACCAAGGACCCCTCCTTCTGCGATGTGCTCTATGTGGAAGAGCTCGTAGGCGAAAACACCGTGAACACGATCCCCGCCGCAACCCTCGATGCTTTCCGCGACCATGGTCGGCCGCGCGCGTCCCTGGAAGAGGACCTAGATGGCGCACGCACCGTGCTTGCCGTTTTGCCGGAAGTGGGCGTGGACCTCGACGGGATCACGAAGGGCCTTTTGGCCGGGGGCGTCCAGTCCTTTATCGACGCCTATGGGCGACTGATTGAAACCGTCGAGCAACGGCGGGGCGAGAAAATCGAGGCCTGAGCCTAGCGGACCGCGTCCAAGATCACGATCCCGGCTAGTTTCGGCGTCCAACGCTCCACCAATCGACGGTGGATTGGGTGTATCTCGTATTCGTCGTGCGCGCGCGTATCTCGAAAGACCACGACCAAGAGCACCTGGAATTTCTGGTTGTTGGTTGGACGCGTGTATTGTTCCGCACGCAGGCCCGCATAGAGCGCCACGACTCCCGGCAGGGGCGTCAACTCGCGCTCTAGTTCGCCCACAAGATCAGCAGCGCCGGCTTCTTCCCCTTCTGCCATGGTGAAGGCGACCGTGTGAATCATGCCCGGGTGCACCGCCCGTTCCGTGGCTGGGGTCAGGCACGAGCTGAACACCAGGACGGTGAAGATGCAAAGAAGTCTCATGGGGTGACCTCGTCAAGGGTGACGCGCCGGCCTTCCGCCGCTGAACAGTAGGCCGCGGATACGATGCGGGTGACCTCAAGTCCGAGGTCCCCGGAGGAGCGACCCTCGCGTTTCTCCCGCACTGCGGCCACAAAGTCCGCACACATGCTCGTATGTCCGCTCGAGTGATCCTCATCAGGCAGATAAGTGTTCCAACCCGCGTGGGTGCCGGCTTTCTCCATCACATAGCTGTCCCCAAAGGTCTGCGCTTCCGCGCCAAAACCCTTGAGCGCGTCGTGGGGCGAAATGTTGCACTCAAGGTGCCCGTCGCCGGTCAACACAACCAAGCGGCTCTGCATTCCGCCCACCATGGTGTCCGCACCCAGGGCCAATCCGCGTGAACCATCACTGAAAGCAATCGAAACGCTGGCCCAGGTCTCCACGTCAACCCAACCCTGGGCGACGGAGCTTGGCCCATCGAGCAAGGCGGTGGGATTAGCCGTGTCTGCGATCACGGATAGGGCGCGGATGGGTTTTCCGGTGGCCGCCAGTCCCTCGCGCTCCTTGAGGTAAACCATGGCTCCGATGGGATGAGCTGCAAGGCGCACCAGAGAACCACCGCCCGTGTACTTCCAAAGCTTGGAGTAGGGCGAATGGGATCCGTTGTGACACTCCCAGCCCCGGATATCGAGGATCGGGCCTTTGTGGGCCCGAAGCAATTCTTCGGCACGCCGGACCGAGGGAGCATGAATCCAGTTCTCGCCATACAGCAAGGGCACCTTCGCATCGCGACAAGCCTGCACCATGGCGCTGGCATCTTGAATCGCGACCCGGGCCATCTGGCGCGGGTCCACCGAGGACACATCCGCATCGTCGAAGGGCTCGGTCAAGTCCTGGCCCACATAGGCCGTCAACGGCTTTGTGCATGCCACCGCAATGCCGGCCTTGGCTGCAGCTTCGGTAAAGGGCCGGTGCAAGTGGTTAGGCACACAAAGGTCCACCAGGTCGATGTCATCACGAGCGATCAGGGCCTCAAAGGACTCGGACACATGCTCTACTCCGTGTTGCTTGGCAAACGCCTGGGCGTTTGCGGCATCACGCGAAGTCACCGCCTTCAGGACCGCGCCACCACCGGGCAATTGTCCGTAACAACGGGCCCGCGTACGGGCCAGAAAACCGGTCCCGACAAGACCAACACGACAGGCAGGGGTTTGAGTCATGGCTTCAATGGAGTGCGGCCTTCAAAGGCGCTGCGGGCAGCATTGAAGGTTTCCAAGCTGCCGATGTCATAGTACGACCCAGACACGCGTGTGGCGAAGATCGTCCTTTGAGAGGTGAGCCACACCAGGAACCAGCCGGGGGCGTCCTGTTCCTCAGTTTGAGCGCAGTAGGCGGCCAAGTCCGCACCCAAGGTGGCAGAAAAAGCGTACACGCAGAGGGCTGAGAGGGGGCTCTTGGGGTCAGAGGGCTTTTCGCGGCAGCTAGTAACCTGGTCCTTCTCGTCGAGGCAGATCTCACTGTAGCGGCCGGGGGGAACCACCCCTTCAAGGGTCCGCACGAACAACATAGGTCCGCGTTTGGGATCAAACTGGTTCAGGTGCGGCCGAAGATCAAAATCCAAGAGGTTGTCGCCACCTATCACCAAGATCGGCTCCTCGCTGGGGCCCATCTTTTCCACAGCCAGGGCCATGTCGCCTATTGCCCCCAGTCGAGTCTCGTTGCTGTCGGTCCCATCGTCGATCACCTCGATGGGCACGGGGGCCGGAGTCTTCTCGGCCCAGTCGCGAAAGTCCTGGGCAAAACGATGGTTGGTCACCACCACCAGTCGCGAAGGTTCCGTTGCTTGCAGCACTCGGTCCAAAATCCACGACAGGACCGGGCGGCCACCCACTTCAAGCAAGGGCTTGGCCCGGTTCAGGGTCAGGGGATGGAGGCGGGTGGCAAAACCCGCGGCAAGAAATATGACGCGCAGGGGAGGATCCTCGTGGGGCTAGATTCTAGCGTGCCAAGGCAGGGGCCACACACGGGCGAACGCTGTGCCACCCGAATGCCTCGTAGGCTTGCCCTAGGCGAGCCAGATGCGCCTGGTCCCGGGCCAGGGCAACCACTGCGCCCCCCGAGCCACAAAACTTGGCGGCTGCCCCTTCCTGTCGAGCTAATTCCACCGGCGCAGAGGCCGCCGAATCCAAGTTGAACAGCTCCCGGCGATGGTCAAAGTTGCGGTCGATCAACTGCCCAAGTCGCTCCGCATCCCTTTGGATTAACGCACCGTATCCGTCCCGCGCAAGATCACCAATGGCGCTCATGCCCGCACGGGTCTCCACATCCCCAGCCTGCCAAGCCTCATACACAAGTTGATGCGCAGTCCCACTCGCCTCGCCGGGGTTTGGATTCCAAGCCACCAGCAAGGGTGGCAAGAGCCCGGGGTCTAACTGCTGGTAGCGCTCATCGCTCCGCGGATTGGAAAAATCCATACAAAGCAAGCCCCCATAGACCTGGATCACGCGGTCCTGAGGACCAGCCAACAATCCCAACTCCTCGGTCTCCACGGCCAACGCTTCCTCTACAAGTTCAAACGGCGTGGAATGCAGGCCGAGACACTCCTCCATGGCACAGAGAGCCGCTACCGCGATGGCGCTGGATCCCGAGAGACCAACCTGACGGGGAATACCCGTTTCGGCGGTCAAGGCAAAGTGCGGCGTGGGGGCGTCCGCAGGCAAGCGCCGCTCGATACGCCTCCAGGCCGCGCCCAAGAGTTCCGCAGCCGGGCCCATAGATTGCACCCCGCCACTGTCGGCTTCGACCAACTTCACCGTGGCGGAAAAGTCCGCAAGAGCAAAGCCAATCACCGTCCCTCCATAGAGGTCGCTGGGATTGCCCAACAGCCCCACTCGGGCGGGAACAGTGTGCTGGAAGGAACGCATGGCCATGAGCCTAGCGCGCGATCAAGCCCAACGCATCATGGAACTCGATCCGCGGAGGCCTTCCCCTTCGATCTTGGCCTTGACCCGTAAGCCGTGGGCATAAGAACCGAACGTGCGCACCTCGAAGATGCCAGCAAAAGTCTGCACGCCCTCGTTGATCTCGCCTGTGGGCTCTAATTCCACATGGGTCGCCCCCAGCCAATTCGGGCAGATCGCCGACGCGAGCTGCAACAATGCACTTATACCCGGCTAGACAGTCCAGAGAAGGTCTTTGGGGCAAGAACCTGCCATGAATTTCAGTCGGCGGGAGTCGCCCCTGGGTGAAGACATTAGGATCGCAATTCCTAGAATAGGAAGCAACCATGACGCGTGTGACAATTAACGGCTTTGGCCGCATGGGGCGCCTTGCCCTGCGCGCCCTCGATGCCAAGAAAGGCCTCGAAGTTGTGGCCATCAACGAACCCATCGGGTCCAACGAGACCCTGGCCCTCTTGACCACCCAGGACTCCCAGCAGGGAACCTGGAAAGTCGACTGCTGCGGAGATCACCAGGGCCTTGTGCTGAAGGGCCGGCCCATCCGTCGCTTTAAGGAGACCTCCCCAGCCAAAATCCCCTGGGCCGAAGTCGATAGCGATATTGTAATTGATTGCAGCGGACAGTTCCGCACGTCCGAATCGCTCCAGCCCCACCTAGACCAAGGTGCCCGTAGGGTGGTGGTTTCAGCCCCGGTTCCAGGGGTTGTGGAGATCGTCATGGGAGTCAACCACGAGCATCCCGGCCTCGCCACCGCTCCCATCTCAAGCGCCGCTTCCTGCACCACCAACGCCCTGGCCCCCATCGTAGCCACGTTGCAAGAGGGCCTCGGCATTGTGCACGGGATGGTGACAACCTTGCACGCCCCCACCAATACGCAGTCCGTCCATGACCAGCCCTTAGCGGATCCGCGCCGAGCTCGCTCCGCTCTCGTCAATCTGATTCCCACCAGCACCAACTCCGCCCAGGCCGTGACTCGGGTGTTGCCCGAGCTAGCAGGCAAGCTCGACTCCATCGCGGTTCGCGTGCCGGTGATGAATGCCTCGATTGTCGACGCGGTTTTTGAGGTTGCCCGGGAAACAACCATAGAAGAGGTCAATCAGCTGCTGCGTGCCGCCTCCGAGTCCGGCCCCCTCAAGAACATCCTGGGCTATGAGGAACGCCCCCTGGTTTCCTGCGACTTTGCCGGGGACCCGCGCTCTTCGGTGGTCGACGCCCTCTCAACGCGCGTGACCGACGGCAAACTGATCAAGGTCCTTGCCTTCTATGACAACGAGTGGGGTTATGCAAACCGCATGGTTGAGCTTGTGGATCGCGTGGCCGGCTTCTTGGAAAGCAACTGAACGTGGACAAGCCCCGCCGCAATCTGCGCGACTACCTTGTGGTCACTGCGGCCTATTGGGCCTTCACCCTCAGTGACGGCGCCCTGCGCATGATCATTCTGCTGGAACTGCACAGCCGCGGGATGTCACCCATCAAGCTTGCCACCCTGTTTCTGTTTTATGAGGCCGCTGGGGTCGTCACCAATCTCGGTGGCGGCTGGATCGGGGCACGCTTCGGGTTACGCACCACCCTGCTCACGGGACTTGGGCTGCAAACGTTGGTCTTGGGCATTTTGACCGGACCTGGGGCATGGCTTCGGGTTTCGAGTCTGATCACCGCTCAAACCGCCAGCGGTATTGCCAAGGACCTAACCAAAATGAGCGCCAAGAGCTATGTGCGCATGGTGGTGCCAGCAGACGAAGCGGGCAAGTTGATGCGTTGGGTTGCGATATTGACTGGCTCCAAGAACGCCCTCAAGGGAGTGGGGTTCTTTTTGGGTGGGGTGCTCCTGGCCTACCTCGGCTTCCAATGGGCTTGCGGAGTCTTAGGCATCGGGATCTTGATCGCCTTGATCGCCACCGCCTTGACATTGCCCAGTGCCCAAAACCATTCCAAGGTAAAGGTTCAACTCAAGCACCTGGTTTCCAGCGACCCGCGCATTAACTGGCTGAGTGCGGCGCGAGTGTTTCTGTTTGGTTCAAGGGACGCTTGGTTTGTGGTTGCCCTGCCGGTTTATCTGGCCACAGACGGGGGTTGGTCCCACATCGCTATCGGCGCATTCTTGGCGCTTTGGGTAATCGGCTATGGATTGGCCCAGGTCGGCGCGCCAAATTGGGTGGGCGGGGCCTCGCAGGGCAACACCAAACCCCCAGGTCCGCGCCTCTTGGGCAAGTGGACCGGACTCTTGACCCTGCCCCTGATCGCACTCAGCGCGAGCCTGTACCTCGGTGCTCCGCCGGTCCCGACCTTAGTGGTGGCCCTTGCGATTTTTGGGGTCATTTTCGCTACCAGCAGCACGATCCACTCCTACTTGATCGTGCAGTACGCGAAAGAAGACGAGGTTTCCTTGCGCGTGGGCTTTTACTACGCCGCCAATGCCCTCGGACGCCTGATGGGAACGCTTCTCTCCGGTTGGGTTTTCCAATCTGCGGGACTTGGACTGAACGGGCTATTAGCCTGCTTGATGACCTCCACCATATTGGTAATCCTGGCCAGCTTGGCTACCAGCCGTTTGCGACGCACAGACAGCACTTGATCCGCTCATGAAAAAAACCTTGGACATTTGCGACTTGATCGACAACTTCAATCGCCGGGTGGCGCGCGGAGCAGCTTGGTTGACCGTGCTGATGGTGTTGATCGCTGCGGGCAATGCGATTGCCCGTTACTTGGGTAAGGCAACGGGCACGAGCCTTTCCTCCAATGCTTGGCTTGAAGCCCAGTGGTATTTGTTCAGTTTGGTTTTCCTGCTAGGTGCGCCCCACGCCCTGCGGCGGGGTGGTCATGTGCGGGTGGATGTGTGGCTGGAACGCTGCAGTGAGCGCACAAGATTGATTGTCGATTTGGTTGGCGGCCTCGTCTTGTTGATTCCCTTCTGCCTGTTCGCCCTGATCACCTCGTATGAGTTCGTGGTGGACAGCGTAAGCACCATGGAGGTCTCCCCCGACCCAGGTGGGCTTGCCCGTTGGCCTTTGAAGTTGGTGGTTCCCATCGCCTTTGGGCTGCTTCTGCTGCAGGCGATCTCCGAGGTCCTGCGCCGGATAGCTGCCTTGCGCGGAGTCCCCGGGGCCATACCGATCATTGAGGAGGGCCCGCAAGATGCTTGAGTGGCTTTGGATCGTGCTCTTTGTGGCAACCTTTGCGTTGATCTTCTTGGGTTATCCCGTGGCCTTCTCCTTGGGCGGTGCGGCGGTAATCTTTGGGGGCCTCGGCATTCACTGCGGATTCTTCCCCCCAGCGTATTTGGAACTGTTCCCCGAGCGCTTGTTTGGGGTCATGTCTAACCAGGTGTTGTTGGCGGTGCCCTTTTTCATCTTCATGGGGACCCTGCTACAACGCAGCGGCTTGGCGGAGGATCTCTTACGCACCATGGCCCAACTCTTTGGGCGCAGACCCGGGGGCCTTGCCCTATCCGTTGTGCTGGTGGGCTCCCTGCTGGCAGCGGCCACGGGAGTCGTGGGTGCATCAGTGGTCTCGATGGGCTTGATCTCCCTGCCGATCATGCTGCGCTACGGGTATGCGCCGACCCTTGCCACGGGAACCATTTGTGCATCGGGAACACTGGGCCAAATCATTCCCCCTTCCATTGTGCTGGTGGTCTTGGCAGATCAAATGGGCGAAAGTGTGGGCGACCTCTTCCGCGGGGCGCTCCTACCCGGCGTCTTGCTCGCTGCCTTGCTGGCCGTGACGGTGATGCTCATCGCGCACTTCAAGCCATCAAGCGCGCCACCCATCCCCGAAGAGGACCGGCCCGCCAGTCGGGCAGACCTGCTCCGGCAAACCGTGCGCGTGATGATCCCGCCCCTGATGCTGGTCTTGATTGTGCTGGGATCGATTTTCGCCGGAATCGCCACGCCCACGGAGGCTGGAGCCCTTGGGGCGCTCGGTGCCTTTGTGTTGGCTAGTCTGCGCGGCCGCATGAGCCGATCTGCATTGAACGGCACGGCCCAAGAGACCCTGCGCCTATCGACCATGGTGATGTTCTTGCTGATCGGCTCGACAGCCTTCACCCTGGTGCTCCGGGGCCTGGGGGGCGACCGAGAAATCGAACATCTCTTGACGAACCTTCCAGGTGGTTTGATCGGACTGCTGATCGCTGCAAACCTAACGGTCTTTATTTTGGGGTTCTTCATCGACTTTTTCGAGATCGCATTCATTGTCTTGCCCCTGTTCGTACCAGCGGCCAGATCCATGGGCTTGGAAGGACCCGAAATGGTTTGGTTTGGAGTGATGTTGGCAATGAACCTGCAGACCTCGTTCCTGACACCGCCTTTTGGGTTCTCTCTGTTTTACTTGCGCAGCGTCACACCAAAATCCATCCCCACAAGTCAGATCTATCGTGGAATTGTGCCCTTCATCGGAGTGCAGCTTTTGACCCTAGGGTTGGTGATCGCATTTCCAGAGCTCGTTACCTCGATGATCGACTAAGCCCATGATGTACTCCGCCATTCTCAGCCTGTGTTGCTGCATTCCACTGCTGGACAATCCTGAACCGGTTGTCGCTGCCCCCAGCCCCGAACTGCGTGAAGCCTTCCAACTGACCGGATTTTATGCAAAGTGGGTCGATGCCTTCGGCTTGCCGATCGTGGCTTCTTCTCGGGTGCATAACGAAGCCCTGCTCGAAGCGCGCTGGCTGATGGTCAAGATGATCGGCAAGCGTCCGGACATTTTTAAGTCCATGGCCGATCAAAGGGTGCGCTTCACAATCATGGCCTTTGATGAGTGGACCACGGATGTGCCCGAGCACTCGAGTCTGTATCCCGCGCGCTATTGGGACCGTCGCGCCCGTGGACTGGGTGCTACGCCCAGCCGGCCAAGTGTTAGCTGTGGTGAGGAGAACCTCTTGGCCTTTCCTGGCGATCCCTATTCCACCGAGAACATCTTGATCCATGAGTTCGCCCATGCGATTCACCAGATGGGTCTCAATCAAGTGGACCCTAGCTTTGATGGGCGGCTCGCGGCCAGCTACCAAGAGGCCATGACAAAAGGCCGCTGGAAAGGTACCTACGCCGCCACCAATCGATTTGAGTATTGGGCCGAGGGCGTGCAGAGTTTCTTTCACACCAACCGCTCTGATGATGACCAGCACGGGCCGGTAGACACCCCAGGCGAACTTGAAGAACATGACCCTCCACTCTTTGCCCTGTGTGTCGAAGTTTTTGGAGCCGACCCTTGGCGATTCGAAAAGCCCTCACCAAGTCGACCACATCTCAAGACTTGGAATCCAAAATCAGCTCCGACATTTGCATGGCCCGCCCCCATGAACAAGGCATACCAAGCCCACGAGCAAGAAAAGCGCGCGTTTGAAAAAGCCGAGGATGAGGACTCCCTCACCTTCGATCGCCGGGCGGCTGCAGGGGGATCCCTGGAAGCGTTGATCCGGATGGGAACGCGCTATCGCGAGGGTCGAGGGGTTGAGGCTAATGACACAACGGCAGTGCATTGGTTCCAACAGGCGGCGAACAAGGACTATGCCCCGGCCCAGGATCACCTAGGTTGGATGCTGAGCCGGGGCCGTGGTTGCGAACAAGACGATGTGGCCGCAGCTCGCCTGTTTCGCAAAGCCGCCGACCAGCGCTTTCAGCAGGGCCGCTTCAACCTCGCCCTTCTGCTGCGCGACGGTCGCGGTTTCCCGGGGCCTGATCCGGTCCAAGCGGCCATGTGGTTCGAGCTCGCAGCCAACGCCCGGCACGAGGGGGCAAAATCAGCCCTCGCGGAATTGCGCAAGACCCTAAGCCCAGAGCAGACCGCTCGCGCTTCGCGCCTTTGCCTCGCTTGGCGCTAGAGCCTGCCCAATGGCTCAGAACGCCAAGACCGCTTTTCCCGCTGGCTCTTTTGAGCCAGTGTACAATAGGGGTTATATGCGTTTTCGCCATTCAACCCGGATTCTGGGCATCCTGATCTTGGCAGTGATGATCTGCCCGGTCCTCATCGCAAGCCCACTGACATGGGGCGGCGGCGAAGAGGATGTCTTGGTGGTTGTTGACCCAACCCAACACGACGCTCTGACCGCGGCCAATCACTATCGCGCGGCAAGGGACATTCCAACCGGGCATTTCCTGATGCAAGCGCCCGTGTCCAGCCAGTACGACACCACGGCCGGGGTGCAGATCGAAGGGTTCCTCGGCGAGCTGCTGCAAAGGGGCCTAGATGAACAGATCGACTTTGTGGTGCTTGCGCCCGGTTCCGTTTACCGCACATCTGCCGCAGGCTTGGTGAACGACTCCTGCGCGCCCATCAATCACTTCTCGATCACGGCCCCCTATATTTTGGCACGAGATCGCGAGCAAATCCTGCTGGGCAATCTGCCCCTTTCCCGCAGCAATGGATACTCACGAACGGGGTGGGCGGCCCCCGCTTTTGATTCCGTCACCCCCTGGTTTGGCGGCCAGCCCTCCGGCAACCAAAACGCGAGAAGGTACTTTATCTCGAGCCTCCTGGGATACACCGGCACCAACGGCAACACGCTCAGCGAAGTGATCGACATGATTCAGCGCAGCGCTGGGGCGGATGGCAGCCATCCATCCGGCACGGTCTATTACATGGAGACCACGGATGCCGCACGCAGTGGCCCGCGACACGGGGCCTATCCCGAAGCGGTCACGCGCCTCATCGGCGCTGGCGGTCAGGCCCAACACCTGCAAGCGGTTCTGCCCCTTGGCAATTTCGACTGCATGGGCGTCATGACCGGCATCGCCAGCGCAGATATTGCGGGCGGCGGATTTAGCATGCTGCCCGGTTCCTTTGGGGACCACCTGACAAGTTATGCGGGACATTTTGGGACCTCATCCCAAAGCAAGATGAGCCTTTGGATCAGCGCCGGGGCCAGTGCAACCGCAGGCACGGTGGAAGAACCCTGCAACTATGCGGGTAAGTTCCCCCACGCGCGGCTGCATGTGGCTTACCGAAAGGGACTGACCCTGGGTGAAGCCTGGTTCCGCAGCGTGGCCTATGAACCATTCCAAAACCTGCTCCTCGGGGACCCCCTGACCCGCGCCTATGAAGAGACCCCAAGCGTGGACGTGCCCGGATTTGTTCCCGGCGTGGTCAGCGGCACCTTGAGCCTGACTCCCAGCGCGAATTCATGGGATCCAGCCGACGGCATAGATGTCTTGGAGCTCCATGTGGATGGAGTCATGGTGGATGCGGGTCCCTTGGGCACGACTTTCCAGCTAGACACCACATTGCTTGACGATGGCTGGCACGAGTTACGGGTCATTGCGGAAACCGCCCACCTCCAACGGGCACGGGGACGCTGGAAGGCAGAGATCATCGTGAACAACCTGCCCAATGGCGTGCTCACCTTGGTCCCCATTCCCGCCGGCGACTTGGACACAGAGTTCGACGTGCAGTGGGGATCCTGGGGCCCGAGCGCGCCGGACCGAGTGGTCTTACGCCACCTGGATCGGGTGGTTGCCCAAGACTCCGGCCTGACAGGTTCGCTCAAGGTCCATGGACACATGCTGGGGGCTGGGCCGGCCCAAGTTCAGGTAGAGGTCCACTTCCCCAATGGAGAGACCCTGTTGGACACGCCGATGGTCTTGAACATCACCGACCAGTCATCGGGTTCGGGGCAAGCAGCACCCACCGCCATTTCCTATTCACGCACGATCACTTCTCATGCGCCATTCCTCTTGGAACTTCCCGGAGACATGGATCAAGACCCAAGCAGCGCCAGCTGGCAAGTGGTGAGCGAACTTGCCCAGTCCACGCGCCTCTCGAACACCTCCGCCGCCTGGCAGACTTTTAGGCCAGACCCCGGTGCAAGTGGCAGCGACAGCCTGACCTTTCGAGTGACGAACTCCAATGGAACCTCGTCCCTGGCCACGATTGATCTGCTCTATGACTTTCCCGCAAGTTGCTCCACCGAGATCTATTGCGTGAGCGCACCCAATTCTGCGGGGTCCGGCGCCCACATGAGCCACTCGGGATCAATCAGCGTGTCGAACAATGACTTGATCCTCGAAACCCAGGGTGCTCCGCAAAATCAGTTTGCCCTCTTTTTCCAGGGGCAAGACCGGGCTCAAAACCCCTTGGGATCTGGGTGGCTCTGCATGGCTCAAAACTTTGCTCGCTATGGAGTGATCCAAACCGACAGCAGCGGCTTCGCGTCCTTTGCTTTGGATATTAGCCAGCCGCCCCTCACCGGAGCGCAAATCCAAGTGGGCTCCACCTGGGGTTTCCAGCTCTGGTACCGGGATTCGGCCTCGGGTCCGCCAGGTTCAAACCTGTCCGACGCCCTCGAGGTCACCTTCTGCCCCTAGGCGGCTTCCCAAGAGGAGTCGGCTTCTTTCGGAATTTCTTGTCCGCTGGAGCGCCGCCACCGCAGGAATAGGTGCCAAGGGAAATCCTGAAGCGGCGGGACGGGGTGCCCCAACAAAGAATCAACTGAACCCCGAACCGCCGCCGCCCGTACCTTTCCCTTGAACACACAAGAACGTCAACCGTTTGGCTGTCAACAGGTCCTAACCCCAAGAATGGGAATCCAGATTTGATTACTGCTTTGCCAATGACACACACGAAGACCACCTACCGAAGAGAATCATGCAACCCCCTACTTCTACCATCAAAGCCCCCAGCCAAGCATCCACGATCGAGCCCCTGCGCGCTCTTTTCGCTGTCTGCCTCGGCTTGTTGCTGATGGGGATGCTCGGGGCTAACCCTGTTGCTGATGATGGCCGTGGGTCGGCGTTCTCGTTCAAGGCCAACGCCAACCTGTGCGGACTCATCGAAGCCAGGCAGTTGTCCAACCCGGCTCGGGTTGACTATGACTCCTTGCTGGAGATCACTCCCGAGGTCTCCAAAATACGTGCAGGGAAAATCGCGCCCTCAAGCGCCGAAGGGGCACGCCTCATGGCAGCAGGGCGCAAGCGCGTTCTTGATGCCTGCAAAGAGGAGTTCACGGTCAGTGGACACTGTTCGATTTGGAAGCAAATCAAACGTCGCGATGGTTCCGAGATCACCGATGTGACCAGCGCCGTGCGCAAGCGCATCGCCGCCAGCCTGACTCGCTAGCCGGGCCCCATGGACTCCATGTAGGCCCGCTCGGCGGTTCCAAACCACTCAAAGGCGCCGCTCCGGAACTTCTCCCAGTTTTGGAGGATGCGCGCACTGCGAGGATCTGACGCAGCTTGATCGCTCAACAATTGCTGACTGGCCTCACGGGCCGCGCTCATCAAGTCCTCAGGAAAACGCGTCAGTTGCACCCCATGGCCCAGCAAACGCTGGAGGGCTGGGGGGTTCTTGGCATCGTAGGCGGCCTGCATGGCCAGAGCGGCCCCTCGGGACGCAGCCTCAAAGACCGCTTGATAGCTCTTAGGCAAGGACGCCCAGGCATCTTGATTGACCACGAACGAAAGGGACGGTCCTGGTTCCCACCAGCCCGGATAGTGGTAGATCTTGGCAACCTGGTAGAAGCCAAGCATCTCGTCGTCATATGGGCCGACCCAATCGGTGGCATCGATCACGCCGCGCTCCAGCGCCGGGTATATGTCGCCTCCTGCGATGTTTTGCACGTTCACCCCAAGGGCATCCATCACGCGCCCGCCAAGGCCCGGGATCCGCATCTTGAGGCCCTTGAGATCAGCCGCCGAGCGCATGGGTTTCCGAAACCAGCCCCCCATCTGCGCGCCCGTGTTTCCACAGGGGAAACTAATCACGCTGAAATCCGCATAGACCTCGCGCACCAACTCGAGCCCCCCACCCTCGTACAGCCAAGCGGTCTGCTGACGACTGCTCAGCCCAAAGGGCATGCAGGTGTCAAAAGCCAGGGCTGGATCCTTGCCCACGTAGTAGTACCCAGCGGTATGCCCCACTTCACAGGATCCTTTCTGGGCAGCGTCCAAGACCTGCAAGCCCGGCACTAACTCCCCCGCCTGATAAACTTCGATGGTGAAGTTCCCCTCGGTCATAGCGCTCACGGTTTCGGACAAATGGGTCGCCGAACCAAAAATCGTATCGAGGGACCCGGGAAAGGAGCTCGCAAGGCGCCAGCGCACCCGCTGCCCCGTATGAATCGCAGGACCCGACCGCCCACCACAGGGTTCGCATGAGCTGATCGCACCCACCGCACCGCCTGCCAAGCCCGCCTTTAATAGGCCCCTTCGGGATGATTTATGTGTCGCCATGGGGGCATTCTACCCTTCTGACGCGTCCAAGCCCATCCAGGCATCAGCCGCATAAATATGACATCTGGAGCCCAGAGAGGGTATTTTGGCCCGGTGGCTCAAGAGATTTGTCCCCGCCGGACGAAAACATAGGTGCTCCCCAGAGCCCACACCATGCAACAGCGGACCCCTACTCCTCGCTTCACCTTCCTCGGTCTGATCCTCCTTCTAGCGGGGGTTACAGGCCTGTCCGTGGTGGGTGTGCCCTGGTGGTTCGGACGGGCCGACGTCACCCTTGAAGCCGCCGCCCAGTTACTGGCGGACGACCTGCAAGACGTGCAAAACCGTGCAGCTCTACGCAACGAACGCCTCGAAATTCGATTCGATATCAGTGGTGCCGGCTACGACGCCGTGACCGCAAAGGGACTGGCCCTACAGTCTCCGGTTGGACCCGGAACTTTCACGCGGCGCTATGACATCGACGCGGTCTTCCGCGGCGTTCAAGTGCGACGAACAAGCTTCCAAGGATCGAATGCTGTGGCCTTTGGGCGCATGGGAGAATGCCTTTGGGGCGCGCAGATCGAACTCGCCTTCAAGAACGAAGTGCGGGTGATCAGCATCGCCGATGGCTCGGGCGGCGTGGAAATTTCCTCTTCGAAGTAGTTTGGTCTCAGACCCCCCACAAGGGGTCGAGCCATGTTCCCGTGAAATTCCATGGGGAGCGCAGCCCTGTTCCTGCCGCACAGCGACAACAGGTCGCTTCCCTGCCTTACCACCAGCCGCTTCCACGTGGAGTGAAGGGCTCGGCCGCTAATCCTTTTGATAAAAAAGGAGGAGCCGCCCCCGGGCAAGGGGGCGGCTCCAGTCTTCGCTCCGGAGGGCGGGATCCCGTTGGAGCGGAGTGGGAGAACTTGCGTCCTCCCGGGGTGGCCTCCGACTATAGGGCAGGGGGCGTCGGCGGCCGTCGCCCCGCGGTGAGGGGGGCGCCAAAACCAGGAGTGGTTTTGGTACGGACCGAGGTCCGATGTTCAAGAGCCTATGCGAGATTCGGAAATCTGTAAAGCCCCCGAGGGCACAAATCGACCGGGATAGCCCTTTGGCACGGAAATCAGGCTTTCCAGGCCTCTACGCCTCCATCGACGCAAAATACCCGGGTGAATTGGTGGCCGATGAAATAGCTAGCCACGTCGAGGGAGCGCCCGCCGTCGGTGCACATGAATACCAACTTGGTCTCCTTGGGCTGGCCCATGTACTTGCCAGAGTCTGAGTAATCGAGGATCTCGGCATCCTCGATCACATCATCCCCGCGCTCGTCGGGGGTGCGCACGTCCACAAGGGTGAACTCTTCCGCTGCCTTCCTCCAGGCCCGCACGTCCGCCGGCGAAACCTGGATCGTGCCGTCCAATTCCTGGGCGGTGACGATGGTATTGATGAGGTCCTTGATATCCAGGATGTTGTGGTCTTTGGCCACCTGGGCGAGGGTGTCTTCGGGCTGGAAGGCGCAAGCGCTGCAGCCCCCCACGTGATAACGCTGGAAGAGCGCACGTTGGGCAGCGGGGGCGACGGTGAGGATTTCCTCCATCGTCATTTCGGGTTGAATATCGAGATCAGGCATGGTGTTTCGGGGCCTCCAAGAGGCTTGGGATCAGGAGCAATTCTAACCTATCTGCGCCCTTGTGCAGGGCTCAAGCCCCCACTCCCCCGTCCCCGCCGACTACTCTCTTGCCGCATGTCCCCTTCTGGGGCCACAAGCACCCCCCCCAAAAGCACCATGGCCAAATCACCGATCACTCCCCGCGCCGAGGACTACGCCCAGTGGTTCCAGGACGTCATCGCCCATGCCCAGCTAGCGGAAGTTGCCGGCGTCGTCAAAGGCTGCATGGTCATCCGGCCCCACGGCTACGCAATTTGGGAGGCCATCCAACAGGACCTCGACCGGCGCTTCAAAGCAACCGGGCACAAGAACGCCTGCTTCCCCATGCTGATTCCAATGAGCTTCATCGAGAAGGAAGCCGAGCACGTGGAGGGCTTTGCACCCGAGCTGGCCGTAGTGACCCACGCAGGGGGAAAGAAACTGGAAGAGCCCTATGTGATCCGCCCCACTTCGGAGACGATCGTCGGTCACTTTTTCAGCCGTTGGATCGACTCCCACCGGGACCTGCCGCTCTTGATCAACCAATGGGCCAATGTCATGCGCTGGGAACTGCGCACGCGCCTATTCTTGCGCACCAGCGAGTTCCTTTGGCAAGAAGGCCACACCGCGCACTCGACACACGAAGAGGCCAACGAAGAAGTCTCGCGCATGCTAGGTGTCTACCGCGACCACATGTGGGATGTGTTGGCGGTGCCCGTGATCTGCGGCGTCAAGAGCGCACATGAACGCTTTGCCGGGGCCCTCGAAACCCAAACGGTGGAAGGCATGATGCAGGACGGCAAAGCACTGCAATGCGGAACGAGCCACGACCTTGGCCAGAATTTCGGCAAGGCCTTTGATGTGATGTTCCAAAATGAAGAAGGCGTGCGCGAGTACGTCTGGCAAACATCTTGGGGTGTTTCCACGCGCCTGATCGGAGCCTTGATCATGACCCATTCCGACGACGACGGCCTAGTGCTGCCGCCCAAGGTAGCCCCGATCCACGTGGTTATCGTGCCGATTTTCCGCAAGGACCACGAGCGCGATGCAGTCTTCGAAGCCGCCGACAAAATTGCGGTTGAACTACGCAGCGATGGCCTGACCGTGGAAGTCGATAAGCGCGAGGGTATGAAGCCTGGCGCTAAGTACTTTGACTGGGAACGGAAGGGCGTGCCCATGCGCTTGGAGCTGGGCCCCCGGGACCTCGAAGGAAAAGCAGTCATGTGCAAGATGCGTATTGCTGAACTGGACGAGCGCGGACGCGGGAAAAAAGAACTGCTCTCCTGGGATACCCTCGGAGTCGAGGTGGGCAAGCGCCTGGATGACTTTCAGGAGTTCCTGCTCCAGCGCGCCCTCACCTTCCGCAAGGAAAACGAAGTGGAGGTGGACACCTGGGAAGATTTCGAAACGATCTTCGCGGATGGACAATCCAAGTTCGTCTGGGCCCACTGGGATGGCACCACCGAAACCGAGCTGGCCATCAAGGAAGCAACCAAGGCAACAGTCCGCTGCATCCCATTGGACAGCGAAGGCTACGATGCCTCTCCCGGCAAGTGCATCAAAACCGGCGAACCCAGCGCTCGGCGGGTGCTGTTCGCGAAGAACTACTAGGCGTGGGAAAGGTACGCCAGAGAACTAGACATTGGGCGTTCGTCAGCGCCGCTGCTTAATCTGAAACCGAGCAGCCCCGCACCCCAGCTGCGCCCCCGAGCCGAGTACCATACTACCGATGAAAGTCGAAGTTGTAGTGTTAGGCATTGGAGGCGTGGGCGCATTTGCCCTGCGTGCCCTAGCGCAACAAGGAGTCAAGCCCCTCGGCATCGAGCAGTTTGTTCCCGGCCACGATTTGGGTTCCAGCCACGGGGGGACGCGCGTCTACCGGCACGCATATTTTGAGCACCCCGACTACGTTCCCTTGCTGCTGCACTCCTCTGCGGCTTTTGGAGAGCTGCAGGAAGTCTCGGATCGACCCTTGATGGTTCGTTGCGGGACGTTGCTCCTGGGACGCAAGGATTCTAAAGAACTGTCTGGGGCACGCCAGGCCGCCGATGAACATCGCCTACTGGTACGCGCCCTGAATTCCGGAGAATTACGCGCCCGCTATCCTCAATTCGATTTGCCCAATGACTACATCGGCCTGTTGGAGCCGGGTGGCGGCTTCGTCAGACCCGAGGCGGCCATCGAGGCGGCGGTCAGCGACGCTCGACGCCTGGGCGCGGAATTGCGGACCAGAACCACAGTACAGTCCATTCGCGAGGACAAGAGCGGCGTGCACCTCACCACCAACCAGGGTGAGATTCACTGCGAACGGCTAGTGGTTTGCGCAGGCGCTTGGAGCCAAAAGCTCATCCCTCAACTGCAAAGCATGTTGCAGGTCACCCGCCAGATCCAAGCCTGGATCACTCCACGGAACTCCGAAGTGATCCAGCCGGAGCGACTCCCCACCTGGTTCCTGGCGCGCGACAATGAGCCTGCGCTTTACGGAATCCCCGCAGATCCTCTGGCTAAGGGAACCCCCGCCGCGAAGCTCGCGGTCCATGGGCGATCCGAAAAAGCGGACCCCGAGACCTTGGCACGCACCGTGTCTCCCGGAGAACGGCAGGAATTCCAAGCCCTGACCAAGCGCTGGATGCCGCGCCTCGCGGCCACTGTCTCCGAACTCAAGGTTTGCATGTACACCATGACCCGGGACGGTAATTTCCTGGTGGATCGCGCTCCCGGGATGGAACGCACCTGGTTCGCCGCGGGCCTCTCCGGGCACGGGTTCAAGTTGACCCCGGCCCTGGGTCAAGTGCTATCGGATCTTGCCCTCGACGGTGCCTCCGATCTGCCCGCCGGCTTCTTGGGCTTGCGCGACATGTGATCGCTAGTGGTCAGCGGGTCGTGATTCCCCGATCTCGGCCAAGAGTGATCCAAACCCGACGGGGCGTGCTTTGGTTTCCCGCTTGGTCCACGGCCACGTACCAGAACTGAGCAAAACGGGGTCGAGCCTGGAAGAAGGGAGCTGAAGTCGTTGGCCGGTTATAGGTCACCTCACTCGTTACGGCATCGACTTGCACCGTACCAAAGTTGGGTCCACTGACAATCTGCACCGCGCCGACCCCAAACGGGGCGGGGCCCTCTAGATCGTTGCCCAGCACATCGATCTTGATACCGGGCTCCCCCTTGGGAAGTTCAACCCGGTCGTCCATCGCGACGGGAGCGGCTCCTGTGAGCTCAATGGGAATAGTGAGTGTGGAGTCGATGTGCAGATGGTCGAAGGACGCTGGACCGTCAAAGACCAAGCGAGAGATACGCTCCTCTCGAATTGTGTCGGTCAACAGGCCATCCACCACGACGCTGATTTCACCTGGAGCAAGCACGGCAAGCGCCACGTTTTGTGTGGGGTAATCCGTGGTCCAAACCATCGAATAGTCGGGAGCATCGTGGCCCGATTCATCCACATTGAAGCCCGCCGAAGAGGGGTCCCAGGGACCTGCTGCCAAATGAACGCCCGTGGTGTGTGCGTTGGTCATCGAAATGAACCGTGCAATCACATTCCCCGCAACATGCATCTGATGGATCGAAAGCACCGCAGCCGGCGCGAGAATGCTCGCTTCAAAGTTCACATTGCTCAGGCTGATGTCCGACGACTCAAAGGCGTTGATCAAGATGGACGAGGAGTCTACGCCCAAAATCTCAAGACCCCAGGTGGTCTTGCTCCAAACCCCACCTTCCACATTTACCAGAGCCACTGCTCCACTGGGAATTTTGATGGAAAGCCGGTTCGCTGCCTGAAGGTCCGCTTGGTTTACGAAAAACACGTTGCGCCCTGGCTCGTCCCCCGTCAAGAAAAGTACACCCGATTCAAGGGTGACGTCTCCAGTCTCGGGCAAGAAGCCGAGGCCTCCGGCGAGGGATTTCAGCTCGCCCCGAACAGCTTCGTAATCATAGATGCTTTCGATGCGCGGAAGCTGGGACGATGCACGGAACATGACGTTCGGCTCAATCGACAGCTGCTGCGCTGCGACTGCATTCCCATTACTAACCACCCCAAAGGATGCAATCACTTCCCCACCGCTGATGATCACGTCATCAGTTGCTTGCAAGCCTGTGTCGAAGCCCAAGCCGAACTGATGCAGTTCCACAACCTTGAACCCAGAAACGCGACCGTACACCGATCCGTGACTGACGCTCAAGCCGCTTGCGCCCCACAAGTCGAAGTCAGAGGCGACACCTAGGGGGCCTGTCCCTTGGGCTGATAGTGCTGCGCCAGGAAGAAGAGCTCCGAGAATGAGGAGTCGGAGGGAGAGAGATTGGATGGTCATTTGAGGGGAGGTGGTGAAAATTACCCCGGGGGAGGGTGTGTATCAAATTGATGCACGTGCCCCATTTTGAGGCATCCCCGCCCGTTCCGTCAATTGCGAGTTTGTAAAAACCCCCCCGGACCCCCCCTCAAGACCCCCTGGGCAAGCTCTGGCCAGAGCCCCGGAACCTACACCTGGGCCACAACGCCCAGCCGGCTGCTCGTCTTTGGTGAGAAACCCTGTGCCGGCGTGCCGCCGTAGGCGACGACATCGCACTCGATTTGCTTTGGCTTCCCCCTATAACGCCCAAGTCAAACAACGAAATGCAGACGGATCAGCGCTTCTTCGCTTGCAGCAGCTCCACCATAGCCTCGCCCATCGCGAGGCCGACATTCATGTAGGTCTTGGCGTTGCCGC
>JAPKBR010000079.1 GCA_028823345.1 Planctomycetota bacterium
CTCGGCCAAAGATCGCGCCAGTTGGCACGGACCTTTTGTTCGCCGTTGGCCAATTGGCTTAGCACGGCGGGATCAAGAGTTAGGTTCTCCAGGGCGGTTTCCGAAAGCACTTGTCCGCAGGCTTCGATGATTGAGGAGGGGTCTAGGTCTTGATAGCGGAAGACTTCGTCGGGGCGGCCGCACTTGCTGAATTTGCGCACGGCCAGGGTGCGACAGCGGACGCCGACTACGGAACCCACATTGTCGAGTAGGCCCGCTTCGCCGTCGCAGATGGCGACACAGGGGACACGTCGGCCGGCTAGTCCGGCGATGGACTCGCGCGAGCTGCTGGCAGAAGCACTCAGGTGCAAGTCAGCGCTCACGCCCAGGGTTGTGCGCAGGTGGAAATAGTCGTCTTGCTCACCCAGGATGCCAAGAAGCAACTCAGGCGAGGTGACCACGATGATGTCGGCAAAGATTCCGCGCTGCAGGAGTTCCTCAGACGCGGTCAATGCTTCCGTGACGAGCGATCCCATCACGAACAGCTTGACCACATTGTCTCCAGGCTCGTAGCCCTCTTGGCCGTAGCCGTTCTTGAGAATGTAGCCACCTTCCAAACAGTGAGTGCGGGTGCGGGCCAGAAGCTGCTCGTCGGACAGGCCGGTGGCGTCGTGGGCTCCGCGAAGGTTTTCGAGCAGGGCCTTTTGGGGGATCCCGCGCGTGACGCCTCGCACAAGAACACCGCTGCGGCCCTTGTTGTCCCCCGCCATCTGGCGACGGATCGCGTCGGAGAGGACCCAGTCCATCTCTAGAGCAAAGGTTGGTTCCCAGGTGATCAGGTTGGGCATCTGGATGTCGGACTTCCAGGAATGCTGGGCCCCTTCGGGCGAAAGGGTCACGCCCGATGGTGTGCCCATCAGGATGAACTCTGACCCCCAATACACATTGTAGTAGAGCTGATCGAGGGCACGCTTGATGAAGAAGTCATAGACCGTCATCACGGGCACGAAAGGCAGCCCCACGAAGGTACCCATCATTCCAAACGACCCCATGGCGCTCATTGCATTGGCCTCAGCAATCTCAAAGCGAATGTGACGGGTCCAGGCTTCGGTCTGGGCCAACAACTCGGGGTGACGCACATTCAGTTCCAGTTCCTGCTCCACATCCCGGCGCTGCTCGCCGACTTCCCCGTAGACCCCGCCGTCCATCGAGGGCGAGATGTTGGTGGACGAACCCACATCCGGTGACATAGTCATCATGAATTGGCCTGCGGGTACCCAGCGCGCGTCCTCATCCTTGAGGGGGGTAAGCTCCACCCCTTTGGCCAAGGGCTGGGCTCCGTGGGTTCCTATACGCACAAGCTTGGCGGCGATCTGGCCCCACATCCATTGGGTATGAGCCATGGGAAAAAGCGCCATGTTGATGTCAAAGGTCTCGGGCAAGCCGCCCACCGCCTGAATCGCCTCTTGGGTGCGGACGCGGTTACGCGCCGCTAGATCTTCTTGACTTGTACGCGCTGCGCGGAAAATGTCCCGTCGGGCGGCCAAGAACTGGCCCTCTTCTGAGTCATCGGAAAAGCGCCGAAAGGGCCGTTCCCAGTCCAGGTCTGCGGCCTGCGCAATACGCTGCACCTCCTCTTCTTTGGGCAGGGCCGAGTGATTACCCGGATGAGCCAAGCACTCAAGGCCCCAACCCTTCAGGGTGTGCGCGACCACCAGGTAGGGTTCGGTAGACTCGGCCCGTGATGCGCGTAGGGCTGCAACAACCATTTCGTAGTCATGGCCACCCAGGTCCTGCATCATCCGCAAAATCTCGTCATCGGCGAGACTGTTGACCAGGTCCTCGGCGCCGGGACACTTTTGAATGAATGCTTGGCGAATGCGACTCGGGTCGCGCTTGAGGACCAGCATCTGGAACTCATAATCGCTGACGCCTGTCTCCAAAACTTCCCGCAGGCAAGCACCACCCTCACGGGCAAAGATCTCTTCCCGGTAGCGACCGTGACGTAGTTGAATCACCTTCCAACCGTTGGCCTCCGCCGTCCGCGCGATGCGGTCACAATCGGCCCCCTCCAGACCATGCTCATTGGGAATGCGCGTCCCGTCCAGGTTCTGGCGGTTGTAGTCAATGATCCAAGTCACGTTGCCTAGTTGCCGCTCGGCAAAGTCAGGCATGGCTTCCAGCAGGGAACCCTCGCGGAATTCCGAGTCGCCAATCAGGCTCCAAAAGTGCGCGCCCTCGGGTACTTCCCAGCCGTGATCTACCGCATAACGATAGGCCAGGGCGAGGTAGCCAGAGCACACGGGGGGGATGCCCACGGTGCCCGAAGGAAGGAAGTTGTGGTGGTCCGGATCCGACGCCGCGTGGTAGCTCTGGAACACATGGGGCTGTCCCTCGCCGGGGAACATGCGCAAACCATGCATGACCTGCTCTGACTCCGAGTCGCTGAACCAGTCATTGGAAGTGTTGGGCGCAAAAGCATCAACCTTGGCGTCGTGGCGCAAGAGACCAATCAGATGGTGCAGGGCATGGTCCACCGGACTGGCGTGGGGCTTGCAGCAAACAAAGTCTGCAGGCTCGCGCACATCCAAGTGCAAGGCGGCCAAGAGATGCATGGAACTGGCGCAACTAGCGGGGTGGCCACCCACCTTCGGGTCGCCAGGGCGCTTTGATTCACGGGTATTAGCCACATGAATCATGGTCACAAGCTGAGAGAAGGCGCGCGCAACAATGCGTTCCTGTACAGAGGGTATGGCTTGGGGAGACATGATCAAGACTGACATTTAGAGGAGAACATGGTACGAGGATCGGGGCCGTTGGAGGGGGAGGGACATCCCCGAATCCCCCCCAGCGCAAGGAAGGCCTCTATTCGCCCGAAGAATTGGGAGGCCACGCTGCCGCCGACCCTCGTCACTTCGTCAAATTCTGGTAGCCGGACGATTTCTAAAACGCCTGCCCCAAGCCTCTCTAGGCGCGTAACTGTGCCTGGAGGGGCCTGGGCTCTTCCTATTGCGCAAGGTGTTCAGCATTGCCTTGAGTGTGATCGCCATCGGCACGGTTCTGATTGGCCTCCTCGTCTACTTAGTCGGAGGGGATTAGGCCCGGAGCTACCTCGAGGAGATTCGAAACAAGGGCTACACGCTGCTTTCCGAACGGCAAGTCTGAGAAGGGAAAAACCGAGGTCCGCTTGCTGCGGTTAGTGGGCAGGTATTTGTCCGATCAGGACAATCCCTAATAGCATTGGATTGGCTGTAAAGCGTCGAGGGTTGCGCACCACACAAAACGTTGGGGACCTTACCTGGTGCAAACAGCTTGCATTGGGCACGTCCATGGCTGACAGTAGTCGCTCAGCCTCTCTTTGAGCTACCCTCGGGAGGCTCCGGCAATCCTCGATGTCACCACTTGAAACCAAATCTCAAAGCGAAGCATTGCTGACACGGATTGCCCGGGGTGATGCTGAAGCCGTAGCCGAATGCCTGGAACGGCACGCCGGGATTGTCTGGTCTATCGTAAGCCGCGCCTGGAAGGACTACTCCACCATTGAAGATCTTGTGCAGGAGATCTTTATTGACGTTTGGAAAAGCGCCTCACGCTTTGATCCTGCGAAGTCTTCTGAGGCCACCTTCATTGGGACAATTGCACGGCGACGCGTGATCGATCGGCAACGACAAATGGGGCGCAGGCCAACCTTGGAGCCTATCGAAGATCATGATGTTGGCGCGGAGGACCAGGGACTCTCACAAGTTGATATCGGAGATGACTCGACCATCGTGCGGGAAGCCCTAGCGGAACTAAAACCTGAGCAGAGGCAAGTCATCATGATGTCGGTGGTGGATGGCCTGACGCACTTTGATATTGCCACAGCCACAGGTCTCCCAGTTGGAACAGTCAAAAGCCACATCAGGCGCGGACTGAGTAAGGCGGCTGATCACTTGCGATCTAAACAGGGGGGCTCAAGTGAAGCCTAACCTCCTTTCTAGCGACGGTCGCGCGTTTGATTTGGCCCTGGAGAGGTTCACGATCGGTCTTGGCCCGGTTGATAACGCAGAGCTCGAGGCCTTGGCCTGCGATAAGGACCTTGAAGAATTCGAGCTCCTTCTAGCGGCAATTCACATTGGGTCCCTCACCCGCATAGAGCATCCGCCAGCAAAAGCCCTTGGCTGCCTCAAGCGTGCGGGGCATGAATACCTAAAGGATAGGGACGAAGAAAGTGATTCCGGTCATGACCACACGGTTTGACCGCGTTTGTCACTCCCCCCCATTGATTCCGCGGGCTAGTCAGCGGCGGTATCCTTCGCGCTGAGCTCCTGTGTCCTCTAGTGGCCAGGTCCGAATTCCGTCGGACTCAAACGCTCATCCCGAGAATGGCGCAAAGGCAGGTTAGAGCAACGAAACAGCTGAAGGTGCAGCCCAAGCTTGAGGTGGCAGGGCAAACCTGCGCTCCCCTGCTAGCCTGCGACGATTTCCCGGCCAAGCCGGAGCGCATGCTCAGGATTGAGCGCCTGGGCGTTTGCACCGAGATCCTCAGCGCACCCTTCTAGATTGGTAAACGCCGCCCCACCAACGATGATCGCCTGGTTCGGGCAAACCTCACGTACGGTCTTGATGCAGCGCCTTACAGCTTCGCGCTGAGTATTGAGAGTCGCCCCAATAAGAACGAGGTCCGCCTCGAAGTGCTGCGTGATGTTAGCGAGGTCGTTGGCAGGAGCATTCGCACCTAAACAGATCGTCTTCCAGCCATCCAGTTCAAAGAAGGCAGCCACAATCCTAACGCCAATGTCGTGATTGTCGCCCTCGACCATGGCCATTACGGCGGTGTGCCCGTTGGCTACCGGCTCAGGGGCCATAAGCATGATTTGCTCAAGTAGTCGGCCGGCGGTTTGAGTCGCGAAGTGCTCTTCAGCGACCGTTGCCGCGCCCAGGTGCCACTGCCTGCCGATGTACTCGAGTGCCCTCGGCAATACGCCAACTAGAGCGTCACTAATCGATATCTTGTCCTTGCGGATCGCATCAACAACGAGAGCAACTGCCTTCGCGCTGTGCCCTCCCTCGAGAGTGCTCAGGAAGTCGCGCGCCAACACATCAAGGTCGCCTGTGCCGTCCAGATCATCCTCGCTTGAGGCCGGTTGCTGATCCAACCTTTTGCTGGCGGCATCGAAGAAAGGCACAAGCGGCGTCCAGGCTTGACTCGGGAGGGAATCCTTCAAGACCACGCAGAGTTCTTCGAGGGCCGTCTTGAGTACATCAGAGGCTAGGCCACGTGCATTCAGCGCGTCACGAGTCCACTCGACCTTATCGGCAAATTGCTCCTTATTCCCATCGTCGAGAGCTGCAGCAAGCTCCAAGATGAGGGTCTCATAGTGCGCATGCCACATGGCATAGTCGCCGGTGACCTTGACCCCATCAGAGGGGTCGACGGTGACTCGCGACGCTGCCACGGCACCAAAACCCCGAGCGCTGGTCCGGAGCAGAGTGAAGGTGAACTTTGTGGATGCCATAATGGTTTTTCGACCTTCAGAATTATGGGGAAGTGAATAGGAAAAAGGTAGCGGCTGACACAAAAAGTTCTCTTCCGGACAAAGCCGCCAGCCCGTTTTTCATTTTCCGCTTGGGATAACGGCGGTTCCCCATAAAGCACCCCCCCCCATATCTTTCCACGTGCAGTCTTCGCTTTCCAAAAATGACCTA
>JAPKBR010000047.1 GCA_028823345.1 Planctomycetota bacterium
CATGAGCTTCCTCGATCCGGGGTCTTTGCTGATCGCAGCGCCCTCCATGCTCGATCCTAACTTCATGCACACGGTTGCGATGATTGGCCATCACGACGGGGAAGGGGCCCAGGGCTTGGTGATCAATCGTCGCCATGAGCAGGGGACGACCCTCGCGGGCCTTGAGATTCAAGAGGGCGGCCCCGTCGGTCTTGGTCAGCATCAACTGTTGCACGCATCCGAAGCCTTGGCCCATTGTTCGACTCCGGTGGTGGATGGCCTTTGGATGGCCCGGGAACCGGAGTCCATTCTAGAAGCCTTGGATTCGGGCACGTTGAGTCACCAGGATGTGCGGCTTTTCGAGGGGTATTCCGGTTGGGGCGCAGGCCAATTGGAAGCCGAGCTGGCCGAAGACGTTTGGCTCGTGGGAAACCCGGCACCCCAGTTAGTGCTTGGGGATTTGAGCGGCTTGGCCATTTGGCGCGAGGCCCTGCGCTTGCTGGGACCCGATGCGGCGGGGCTTGCGCATCTTCCACCAGATATTTCCTGGAACTGAATTCCTTCACATTCCTGGCGACGACATTCCCATGGCAAACCACCAACAAACTAGCCCAACCGCGCGCTTCTTGCGCGGGGTCCTTGGTTGGGTGGTGAACGGCCTTGTGATTTTGGTGGGAGGTGCTGCGGGAGTTATCTTGGCGGGGTACTTGTTTGCCCCGAGCATGTTGGCCAGTTTTATTGCTCGCCAAGTTGAGGGCGAAATGAATCAGCACATGCGCGGCACCATTAGCGTGCGCAGTATGGAGCTCGGCTGGGGTGCGACCCAGACAGCGCGCGGTATGCGTCTGCTGGATGATCAGGGCAACCTGCTGCTGGAAGGCGACGTCAGCATGCCGAGCCCATGGGTTGAAGCCCGGCGACCGATCGAGGTGAACCTGACCGGGGGGCGCTTGGTGTTCGACGAGCAAGGGGTATTGAATCTCTTGCGCGTGGCGGGAAATCCTGACCAGCCTGGACAGGAGACTCCCGCCTGGCTGGCGGATAGGAGCACCTTGGATGTGAACCTGAATGTGCTCGGGGGGGGCCGTGGCCTCAATTTAAGAGATGAACGGAACGAAAACGCCGACCTGCACATCCCCATGGGCAGCGTGCAGCTCTCGTTGGATTTGGAACCGGAGGGCGGTTGGTCAGCGGGATCGCTTCGCGTGAATTGTTCCCTTGGGGACGACTCTCACACGGGTCAGGTGGACTTGTCCCTGGCCCGTACCAGTCAGGATGTGGGCCTGGTGGGGCAGCTGAACCTCGATGCCATCCCTGGGCATTGGGCGGACCATTGGCTGGGGACTTCGGGGGAATTCGCAGCCTGGATCGAGGATGTGTTCTTCCTGTCCATGACTCTTGAGGAGGCTCAGGGGGGTGGCTCCACGATCAGTGTGCAACTCACCGAGCGCGAGGGCACGAGGTTGAACCTCGCTGGCTCTCTTGACTCTGAAGGATTGCGCTTGCTGGCTGTCCCGGGCGCATGCCGCATCAGCGCCGAGGCGGACCTCCTGATTGGCGGCCTTGGGCCACTGCTGGAACCCGAGTTGACCATCGCCAAAACCCGGTTGCTGGAGGGCCGCTTGAGGGATGGGGGCTTTTTCATCAATGCGGAAGATGGGGTGTCTCGGATCTTCTTCACTTTGGCACCCGATATATTTCCGGAGGCTACCCACCGGGGATCAAACTTGCCGGTTCATGTCAGCAGCCTGCGGGTGGATTTTCGGGGACAGGACCGGCGGGCTTGGTTGCTAGGGTCCCTCGATGGGGTCGGGGAAGACTTGCGATTTGCCCTCGATGTGCATGACACCTTGGATTCTCCTGCCGAGGCGGCTCTTTCCTTGATGAGTGTTTCACCGAGTCAATTGGAATCTAGGTGGGGTTTGCCGCCGGTGATCTCCGAGACCCTGGGTGAGCTGATTAGTGCTCGCATTCTGCGTGGAGCCGTGGGCGAACCGCTGCAAATCGAAGCCTCGAACAACACCGGTGGTTCCATTGTGTTCACCCTCGATGGGCTGGCTTTGAATTCGGTGGAGAAAAGGCCTCAGGACTTTTTGTGTCCCTTAGACCCCGAGTCCTTTGCTGTTTGGGTTCAGCCCCTCGTTCCTTGGATTGAGTTGTCGGGCAAGGGGCAGGCCGAAGTCCTGCCGATTCATGTGGAGTCTTTTCATTTTCCCTTGAGCGGAGACTTGAAGGAACTCGAGATCGTTATCTCCCTTGACTTTTCGGGCATTCCCATTCGACTCGTGGGGGCCCTCGATCGGGTGCTGGCGGACGGGCAACCCAGGGACATTGCTCGGGGGCTGGTGGACCCCATCCGCGTGCGGATCGCTGGGGGGACGATTACCTATGAGGGATTTACCCTGCCCTTGGGTGATCACGAGGTAGATGCGGAGGGCACTCTCGACTTGCTGGCCAACACCTGTCAATTGGCCCTTGAGATTCCCCTGGACATTTTGCACCCGGGGGTTTTGGGTTTGGCCCGGGACTTTCCCCGGGGCGGTCTCTCAAGCATGACCATGCCCGTGCAATTCCAGGGCGATCTCGGAGACGAAAGTTTGCAAGTGGATTCGCGGAGCCTCTTGAGGATTCGCGAGTTCCTCGATCCGCTGCTCAGGCTGGATCGTTAATCACTTGCTGACCGTGCGCCCCAGTCGCTTGGAGACCATCTCGGCCAAGCGCTCGAACAATTCGTGGTCGTCGCGGTCGCAGATCCAAGCAGCACGTTCTTCGTCCCAGTTGTAGTGCCAGGCGGAAGTTGCCGCGGCAAACCACATTTGGTTCGCGGCAGCCTGTCGGTTGACCACGAACTGGGGGCCGCTGGCGAACTCGAGCTTGATCACGCCGCCGGCGGATGAATAGTCGAGCTCGTCCGGATCGAAAGGCTCAAGCCAATCTTCTAGCTTGAGGAGGCAAGCGTCGGAACGCTGTTGATAGGTTCTGTTTTCCATGGGGTTCACAGTTGGCTTCGTTGGAGATCATAGCCCTTTCTCCGTAGGGTCCAAGGGCACTAGGTGGAACTGGTCCAGGAGCAAATGGGGCAGGCGTCTGGATCATGCCCCCGGGCGGGGCAGTGCTCTCGCCCGAAGTAGATCATGCCCAGGTGGAGAAAGGCCCACTCATCTTCGGGGAAAAGCGCTTTGAGGTCGCGCTCGGTACGCACCACGGTGGAGCCGTTGGATAACCCCCAGCGTTCCGCCAGCCGGTGGATGTGGGTGTCCACGGGGAATGCAGGCACGCCAAAAACTTGCACCATGACCACACCAGCGGTCTTGTGCCCTACCCCCGGCAGGTCTTCTAGGGCTTCCATGTCCTCGGGCACGGCTCCCCCGTGGCGCTCCATCAATAACTCGGACATGCGTCGGAGGTTTTTGGCCTTGGTGGGTGCGAGCCCGATCTCGCGGATCAATTCCCTGATTTCCTCCACCGGGACTTGGGCCATGGCCTTGGCATCCTTGGCACGTGCGAAGAGCGCCGGGGTGACTTGGTTCACCTTCTTGTCGGTGGTTTGGGCCGAGAGCATGACCGCAACCAGGAGGGTAAAGGGGCTGACGTGATCGAGGGGCACGTCCGGATCGGGGTACAGCTCGTAGAGTTGCGCGGCGATGCGCTTGGCCTTGGCCCGTTGTAGGGGGGAAGGCCGTTTAGGTTTCTTGGATCCTGCGCGGCTTGGCATGGGGTCAGACTAGCGCACGGCGTACCCAGTTAGGTCACTGCTTCCAGGTGGCACCAGCTTTTGGCGCGTCCTCAGGCAGATTTTCCATGCGCCTGCTGAAGGAAATCACCGGAGGCGCTGCCCCTTCTGGTCGCGAGGACTTGGCCCCGGGCATCTGGAACTCCAACACTTGGGTCACGTCGGGCAGGGCACGGAAAATGGCTTCGCTGTTGAGGGACTCGATGCGCCGCACGACCTGCAGGCGCAGATCTTGCCCCGTGGGCAGGTTGTGGAAGGTGAGCTCTCCCGTCAGGGGGCAGGTCTCTTGGCGCATGGTTTGCCACACGAGTCCGCTCGGGTTGTCGTTGCGGAAAGTGACAGGCGGGGGCAGGGGCTTGTCCTCTTGGGGCTTCTTAGATTCGGGTGGCAGCCCTGCGGCGATACGCTCACGGCGCTTCTTGAGGCGCGCCTCGCGCATGCGCTTCAAGCGACCCCCGCGTGGCGCTTGGCTCTCGCTGGGGTCGGCATTGGGATCCTGCTCGAATTCATCAAAGGGCTTTTTTTCTTCAGCGGCGGCCAAGTCTCTGGCCCGCTTCAAAGATTCCTGCTGCTTGCCCAGAGCGACCTGGCGCTTGGTTTGGGAGTCATAGGTATCGAGGAATTCCTGGTCGTTCCGTCGCTTCTGGACTTTCTTGCTGGTCTGAATTGCGAGCGAGAACATCGAGCGCCTTTCACTGCGTTCGAGCTCAGCCCCTTGGACCACCACTCGCGTGCGCGTGGTGCCGCCGATCACCAGGTCGAGATGCAGTGGATCGCCCGGCTTGATCGTGGTCAAATTGGTGTCTTCCCAGCGGGGTTTGTCGGGGAGCCCGACGACCATGCGCAGGGGGACATCCGCGGGCACATGGGCGACGAATGAGCCGCCCGCGTTTACTTGGGCGCCGAGCATTTTGCTCGCGCGTCGCATGCGTAAGGGGTACTTTTCGTCCAACCGCAGGAACCAGATGTACTGGCCCACCTGCTTGCGCCCGAAGCGGTCCTTGACCGTGCCTGTGATGCGCATGTCGGGGTAGAGGCGCACGACGATTTGCTCCTTGGCTCCCGGAGCGAGTTCGATGGTCTCTCGATGTTCAATGAACTCGGCGTGTTCCACCAACAGCTCCCAGGTGCCGGCGGTCAAGGTTGAGAACTTGTGCACTCCGGAGCCGTTCAAAGCTACGCCCTTGTTTTCGAGGGTCAAGGTGACCTTTGCATCGGCCAGCTGCACCCCGCTGGGATTCTTGGTGGTGACCTGCAGGCTGGCGGGCTCAAAACCCCGGGCGTCCTCGCGCTGCATGACCACGGCTTTCTCCGGCGCGGTTTGCGTGGGCTCGGTGGGGCCCTCTTTCTGAGTGGCTTTTTGGGGCTCAGGCCCGAGGGTCTCGCCACCCATGGATATGAAGATGCCGCCCACGAGGGCGACGCAAATCAGGAGAACAATCAGAGGGCGTGACATAGGGGGGCTCGGTGACCATTGAAAACGGCTCGGGGAGCGCTTCGTGAGGTCTTTTCGGGTTCTTCGGACCCCCATCTTGTGAAGCGTGCCCTATGGACTCCCGAATGGGGACGGATTTCCCCCGATCAGCCCTCTTCTAGCACGCCGAGGGGTTCACCCTGGGTGACTTCAGCCCCGTCTTCTGCCAGCCACTCCTTGAGATGGATCTTTTCAGGCCACTCGCTTCCCCCGGGAAAGCTGACCGTGGTGAAAGTCTTCATGACTTCGATCATGCCGATTTCTTGTCCGGCAACGAGGCGCTGGCCCGGGCTGATGAAGGGCTCGTCCGTGGGGCTGGGCCGGTGGTAGAAACGTCCGGTTTGGGGGCTCTTGAGCACCAGTGCGTCAGTCCCAAGGGTTTGATCTTGTGGGGCATGGGAGGGGGTGTCGAGGGCCCCATCTCCCAGGGGAGACAAGTGGTAAAGGCGCGTGCCATAGGCCACGGGCTGGTGCGTCAACTCGGGGCTGGAACCTTGAACGCGTCCTTGGACTCGGGCGGGGACGCGCAACTCGTGGGCGCGACCGAGAATCATCAGTTGTCCGGCGAGGGCGCCAGCCGCGAGCAGATCTCCAGGGAGCTGGGCATTTGTGAAGAGGCCCACATCCGGTGAACAGAGCCAGAGCTCATCCCCGTCCCGCTCCTCGATCAACTCCAAAACAGGCGTGCTCATCTGTGGGGCTCCGTCAGAGCAGCTAGGTCGTGCAGACTCCAGATGCGCGGGTTCTTGGTGCGGCGCGTGGTGTTGGACTGGTAGCTGGTTTCGGCGAACAACTCGATCCAAGCGCGGAGCTCGTCGAGGCGCACGATCTCGTCCGTGTCCATTTGACTTGCCGCGGAGTAAGGATCCATGTCCGCTTCGATGCGTTCTTCGGTGGCCTTCATGCCCGCCTCGATGGCAGCAGCCTCCTCCGGGTCTTCCACGGAGATCTCGAACTCGTCGTCGAGCTTTGTGTTGAAGGCTGCGATGGCTAGGGTGCGCCCTTCCATCACGGCGAGGCGCGTGAGGGTGGTAGAGAGTTGCACCACGGGTTCATAGGGCATGCCCGCCATGGCGTAGTAGCCCGCACCGGACGCCTTGCGCAGGAGCACCGTGAACGTGGGGGTTTTTGCCGTGCTGTTGGCATAGATCAACGACGAGCCATAGCCGAGAAGGCCCACCCGTTCCGCTTCGACACCGATGTCGAAGCCCGAAACGTCCTGCAACCAAACCATAGGTATGCCATCGTCTTCGCACGAGCGGCGGAAGGTGGTCAGTTTCGCGATGCCCTCCCGGTAGAGGATTCCGCCGGGCTTTTGAGCTCCACGCACCTCCGCGTCATCGATCAGGCCGCCGCGGTTGGCGGCAAATCCCATGTAGAGGCCATTGACTCGTCCTATGCCCACGATGATCTCTTGGCCCCGGTCGGGAAGCACTTCCCAGAACATGCTACGGTCCACTAGGCGCGCTAGAACTTCTTCGATCTTGTAGGTCACCCGATGATCTGCGGGCAAGAGGCCGGTGAGTTCGGCGGCGTCGTGGAAGGGAGCGCTGGCCTCCATTCCGTGGCGGTGGTATTCGGCTCCGGACGAGGGCAACTTGGCGACCTCTTCGCGGATCGCCTGCAGTGCGGTTTCGTCATCGGGTACGCGCACGTCGGCGCATCCGGATTGGTGCACGTGGACCTCGGGGCCACCGATGTCGAGGCTCGAGAGTTTTTGACTCTTGGCCCCTTTGATCAAAGCCGCCCCGGCGATCACCATGTAAGCCTGTTCGGTCATGAATACCCGGTCGGAGATGATCGGCATGTAGCCGCCACCCGCGATGCAGTCCCCAAAGACTCCGGCGATCTGCGGCACGCCTGCTGCGGAGAGCTCGGCGTTTTTCTTGAAGATGTGCCCAGCTCCCGTACGCCCCGGAAAGGAGCGCGCTTGTTCCGGCAGGAAGAGGCCTGAGCAATCCACCAGGTACACCGCAGGGATTCCCAAGCGCTTGGCCATTTCCTGGGCGCGTTCGATCTTCTCTGGGGTTTGGGGCCACCAGGAACCGGAGGCCACCGTGTTGTCGTTGGCGATCACCATGGTCCAGCGCTTGGATACCTTGACGAAGGCGGTGACGACTCCTGCGGCGGGGGAGGCGAGCTTGCCAAAGGAGACGCCGTGGTTGACGAAGGTGCCCACTTCGAAGACCTCTGTGCCTTCATCCGCAAGTCGTGCTATGCGCTCGCGGCTGGTGAGCTTGTTCTTGGCGTGCACCCGGTCGGCGTATTTGGTGCCCCAGCCCTCGGAGACTTTTTTGCGGCGTTCCGCTAGGGTTAATTCTCGCTCGGCCACGCTGGCCGCTTGGCGGGCAAAAGTCTTGGGGTCAAGGGCCTGGTCCACAGGGGAACCGAGGGGAGTGAGGGGGATGTGGGCCATGGTTGTTTGCTCAGCGCTTTGGGGTCCAGCCAGGAAGGGAACCGGTGTTGTAGGTGCCGCTTTGGAATTCGTCGCTGATCAGCACCGCTTGGTGCAAGGGGGTGGTGGAGGTGACCCCTTCGATCTGCAGGCCATCGAGGGCCCGGCGCATGGTCTCGAGTGCTTCCGGTCGGTCTTTTCCGTGGGCGATAATCTTGGCCATCAGGGAATCGTAATGGGGCGGGATCGTGTCTCCCTGTTGCACATGGGTGTCTACGCGCACCGTACCCGGCCCGAGGTTGTCGGGGATTTGGAACTGAGTGAGTTTCCCCGGAGTCGGACGGAAATCGTGGTTGGGGTCCTCTGCGTTGATGCGGCACTCGATGGCGTGGCCTTGCAAGGACACCTCAGCCTGTTGGGTTTCGAGTTTTTCGCCCGCCGATACGCGGATCTGTTCGCGCACGATGTCGATGCCAGTGACGCACTCGCTGATGCCGTGCTCCACCTGCAGGCGCGTGTTCATTTCCATGAAGTGCAGGTTGCCGGTCTTTGCATCCATCAGGAACTCGATGGTGCCCGCACCCACGTAATTCATGGCTGCCGCAGCTTGGGCTGCGGCGCGCCCCAAATCCTGGCGTTGTTGGTCGTTGAGCGCAGGCGAAGGGCTTTCCTCGATCAGCTTTTGATGCTTGCGCTGGATTGAGCATTCCCGTTCGAAGAGGTGCAGCACATTGCCCCAGCGGTCGCCGAGGATTTGGACTTCGATGTGCCGTCCGTTTTCCAGGCACTTTTCCAGGAACAGATCACCGTTGCCGAAGGCAGCTGTCGCTTCGGCGGACGCTTGGGCGAAACCCTGGCGCAGTTCTTCTTCGTTGGAGCAATGGCGCATGCCGCGACCGCCGCCGCCCGCATCGGCCTTGACCATCACCGGGTAGCCCACGCGAGCCGCCACTTGGATGGCTTCATCCACATCGCGCAACAATCCTTCCGAGCCCGGGATCAGGGTCAAGCCCGCTGCCCGCGCGGCTTGCTTGGAGGGCCACTTAAGACCCATGGAATCGATCAGTGCTGGACTCGGTCCGATGAAGGTCAGACCGTGTTGTTGGCAGAGGGCAGCGAAGCGCGCGTTCTCGGCCAAGAACCCCCACCCAGGATGGACCGCAGCGCAGCCGGTTTGCAGGGCCGCTTGGACCGTGGCCTCTGCCCGCAGATAGCTGCGTTCGGGATTCCCCGGACCGAGGCAAATCACCTCGTCCATGGCAAGCGCCCAGGGGGCATGGCGGTCCGCTTCGGAAACCGCACAGATGGGGCTGATGCCGAGGGATCTAGCCGCGCGCGCCACGCGCACAGCGACTTCTCCCCGGTTGGCGATGAACAATCGTCGAAACATGCTGGCGACAGGGTAGCGCGGCGGGGCGCTGGGTTCCTTCCTTGATGGGGCAATCCGGGCAGAGTTCGATTCCCAGGCGTGCCGGGGTACACTCACCAGCCCTTGTCCAGCTCCCTCCCTCGTGCCCTGTTGCTGTTTTGCCTGATCCCCGTCCTGGGGCTGGGATCGTTGGGCGCTGCGCCCCAGGGGAATCCGTTGGAGTTTGGGTCCGTGCCCGCGGCCCTCGCCAGCCTCCGGGACCCCGACCGAGCCACCAGGACCCAAGCCCAGATTTGGCTGGATGAGCGCCTCTTGCCTGAGCATGCGGGAGTCGTGGCCCAAGCCCTGGGGGATGGGGCGGAAACCGAGCGACGCTTGGCCCTGATCTTAGGGGGAAGTGACCGCCACTTTGCCCTCGCGGCGCGCCTCTTGGTTTCGCCCACCGCCCGGGGACAAGCCCTTGCTCGGGAAGTCTTGGTCCATCGTTACTTGGCTTGGAATCGGGGTGGGGCCCGGGCGCCGCGCAGTTGGTCAGAAGTGCAAGCGGGCTTGGTTGAACCACCGGGTCCCCCTGTGGAAATTGATGTGACCCACGCGCCTTTGTTGGAGGTGATCGATCAGTTGGATCGCTTGGGTGGTGCGCCGGTTCCCCTCTTGGTGGATCCCACTTGGTCCCTGAGTGGGCCTTTCAAGCCTTCCCGGGGCAGCAAAATGTTCGGGACCTGGGCGGAGGTCGTTGCGAGTATCGCGCGCCAAACCAGAAGCCGTTGGGTGCTGTTGCCCGCAGGGGGTTCCGGTCTCGAGATCTTCGGTCCGGGGGCCATGTTGATGATGATCCCTGGCGGTCAGGAGCTGGTGGACCCCAGTGCGGAAGTACTGGTGGATTGGATCGCCTTGGTGCAGCGGATTCATGATCTGAAAAGCAATCGGGTGGCGGCCATGGCCTTGGGCCGTTCCGGCTGGCCAGTAGCGCTGGCTTGGCTAGGGGAGATGTTCGCGGCGGATCCCAAGAGCCCCGTTTTGGATGCTCTCTTGGATGCGGCAGGGCGCGGTTACTGGTGCCCGTCCCTCGAGAGGAAAGAGGCTATTTTGGGGGTTTTAGCTGCCTTGGACGAAGGAATCGCCCTTGGCGGGGCAAGCGATGTCTTGCGCGCGGGGCGTCTTGCTCGGGCCTTGCGCCAGATGGGTTCCGTGACCCGCGAGGGCTTGAGTTTGGTCCCGGATCTGGCGAGGGATCTTTCCACGCGGAGTGATCTGGGTCAGTGGGTACGCTTGGAGGCCCTGTCGGCTATGGCGTCGCCCCTTGGTCCCGGACCAGACCAGATGGGATTGGTTGCCGCAGCGCGCGCTGCCTTGGCAAGGCCTGGTCATCCTGCCCGACGATTGGCAGCCCTGACATGGTCCGCCCGGCTGGGTACCTCAATGGAGTCGGGCCTTGAACCCTTGCCTGATCCTTGGCCCCTCTTGACCTGGGCCGCACGCTCGGCCAGTGCGGACCATGTTCCCTCGGCCCTAGTGAGTCAAGGGTGGCAACCTCCCGAGGGCATCTGGCCCGCCGAGGGAATCAGCAAAAGCGCGCGCGTGTTGTGTATCTCTTGGTTGCTCAGGCTGAGAGATGTGGGGCGCGCCCTGGAAGCGCTTCCTGACGACGAGGACGCGATAGCGATGATGATGGGGCAGGTCTTGGATGGATTGCGCCAAGCGGGGCAAGAGGCCACTCGCTTACGATTCCTGAAGGGGCTGCGGGCTGCGGGCCACGGGCGGGCGGCGGGGCACTTGTCTCTTTTGCCTGGGCCGGATTTCGACCAGGCCTTTGGGGAACAACTGCTGGCTATGGAGCCCCAAGAGCGCACGGCTCAGGATTGGCGAAGCTTGGGTACCTTGGCCCGTGGGGGCCCCCTGGGGGACCAAGCCCGGGAGCTGCTGGTGAAGGCCGTGGGGGATGAGGACCTGCGGGTGCAGGCCGTTGGCCCCGTACAAGAGGCTTGGTTTGGGATGTTGAGCGAGCGCCGGGAAATCCTTGCGGATGAATTTATGGCTAGGGTGGAACGGGCCCTTGAGAGCAGTACCCAAATCCGCGGCGGATCCTTTCGCGACATCGTTGATAGGGCCCATATCCGGCCCCTGTCCCTTGCTAATCGAGATGTGGCCTGGCCCCAGGATTGAATTTTTGGCGAGCCTTTTCCGGGTCTATTCCCCGGGGTCTAGGGGCCCGATTCCCCCTCCCAACCCCCGGGAGGGCCTACAGGATCCCACTTTACAGCTTCAATTCTCCGTGCGTAGGTCATACGCTGCTTTCTCAATGGGTAGAAAGGTCTGGATTGCCATTGCGGTTGCCAGCCTGCCTTGCCGATGGAAGACCTAGGAAGATCCTATGCCCTCGACCAAATCATCAGATGCCCTCGTGGCACCCCAGCCCGATGAGGCTCGCAGCGTTCCCGTGACCGGCGAAGAGTTGTGCGTTGTCACATCTCCGCGCTCCCAGCAGGCCGAACAATTTCGCGTGCTGCGCAACTCCATTCAGGCCCTCAACCCAGACGGCGCCTCCCACACTCTGGTCATGACCAGCGCCTTGCGCGGTGAGGGGAAGACTGTGGCGACTCTCAACTTGGCCGCGGCCATGACCGAATTGCCGGGCATTCAGGTGCTGGTGGTGGATGCGGACTTGCATCAACCGTCCATCGAAAAAAGCCTCGGCTTGCCCAATCGAATGGGCTTGGCGGATTTGCTCTCCGGAGGGGTCTCCTTGGACTCCGCCGTGCGCACCACCTCGATCCCCGGAGTGTCTGTTCTCGGTGCTGGAACCCTGCCCAAGAACCCATCCCAACTGTTGGGTTCGGATCGCATGCGGACGGTGCTCGATCGCCTTCGTCAAAACTACTCCTATGTGTTGATCGACACCCCGGCTGCTGCTGGGGTTTCCGATGCTTCCCTGCTTGGCGCCATGGCTGATGGCATTCTGATGGTTGTGCGCCTCGGCTCGACCCCGCGCCAGTTCGTGCAGCAAACCATCAATGTTCTCGAGTCCCTCGGCGGCAATGTCCTCGGGACATGCCTGACCGGTGCCGAAGAACCCGATACCACCAACGATTGAGTTTGGGCTTGGGCCCGGGCGTCTAGCGGCGGCCTAGGGCGCGGGCAGCGCGGACCAACTTGGGCAGATGCTCGCGTTCATAGGCGCGCGCCTTTTCGTGATCAGGCCAGGCTCTCTCTTGGCGACGAAATTCTGCGTGGTGGGGGCACCAGCGCCCCCCGCGATCCCGGATCGGCGGATAGGCAGCGTGCAAGAGTTCATGCACGAGGACCGTTCGCACAAACCAATAGGGAACCTTGGAATCGTCCAGCACCGGATGTAAACGCACCCGGTTCGTGTGAGCGTCCCATGAGCCGAGGCGCAAACCACCGCGCGAGCGGCTGGGTTGGCGCTGGCCCCACTCCAGATGCGGGCGTTGGTCAGGAGCTAGGCGCGACTCTAGGAAACTATCCCACAGATCCCGGGCCGAGTCATCCAGGTCATAGACTTCCCCCTTCCCCGATCGTCGTGCGGTCTTGCGGGGAGTGCGTTGGGAGTAGATCGTTTCCTCGAGCCACTGATCGAGCCTCTCGCAGGCCTGCTTAGATCGCCGGCCGTTCCGTAGCCAACGGCCAAGGCTTTCGAGCACGTCCTCTGGGGCCTGCTCAAAGGCCCGGTGCAAGCGCAGCTCCCACTGCTTTCCCTTGCGCTGTCCGCGCACGGGCTGACCCATGGCCCGGCTGAAGGTTACGTTGATTTCGAAGCCCACCCGTTCCGCTAGCCAATTGGCCAGTTGTTGGGATGAATAAGGCGTAGGTCCAATCATGCCAAGCACTATACCAGGCACCGTCGTTCCGCTTGGCACGCCTAGTTGGCCAGGTCGAAGTCTTGGCCCTGGAGATCCTGGCCGTCGCCGACAGTGATGCGGCGGCGGGTGTTTTGGATGTCGCTAGAGTTGGCGAAGGGGTTGCCGCCGCCGCGAATGGGGCGGGTAGCGTGGATCCAATAAGTGCCGGGGCGCGCACTGGTGATGCGGAACTGACCCTCCTTGTTGGACTTGGCGGTGTAACGCGCTGGGAACTCGTTAGCGGCGGGCTGCAGCATCATGGTGACTACGCTGCCGGCCAGGACCGAGCCACTGGGGCTGCGGACCGTGCCGCTAACCGTCGCGCCACGGGCCAGCACTTGCTGGCCCAAGTCCACTGCCACGGCTTCGGTGACGATCACGTTGCGGATGGCGGTGCCGGCAAATTGCTTATGCTCGATCTCCACCAAATAGGTGGTGGGAGTTAGCCCATCGATGGAGAACTCGCCGCGGGAGTTAGTGCGGCTGGTTTTGACCGTGGCGATGCCCGGAAAGATGCCCAGCGAAATATCGAAGTCACTGCCTGTCCAGCGATCATCCTGGGTGGTGATCTTGGCCCGGGACACGGGCTTGCCGCTGCTGTCGAGGACTACGCCCTTGATGCCGCCGCCTTTTGTGCAGCGCACAGTGATGCCGCCGAGCTCTTGGCCCGCAGCAATGGTGAACACGTCGGATAAACTCGCCGCATGGTCAGGGGATTCCGCTTGGACCATAAAGTTTCCGGCCTTGGGGCAGGGCAGAGTGAAACGGCCTTGCTCGTCGGTGAAGGCTAGGGGCTTGCCAATGCGGACCGTGTTGATCGTGTCCGCTCCAGCGTGGCGCAGGGAAACGGAGAAACGGCGTACGGGGCTGCCAGTCGCCGCGTCCACCACTTGTCCGCTGACCTTGGGCAGGCTCATGAGAGCGATTTGGAGGTGCATCTCGCCCGCTTCAGCTCGGGCCACTTGGCCGATCCGGAAGCCTATGGCTTGGGCGCGTAGGGTGTAATGTCCGGCGGGCACATCGTGCATCAGGAACTCGCCTTTGGCGTCGGTTTCGATTTGGGTCTGGGTGCGGTTCTCGCGGTTGCCGATGGAGTAGGCGGTGACCTTGACATCCTTGAGGGGCACACCGTTTTCATCGGTGACCACTCCACCAAGAGCCATGGCCAAATCAAGCGCGATGTCGCGGACCATGTCCCCGTCACCAGCCACGTGGATTTGAGAAAGGGTGACTTGCCCATATCCCTCGGCCTTGACCTGCAGCACAAAGTTGCCCTTGGCCAAGTTATTGAACTCGTATTTACCCATGCTGTCGGAGGCGATTTTGAGGGCGTTGGGGTCGTGGCCCCCGCCGATGGCCAGGGCCATCTGGCCCAGCTCCATTTCTGCGTTGGGCACTGTGTTGCCGGCGGTGTCCGTCACGGTGCCGCTGAGGGTCACACCCTTGCTCAATTGAATCGGGTACAACTCGTTCAGCTCGCCCTCGGTGATGATGATGCCGCCCTCTTCAAGGGGTGCGAACTCCGAGTGGGAAACCAGTAGGGCGTAGCGATCGAAGGGATCGACGCGAGTGAAGGAATACCGGCCTGAGGCGTCGGTCTTGGTGGTCTTGTCCCGGCTGCGATCCACCGCAGTGGGGTCGATGAACAGGGCCGAGGTCGTACCGTGGCGGGTGAGCACTACCCGGGCGCCCTGCAAAGGCTTTTCGTCGAGGCCGACGATGATCCCGGTCAGGCCAGCCTTGGTGGGGGCGGCATCGGGGGTCTCTAGGTCTACCGCATCCGTACGGGCGTCGATTTGCTCTCGTTCCTTGATGATGCCCCCATCGAGTTCAGCGGGCGACGTGGTGGGCTCTTCCGAGGTCCCCGTGGACGTCTCTGGGCCTCCCAGGGCCTCAGGAGTGGTGGTGGAGTTATCTTGGAATGCAAAGTAAAGGGCTGCCACGGCGGCAAGCACGAGGCCTAGAACTACGATCGGTCGCATGATGGGGATGAGGGAGGTCGGAAAGGGCTATTAGGGCCGGCGGATTAGGTCTATTTGGACGCCTCACCTGGAATTTTCTTCCAGGGAGTTCGAATCGGGGGATTGGTTGAGATCAGGCCCGGACGGGCTTGGCGATCCCGGAGCCTCGCTCCTCGGCATCCATTGCCGTGGGCCAGAAGCACTCCCAGGGGGTCAGACTCCCGAGGAAGTGAGCGAACAGGAGCAGTTCGAAATTGATCTTGCGGAGCTGCTGGATCTCGGTGGAGCCGAGGCCTAACCGGATCGATACGGCCTCGCCGGTTTTGGTGGCGATCACACGCCAACCACGGCTAAACCCTCGTGCGGGCACGATTCGGTAGGGTTTGCTGCCGGTCAACATATCGATTTGGCGTCGAAAGAATGCCCAGCGCAGGCTGGAGCCAAGCCATTCGCCGTCCTCGCTCCAGAGGGAGAATTGACCTCGCAGAAGACCGGGATCCCGGCGGATGCGTAGGACCTCGCCCTTTTCAGGACGGTACTCGCCAGAGACCACCAGGCCCCATTTATTGCGGCGCACCGATAGGCGTCCCAAGAGTTCGCCCTCCCCGTCGTTCACGAGGTGGGTGCGATGCCAAAGGCCTTTCTTCTTGATGCGGAGGGTCCGGACGGGTTCAGGCATGGGGCAGCTCGTTTGGGTAGGGGCACCGCTAGATTAGCGGGGCAGGGGTCCTTCCTGGCTACGTAGGGCAGGGGGACTCTGATGAAGCTCATCGGCAGAGATTCCCATGACCCTGAAGAGATCTTGGGAGGGAGGGCCCCTTGTGGGGGCAAAGTCGAGGTTTCCGGGGCCCGGAGTGGGGTCTCACCCGACGCTGGAGGGGGAGGATGACTGCCCGGGGGCAGCAGCCCAGGAATGCCCTATTGGGCCCAGGTCGGCGGCACCTTTCCCGCTAATTGTTCCCCGGGGGGGACTAGGAGAGGGCCCGCAGAGTACTCGTGGCCTCGATCACGCCGGCAATCACCCGCTCGATCTCTTCGTCCGTGGTGCTGGGGCCCTGGGACAGGCGTAGGGTGCTGGACGCCTCGGCCTCGCTGCGGCCCATGGCCAGCAGGACCGGCGAAGGGGCCACGCGGGTGGCGCTGCATGCGGAACCGGCCGAGGCCTCGATTCCCAAGGTGTCGAGGTAGGCCAAGACCAGGTGTGCTTCCAGTCCGGGCACGGTCAGGCTGGTGGTCGCGCTGACCCGTGAGGTTTCGGTGCAGTTGACCCACGCCCCTTCGATCCCCTCCAAGAGGGCGGCCTCCAAACGTTGTTGGCGCGCGGGCATGGGATTGTCCCCTGGCTTCTGGGTTCCACGGGCACCGGCAAGCTCGGCGGCGACCCCCATGCCAATGATGCTCGCGGTGTTCAACGTTCCTGCGCGCCGGCCCTCTTCTTGGCCACCTCCCACCATCAAGGGTGCGAAGGGTGCGTTGGCCCCCAGGATTAAAGCCCCGATGCCCTTGGGGCCGCCGAACTTGTGGGCTGCCAGAGAAAGATAGTCCGCGCCCCAGCCCTCGGCGTCCACGGGAATTTTCCCCGGAGCCTGGACCCCATCCAAATGGAACAGGCCTCCTGTCCTGTGCACTTCCTCGCTGATCCCTTCTAAGTGACTGATCACGCCGGTTTCGTTGTTGACCACTTGCAGCGAAACAAAGCAGGGGCCCTCGCCCAAGAGTGCGGATAGATGCGGACGATTGAAATGGCCCGCGGAATCGACGGGGATCGTAAGGGACTGCCAACCGCGGTCCGCAAGGCCTTGGGCGCAGGCCTTGACCGCCGAATGTTCCACCGTGGAAGTGGCCACCCGCGGAGGGGCGGTCTTTTCGGCAAAACCGGCCTGTTCGGCCGAATGGAAGGCTGTAGCGATGGATTCTGTGCCCCCCGAGGTGAAGATCACTTGGTCTGGGGAGACGCCAGCAAGGCTCGCAACTTGCTCTCGGGCCTGCTCGATTCGCAGGGCGATCTGTTGCGCCCGGGGATAGCGAGCGCTTGGGTTGTGCCAAGCACCTTCGAGAACCTCACACATGGCAGCCGTCACTTCAGGGGCCACAGGGGTGGTGGCATTGTGGTCGAAGTAGATCGTATTCACGGCATGGTCCTGGGGTTTGGGCCCAACCTTTGCGGGGGCACTTGCTCGGCTACGTTACATCATAGCCATGGCGGTCCAAATGGGGCGCTAAGAAGCACGGGCAGTCTGCTTACGAGTCGGGCAATGGAACCGCGAACCTGCCCCGGGCCTAAATGGGGCGCTGAGGCAGGCGGGTAACGGGCAGAGCCTCCGATTTACAAGAGTCCTTCGTGTTGCGGCATAGGTTGAGCAAAGGGGTGCGGGGAAGTGCCCAGCTGCGCCACTCGATCTCACCCTTAGCCTCTCCTTCCGTGATACCCTGCACCACTTGGAAAAGCCCACGAGGCATGCTCGACCTGGATGCACGCCGCATAAGCGGACGTTGACGGGAGTGCTCCGGAAACCTCTTCGATTCAAATCCAACCTTCCCAACAATATGCAGTCTGACCTCGATATCGCCCGGGCCACGCCCATGATTCCCTTAGCAGAGTTGTCCGAACGTTGGGGCGTGCCCAGCGAGAGCCTCTCCCCCTATGGGCATTACATGGCTAAGGTCGATCATCGTTTGGGTTTGGCGCCGCCTTCCTCGGACGTGAAAACGATCCTGGTGACCGCCATCACCCCGACCCCCGCAGGGGAAGGCAAGACTGTGCACACGATTGGCTTGGCCTTGGCTCTCAACCGTCTTGGGAAAAAAGCTGCCGCGACCATTCGGCAACCCTCTATGGGGCCCGTGTTTGGCATCAAAGGCGGCGCAGCTGGAGGCGGCCACAGCCAAGTCCTGCCCATGGAAGACATCAACCTGCACTTGACAGGTGACTTCCATGCGGTGACTGCGGCCCACAATCTGATGGCGGCGGCGGTGGACACCACCGTGTTGCTGGATAATCCCCACGAGATCGATCCCGAGCGGATTTTGATCAAGCGCGTGGCGGATGTGAATGATCGGGGCCTGCGAGAGATTCGCGTGGGGCTCGGTGGAAAGCTGAATGGGGTGCCTCGCACCACCGGCTTTGAAATCACCTCAGCCAGTGAAGTGATGGCGGTGCTGGGGCTCTCCCGGGATCTGCCCGACATGCGGGCCCGTCTGGGGCGCATCATCGTGGCCGAGACTTTTGGGGAGCAGCCCGTGACCGCGGATCAAATCGGAGTCGCCGGTGCCATGGCGGCGCTCTTGTCCAAAGCCTTGGACCCAACTCTGTTGCAAACCACCGAGGGCACCCCGGCTCTGGTGCACACGGGACCTTTCGCCAACATCGCCCACGGAAACTCGTCGGTGGTGGCGGATCGCGTCGCCGCAACTTTTTGCGATTACGTGATCACTGAAGCTGGCTTTGGCGCGGACATGGGGGCAGAGAAGTTCTTCTCCATCAAGGTGCCCGCTAGCGGCATGCCGGCAGACGCAGCATTGTTAGTGGTCACCGTGCGCGCCCTCAAAATGCACTCGGGGCGCTATGAGGTCAAACCTGGCCGACCCCTGCCTGCAGAGTTGATGGAGCCAAACCTCGATGCCTTGAGCGATGGCTGCTCGAACATGGAGGCTCAATTGGACAACGTGCGTGCCCATGGGGTGCCCGTGGTCGTGGCGATCAATCGCTTTCCGACGGACTCGGATGAGGAGCTGGAACTGGTGCGGGAGCGCGCTATGGCCGGTGGTGCCCGCGGTGCGTTCTTGTCCGAGGTGCACGCCAAGGGAGGCGCCGGCGGAGAGGAGATTGCCCAAGCCATTATTGAAGCTGCCGAGTCCGGTGAAGCCAATGTCCAGCTGCTCTATGAACCCGAGACTCCCCTGATCGAAAAACTGGGCATCCTGGTGAAGAAGCAGTACGGCGGGGCCGGTGTGGAGCTGGAACCCGAAGCTCAGGAACAGTTGAAGAAGATCGAGGAGCAAGGTGGCGGCAACCTGCCCATTTGTGTGGCCAAGACCCAGTACTCCCTCTCCCATGACGCCAGCCTCAAGGGCCGGCCCACGGGCTTCACCCTGCCGATCCGGTCCCTTCGCTTGGCCGCCGGAGCGGGCTTTGTGATTGCCTATGCGGGCAAGATCATGACCATGCCTGGCCTGGGTCGAAAGCCCGCCTACAAGGCGGTGGACTTGGATGAAGAGGGCCGGGTGGTGGGACTATTTTAGGGGGTTCCCTGGGTCGCTTGCTCTGCGCTTGATTGACCAGCGGCGCGCGGCTCTAACTCGATTTTTACTCCGCAAGGGTCTATCCTGGGGCCGCCCTGCGTCTCTGAACGGAAGCTCAGCAGAGTCCTTACCATAGGCCATTCCAAATCCGACCCTTGCCGGGGGTAGAATGTGCCCGCCTTCAGTCCCAATAGAGGGGGTACCCAAACCCTCCACCTCCCATGTTTTTTGATCCCCGCTTCTTCATCATTGTTGGCCCGTTCATGCTGTTGGCGTTCTTCGCCTCCATGCGGGTCAAGTCCAGTTTTAAGCGTTACGCCAAGGTTGGCGTCATCTCGGGTATGACCGGCGCTCAAGCTGCCAAGGCCGTGGCCGAGGCGGGTGGTGCGGAAGTGACCATTGAGCGGGTGGACGGATTCTTGTCCGATCACTATGACCCACGTACGAAGACCCTGCGCCTTTCGGCGGCGGTGCACGATGGACGATCGATTTCCGCGATTGCTGTGGGGGCCCACGAAGCGGGGCACGCACTCCAGGACGTTCACCAGTACGCTTGGTTGAGAATGCGCTCGAACCTGGTGCCTTTGACCATGATGGGGTCGAGGTCTTGGATCTGGATCTTCTTTGCGGGCATGCTGCTCCAGCAACCGGGCTTGGCCTGGATCGGAGTGATCCTGTTTGGCTTGACCGTGATCTTTCAGCTGGTGACCCTGCCTGTGGAATTCGATGCTTCCCGGCGCGCGAAAGAGGTGCTGGCCCACACGGGCATTGTTTCCAACGAGGAAGAGGCCAAGGGCGTGTCGGATGTGCTCGGAGCTGCGGCGATGACCTACGTGGCGGGGGCGCTGACTGCGATTGCGACCCTGTTCTACTATGTGACCCTGCTGTCGGGCCGGGATTAGGTTGCTCTCTGGGCCTCGCGCCCTGCTGAGGGAATTTGTGACCGGGAGCGCTTGGTCCGTGCGCGCCAGCCGCTAGAGTGGGATTTCGATCCCCCCTTCTACCCGGACTCAGCATGGACCTTGTCTCAATCGACTGGACGAACATTTCCGCCGACGCCATTGGCACGGAACACGGCATCACGGAAGAGCGCCTGCAGGCCCTACGCAGCCCTTCCCAGGCGGCCCTCGCGGCGGTGCGAAGCCGAGCGGAGGATGACCTTCGCTTCCAAACCCTGCCCGCCGGGGGCGCTTGGCATGATCGCCTTTTGGCCTATGCGGAAGAACAAAAGGGGAGGTTCGAGAACATTGTGGTCTTGGGCATCGGCGGTTCTGCCCTCGGCAACCGGGCGTTGCACACGGCTATGCACAGTCCCTTCCACGAGATGTTTGGGGCCCATGGGTTGCCGCGTTTGTTCGTGCTGGACAACGTGGATCCGGACCTGGTGGGGGAGTTTCTTGATCGGGTGGATCCGTCCACGTGCCTGTTCAATGTGATCTCCAAGTCGGGTTCCACCGCCGAGACCATGTCCCAGTTTTTAATCTTCCGGCGCGCCCTGATCGAGCGTGTGGGAAAGGAAGCTCACGCCGAACACATCGTGGTCACCACAGATGCCAACGCCGGGGTCTTGCGGCCCATTGTACAAGAAGAGGGCTATGCCTCCTTTGATGTGCCCGATGGGGTCGGCGGCCGTTTCAGTGTGCTTTCTGCGGTGGGTTTGCTTTCTTCCGCGCTGATTGGCATCGACACATCGGGATTGCTCAAGGGCGCCGCGGATATGGACGAGCGCTGCAAGACCGACGAGCTGTTCGAGAACCCGGCCCTGATGCTGGCGGGAATTCAGTCCTGTATGCAGCAAGAGAAGAACAAGCCGATCGCAGTGACCTTTGCCTACGGCCATCGCTTGCGCCACTTGGCGGATTGGTATGCCCAATTGCTGGCGGAGTCCATTGGCAAGCGCCTCGATCGTGACGGCCGGGAGGTCTTTGCCGGACCGACCCCCGTGCGCGCGGTAGGGGTCACGGATCAACACAGTCAATCCCAGTTGTATGTGGAAGGGCCCCATGACAAGTGGTTCACCCTCTTGGCGATCGAGCACCCCGACCATCATGTTTCGATTCCAAAGGAATACGGAGATCGGGATGCCTTGGCTTACTTGGGTGGTCGCAGTTTGGCCGAGCTGTTCGAGGCCGAGCGCGAGGGGACGCGGATTGCCTTGACTGAAGCGCAGCGACCGAACTTGACGATCTCTTTCCCGCGGGTAAGCGAGCACACTCTTGGCCAGTACCTCTACATGATGGAACTCGCCGTGGCGGTGATGGGCGAGCACTACGGGGTCGATGCTTTCGACCAGCCGGGAGTCGAAGCGGGCAAGATCGCGGCCTATGGGCTGATGGGTCGCAAGGGATTTGAGCAGCGCCGCGGGGAGATCGAGGCGGCTCGTGCAGCCTGTCCACCCCGGCGGCTGTAGGGGCTGGGGGCACCTGGAGACCCCTTCAGGGTTTGCTCGGGCTTCTTTGGGGTACTTTCCCCTGATCAAATGCTCTCCCAGGCGGCCCTGACGCTAGACTCCCCGCCGATCTGATTGGTGCCCTTGCTGGGCACCACGCCATGGCTCTCCCGTGGCAGTTTCCCTATGGAACGCCTCCTCGAAATCTGGGTTGGAATTGAACTCCAGCCTCGCTCCCAAGAAGTGAGCCAGGGCTCACGCAGTGCCTTCGGGCAAGCCTTGGCCCTCGCACGCCAGGTCGGTGCGCGCATCACGATTATGCACTCCACATGGCACGAGGGCCGCACCCTGTCCCTCGGAGCCAACGGCAAGGCGGCTCTTGATGCGATGATCACCGAGGCGGTGGGCGCCGGTTTGCGTACCAGGCTCGAGGTCACTGACCAGCGGCCGTGGCTGGCGCTGGTGCGCGCGGCTTTGAATGAGTCCGCGGACTTGATCGTGGTGGGCAAGCGCGACCGGAGGCAAGCTCCCAGCGGAAGGCGTCTTGGCAGCGTGGCCACGAAGCTCGTGCGCAAGTGCCCGGCTCCTGTTTGGGCGGTCAAGCCTGGGCATGACTTAGAGCACAAGTTGATTCTTGTGGCGACGGACCTGACTGGGGTCGGGGATCAAGCCCTGACGTGGGGCGCTTCAATAGCCCGTTGGCGCGGCGCTGCCTTGCACGTGGTTCATGCTTGGCGACTGGACCCCGAGGCCCAGGAGCGTTCCCAGGGAGACGACACGGATGCTTGGGAGGAGGAACTCTCGAGCCTACGCGAGCAAACACGCACGGCGGTGCTGGGGAACTGTGGAGATCTGGACCTACCGGAATTGCCCACGGTCCACCTTTCCCGCAAGAGTCCCGCCCGCGCCATCAAGGAAGCGGCGGGGCACTTGATGCCGGACCTCTTGGTCTTGGGCAGCTTGTCCCGGGCGGGCCGTACGGGAATCTTTGTGGGCGAGACTGCCGAACGGCTTATGGGTCGGCTCGATAGTTCGCTCCTGGTGCTCAAGCCCGATGGGTTTGAGTGTCCAGTAGCTGCTGACTAGGTGCTCTTATTGGGCACGGCGCAATTGTCCTCGAGGGTATTGCGTTGAGTGATGCCCAAGGCCGAACGGGTTGCCAATAGTTTTGCCACGTCTTGGGCGGGAAGGGGATCGAGCCCTCCCTTGGCAGTGTGCGCCAACCAAAGAATGCGCGCGGTGTGCTCGAGCATGTCGAGCTTCTTGAAGGCATCCATCAAGTTGCTGCCCAGGGTTACCGAGCCATGGTTCGTCATGACCACCGTGTCGGAACAGCGCACGATGTCGCGAATGGTTTCGGGAAGCTCGGGGGTGCCGGGTGTGCCGAAGGGCGCAGTCGGAATGCCACCGATGGTCACGATGACCTCGGGGATCACGGGCATCTGCATGTCGATGCCGGCGATGGTCATGGCCACCGCGTGGGGCGGGTGGGCGTGGATGACGGCCTGGGCATCGGGGCGTTCTTCATAGACCACCAAGTGAATGCCGATTTCGCTGGAAGGTTTGGGCCCGGTGCCCGCTGGGGTGCCGTGCTTGTCGAGCTTGGCGAGCTGGTGGGGGGTCAGAAAACCCTTCATGGAGCCGGTGGGAGTCACCAGGATCGAGCCGTCCCGCATGCGCGCCGAAATGTTGCCATCGGATGCGACCACGGTGCCTCGGCTGTAGCAGAGCTCACCGATCTTGCAGATGGCGGTGCGCAGGCGGGCTTCTTCGTCGCTCCAGGCGGGGTCGGTGGGTTGCATGGATATTGGCAGGGTTTAGGAGTTGTGCACTTGGCGGTGGTCGTAAGTCAGTTCCCCATGGACTTCCACCGCGTCGACGAAGCCGACGATGAGGGTCTTGATGGGGGCGTTTGTGTCCTGGAGGATCTGGCGGCTGGAGTTGCCCTCGTCAATCATCAGGATTCGGTCTCCGACGCCGGCGCCCACCTGGTCGATGGCGATGCGCATCTTGCCCGTGGGTTTCCCATCGGGGGTGACCGGGCGCACCATCAGCAGAGTGAAGCCATCGAGGGCTTGGACTTGAACCGGAGAAACAACCGTTCCGATGACTTCGGCCAAGATCATCGGGAGGGCTCCGGGTCTTTGGCCAAGTCGGTTTCGCCCACAACCGCTTGTTCCACGAATCCCATGATGGTGGCATCCACCGGGACGAAGGTTTCGTCGGGTAGGGCCAGGGCGGCTTCCCGTCCATCCACGTAGTGAATCAAGTCTCCGGGGCCGCTGGAGATCGCGCTGCAAGCGATCAAGCTGCCGCCCATGGAGGCGCCCCGTTCGTCAAGGGGTTGCACGATTTGCAAGGGCACTCCATCGAGTCCCTCGTAGCGTTGACTGGCGACCACGCGCCCTATCACTCGGCCCAGGTACATGTTCTCACTCGCTCCACTTTTCGTAGACGTTGGATCCGTCCTGGTCCCAGGAATCCACCACCGCCATGACCACCGCATCGCAGGGGCGGTCCTTGGTTTGCAGGGTTTGGCGCGCGCTGGAGCCGGTGGCGTAGAGCACTAGGTCTCCGGGGCCAGCACCCACCGCGTCCACCGCGACGACGTATTGGTCCTGGGGCTTGTTCTCGTGGTTGTGCACTTGGCACACCAGAAGCTTGTGGTCGCGCAGGCCCTCATCTTTCTGAGTGGCCACGACGCTGCCGATGATTTTGGCAATTTGCATGGATTGAGATTCTAACCGCAGGGGCTTCCAGGTGCGAACGTTCTAGAGGTCAAGCCAACTGGAGACTGCTGCCGTGGGCAGAGCGTCGTTCACAAGCCTGCGGCGCAGTTCCTGGTGGACGTGGGCGCTCATTTCTTCCCAGGTGGGGAGCGGGCGGTGGGCACCGATTTGCAGCAGGAGAACCCCGGCCTGGAGGCGGAAGGGTCCCAGGAGGTCGCCCTCGCTGGATTCGGACTCGGCGTCGATGTGCTTCCAGAGAGCTTCGCGCACGGTCTCGGGCACCAGGTGGGAGCCCCGGGTGATGACCCCCAGGAACCCCTTGCGCTCTTTGCTGGCGGGCTCATCTGAGTGCAGACCCACCAGTCGGGCGAAATCCTTGGGTCCCTCGATGCGCTCTTTCATGGCCTCGATCTCGGATTCGGCGGCCTCATAGGTGCGCGGGTTGAGCTCATTTGCGTAACGCACGGCACCGAGGACTAACACGCTGATCGCGTGTCCCTCCCCGTACAAGGTGTCGAAGAGGGTGCGTTCTTCTTCATAGATCGCGCGCAACTCGGCGTCCCCATGGGTGCGATCCACGAAGATGCGTGCCATAGCTGCCGCACGGATCGCGGGGTCTCGGCGCACGGTTACTAGGGAAAGGCCCTGGGCTTGGAGCAGCTGCTCGTAGGCGACCCCTTGAAAGGTGGTGTTGGACTCGGTCGCCTTGCGCCGCCGGTCGATTTCGGCGGTGACCGCCAGTTCGATCGTGTCCTCAGCCAGGTCCGGCAAGCGCGCGGCGATGCGCTCTGCCAGCAGTAACTCGTAACAGGCGGCGCGTAGCTGATCGTTGGGGACGCTCCCCCGTAGGTATTCGCCAAATGTTTGACGCGAAATGATGTGTGGTCCGATGGTCAACACGATGCCCGCGTCCCAGGGGTACTCGCCCTTGACTTGCTCTAGGCTCCCAACCACTCCTTCGAGCCAGCGGGACTGTTGCTCGCCACTCAGGGGGTCATCTGGGCCGAGGCCCAGACCCGCGCGGGCCAGATGTTCATGCAGAATCGACAGTCGGAGATGTCGCTGGAAGACCTTGCGTTTGATGCCCTGTTGCTTGAGGTATTCATCCAGGCTTGCAGCGGTGCCGCTGGAGATGATTTGTTCTTCGAGGGCGCGCCATTTCACATTGAGTTCAGCGCGACTGGCAATGATGCCAGCCTCCTCGGCGAGTTTTTCCACCAGCACCAGTTGGGCCAATCCTTGCAGGGTTTCTTGACCCACGGGGGAGTTCCCGTGGCGCGCTAGCAAGAGGCCGTCGAGTTCTTCGAAGGTCAATTGGCAATCGGGCCCGATGGCAGCCAACTCGACCCCCAGGCGCGCCTCTTGCGGCGGGACTTGGGGTGCTGGGGGTGGGCTGTCCTGGGCAGTCGTAGACACGGCTGCAAACAGGCTCCCAAGGGCCAAGAGGCTGGTAATGAGGGGCTTCATCGCCAGCCATGATAGCGCAGGGCGTGCCCATGGAGGGCGGCCTCTTGTGCTCTGGAGATGCCCTACATCAACCCGTCAAAGGCTGCTGCCTCGGGGCGCAGGGC